>NZ_JBDTTH010000099.1:0-15592 GCF_039930745.1 Polaromonas sp. | reverse complement strand
CGGCCACCGCGTAATGCGCGGCCGGGTAGGCCAGCACCCGTGTGCCGCCGGTGGGGAAGACCTGTTTGCCTTCCTCGTCTTTCACGGCCTGCATCGTGTCGGCCAGTGCGCGGCAAAGCGCCGTCATGTCGCTGGAGGCCTCGAGGTTGGAGGTGTAGAGGATGACGAGGTGTGGCATGGGTTATCCGGTGTTGGTCAGAGCCGGCTGACGGCCTGGTAGCCGTGCGCTGACGAGGCCTGTGCGGCAGGAATGGCGGCGCCAGTCTGCGGCGTGACCGGGAACACGGCGTTGATCTGCCCCGTGCCCGAGGCGCCGAAGTAAGGCGTGATGACCTCGGCCTGGCCATCGTAGTCCGACCAACCCAGGGCGCCCAGCAGCATGGCGGTGTCATGCATGAAACCTTCGCCATGGCCTTTGGCTGCGTATTCGGGCAGCATCGCGCAGAACGCTTTCCAATCGCCGCGTCGCCACATGCGTACCACCTCTTGATCCAGCGTTTCGAGGAAGGGACTCCAGATTTTGAAAGCGTATTCGGGTGCCAGGCCATTCTGCGCAAAGCGATGTGACAGCGAGCCGCTGGCAAAAAAAGCAACCGTACCGTCGTACTCGTCTTCAATGGCACGGCGCATGGCCCAACCCAAACGCGCGCTGTCGTTGAGGTAATGCGCCTGGCACAGCGCCGAGACGGACACCACCTTGTAGTGCTGGTCGGCGTTCATGTAGCGCATGGGCACCAGCGTGCCGTACTCCGGGTTCAGTGTGGTGGCGTCGTGCGCGAGGGTTTCCACGCCGTGCGCATTGCAGGTTTTGGCCAGCAACTGGCCCAGTGACGGGTTGCCCGCAAACTCGAAGCCCATGTTGCTGATGAAGTGAGGCAGCTCGTTGCTGGTGTACAGACCTTTGAAGTGCGGCGCGCAATTGATGTGATAGTTGGCATTGACCAGCCAGTGCGTGTCGAACACCACGATGGTGTCCACACCCAAAGCGCGACAGCGCCGGTCAATCTCCAGGTGCCCATCAATCGCGTCTTGCCGCGTGCCCTTGCGCGGGCCGTCCAGCTCGCTGAGGTACATCGAGGGCACGTGTGTGATTTTGGCGGCGAGGGCGAGCTTACCCATGATGAGTCCTCAGGCTATGACCCCCTCCCCTCGAGGGGAGGGATGGGGAGGGGGGCGTCCCGGTAACCCCAAGGGGGAGCGCATTCATGCGCTTCCCCAATGTGGAATGTGATGGCTACCCAGCGAGACCGCCACATTTTTCGGTTCACAGAACACCTCGTAACTCCAGGTGCCGCCCTCGCGCCCCGTGCCCGAGGCCTTGGTGCCGCCGAAAGGCTGGCGAAGGTCACGCACGTTCTGGCTGTTGACGAAACACATGCCGGCTTCGACGGCTGCAGCCACCCGGTGGGCGCGGCCCAGGTTTTCGGTCCAGACATAACTCGACAGGCCGTATTGCGTGTCGTTGGCCAGGCGAATCGCGTCGGCTTCGTCCTTGAACGGGATCAGGCAGGCGACGGGACCGAAAATTTCTTCTTGCGCGATGCGCATGCGGTTGTCAACATCGGCAAACACCGTGGGCAAAACGTAGTTGCCTTTCTTCACGCGCTCCGTCAGGTCCGGAGCACCGAGGCCACCGCACAGCAGGGTGGCACCTTCCTTGGGGCCGAGCTCGATGTAGCTGCGCACTTTGGCCAGGTGGCCCTGCGAAATCATGGGGCCTATGGTGGTGGCTTCATCGAGCGGGTCGCCGACCTTGATGCGCTTGGCGCGCTCCACAAATTTGGCAGTGAAGTCGGCATAGATCGACTGCTGCACCAGGATGCGGCTGCCGGCGGTGCAGCGTTCGCCGTTGTTGGAGAAAATCATGAACACCGCGGCATCGAGTGCTCGCCCGAGATTCGCATCATCAAAAATCACGAAGGGTGATTTGCCGCCCAGCTCCATGCTGAATTTTTTCAGGCCTGCGGCCTGCACGATGCGGTTGCCGGTGGCGGTGGAGCCGGTGAAGGAAATCGCTCGCACGTCGGGGTGGCGGCACAGCGGCTCGCCAGCCTCCTTGCCGTAGCCGTGCACGATGTTGAGCACGCCGGGCGGAATGCCGGCTTCGAGTGCCAGCTCGCCCAGGCGTGCTGCGGTCATCGGCGACAACTCGCTCATTTTCAGTACTGCGGTGTTGCCGAAGGCCAGGCAAGGCGCGACCTTCCAGGTCGCCGTCATGAAGGGCACGTTCCAGGGCGAGATCAGCGCGCAGACGCCGGTCGGGTGGTACAGCGTGTAGTTCAGGTGCGTCTCGGTCGGGTAGGTGTGGCCATCGACCCGGGTGCACATCTCTGCAAAATAATAGAAGTTGTCGGCCGCGCGGGGGATCAGTTGCTTGCCGGTCTGCGCAATCACCTGACCGCAATCGTTGGTCTCCATCTGCGCGATCTCGGGCACATGGGCAGCGATCAGATCACCGAGCTTGCGGATGAGTTTGGCGCGCTGTGGCGCGGGCATGCCGGCCCATTTCGGAAACGCTTCTTTTGCCGCGGCGACGGCGGCGTTGACTTCGGCTTCGTCGCCGGAAGCGATTTCAGCCAGCACTTCCTGCGTCGCAGGATTAACGGTCTCGAAGTAGCGGGTGCTGGCAACGGATTTGCCGTTGATAAGGTGATCTATTTTCATATTCATTCAATCGTGTTGATAAGCGCGCCCAGGCCCTCGATGCTGGTGACAACCACATCGCCAGGCTGGCAATCGACCACACCGTCGGGCGTGCCGGTCAGGATCAGGTCGCCGGGCTGCAGCGTCATGAAGCTGCTGAAATATTCGATCAGGAAGGGCACATCAAAAATCATGTCGCGCGTGTTGCCGGACTGCGTGACGTTTCCGTTGACAGTGGTCTGCAGTGCCAGCGCCATCGGGTCAGCAATGTCTACGGCGTCTACCAGCCACGGGCCCAGCGGCGTGCAAGTGTCGCGGTTTTTCACACGCAGGTTGGGGCGGTACCAGTTTTCGAGGTAATCGCGAATCGCGTAGTCATTGGCGATGGTGTAGCCCGCGATGAAGTTGTACGCGTCGTCACGCTTGACCTTTTTTGCCGTCTTTCCGATGACCACCGTGAGTTCACATTCGTAGTGCATGAACTGCACATCGGCTGGGCGGCGCGTGAGCTGTCGGTGACCGGTCAGCGTGCCTTCGCCCTTGATGAAGACCAGCGGTTCGTCGGGTGCCTTGAATTCAAGCTCCTTCGCATGGTCGGCGTAATTCAGGCCAAGCGCGAGGATGGTGCGCGGGCGGGGCGTGGGTGCCAGTGGCGGCAGCCAGGTAACAGCGTCTTCACCGACGAGCCGGCCATCATCAAGCAGCAATCGACCATCGTGCTCGACGGCGCGCTGGGTCACGCCCTGGTAAGCAGCACGTGCATGTTTCATGAGGCCTCTGCTGTAAGGGTGTTGCTCAGCATGCCGAAACCCGGCGCTGTGATGTCGATGCGATCCCCGGCCCTGGCCAGCGGCCGGCCTGCATCGCAGCCCAGCATCAGCACATCGCCGGGGCGCAGCGTCATGAATTCACCGACATCGGCCAGCAGCCGGGCCGCATCGCGAAGCAGATGGTCGAAGTTCACGGTCTGTCTGAGCTCGCCGTTGATGCGCACTTCCAGCATGAAGCCCGAAGGATCGCCGGCTTCGCTGGCAGGCACCAAACGCTCGCCGATGCCGAGAAAGCCGTCCAGACATTTGAACTTGACGGGAGGCCGGAAAAAGCTGGCGTGCGGAACGGACAGGTCGTTCATCAGCACATAGCCGGCGACGGTGCCAGACGCGCCCGTCACCATCGCGATGGTGGCGCCAATCTCGACTTCGGGGACGCGGGCCGGCATGGCGATGGCCGCGCCATGGGTGCTCCAGGTGTTGGCCGTTTTCACATACAGCACGGGTGCTTTCGGCGGCGTCTTGTAAGGCGGCTGATTCATCTGCGGCGCCATCGCCTCGACCTCCGAGCGGAAGTTCAGCAGCGTGCCGTAAACGGTTCCCTGCGGCATCCAGCTCATGGCTGCTCCAGTTCAATCAATTGATCGAGCAGTTCGTAGAGCTGTGCCAGGCTCTGCTTGCCCAAGGTTTTTTCCATCCAGGCGTAGTGCGCTTCAATCGTCTGCGACAGGGTCTCGACAAGCTGCATGCCCCTGTCCGTGGCTTCGACCACCGTGCGGCGCTGGTCGGCCGGGTCCCGCGCGCGGCGAATCAGGCCGTCGCGTTCCATGCGGGTCAGCACGCCAGTAAGGCTGGGGCCGAGGATGAAGGCTTCGCGGGCGACCTTGCCGGTTTCCACCACGCCGTGTTCGCCCAGTACCCGCAGCACGCGCCATTGCTGGTCGCTCAGTGCGTGCTCACGCAGGCGCGGCCGGGTGTGCGCCATCACGGACTCGCGCGCCTGCAGCAGCAGGCGGGGCAGGTTGCGGTGGGTAAACGGTGTGGTCATGCAGTGCGTCAAAATTATTTAACATGTTAAATGAAATGGCACTTTCCTGCCCAGTCCCCATCTGCTGGGATTTACCCGTACTGTGAATAATTACAGTAATATCACTCCATGGCCAAAGACAAGACGATTTACACCTGCACCGAATGCGGCGGAACCAACCCCAAATGGCTGGGCAAATGTCCGCATTGCGGGGCCTGGAACACGCTCATTGAATCGGTTGCCGAAAGTCAGTCGCCGGTAAAAAACCGTTTTGCCTCTTTGGCCAAACCGTCGGAAGTGGCGACCCTGGCCGATATCGAGGCGACGGACATGGCCCGCACGCCCACCGGGCACGAGGAACTGGACCGTGTCCTGGGGGGCGGCATTGTCGAAGGCGGGGTGGTGTTGATAGGCGGCGATCCCGGCATCGGCAAATCAACCTTGCTATTGCAGGCCCTGGATTCCCTGCAGCGCGCCGGCCTGGACACCCTTTACGTTACCGGCGAGGAAAGCGGCGCGCAGGTGGCCCTGCGCTCGCGCAGGCTCGGGCTGGACGGCTCGCAGGTCAAGGTGCTGGCGGAGATTCAGCTTGAAAAAATTCTCGCCACGCTGGAAGCCACGCGGCCTGCTGTGGCCGTGATCGATTCCATCCAGACCGTGTATTCGGAGCAGCTCACCTCCGCCCCGGGCTCGGTGGCGCAGGTGCGCGAATGTGCGGCCCACCTGACGCGTGCGGCCAAGGCCAGCGGCGTCTGCATCATCCTGGTCGGCCACGTCACCAAGGAGGGCGCGCTGGCTGGCCCGCGCGTGCTTGAGCACATGGTAGACACCGTGCTTTATTTCGAGGGCGACACGCATTCGAGTTTTCGCCTGGTGCGGGCCATCAAGAACCGCTTTGGCGCCGTCAACGAGATCGGCGTGTTTGCCATGACCGAAAAAGGCCTCAAAGGTGTGAGCAACCCCAGCGCGATTTTCCTGAGCCAGCACGCCGAGCCGGTGCCGGGCAGCTGTGTGATGGTGACGCTGGAGGGCACGCGTCCGCTGCTGGTTGAAATCCAGGCGCTGGTGGACAGCGGCGGTCCCAGCCCGCGGCGCCTGTCGGTCGGCCTGGACCGCGACCGGCTGGCCATGCTGCTGGCGGTGTTGCACCGCCATGCGGGTATTGCCTGCATGGACCAGGACGTGTTTGTCAACGCCGTCGGCGGGGTGCGCATCAGCGAGCCGGCGGCTGATCTGGCCGTGATGCTGTCCATCACCTCCAGCCTGCGCGGCAAGCCGCTGCCCAAGGGTTTTATTGCCTTTGGCGAGGTCGGGCTGGCCGGCGAAGTTCGGCCTGCGCCGCGTGGCCAGGAGCGGCTCAAGGAGGCGGCCAAGCTGGGTTTCAGCGTGGCGGTAGTGCCCAAAGCCAACGCCCCCAAGAAGCCGATCGAAGGACTGACCATTCATGCCGTCGAGCGGGTCGAGCAAGCCATGGACGTGGTGCGCAGCCTGAGTTGAGGCATTGCACAATCAGGGTGATGAAACTCGCGGTTATCTCGGACATCCACGGAAATTTGCTAGCACTTGAGGCGGTGCTGGCGGACATCAAGCGCCAAGGGGTGGACCAGACGGTCAACCTCGGCGACATCCTGAGCGGGCCGTTGCAGCCGGCAGAAACCGCCGACCTGCTGATGGCGCAGGACTTCCCGACCATACGCGGCAACCACGAACGCCAGCTACTGGCTTTGCTCGAACCCGGTGCGCCGGCCATGGACCCGCTGAGCAGCGACGGGTTTGCGGCGGCGCAAGTCAGCCCGGCGCAGGCCGCGTGGCTGCGCGCGCTGCCGGCCAGGCAGGTGCTGGAGCCAGGCATTCGTCTGTGCCACGGCACACCCGACAACGACCTGCAGTACTGGCTGGAAACCGTGGTGGCCGGCTTCGGCGACACGGGCAGCACGGGAACCCGACCGGCTACGCCTGAAGAGGTGCGTGAGCGTCTCGGCGACGAGCGCCATGGGCTGGTGCTGTGCGGGCACACCCATGTGCCCCGCGTTGTGCAGTGCGGCGGTTCCCTGGTGGTCAACCCGGGCAGTGTCGGCCTGCAGGCTTATGACGATGCCCATCCCCATCCGCATGTGGTTGAAACGGGGGCTCCGCATGCGCGTTATGCCTTGCTTGAACAGGCGCGAGGTGGCTGGCGGGTCGAACTGCGTGCGGTGCCCTACGCACACGAAGCCCAGGCCGAAATCGCGCGGCGCAATGGCCGGCCGGACTGGGCCCACACGCTTTTGACGGGACGCATGCCGCAGGCTGATGTGCTCCTGAATTAATAGCTACTTGCGCCCGCGGAATAAGGGTTTAGGGCATATTTTGCTTGAAAATATCGATCAACTCCATAATGACGCCTGCGCGGGCCTGGCGCCGGTGCCTCCCCACTGAAATTCCCACAGGCGGCACGCCTACGCATTCCCCGCAGATCGGGGCCGCGCGCAGCTGCGAAAATGCGCTCATGAACTTCCAGAAAATCATTGTTCCTATCGCAGGTGTGGCCGTGGTGGCGTTGGCTTACCGCAGTTTTGGCTGGCCCGGGGTCGCGGCTGCGGCTGGCGGCCTGATGATGTGGCTGCTGCTGCATTTCACCCGCATGATGCAGGTGCTCAAGCGCGCCGCCAACCGGCCCATCGGTTATACCGACAGCGCCGTCATGCTCAATGCCAAACTCAAACCGGGCATGACCCTGCTGCATGTGGTGGCCATGACCCGAAGCCTGGGCGCGCTGCAATCCGAAAAGGACGCGCAGCCCGAAGTGTTTCGCTGGACTGACGGCGGGCAGTCGCACGTCACCTGCACCTTTACCAGCGGCAAGCTGACGCACCATGTGCTGGTCAGGCCGGACATGGCCGATTCCCCG
Source organism: Polaromonas sp. (assembly GCF_039930745.1). GTDB lineage: Bacteria > Pseudomonadota > Gammaproteobacteria > Burkholderiales > Burkholderiaceae_C > Polaromonas. Next base: position 8,262 of record NZ_JBDTTH010000099.1, on the reverse strand, counting down.
CCGGCCACAGGTGAGCTGCCGCCGGCCCCGTAAAATCAGCGTTTCGGGTTTTTGCCGGCCTCTCCGGCCTCTCCGGCCTCAAAGAATCATTCCACGACATCACCACAGGATCAGCACCATGCCCCCAGTAGCACCCTCCATGGAAGACCGCGACGGCAAAATCTGGATGGACGGCCAGATGGTCGAATGGCGCGACGCCAAAATCCACGTGCTGAGCCACACCCTGCATTACGGTTGTGGTGCTTTTGAAGGTGTGCGCGCCTACAAGCAAGACGGCGGCGGCTCGGCGATTTTCCGGCTCGAAGAGCACACCGAGCGCCTGTTCAACAGCGCCAAAATCCTGCGCATGAAAATTCCCTTCACCAAGGAAGAAGTCATGCAAGCGCAGATTGCCGTGGTGCGCGAGAACAAGCTGGAGAGCGGCTACCTGCGCCCGCTGACCTGGATAGGCTCGGAAAAACTCGGCGTCAGCCCCAAGGGCAACACCATCCATCTGATGGTCGCCGCCTGGGCCTGGGGTGCCTACCTCGGCGAAGAAGGCATGAAACGCGGCATTCGCGTCAAGACATCGAGCTACACCCGCCACCACGTCAACATCACCATGACGCAGGCCAAGGCGGTCAGCAACTACACCAATTCCATCCTGGCCAACATGGAAGCGCTGGATGACGGCTACGACGAAGCGCTGCTGCTGGACGCCTCAGGTTTTGTCAGCGAAGGCGCTGGCGAAAACATCTTCGTGATCAAGGGTGGCGTGGTCTACACGCCCGACCTGTCGGCCGGCGCGCTCAACGGCATCACGCGCAACACCATCCTGCACATCTGCAAAGACCTGGGGCTGGAACTGGTGCAAAAACGCATCACGCGTGACGAGGTATATATCTCCGACGAAGCCTTTTTCACCGGCACCGCCGCCGAGGTCACGCCTATCCGCGAGCTCGACCGGATCGAGATTGGCGCCGGTTCGCGCGGCCCGATCACCGAAAAAATCCAGAGCGCGTTTTTTGACATCGTCAACGGCCGCAATCCCAAGTACGCCAGCTGGTTAGCCAAAGTCTGAAGCGCTTCCTGAAAGTCCCAAGATGAGCACCTCCACCATGACCCTCGATTCTTCTGCTGTCGAACTGCTGGCCTCCGACCTGAACGCGCAAGGCGGCGTTTATTGCCCCAGCCCCAAGGCCGACATGAAAATCTGGAACAGCCACCCTAAGGTCTACCTGGATGTGGCACGCACCGGGGAGGCGAAGTGCCCTTACTGCGGCACGGTTTATCGGCTGAAAGCCGGCGAACACTTCGGTGGCCATCACTAGGTCGCTGATCGTCGCTCCCCAGTGGATAGGCGACGCAGTTATGACCGAGCCACTGTTGCGGCGTCTGCATGCGCGGGGTGAGCAGCTCACAGTAGGTGCGTTGCCCTGGGTGGCGCCGGTTTACCGCGCGATGCCGCAGGTACACGAGGTCATTGAATTTCCTTTTGCCCACGGCGGCTTGCAGTTCAAGGCTCGGCGCGCGCTGGCCCGGCAGATCGAAGGCCGCTTCGACACCGCTTATGTGCTGCCCAATTCATTGAAAAGCGCCCTGTTGCCCCTGTTGGCCGGCATTCCCAAACGTGTTGGCTACCTCGGCGAGGCGCGTATCGGCCTGCTGACGCACCGCCTGAAAAATCCGTCCAAAGGCCAGCGCCCACCCATGGTGGCGTTTTATTCGGCGCTCAGCGGTGAAACGGACCTGGAGGCCGACCGGCCGCAGTTGCACATGCCTTCGGACGAGGTGGACCGCTCCCTGGCCGAACTTGGCCTGCATCGCGGCGCGTTTCATGTGTTTGCCCCGGGTGCCGAATACGGTCCGGCCAAACGCTGGCCAGCCCGACACTTTGCCGGGCTGGCTCAAAGCCTGGCCTTGCCGGTCCTGCTGCTGGGGTCGAGCAAGGAAGCAGCGCTGTGTGAGGAAATTGCCTTGGCAGCCAACGCGGCGCGGCCTGGTGCCTGTGTCAATCTTGCAAGCAAGACCACCTTGCTGCAGGCCCTGTGTGCCATTGCCGCGGCCAAAAGCGTGGTGAGCAACGACTCGGGCCTGATGCATGTGGCCGCCGCTTTCGGGGTGCCGCAGGTGGCAGTTTTCGGATCGTCCAGCCCTTTGCACACCCCGCCGCTCAGCGCGCGGGCGACGGTGCTCTGGTTGAAGAACGATGCCAGCTACCAGCCGCCGCTGGATTGCGCACCGTGTTTTGAGCGCGAATGCCCGCTGGGCCACACACGCTGCCTCAATGACATCAGTCCTGAGCGGGTGCTGCTGGCCTTGTAGCGCGGAGGATCAGGCGGGGAAAGCCGCCAAGGGCGAGAAACCCGGCTTGTTGTCGGTGGGTGTGCGTGCCACGTTCATGACCCAGCAGACCATCGCAAAATAGCCGACCAGCGTCGTCAGCTCGACCACACCCTGCTCGCCGAACACACCCAATGCGGCGGCATAGCTGCTGTCGCTGACACCGTGGTGCTGCAGCAGTTCGGTGACCAGGTCCACGGCAGCTGCCTCGTCCTGAGCCTGGCTGTGCGGATAGCGGCCTTCGGCAATGGCATCCAGGCTGGCCTGCGGGACGCCGGCCTTGAGCGCCAGCGGTGCATGCATCAGCCATTCAAACTGGTTGGACACATGGCGCGCGACCACGCACATGGCAAGTTCACGGATGCGGACTTCCAGCAGGCTGTCAAAACGCAGGTATTCACCCACCTTGCCGACACGCACCATCAGTTCGGGGCTGCGCAGCAGGGGAATAAAGGGGCCGAACACGGCCTTGCGCGGGCCGGCAATCAGGGCATCGGCCGCTTCGCCTTGTGCGGCAGACATGGCCTCCCTGGCCATCATCGGAAGCCGATCCTGAGGCGAAACGGAAAAGCCCTGGCTGACAGCTGCGGCCTGGTGGTCTGGGTTCACGGTAAAACTCCTGGAATGAATGGGGGTGGCGTCGGCGCTGGGGGTTCGCAAAACCGGGCGGCCTTTTCGCTTGATGCCGAATGGTAACGCGAGCTCTTGGGCCGCTGACTGGGGGCTGACACAGGCAAAAAAAACCACCTTGCGGTGGCTTGCCAAGTCCTTTTGAAGGGACGTCGTTGAGACTGAGATCTGTTGGTCGACTTTTCGTCTTCTGCCTTTGTTCCAGCTTATGGGTGTTGTCACAGCAACGTTCCGACTTTAGGGTTTCACGTTATTTCGGGCATCCCCTAATTGAGGGATGGGTGTGGTTTTTATGTGCGAATTTGCGAAAAACTGCGGCGTATTTCACGCCTGCGTCAGGTGGCCCGCCCTGTTTTCAGGGCTTGGCACTGCCTGCAATCGCGTCTTTCAGACCTTCGAGAAACTTGCCTGCCTCGGCTGCATCTGCCGGTGCAGGCAGCTTGTCGGCCAGGGCTTCGAGTCCGGATGGAAGCGCATCCGGTGCCGGCATACCCGGTTTCGGCGATGCGGCTTTGTCCAACGTATCCTTGAGCGGCTGGGGTGGCCGCGGGCGGGTCGGGTCTGCAGCTGATGCGCCAGGTGGGGACGGATCGGCGGGTGTTGCACCGCTGCTGCCGGGCGGCAGGTCGGACGGCAACTTGGCGGGCCCGTCAGGCGCATGGGGCGTGTCTGGCATGCCCGTCGTATTGCCGGTTGGCGTGTCTGATGAGGCCGCGGAGGGTGAGGCAGGCAGCCCGTCACCCGGCAGCTCGGCCGCCGCCGCAGGCGGTTTAACCTGATCGCCACCCGGTAATCCAGATGGCTTGTCGGGCTGCTTCCCATCAGGCTGGGTTTGATTCGCGGACGCTCCTTCTTCCAACGCAGCGGGTGTTTTGTCGCTACTGCCTGGCTCTTGAGGCGTGCCGGCCCCCTGCGGTGATGGGGTATCTGTTGCAGCGCCGCTCGGGGCAGATCCTGCGTCTGGACCGCTGCCTTGAGGGACTTGCTGTTTGGCCGAAGGTGCCGGGCTGGTGCCGTCCCCTTTCGCCGATGGGCTGGCCGGTGCAGCACCGGCATTGTTCGGAGCGGTGCTGCCCGAGGGGCCAACTGGCGCGCCGGCACCTGGTGCGGCTGGTGCCTGGCCGGCATCGGCGGGAGATGGCGGCGGCGCGGCAGTTGCAGGTGCCGCTGCTTCTGCAGGCGGCGCCTTGCGTGCCAGCGCTTCGCCGCCGTGTTTGACGACCTCGGCATCCATCGTGGCCTCGGCACTCACTGCGTCGGCACGCGCGACCTCGGTTTGCGCCTTGGCCGTCGCCACTTCCTTCATGGCCTCTTCAATCAGCGCCTGGCCCTTGTCGCGATACTGCTCGACTTCGGCGCGGGCCTCGGCCGTGCGCTCGGCGACCTCTTTGGACGCTGCCTGCACCTGTTGCTTTAATCCATCCACTTCACCCGCGACCGATGCCAGCCGCTCGTCCATCTTCTGCTGTTCTTCCCGGGCAGCGTCGCCGGGCGGCGCGACTGCGGCCAACGCATCGTCCAGCATGGTGGCCAGGGCCTGCCGGGCAGCTGCCAGTTTTTCCAGCGGCCCGGCGCTGGCCTGATTCGCCGCTTCGGCCTGGTCAGTGGCGTCCTGTTGCGCGGAAGCCAACGCGCGTTGCAGGGGCTCTGCGGCGCTGAGCAGGGCAGCCATGCTGGCCGAGAGGGCATCAGGCTGGCGGCTGGCGGATTGGCCCGCTGCTTCAAAGTCCTGGCGCAGGGCGAGGGCGCTGTCGCCGGCGCTTTGCACACTTGCCTGAATTTGCTGGAAGGCGTTTTCGGCTTCGGTGCGAAAGTTATCCAGCCTGGCGCCAAGCCCGTCCACCTGGCTGGTGGCGTCGTCGGCAGCCGCCTGCATCCGCGTGACGAGGTTGCTGGTTTCGCTGCTGGCCTGGCTGAAGCGGCCGGCCATTCCGGACAAAGCCTGGCTGGCGTCGCTTTCCGCCTGCGCCGCAGATTGCACAGCCTGCTGGGCCTGGCTGATCAGGGCATCGGCCTTGGCCAGCACATCGTCGAGCACCTGGCGCGCGCGGCCCACCTGCTGGTTCAGCTGGGCCTTGAGTTCTTCCATCAAGGCCTGAAGCTGGGCGGGCGGACGCCGGATCTGTGCCTGCAACGCCGACATCTGGTCACGCAGGGCCTGCACTTTTTCCTTGAGCTGGTCCATGGGCGGCTGCATCTTCGCCTGCACATCGCTGATGCCCTGGATCACGCGTGACTCGGCGCCTTCCACCTGCAGGCGAACCGGCGCCACAAAGCGGCCCTTGAAACCCAGCACCTGCGCGCACACGGTATTGACTTTCTCACGCGGCTGCGTGGCGGCGACAAAGCTGTCGCGCGCCTCCCGCACCTGGGCCACCAGCTTGTCGGGCTGGGCCTTGACTTGCTCGGCCGCCGCATGCATGTCGACAGAAACCTGTGTCATGCGCTCCTGTGCCTGTACGAGGGCTGCGCGCACCTGGTCCAGCACGGCAACCACCTGGGCAATGGCCTGGCGCACCTGTTCGATGGCCTGCTTGACCACGGACCGCAACTGCTCGACAACCGCGATGGCCTGGTCCAGCAGGCTGATGGCGGTGTTGCCGGATGTCTTCACCGTGGCGCGTGCACCGGCAATGGTGGTTCTGATGCCGGGAATCATCGCCTTGACGCCCATGAACAGCGTGCGCGCTGCCACCATGGCCAGCGAACGCGTGATGTATTTGGTGCAGACGGCGATGGCGTTGTCGCACAGCGCATCGGCCTGGTCCATCTCGCGGCTGGCCTGCGCCAGCGCGCGGTCGGCGCGGTCCATGAATTCACGGATGCGCTGCTGGATGCTTTCAATCATCTGCTGCGCTTCGTCGATTTGCGCTTCGACCGGCTGGAAGCGCTCGGGCAGGGCTTGCAACGTGACCTTGAGTTCGTCGATCTCGGTGATGACTTCGCCCAGTGCGTCTTTCAAGATAGTCAGCGTGTCGTCCACCCCAGCCACAGCCGTGTCCACGGTCTGCTTGAGCGCCGCGATCACGGTTTCCAGGCGAGCAATCTGCGCCTCGATGCTGGCCAGGATGCCGTCGATGACCTGGCCCACGGCTTCAATCTGAGCAGCGACCGCGTCAATGGCCGCCTCGACTCCCAGCACCGGCGCCGCAATGGCCAACGCCACTTCCCGGGTGCGGTCCTTGAAACCGCCGACCTGTTTGGTGAGTGCGGCGAGTTCCTCCTCCAGCACGGTGACGGCCGCATCAATCCGCCCCATGACCGAGTCAAGGACGCCGGACACCTCGGCCATGATCGCATCGATTTGGGCCTGGAGCCCGTCCAGCACCGTTGCCAGGACTTGCGCCGTGGCTTCAATTTCTGTCTGAATACCTGCCGCGGCGCCGGCAACTTCCACCTGCACATTGCCGATCTCGCCGTTGATGCCGTCCAGCGCGCCCTGCACGTCGGCGCGCACGCCGGCCTGCGCGCTGGCGAGGTCTGCCGGTTGCCTGACCTGCAAGTCGGCCAGGCGCTGCTGCAGGGGGGCCAGCGTGCCGGCAAACTGCGCCAGGCGTGGCTCCAGGGACAGTGCCCGATTGCCCAGGTCCTGCGCACTGCGGGCGATGCCGGCCAGTCGCGGCGGAATGCCGGACACATCGGGCCGGATCGCCACCAGCCGGCCCGGTAAACCCGTGGCAACCGACACCGCGTCCTGGGCATCGCCAGCAATGCCGGCCAGATGCTGCCCCGCCGTGGCCAGGCGCGGGCCCAGGCCGGCCAGTGAGTTCACCACGCCGCCCAGGTCCGACTGCAGTCGCGTCAGCGCCACCGACAGCGGCCCTGCCAACGCTTGCGGATTGAGAGGCGGACTCAGCTGGGTGATCTGCGTGGCCACCGCGCTGACCTGCTGGGTCACGGTGCTGATGGCTGTAGTGGCTTCGGAAATGCCCGCGCCCAATTCGGTCTTCAAGGTGCCGGAGGCGGCGGCGACCGACTCGATCACCTGCGTGGCGCCGGTGCTGATGGCCGTGCCGGCCCGGGTCACAAACTGCATGCGCTACAAGTCGTCGAGCGTTTTGGTCACCGACGTGCTGGCGTCGGTCATGGCGGTCTCGATCAGCGGCACCTTGGACGGTGTCGGTTCCAGCGACACCCCGGCCAGGTCAATGCTTCCCATAGTGAGGTCAATCTGCTCCAGCGTCTGTTCGATTTCAGGCAGCACCTCGGCGCCTTCGATCTGCACTTCTTCGAGCAGCGGCAGCAGCGGAGGCGCGGCAGGCCGGTCGGGCAGGGTGTTGAGCTTGATCAGGGTGCTGGATGCCGGCACCGCTGCCTCAGCGGCGGGAACCATCGGCCAGCCGCCTGCGCCGGCACCAGCCGGACGGTCTGTCAACACCAGGGCGCCGCGTGCCAGTTTGGCGGCGAGCGCCTGCAGTACCTGTGCATCGGGCATGGCAAACACCGAGGGGGAATGCTCGCAGCGGTACAGGGCGTAACGCAGGGCGGTGAGCGCCGCGGGATCGGTGCTCCAGAAGCGCAGGTAGTCGGCAGCATGCTCGGCACGCTTGAAGACGAGAGGTGTTCCGGCAAGCGCGCCGGGCAGCGAACTGAAAGCGTCGTGCAGCCAGACCGGGTTCGACTGGCGCTGGAGCGTGGCCAGAGGAACACTCATGTGCGCGCCCCGGTGGGCAGGAAGGCCTGCGGACCGGCGCCCTGTTCAGGGACGAACAATTGCGCAGCGATGACGGTGGGCGACATACAAGGCCTTCCCCTGGGTGAATGAGGGCGATTGTATATTTCGCCGACCCTGCGGCGTATTCGTATTTCTAGTGGCCTGTCCCGCAAATAAGGCGATGAAATGAAAGTGTCCGGTCAATCATCAGGCAAGGCGCGAGGAGGCGACATAGCCATGGCAACGAAGGGCAAGGCCGCATGGCGGTTGAATGGACGATTTCACATCGCCGTTATTTGCGGGACAGGACACTAGGTGGTGGCCGGCATCGGAAGCTCGACCACAAAGGAAGCGCCGCCGCCCGGCCGGTCTTCGCAGCGCACCTTGCCGTCATGCCGCGTGGTGATGGATCTGACCAGCGCCAAGCCCAGGCCCACGCCGCCTTCGCGCTCACTGGCACCCGGCAGGCGGTAAAAAGGCTCAAAAATCCGCTCGCGCTGGTCTGCCGGCACGCCGGGGCCCCGGTCATTGACGCGGATCACGGCGCGCTGCTGTGCCCCCGAACCGATGTGCGCCAGTTCCAGACTGATTTCGCCGCCGCTGTAGCGCCTGGCGTTTTCCAGCAGGTTGCGGATCAGCCGGCGCAGCAGGCGCGC
>NZ_JBDTTH010000098.1:0-15850 GCF_039930745.1 Polaromonas sp. | reverse complement strand
TAAAATGCGTTGCTGTTGACTATTTGGGAAGTCCCTGTAAAGGGTTAGGCGTCATTGCCACGCACCGCGCCCAACCTGCCACCCGACGAAGGCAAACACGATAAGCATAAAAGCGACCATTGCAATGCGCCCGAACTTGCTGCCTATATAGAACGAGAGCGCAACGAATGCTGTGAGGCTACAGAACCACAAAACCCCACGCCAGCTGACAAACCACTGCGAAAAAAGGAGTAGCACGATGCCGACAAAACCCAACGCGGCCGAGAACCACCATAGCGTGACACGCTGAGCAGACTTGGAGGTGGCCCACATTGATAACGACAGGGCCAACACAAACGGACCTGCGAACCTTGCCCAGCCTTGCGGCCAAGGAACCATAGAGTGAGAGGTCTCGTAACGACCCACGCTCAGAACCAGCACTTGCCCGGTAGTCGCGGCTGACCAAAAAGCACTGCCCAGTGACCACAGCGCCGGCAAAAAGAGCACGCCGGCCACCGCCAGAGCAAACTGTGCGCTGAATTTGAGCGAGGGTTGATTCGACATGACGCCTAACGTTGAAAATGTGCGGCGCTCGCGTAGCGAGTGTCCGTACGATTGATTCGTTCTGGCGCGGCTCGCGACACCTCTTGGCGCTTGAACTGTTGCATACCACTACGTCTCTTTTTGGCCATCAGCCCACATAGCTGTGACACTGCGTCCGGACCAAAAGCTCGCTTTTGTCCATGCGCTGTGTTGCAGCTATGCAAGCTACCAGAAAATCGCCGTTTTATACATTCCCAGCTCATCTGCTAGCGCCACTGTTCCAGCCGTCGATCGGAACTTTGATATATCCCGCAAAACCGCGGAATAACATGTCCGGCAGTCAGATAACACCGGCGGCTCTGGCTCAAAAAAGTGTTTGAAAGCATGGGCTTATCTCACTATACTGTATAAATGAACAGGTATATCAAACCTGACAAAGTCGCCGCACCGCCATTGCAGTCCACACGGCTGCTGGACCAGGTGCGTGAACGCATTCGGTATTTGCACTATAGCCTTCAAACCGAGAAGGCTTACCTGCATTGGGCCCGGTTTTTCATCCGTTGGCACGGGCGGGACGGCAAAATGCGGCATCCGCGCGACATGGGCAAAGCCGATGTCGAGGCTTTCCTGACCATGCTGGCCGATGAACGCCAGGTTTCTCCGGCCACGCACCGGCAGGCGCTGAACGCCCTTCTTTTTCTTTACCGGCAGGTGCTGGACCAGGACCTGCCATGGCTTCAGTCGATTGGCCGTCCGCCAGAGCGAAAGCGCATCCCGGTTGTGCTGACTACGGGCGAAGTGCAGTCTGTACTGGCTTTAATGGATGGTGTTGAAGGCCTGCTGGCCCGCATGCTTTACGGCACGGGCATGCGCCTGGCGGAGGGTTTGAGTCTTCGCGTCAAAGACATCGACTTTGACCGGCATGTGGTGATTGTGCGCAGCGGCAAGGGCGACAAAGACCGTGTGGTGATGTTGCCGCGCGCGCTGGTGGTGCCGCTACGCGATCAGTTGATGCGGTCCAGGGCTTTGTGGGCGGCAGACCGCGCGGCTGGTCGCAGCGGTGTCTACATGCCACACGCGCTGGACGCCAAATACCCGCGGGCGGGGCAAACATGGGCTTGGCAATGGGTTTACCCGGCGCCCCATTTATCGGTTGACCCTCGCTCTGGCGTGGAGCGGCGCCATCATCTGTTTGAAGAACGCCTCGGGCGGCAGCTCAAGCGGGCGGTATCGCAAGCCGGAATTGCAAAACATGTGACGGTGCACACGCTGCGCCACAGCTTCGCAACCCACCTCCTGCAGTCGGGCACCGACATACGCACGGTGCAGGAGCTGCTGGGCCACTCTGACGTGAGCACCACCATGATTTACACCCACGTGCTGAAGGTTGCCGCGGGCGGCACGGCAAGCCCGCTGGATGCATTGGCCGCCTGATTTGCTATTTATTCAATAGCTGTTAGCGCCCGTGTTTAAAGGGCTAGCGCCTGTTTTGATGCATAAATGATGCAGAAAACAGGCTTGCAGCAAGGAAAACACGGGCATTCATGCATCAAATCGGCCATTGGCCCTTAATACACGGGCGCAAATAGCTATCGATTCAATAGCAACCCATCAAGCCGAGGGGCCGTACGAAGGCGGCCTTCGCTCACGCAGGCTGGCCACGCCTTCACGCACGTCGGGCCCGGCAAACCCCATGAACTCCAGTGCGAGCGAGGCGTCGAAAGCCGGCCCCGCCTGGCGCAGCCAGTTGTTCAGGGCGTACTTGGTCCAGCTGATGGCGGTGGGCGAACCCGCGGCCAGCCGGTCGGCCACCTCATAGGCTTTGGGCAAGAGTTCGTCGTCGTTGACGGCCAGGGAGACCAGGCCAATACGCTCGGCCTCTTCGCCGCTGATAGGCTCGCACAGCATCAGGTAGTACTTGGCCTTGGCCATGCCGCACAGCAGCGGCCAGACGATGGCGGCGTGGTCGCCGGCGGCCACGCCCAGACGCGTGTGGCCATCGACAATCTTCGCGCTTTTCGCCGCAATCGAAATGTCGGCCAGCAGCCCCGCCACCAGGCCAGCGCCCACCGCCGGGCCATGCAGGGCGCTGACGATGGGTTTGTCGCAGTTGATCACGTTGTAAACCAGGTCGCGCGCCTCTTTCCAGACGCGGGTGCGAACGGCAAAGTCGTCGGCCATGTCCTGCACCAGCGCCAGGTCGCCGCCGCCGGAAAAGCCCAGGCCCTCGCCGCGCAGCACCGCGCAGCGCACCGAGTCGTCGCTGCCCACGTCGCGCCAGATCTGCGCCAGCTCGCGGTGGCCATCGTGGCCCGCCGTCGGCAGCTTGCCGTTGAGAGCTTTCATCTGGATGTCCAGCACGGCGTCGTTCGCACCGCGGCGCGTGATGTGCAGGGTCTGGTACGCACTGTAGTCAATGGGCCGGGAAGTCATGGGTGTCTCCGTCAAACAGGCAAAAGGAATTCATGAATTGTGCCTCGCACGCTACCGACGGCCTCCCCCTTGACCTTCATCAACAGGGGCCGCCACCGCACGACGCATGATGAAAACATATCACCTGAAGGAGCCGACCGAATGAATCCCCAACAAGCCGCGCCCTACCGGCAGCAGTTGCTGGCCCAGCGCACTGCCTTGCTTGCGCAAATCTCGGCGCAGCGCGGCGGTACCGTTAGCCGCGCCGACTCCGCTGCAGAACACTTCGGCCAGCCGGAAGACTCACGCGCCCAGGTGGCGACCGAACGCGAGATCGAGTTTGCCCTGGGCGAACGCGAAACGGCCGAACTTGCCGCGATTGATGCCGCACTGGGCCGCATCGAAGCCGGGAGCTACGGGCAATGCACTGACTGCGGCGTCAGCATTCCTGTTGCCCGGTTGCAGGCCAGCCCCGAAGCGCAGCGCTGCATTCCCTGCCAGGAAAAAGCAGAGCAATTGCATCCAGCCTGACCCGCGCTTCTTTCTTTTCAACTTCTGCCAAGGATTTCATGAGCACTTTTCACGCCATTGTCTGGATCGACCAGTCCGAAGCCCATGTGCTGATGTTTGACCGCGAACACATGCAGGCCCAGCGCATCAAGTCGCGCACGCATCACAAACACCAGGGCAAGACCGACGACAGCGCTGCCTTCTTTGGCGACGTTGCACAGGCACTGGCCGGCACGCACGAGGTGCTGCTGACCGGCCCCGGCCTGGTACGCAACCAGTTCCGCGACTGGTGCAGCAACCACCTGCCGGCCGTGGCCAGCAAGGTGGTGGACTCGGTGGCCGCCGATCATCCGAGCGATGGCCAGCTGGTCGCGCTGGCCCGACAGTATTTCAAGAAATTCGACAACATGGCCGCCGATCCTTCGACCGTCTGAGCTGCGGACTAACGGCCCACGAATTCCCCGAAGTCCTTGTCGATACGACGCAGTCGAATGCGTCCGAACCCCTTGAGCTCCAAGAGCTCAACCGCCAGACCGAACAGGGCCTTGCTCGTGCAGCGCTTGTCTTCGCTGGGGAAATAGTCTGTTGGCGGTCCGAGATGCTCAGCTAGGGTTCATCCACCTCCACAAGCCATTGCGATGTTGTGTGTCGCGTGATGTTCTCTTGCAGAGGATCCCGCCCATACTGGGCGCACCAAAAGAAAGGGGGACTGCAAAGTCCCCCCAGTTCGTTGCCAATTCTGGATTGAGCGAATCAGCCGCCGGCTTTCAGGTACATCAGTATCTGGTTGAACTCGGCTGAGGTCATCTTGTCGCCCTTGGTGTTCATCTTCTTGGCGTTCATGTCCCATGCCATGGACATCATGTCCATGTATTCCTGCTTCGAGACCATGCCGTCCTTGTTCTTGTCGATCATCTTCATCGACATGATTTCGGACAGGGGGTAGTACTCGGCATTGGCCGGCGCCTGGGCGAAGGCGCTGCCCGCGGCCAGCACGGTGGAAGCAACAACGAAAGCGGCTGCGAGTTTGCTGAAAGTCATGAGATATCTCCAGAAAAAAAGAAAGGTTGAAGGGAACTACTCGGGAGTCCGTACTGTGCCGGGTGGGAGCGTTTCGAAGTTGCCGTTTCGGCCCGTTGAATTGCCCATTCGTTCCCCGAGCGCTCAACGCGCCCATGCGCCCGGCGGCACACCGACCACTTCCTTGAAACTGCGCACAAAGGCCGACGCCGTGGCATAGCCCACGCGTGCGGCTACCGCCTTGACCGGTACCTTGGCGGCCAGCAGCTGCTGCGCCACGTCCATGCGGTAGCCAACCAGGTACTGGTGCGGGCTCGTGCCGACGAGGGCCTTGAAGCGTTCCACAAAACGGGTGCGCGACATCCCGGCGCGGTTCGCCAGTGCATCCAGGTCCAGCGCTTCGCAAAACTGGGTATGGATGGCCTTGAGCGCCAGTGCGATGCGCCGGTCGCCCGCGGCGGCCAACAGGCCGGCCTTCATATGGCCCTGTTCCATGGCATGGCGCATCAGAAAGCCCAGCAGCACCTCGCAGAGCCGGTCGGCCAGCTGCCGACTACCTGGCGACTGGGAGGCGGCCTCGGCAAAGAAGGCCTGCAACGTGTGCTCGATCGAGGAGAGCTGGGCCAGCGGCAGCACGATGACCTCGGGCAAAGACAACGCCACGGCTTCGTTGAAGCGGTCGCTGAAACTGGTGGTGGCGCAGACCAGCTCCAGGCCGTTGCCGTCCACGCCCTGCAGCCAGTGCCTGTGCGCATGGGGAAAGAACACCAGGGAGGGCTGCGCGATGCGCAGCGGCGGCGCGCCCGGCAACAGCACGTCGGCGCTGCCGGACTTGACGAAATGGATCGCGCCGGTCCGGTAGTTGTGCAGCAGGTTGTCCTGGTCGCAGCGGGTGCCGACGAAAACCACCTGCGCGTTGAAGCTGGAGCTGTCGAAAATCAGGTCGTATGGATTGCTCATGCGCATGAGTCGGCGTGAAGGCGAATTTCTTACGAGAAGGCGCCAGGACCCGGCGGTCCGGGCTGCTATCCTTGACCGGATGCGCAGCCTGTTTCATTTCGCCTTCAACGTCACCGATCTCGACGAGGCCCGGCGCTTCTACGGCGGCGTATTAGGCTGCGTCGAGGGCCGGAGCACGGATACCTGGGTAGATTTTGACTTCATGGGCCATCAGCTGTCCCTGCACCTGGGCACACCCTTCAAGACCGAACGCACCGGCCATGTCGGCGACATCCTGGTGCCCATGCCGCATTTCGGGCTGGTCCTGGCGCTGCCCGACTGGCAGGCGATGGCGCAGCGCCTGCAGTCCGCAGGGACCGATTTCCTGTTTGCGCCCCAGGTGCGTTTTGAAGGCCAGCCGGGCGAGCAGTGGACCATGTTTTTCTGCGACCCCTTCGGCAATCCGCTGGAGATCAAGGGCTTTCGCGACCTGGACGCGGTTTACGCCGCATGAGGATGGGCCCATGAGCGCGCTTGCGCGCAGCGATGGGGTTTATTTGGCTGCGGCGAGCAGACGGCTCAGCTCCGGGGACATTGGCAGGTTCAGCGCCTTGTTCGCCGGAGGCACAGGCTTGGTAAACCATTTTTCGTAGGTCTGGCTGAATTTTCCGCTGCGCATGGATTCGACTACGGACAGGTCTACCAGCTTTTGCAGCGCCGGGTCGCCGCTTCTGTAAACGATGGCGATCGGCTCGGAGGACAGGCGCTCGGGCAACAGCGCAAAATCAGCCGGGTTTTTCGCGGTCAGTACCGCATTGACCAGCAGGATGTCATCGCGCGCATAACCGTCGGCCTGGCGCAGGCTCAGCTGGCTCATGGCCGCGTCGTGCTCCAGCACGTTGGCAATCTTCCACTTCAGGCCGTGGCTCGCGGCATACGCATTCAGGGCATTCCTGGCCGTGGCGCCTCCCAGCACTACCAGGTTTTTACCTGCCAGCTGATCCAGCGAGCCCAGCTTGTCGCTGCCGCGCACCAGCACGCGCACGGCCGCGTAAAAGATCGGAGGTGAAAAAGAAACCAGCTTGCGCCTGGCTTCGGTGTCGCTGGTGTTGGCACACATCAGGTCAATCGCACCGCTTTTAAGAAGGCTGACCACACGCTCCTGCTCGACGGCCTGATAGACCACGCGCAGATTCTTCGCGGAAGAGGCCTGGCCGATGCGCTCGATGATGGGCGCGCACAGGTCGATGCTGTAGCCGGCCGCTCCCTTGCCGTCCGCGAATGAAAAAGGAAAGGCGTTTTCGCGGTAACCCACCACAAGCAGGCTGCGGCTCTTGACTTTGTCGAAGGTGGATTGCGCCCAGGCGGGAGGCACCGCCATCAAAACCAGCACCAGTGGCACCATCCAGCGCCGGGTCGAATGCATCCTGATTGTCATCACGCCTCCCTGCGGTACGCAGTAGTTGGCTTGCATTATTGGGTAAAAGCCCCTCTGCTGCAAACCGCCCGGGCTGCTCAACCGTATTGGACGATCTTCTGGTCTATTGCACCGAACACCAGCTCCCCGTCCTTGCCCTTCATTTCAATCCGGATGGTGTCGCCAAATTTCATGAATTCGGTGGAAGGCTTGCCGTCCTGGATGGTTTCAATCGCGCGCTTCTCGGCAATGCAGCTGTAGCCCTTGGGCCAGTCGGTCTTGCCCTTGACCTCGACGCCCTTGTTGCTCACGGTGCCCGAACCGACGATAGAGCCGGCGCGCACATTGCGTGTCTTGCAGATGTGGGCAATCAGCTGGCCGAAATGGAAGGTCATCTCGGGACCGGCGTCGCACATGCCGACCTTGCGGCCGTTCCAGGTGCTCTGCATGGTCAGGTTGACACGGCCCTGGTCCCAGGCGTCGCCGAGTTCGTCCAGCGTCACCGCCACCGGGCTGAAGGCGGTGGCCGGCTTGCTCTGGAAAAACCCGAAGCCCTTGGCCAGCTCGTTGGGAATCAGGTTGCGCAGGCTCACGTCGTTGGCCAGCATCACCAGGCGTATGCCTTCGAGCGCCTGCTCTGGCGTGCTGGTCATGGGCACGTCGCCGGTAATGACCGCGACTTCGGCTTCAAAGTCGATGCCGTACTCTTCGCTGGGGCACATCACATCGTCACAGGGGCCGATGAAGTCATCGCTGCCGCCCTGGTACATCAGCGGGTCCTTGTAGAAGCTGCCCGGCACGTCGGAGTCGCGTGCCTTGCGCACCAACTCGACGTGGTTGATGTAGGCCGAACCGTCAGCCCACTGATAGGCACGGGGCAGCGGCGCCATGCAGCGCGCCGGCTCAAACGGAAACGCATGGCGCGCCTTGCCGTTGTTCAGTGTGTCGTAGAGGTCCTGCAATTGCGGCGCCAGGAAGTTCCAGTCGTCCAGAACCTGCTGCAATTTGGCGGCGATGCCCGTCGCATAATGGGCCGTCGTCAGATCACGCGAGACCACCACGAGCTGGCCGTCGCGCGAGCCGTCTTTGTAGGTAGCGAGTTTCATCAGTTTCCTTGGTTCTTGAGGGCGAGATGGTGAAACGGATTACACACTGCTCGTTCTCTGCGCTAGAGTTACGATAAGTGAAATCAATTTACCTAAATGTAATTTTAAATTCTAGTCGAATTCCATGAAAGAGCGCAAAACACCCCCGGCCGGCTCACTGGGCGGCCTGGCCGCCCTGCCCGCGCAGCGCGCCGGCATCCAGTCGGTGGAAGTCGGCTTCAGCCTGCTGCAGGTGCTGGGCGCATCGCCGGGGGCGCTGATGCTGCGCGACCTGGCCTCTGCCGCGGGCATGAGTGCCGCCAAGGCGCACCGCTACCTGGTAAGTTTCCAGCGGCTCGAGCTGGTAACGCAGGACCCGGGCACCACACGCTACGACCTCGGCCCGGCCGCGCTCAAACTGGGCTTGGCCTCGCTGTCGCGGCTGGACAGCGTGAAGCTGGCGCGCCAGCGCCTGGGGCCGCTGATGGAGCAGATCGGCCAGACCCTGGCGCTGGCCGTGTGGGGCAACCAGGGGCCGACCATCGTGCACTGGGAAGAGTCGCCGCAGGCCCTCACCGTCAGCTTGCGCCTCGGTGATGTGATGCCCCTGCTGTCGTCGGCCACCGGCCTGTGTTTTTCCGCCTTCATGGCCCAGCCTTCGGCCGGCAGGCGGCAGCCGCACGACCGGTTGGCGCCGCTGCTCAAAACCGAACTGGCGCGCATGCAAAAGCTGGCACGCAAGGATGTTCCCCAGACCATGGCCGAAGTCACGGCCGTGCTGGAAGAAGTTCGCCAGCGCGGCATGGCCCGTGTGGTGGACACCCTGCTGCCCGGCGTGGCCGGGTTCTGTGCACCCGTTTTTGATGCCGACGGCCACCTGGCGCTGGGCATGGTGGCGCTGGGCTCGCTGGCCAATTTCGACCCGGCCTGGGACGGCGCCGTGGCCCGGCCGCTGGCGGCAGCAGCCAGGCAACTTTCCAGCGATCTGGGGTTCACAGGGGCATGAACGCCCTCTTCGCCCAGCGCCACGAAGCGCTGCCGGCGCGCCCGCTGATCGTGCTGACGGCGCTGGTCGGGCTGATCCATGTGCTGCTGCTGCAGGCGGCGCCCCTGGCGTGGGGGCCACCCGATTCAGCAGCATCCAGGCCACGCCCCTTCATCACGCGGACACTGGAAATCAAACCGGAGCCCGTCGCCAACCCTGTACCCGCAGCAATACCCGTGCACAAACCTGCCGTCCGGCGCCCGGCTCCGGCAGCCCGCCCTTCTTTACAGGAAAATCAGGCTCCAGCCCTTATTCCACCTGCGCAATCAGCTATTGAATCCATAGCATCTGGGGGCTCGATGCCCACCGACAGCCAGGCGAATGCCGGCCGGCCGGCCGACCCCGCACCGCCCGCGCCTGAAGCACAAATGCCGCCGCCGCTAGTAAGCGCCAGCACGGCGCTGACCATCCCCGGCTCGGTGCGCCTCAAATACGCGATGACTGGCCGCTCCCGGAACATGGACTACAGCGCCTTTGCCGAACTGAGCTGGCTGCAGGACGGCCAGAGTTATGACGCCCAAATGGTGGTCAGCGCGTTTTTCCTGGGCACGCGCAGCATGAGCAGCAGTGGCCGTATCACCGCCGATGGCCTGGCCCCAACGCGTTTCCTGGACAAGTCGCGCAGCGAACGCGCGGCGCATTTCGAGGAAGACAAGGGCAAGATCAGCTTCAGTGCCAACACGCCCGATGCCCCCTGGCTGCGCGGCGCCCAAGACCGTCTGAGCGTCTTCCTGCAGCTGGGCAGCCTGCTGGCGGGTGCCCCGGCCAGCTACCCGGCCGGCAGCACGGTGTCTCTGTACACGGCAGGCCCACGTCAGGTCGACACCTGGACCTTTACCGTCGAAGGCGAGGAAAAACTTAGCCTGCCCGTCGGCGATGTCGCCACCCTGAAGCTCACGCGTAAGCCGCAGCGCGACTACGACCAGACCGTTGAAATCTGGTTTGCGCCTTCCATGGACTACCTGCCGGTACGCAGCCGCATCACGCAGCAAAACGGCGATTTCATCGACCAGAAATTGCGTGTGGCCGAGAAACCCTGAGAAGCAAAACGCCGGGTCGAGGCGCTGGATGGCCCGCTGGCACGAAAAAAGCTTGAGAAAATGCAGATTCCGGTGAATTTATTGGCATTTCAGGGATTTACCCTGTGGGTCTTGAACTCAGCCTGGCCGTTGTTATGTGTACAGGAAGGACAAAACATCATGCAAATGCTCTACGACTCCGAATCCTTTGTGGTGGTGCAGATTCACGCCAATGCCCCTGAGGAATCCGCGCCCCAGCCGGCCGTGCCGCAGCTTGCCCGCCACGGCTTTGAAATTGTCGACAAACGCTCCGGCAAGGAGGTTTATCTGGACGGCTCCTGGGCCGAACTGTTCCAGGAGCGCCTGAATGTCTGGCAGAAAAACACACCAACACAGGAAGAAGTGGAAGACACCCTCGAGGGCTATGCCGAACTGGCGCACACGCCCATCGGCCTGCACTAGGCACGGGGCACAACTCAGCCGGTTTCTGCGTCGCTGGCGTCGGGATAAAGCCAGCGGTACAGCGGCGCAACCAGAACCAACACCGCCACCAGCCGGCAGACCTGGAAAGCCGTGACCACCGGCACGCCGAGCTGCAGCACCTTGGCGGTGATCGCCATCTCCGCGATGCCGCCGGGCGACGTACCCAGGATTAACGTGGCCAGCGGCAAGCCCGTGGTCTGTGCCAGCAGCCAGGCAAAACCCGCCGACACGGCCAGCATGCCAAGCGTTCCCAGCACGACCGAAGCCATCCAGCGCGGCGCGGCGTACAGGAAGGCCCTGGAAAAGCGCACCCCCAGTCCCACCGCAATCAGCAGCTGCGCGGCATTGCTCAGCCAGGAAGGAATGCCCGAGAGGGAAATACCGCCCATGGTCAGGCCCATCGCCGCCAGCAACGGCCCCATGAACCAAGGGTTGGCCCGGCCCAGCCGGTGCATCAGCCAAGCACCGGCGGCAGTGGCCAGCGCCAGCAGGGCCAGGCCCGGGCCGTGAACCGCACGCAACACGGGCGGATTCAGATCCAGGCCATGCAGGCCGCTAAACTGCATGGCAAATGGAATGGTGACCGTGACCAGCAGCAGGCGCAGGCTGTGCGAGGCCGCCACCAAATCGGTGCGTGCATGGGCGCGTTCGGCCAGCAAGGTCATCTCGGAAGCGCCGCCGATGGCGCCGGCGAAATAACTGGTGGCGCGCATCTTGGGCGCAGCCACCTCGGGCATGTGCGCTGCATTGACGCGGTGCAGCCAGCCGCCGAAAAACCACCCTAGACCGAGCGCCCAGGCAATCGCCAGGCCGATGGCCCACCAGAGGCTGCCCACCAGCGCCGTCACCTGCGGCGTGAAATAAAGGCCGAGCGCCGTTCCGATGATCCACTGCCCCGCATTGCCCAGCGGCCGCCACCCGGCGGTGGGTGCCCCGGCCACCGAAGCGCAGGCTGTGGCCAGCAACGGGCCCATCATCCAGGGCAGGGGCGTGCCGGCCAGCACGCACAAGCCGGCACCGGCCAGCGCCAGCAGCAGGGTAACAAGAACAGCAACTGGCTTGCGGGGCATCAAGGGGAGACGATGGTTTCAGCAGGAACAGGCCGACAGGCGATCACCGGCTTTGAGGCCCGGCCGGTGCAGTGTTGCATGCTTGATGTTCCAGAATAGCGTGCGACACTGCGCCAGTATCACCTGACACGCCATGAACCCAGTCCCAACCAATTCCCGAAACATGCGCCGGGCCGTTGCCCTCCTGCTACCACTCCTGCTGCTGGCGGCTTGCGCCAGGGCGCCTGCGCCCAGGCTGTTTCCGCATGCACCGAACGAGATCACGGCCCGTACTGACGCCTTGCTGCCCGCCGACGTGATCCTGCTCGGCGAGCAGCATGATGCGGCTGAGCACCAGCACATCCAACGGCAGGTGATTGAGTACCTGGCCGTCCGCGGTTTGCTGGGCGCGGTGGTGCTGGAAATGGCCGAAGCCGGAACCAGCACGGCCGCCTTGAAATCCAACAGCACGCAACTGCAGGTGGAAGCTGCCCTGGCTTGGAACCAAAAAGGCTGGGCCTGGCTGGACTATGGACCGACCGTGATGGCGGCCGTGAAAGCCGGCGTCCCCGTGCTTGGGGGCAACTTGCCGGCGGCAGACATGCGCAGCGTGATGGCCGACAGCAAGCTCGACGCACAGTTACCCGGTCCGGCGCTCAAGGCGCAGCAGCAACTCATACGCCTTGGGCACTGCGACCTGTTGCCGGAAAGCCAGATTTCTCCCATGACACGTATCCAGATCGCCCGGGACATCAGCATGGCGCGCACTATCAGCCAGGCCATGCTGCCCGGCAAAACCGTGGTGCTGCTGGCTGGCAGCGGCCACGTGAACCGCGCACTGGGCGTGCCGCAACATCTGCCGCCCGGCACAAAAGTCAAAGCAGTGCATCTGCGCGCCGGGCCGGCGCAGACGACGCCCGATACACGCCAGGCCATTGACAACCAGGCCGCTTTTGACACGGTCTGGCCGACACCGGCGGTGCCCGAGCAGGACCACTGCAAAGACCTTGAGGAGAAGTTCAAGGCCAAGTAGTGGCGTAGTGGCGTAGTGCCTCAGGCGCTCTTTTTGATCGCGTCAGCCACCACACTGACGATGCGCTCGATGTGCGCTTTCTCCACGATATAAGGCGGGCAGATCACGATGTTCTCGCCCGCCGGCCGTACCAGCACGCCGTGCTTGAAACAGTCCATGAAGATGTCGTAAGCACGCTTGCCCGGCGCACCGGCGATGGACGCGAGCTCCACGGCGCCGGCCAGGCCCAGGCTGCGGATGCCCACCACATTCGGCAGGCCCTTGAAGCCGCCGTGCATGGCGTCGCCCAACACAAGGCCCATTTGCCCCGCGCGTTCAAACAGCTTTTCTTCCTTGAACAGGTTCAGCGTGGCCATCGCCGCTGCGCAGGCCACCGGATGGCCGGAGTAGGTGTAGCCGTGGAAAAACTCGATGGCATGCGCAGGGCTGCCGGCGTTGGCTTCCATCATGGTGTTGTAGATGCGGTCGGTGCAGATCACCCCGCCCAGCGGGATCACGCCGTTGGTCACCGCCTTGGCGAAGTTCAGCATGTCAGGTACCACGCCGTAATAGTCGGCGCCGAAGTTGCTGCCCAGGCGGCCAAAGCCGGTGATGACTTCGTCAAAAATCAGCAGGATGCCGTGTTTGTCGCAGATCTCGCGCAGGCGCTTGAGGTAGCCCTTGGGTGGCAGGTACCAGCCGGCGCTGCCGGCCACCGGCTCGACGATGACGGCCGCAATGTTGCTCGGGTCGTGCAGCGGCAAAATGCGCTGCTCCAGCTCCAGCAGGATGTCTTCTTCCCACACCGGCTCGGCACCATGGATGTAGGCGTGTTTGACCGGGTCGTGGATAAAACGCAGGTGGTCCACCCGCGGCAGCAGGGCCGCGCCATAGACCTTGCGGTTGGCCGGAATGCCGCCCACGCTCATGCCGCCAAAACCGACGCCGTGGTAACCCTTTTCGCGGCCGATGAACACATTGCGGTGGCCTTCGCCGCGCGCGCGGTGGTAGGCCAGCGCCACTTTCAGCGAGGTGTCGGCCGCTTCCGAGCCGGAGTTGCAGAACAGCACCTGGTTCAAATCGCCCGGCGCCATGGCGGCAATCATCTCGGCGGCCTTGAAGGCCTGGTCGTTGCTGGCCTGGAAGGCGGTGGCGTAATCCAGTGTGTCGAGCTGCTTTTTGATGGCCTCGTTGATGGGCTTGCGGTTGTGGCCAGCGCCCACGCACCACAGGCTGGAGATGCCGTCGAGCACCTGCTTGCCGTCGTGGGTGGTGAAAAACATGCCGTCGGCGGCGACAAAAACACGCGGGTCCTTCTTGAAGCTGCGGTTCGGCGTGAACGGCAGCCACTGGTGGTCCATGTTGAAGTCTGGATAGGCCATTGCAAAAATCTCCTGCGTGAAAACGGTTCGCCGGGTTTCGGCGGGTTTGAGATGCATTCTGGCACTCCCGGCGACAATCTGCTTTTCAGCAAAATCCACCTGCGACAATTCATCCCCCATGAGCCCTACTTATATTCTTACGCTGTCCTGCCCGGACCGTCCGGGCATTGTTCATGCGGTGTCCGGCTTCCTGTTCGAACGCGGCGGCAACATCCTGGAAGCGGCCCAGTTCAGCGACGACAAGCGCGACGACCCGGACGCCGACGCCACCGGCCTGTTTTTCATGCGTGTCAGTTTCGCCTGCAGCCAGCTGCCCTTTGAAAAACTGAAGGAGCAGGTCGGCGTGCTGGGGTCGCTGTTCGACATGCGCTGGGGCCTGCACCAGGCCGCCCAGCCGATGCGCACCGTGCTCATGGTCAGCAAGGAAGGCCATTGCCTGAACGATCTGCTGTTTCGCTGGAAGTCCGGCCTGCTGCCGCTGGACATCCGGGCCATCGTCTCCAACCACCGCGATTTCTACCAGCTGGCGGCCAGCTACAACGTGCCCTTCCATCACATTCCGGTCACGGCAGCCACCAAAGACAAGGCTGAAAAAAAACAGTACGACATCATCGAAGCCGAAGGTGCGGAACTGGTGGTGCTGGCGCGCTACATGCAGATCCTCAGCAACGAGCTGTGCAACAAGCTGGCAGGCCGCGCCATCAACATCCACCATTCCTTCCTGCCCAGCTTCAAGGGCGCCAAGCCCTACTACCAGGCGCATGCGCGCGGCGTCAAGCTGATAGGCGCTACGGCGCACTACGTGACGGCCGACCTCGACGAAGGCCCGATCATCGAGCAGGACGTGGCCCGCGCCGACCACAGCAAAACCGTGGAAGCCCTGACCGCCATGGGCCGCGACACTGAAAGCCAGGTGCTGGCGCGTGCGGTGCTCTGGCACAGCGAACACCGGGTTTTATTGAACGGCCACAAGACAGTCATTTTCAAGTGACATCCCCGCTTGTCATCCCGGGCCTGACCCGGGATCCATGTCACACGATCCACCGCCTTGGGTGCGCGCGACATGGATTGCGGATCGAGTCCGCAATGACAAGGTAGTCAGATGGCCGCCGCCCGCATCCCGCCCATCCAGTGCCTACTGACCTTTGAGGCGCTGGCGCGCCTGCGCAGCGTCACCCAGACTGCGGACGAGCTGAATGTGACGCCCAGCGCGGTGAGCCACCGGGTCAAGCAGCTCGAGCAGATCATCGGCACCAAGCTGTTCGGCCGGGCCGATTTCTCGCTGACCACCGAAGGCAGTGAGTACCTGGCCCACGTGCGCGAGGGCCTGGCCACGCTGCAGAAATTCCCAGGCAGCGCCGGCCAGAGCGGCAACCCAGCCAAACGCAAGCTGCGCCTGGCAGTCACGCCCACGTTTGCCCGCTCCATCCTGATCCCGCGGCTGCGCCAGTTCACCGACGCTTACCCCGAGATCGACCTCACGCTGCAGGTGTCGATTCCGCTGCTCGACGTGGTGGCGGAAGACGCCGACCTGATAGTGCGTTTCGGCACCGGCCGTTACGCCGACGTCGAACATGTCTGCCTGATGAAAGACGAAGTCACCCCACTGGCCTCGCCCGCTTATGTGCGCGAGCACGGACCTTTTGAAGCGCCGGAAGACCTGGACGGCGAGGCCCTGCTGCGCTCGCCGCTGGAGCCGTGGCGCACCTGGTTTGCCGCGCACAAGCTGGACTGGCCGGAACCGGTGGACGGCTCGCAGTTCAACGACATCGGCCTGATGTGCGACGCCGCCGCCGCCGGCATGGGCGTGGCGCTGGTGCGGCTCAAGCTGGGCGCGCCCTGGCTGGAAAACGGCTCGCTGGTGCGCCTGTACGAGCGCAACGTGCCGAGTCGGCACGCCCACTACCTGTGTTGGCGCACCGGCATGATGGACCGCTGGGAATGCGCGGCCTTTG
>NZ_JBDTTH010000097.1:0-16243 GCF_039930745.1 Polaromonas sp. | reverse complement strand
GTCTGTACTGTCGTCGCTTCGCCTTCGCGTTCACGAATGATGTAGAAAAGGAATAGCAGGGCTGGCGGTCTGCGAAACCCCGTTCGGCCCCGCGTTGTCGATGACGCGGGTGCCGGGGTTTTGCCGGCAGAGTGACTTCTGCACGGCTTCCATGCGCGCCATGGTGCCTGCAGATGGTCTGTTGCATCCGCGTAAAAAGGGTAATTCATGAGCTTTTCAGGCTTTGTCGTCCAGCTGCTCAATGGCCTGGCCGGTGCATCGTCGCTGTTTCTGGTGGCTGCCGGGCTGTCGCTGATTTTTGGCGTCACGCGTATCGTCAACTTCGCGCACGGCTCTTTTTTCATGGTCGGCATCTATGTGGCCTATTCCCTGGTGGCCACCCTGGGCGGCACGATCGGTTTCTGGCCGGCTTTGTTGCTTGCCGCCCTGGCCGTCGGTGTGCTGGGTGCACTGGTCGAAGTCCTGCTGCTGCGCCGCATCTACCGCGCGCCCGAACTGTTCCAGCTGCTGGCCACCTTTGCGCTGGGCCTGGTGATCAAGGACGGGGTGTTGTGGTTCTGGGGGCCTGAAGAGCTGCTGGGCCCGCGGGCACCCGGTCTGTCGGGCTCGGTGTCCATTCTCGGCAGGCAATTTCCGTCTTACGACCTCTTTTTGATCGTGGCAGGTCCGGTGGTGCTCGGCCTGCTCTGGCTGCTGCTGACCAAAACCCGTTGGGGCACGCTGGTGCGTGCTGCCACGCAAGACCGGGAGATGGTCAGTGCGCTGGGTGTCAACCAGGCCTGGCTGTTTACTGCGGTGTTCGCGCTGGGCGCGTTGCTGGCTGGGCTGGGGGGTGCCTTGCAGCTGCCGCGCGAACCGGCGAACCTGGAGATGGACCTCAACATCATCGGCGCGGCCTTTGTGGTCGTGGTGGTCGGCGGCATGGGCTCGATTCCCGGTGCCTACGTGGCGGCGCTGCTGATTGCCGAGCTGAAGGCGATCTGCATCTGGCTGGGCCTGGTGGAAATCTGGGGCATCAGCATTTCGTTTTCCAAACTCACCTTGGTGGTGGAGTTTCTCGTGATGGCCGTTGTGCTCGTCGCCCGGCCCTGGGGGCTGTTCGGCCGGCCGCAGGCGGTCAGCCGCCATGCCGGCACGGCCGAGGAGCCCTTGCGTCCGCCGGACCGCCTGTACACCTATGGGGGCGCCGCCGTGCTGGCCGTGCTGGCCCTGGTGCCGGTGCTCGCCGCGCAATCGCCCTACGTCACGGTGCTGCTGATTGATTTGCTGGTGGCGGTGCTGTTTGCCGCCAGCCTTCACTTCATCATGGGGCCGGCCGGCATGCACTCCTTTGGCCATGCGGCTTACTTTGGCTTGGGGGCCTACGGCGCCGCCTTGCTGGTGCGCAGCCTGAACCTGCCGATGGAGGTGGCTCTGATCGTCGCGCCTGCGCTCGCGGCGCTGGGGGCCTTCATCTACGGCTGGTTCTGTGTCCGCCTGTCGGGCGTGTACCTGGCCATGCTGACCCTGGCCTTTGCGCAGATCACCTGGGCGATCTGCTACCAGTGGGATGCCTTCACCGGTGGCAGCAACGGCCTGACCGGTGTCTGGCCGTCCGAATGGCTGGCCGACAAAAAAATGTATTACTACCTGACGCTGGTACTGGTGGCCGGGGCCGTGCTGCTGATGCACCGCATGCTGTATTCACCCTTTGGCTACGCCATGCGTGCAGCACGCGATTCGGTGCTGCGCTCCGACGCGATCGGCATCGACGTCAAGCGCCTGCAATGGGTGGCCTTTGTCATCGCCGGCACTTTCGCAGGCCTGGCCGGCGCGCTGTATGCGTTCTCCAAAGGCAGCATTTCCCCGGAAAGCCTGCACGTGAGCAAGTCCATTGATGGCCTGGTCATGGTGCTGCTGGGCGGTGTGCAGACGCTGGTCGGGCCGATTGTCGGCGCCGTTACTTTCACCTGGCTGCACGACACGGTGGCTCGTAACACCGACTACTGGCGTGCCATGCTGGGCGCCATCATCCTGATCCTCGTGCTGCTGTTTCCGCAAGGCATTGCCGGCTTTGTCAAACAGCTGCTGTTGCGCCTGCGCGGCGCAAAAGAGGGGCAGTCATGAGCTTGCTCAAAGTGTCCGGCCTGGGCAAATCATTCGGTGGCGTCAAGGCCGTGGACGGCATCAGTTTCGAGCTGGCTGCCGGCGAGCTGCTGGCGCTGATTGGCCCCAACGGTGCCGGCAAGTCCACCACCTTCAACATGGTCAATGGCCAGTTGCGGGCCGATGCCGGCTCCATTCAGCTCAATGGCCAGGAATTGATCGGGCTGGCACCGCGCGACATCTGGCGGCTGGGTGTCAGCCGGACTTTCCAGATTGCCGAAACCTTTTCTTCGCTGACGGTTGTCGAGAACGTCCAGATGGCTTTGCTGTCCTCGGACCGCAAGCTGTTTTCCATGTGGCGCCGCGCGGCCGGCCACAAGCGCGAGGAGGCGCTGGTGCTGCTCGAGCAGGTCCACATGAAAGCCCAGGCTGACCGGCCCTGCAGCGTGCTGGCTTATGGCGACGTCAAGCGTGTGGAGCTTGCCATGGCCATGGCCAACAACCCCAAGCTGCTGCTGATGGACGAGCCCACCGCGGGCATGGCACCCAAAGAGCGCAACGACCTGATGGCCCTGACCAAACAGCTGGTCATTGACCGTGGCATGGCGGTGCTGTTCACCGAACACAGCATGGACGTGGTGTTTGCCTATGCTGACCGCATGATTGTGCTGGCACGAGGGCGCCTGATTGCGGAAGGCAAGCCGCTGGAGATCCGCGACCACCCCAAAGTCCAGGAGGTCTATTTCGGCAGCGGCAAGACCTTCGAGAAAAAGACACTGGAAAAGGATGCCGCCTCATGAGCACCGTGAAAGAAGTTTTGCTGCAAGCCAAAGGCCTGTGCGCCTGGTATGGCGCCGCCCAGATCCTCTATGACGTAGGCATGGAAGTGCGGCGCGGTGAAGTGGTGGCCCTGATGGGGCGCAACGGGGCCGGAAAATCCACCACGCTCAAAACGCTGATCGGGATGCTGGACAAGCGGCGCGGCATCGTTTCCTTCCTCGGTGCCGACATTTCAAAAAGCGAGCCACACCATGCGGCACGCATGGGCCTGGGTTTCGTGCCGGAGGACAGGCGTATTTTCACCGACCTGACTGTGATGGAAAACCTGGAAGTGGGGCGCCAGCCGCCGCGCCGCTGGCCGGACGGCAGCGAGGCCCCGCTCTGGACGCCCGAGCGCCTGTTCAAGTTGTTCCCCAACCTCGGCGAGATGCCGAACCGCCAGGGTGGCCGCATGAGCGGCGGCGAGCAGCAGATGCTGACGGTGGCGCGCACCCTGATGGGCAATCCCTACCTGGTCCTGCTGGACGAGCCCTCGGAAGGCGTGGCACCGGTGATCGTCGAACAGATGGCGCAGATGATCCTGGAGCTCAAATCTCAGGGCGTCAGTATTTTGCTATCCGAACAGAACATGCATTTCGCGGAGCTGGTGTCGGACCGGGCTTATGTGCTCGAAAAAGGCCAGATCCGCTACGAGGGTTCCATGGCCGAGCTGTCGGCCAACGAAGAGGTGCGGCGCGCCTACCTCAGTGTTTAGCGCCATGTTGTTTTAATCCGTTCCAAGGAGATCGCATCATGCATCCAGCTACCCGCAGAACCCTATTGAAAACCCTGTCTGGCGGCGGCCTCGTGGCGGCCATCGGTCTGGCCGGCCGCGTGGCCTTCGCCGCCGGCATCAAGCCCGACGGCAAAAGCGCGCTGATTGTTGTTGATGTGCAGAACTGTTTCGTGACCGGCGGCACCTTGCCCGTCAAAGGCGGCGAAGAAGTGGTGCCGGTCATCAACAAACTCGCACGCGCTTTCGAGAACATCGTCATCACGCAGGACTGGCATACCAAGGGCCATGCGTCCTTTGCCAGCACCCACGCTGGCAAAAAGCCTTTTGAAGTTAAAAAGCTCGCCTATGGCAACCAGGTGTTGTGGCCCGACCACTGCGTGCAGGGCACCGATGACGCCGCGCTGCACAAGGACCTGGCGCTGCCCACCGCGCAGGTCATTGTGCGCAAGGGCTACCACCAGGAAGTGGACAGTTATTCGGCCTTCACCGAAGCCGACGGCAAGACGCCGACCGGCCTGGGCGGCTACCTCAAGCAGCGCGGCATCAAGCGCGTTTTCGTGACCGGGCTGGCGACCGACTTCTGTGTCGCCTGGACCGCGATGGATGCGCGCAAGGCAGGCTTCGAGGCCTATGTGATCGAAGACGCCACGCGCGCCATCGACCTGAACGGTTCGCTGGCCGCCGCATGGAAACAGATGACGGCCAAGGGCGTCAAACGAATCCAGTCCACCGACCTGGCCTGAAGCTCGTCCTGACTTGCCCTCGGACCCAATGATCACAGAGGTCGTGACCCTCAGCGTCAACCGGTTGACGCGAACACTGGCGGTCTCGCCGCAGGCTTCTCTGCTGGGCGTGTTGCGCAACGACCTGGAGCTCAACAGCCCCAAATACGGCTGCGGCCTGGGTGAGTGTGGGGCTTGCACGGTGCTGGTCGATGGGGTGGCTGCGCGCGCCTGCGTGATTCCGACTGGCGGTGTGGCCGGCCGCGAGATCACCACGCTGGAAGGTTTGGGGTCCCTCGAGGCGCTTCATCCGGTGCAACAGGCTTTCATCGAAGAGCAGGCGGCCCAGTGCGGTTACTGCCTGAGCGGCATGATCATGATGACGGTGGCGCTGCTGGCGCGCAAGCCGGAACCGACGGACGACGAGATACGAAGCGAGCTGTCCGGCAACCTGTGCCGTTGCGGTACCTACCTGGAAATCCTCAGGGCGGTCAGGCGCGCGGCCCAATTGATGCGCCCGGTTTCGGCGCGGGCGGACAAGTCATGACACGCCGCGCGGACACCCCGCTCACACGCGCCGGCTTTCACGCTGCAGGTGGCGTGCTGCTGGTCACGCGCGAACCGCCTCCCGCCCTGCCGCCGGCCCAGGGCCAACCTGCGCTGATCAGCGGCAATCCACTTGAAGGGGTGGAGATACTGTTGGCTGTTTGGGATGACGGCAGTGTGACGGCCCTGAACGGCCATGTGGACCTGGGCACCGGTATTCGCACCGCCCTCAGCCAGATTGTGGCGGAAGAGCTTGATGTTCCGCTGGCCAGTATCCACATGGTGCTGGGCGATACCACCCGCGCGCCGAATCAGGGCGCCACGATTGCCAGCGCTTCGATTCAGATTCATGCTGTACCTTTGCGGGCTGCTGCTGCCCAGGCGTGTGCCTGGCTGGTGAGCCGGGCCGCCGGTGTGTTGCAGGTGGACCGCGCACTGCTGACGGTGCATGACGGCCTGGTGTCGGTGATCGGCAGTGATAGCCGTTCGGTGGCCTACGGCGCGCTGGTTGCACAGCAGCATGTGGAACTTTCGCTGGCGCTGGATTCGCCGCTGAAATCTCCGGACGACTACCGCATCGTCGGCACCAGCACGGCGCGCGTTGACATTCCG
This sequence comes from Polaromonas sp., assembly GCF_039930745.1. Lineage (GTDB taxonomy): Bacteria > Pseudomonadota > Gammaproteobacteria > Burkholderiales > Burkholderiaceae_C > Polaromonas. The sequence continues at coordinate 10,723 of NZ_JBDTTH010000097.1, read as the reverse complement.
GCCAAGGCCACGGGAGCGCTGACCTTTGTGCACGACATGCGCGTGCCGGGCATGCTGCATGGCCGCGTCGTGCGGCCACCTTATGCCGGGGCTGACCATGGCGACTTCATCGGCAATACGCTGAAATCGGTCGACGAGTCCTCGATCTCGCACATTCCGGGTATTCGTGCCGTCGTGGTTATCCGCGATTTCATCGGCATCGTCGCCGAGCGTGAAGAGCATGCCGAGCAGGCGCTGCGCGAGTTGCGTGTCCAGTGGAAGCCTTGGCCAGGCCTGAGCAATCTGGACGATCTGGAAACCGCCATCCGCGCCAACCCGGCGACGCAGCGCAAGCTGGTTGACGAGGGCGACGTAGACGCCGCGATGGCAGGTGCCGAGCAGCGTTTGCCGCGGAACTATGTCTGGCCTTACCAGATGCATGGCTCCATCGGGCCGTCCTGTGCGCTAGCCGACTGGCAAGGCAAAGGTTTAACGGTCTGGGCCGGCACACAAAATCCCCACGTGTTGCGCGCCGACCTGTCGCAGCTCATGGGGTTGCCGGATCTCGATATTGATGTGATCCGTATGGAAGCGGCCGGCTGTTACGGCCGCAACTGTGCCGACGATGTAGCAGCGGATGCTGCGTTGCTCTCACGCGCGGTCGGTGCGCCGGTGCGGGTGCAGCTCACGCGCGAACAGGAACATGCCTGGGAGCCCAAGGGTGCGGCGCAGCTCATGCAGGTCAACGGTGGCTTGAATGCCGACGGCTCGGTTGCCGCTTACGACTTCCAGACGTCCTACCCCTCCAACGGTGCACCGACGCTGGCACTGCTGCTCACGCGCACCGTCGAGCCCGTGGCGCGCGCTTACGAGATGGGCGACCGCAGCGCCCGCCCGCCTTACGACTACGAGAACCTGCGCGTGTCGATCAACGACATGCCGCCCATGTTGCGCGCCTCCTGGCTGCGCGGTGTATCGGCCTTGCCCAATTCCTTTGCACACGAGTCCTACATCGACGAACTGGCGACGGCGGCGGGCGTGGACCCGGTGGAATTCCGGCTGCGTTATTTGACTGAGCCGCGCGCCGCCGAGCTGCTGCGCGCCACGGCCGACCGTGCCGGCTGGAAAGTTCACACGCAGCCGCAGCAGCAGGGCGGGGAACAAAGCGGGGCGTCTGACATCGTGCTAGGCCAGGGCGTGGCTTACGCGCGTTACGTGCACAGCAAATGGCCGGGTTATGGCGCAGCCTGGGCCGCCTGGGTTGCTGATGTCGAGGTTAATCGCAAGACCGGTGAAGTGCAGGTGCGGCGGGTGGTGGTGGGCCATGATGCCGGCACGCTGATCAACCCCGCCGGTGTGCAGCACCAGATCCACGGCAACGTGGTGCAGACCACCAGCCGGGCGCTCACCGAGCAGGTGGCCCTGAACCCGACAACCAACACCGTGGCCAGCCTGGAGTGGGGCAGCTACCCAATCCTGAGCTTCAGGGATGTGCCGGTGATCGAGGTGGTGACCATGGCGCGCCCAGGCGAGCCGCCGCTGGGTGCGGGTGAGTCATCCTCGGTGCCCGGCACCGCCGCCATCGCCAATGCCATTTTTGACGCGACCGGCGTGCGCTTTCGCCAGCCGCCTTTCACTGCGGAAGTGGTGCGTGCCGCGCTGCAGCCAGCGCCTGAAAAAATACCGACCGTATCGCCCGCTCTGGCCGCACCGCCTCCGCCGGCTCGCCCGCCCGACAACGCGCCCTGGCCCCAAGGCCTGGGCCGTTGGTCGCGTGCCGGCGCCATGCTGGCCGGCGTGTTTGGCCTGGCGGCTGCGTTGCTGGGTTGGCGGCCGGCGATTGCACCGGTGTTGTCGGGTGGTTCATCGATTGACACCGCAGAGACGATTGAACGCGGCCGGCAGCTTGCGGCGGCGGGTGACTGTGTTGTGTGCCACACCGCGCCAGGCGGCGTGCCCAACGCTGGCGGCCGGGCGATGGAAACGCCTTTCGGCAAGATATTCACCACCAACCTCACGCCCGATGCGCAGACTGGCATCGGCCAGTGGTCCTTCAGCGCCTTCCAGCGCGCCATGCGTGAAGGTATCTCGCGGGATGGGCACCACCTGTATCCGGCCTTTCCCTACACGGCCTTTGCCAAAACCAGTGATGACGATCTGACGGCGCTGTATGCCTACCTCATGGCCCAGCCTGCGGTGCGCGCACAGACATCCGCCACACAGCTTGCGTTTCCCTTCAGCGTGCGTCCCCTGATGGCAGCCTGGAATGCAATGTCTCATGACCCGGCGCCCTACCGCGCGGACCCGACACAAAGCGTGGAATGGAACCGCGGCGCCTACCTGGTCAACGGCCTGGGCCATTGCGGTGCCTGCCATACGCCGCGTAATGCGCTGGGCGCCGAGCGCGGTGGCCCGGCCTTCCTGTCCGGTGCGGTGGTCGATGGCTGGGAAGCGCCCGCGTTGACAGCCTTGTCACGCGCGCCGGTACCCTGGACTTCCGCCGAGTTGTACCGCTATCTGCGCCAGGGCTACAGCCCGCAGCACGGCGCCGCCGCCGGCCCGATGGCTCCGGTGGTCAAGGAGCTCAGCGCCTTGCCCGACGACGATATCCGCGCCATGGCCAGCTACCTGACGTCATTCAACCAGCCCCTGGTCGAGCCTGAGAGCGCCGAACGTGCGAAGCAGGTGGTGCTGTCTGCCCAGCAAAGCGGCGCCGCCCTGCCCGGTCCCGGCCAACGCTTGTTCAACGGCGCATGCGCCTCCTGCCATCATGATGGCAACGGCCCGAAGCTGCTGGGCGTCAATGCACCGCTGGCCCTGAACAGCAAGCTGCACAGCGAGCGGCCCGACAACCTGATTCGTGTGATCCTGGACGGCATTCGCACACCCGCGACAGCACAGATCGGTTTCATGCCGGCCTTCCGCCACAGCCTGGACGACGGGCAGATTGCGACGCTGGCAAGCTACATGCGCGGCCGTTATGCGCCCGCTCAGCCTGTGTGGAAAGATCTGCCCGCCACCGTGTCGCGCTTGCGTGCAACGCCGGAGCCATGACGTGGCGGTGCCCTGCCTGGATCGGATCTGGTTGTTCGTGGTTTGCTATTGAATTAGCAGCTGGTAACCCCCGTTAGACGGGGGCTAGAGACACTTTTTGCTTGAAAATCCAGAATTTAGGAATGCAGACGGTCAGGCAGTCGTTTGTTCGCCCAGCCACTGCGCCAGCACCTCTGCCGTGTGTTCGCCCAGCAGGGGCGGCGGCCGCTGATAGGCCACCGGCGAGCCGGACAGGCGAATCGGATTGGCGACCAGCGGCACGCTGCCGGCCAGTACATGCGGCAGGCTGATCTGCAAACCGCGCGCGATCACTTGCGGGTCTGCAAACACTTCATCGATGCGATTGATTGGGCCGCAGGGCACACCGGCAGCTTCGAGCGCAGCAATCCAGCTGGCCGAAGTGCGCATCACCGTGGCCTGGCGCAGCAGAGGGACCAGCACCGCGCGGTTTGCCACGCGTTGGGCGTTGTTGGAAAAGCGGTCATCGGCCGACCATTCGGGGTGGTCCGCGACCTTGCAGAATTTGGCGAACTGCTCGTCATTTCCCACCGCGAGGATGATGTCGCCGTCAGCCGTGGGAAAGTCCTGGTAGGGCACGATGTTCGGATGCGCATTGCCCATCTGGTGCGGCACGATTTTTCCGGCCAGATAGTTGGAGGCCTGGTTCGCCAGGCAGGCGATCTGCACGTCCAGCAGCGCCAGGTCGATGTGTTGTCCCTGGCCGGACTTCTCGCGTTCGGCCAGGGCGGCCTGCACAGCAATCGTGGCGTAGAGCCCGGTCATGATGTCGGTCAGCGCCACGCCGACTTTTTGCGGGCCGGCGCCGGCCTCGCCGTCAGGGCGGCCGGTCACACTCATCAGCCCGCCCATGCCCTGGATCAGGAAGTCGTAACCCGCGCGTGCCGCATAAGGGCCGGTCTGCCCGAAGCCGGTGATCGAGCAATAGACCAGACGCGGGTTCGTTTCCTTCAGGCTGGCGTAATCCAGTCCATAACGTTTGAGCCCGCCGACCTTGAAGTTCTCCAGCACCACGTCGGCTTGCTGCGCCAGCGCGCGCACCTGCGCCTGCCCTTCAGGCGTGGCGATGTCGATGGCGACCGAACGCTTGTTGCGGTTGGCGCAGAGAAAGTAGGCGGCCTCGGTGGTGTCGCGGCCAGAGGCGTCTTTCAGGTAGGGCGGGCCCCAGGCGCGGGTGTCGTCACCAGCGCCCGGCTTTTCGACCTTGACCACGTCGGCACCCAGGTCGGCGAGCAATTGCCCGGCCCAGGGGCCGGCGAGCACGCGCGACAGGTCCAGCACCCGCACACCGGTCAGCGGCGGCGGGCGCACGTCAGTCGTGCTCATGAATTCAGGAAAAGGCCGAGATGCCGGTGATGCCGCGGCCCAGGATCAGCGCATGCACGTCGTGCGTGCCTTCGTAGGTGTTGACGACTTCCAGGTTGACCAGGTGCCGCGCCACGCCGAACTCGTCGCTGATGCCGTTGCCGCCCAGCATGTCGCGCGCCATGCGCGCAATGTCGAGTGCCTTGCCGCACGAGTTGCGCTTCATGATGGATGTGACCTCCACAGAGGCCGTGCCTTCATCCTTCATGCGGCCCAGGCGGAGGCAGCCCTGCAGGCCGAGCGCGATTTCGGTTTCCATGTCGGCGAGTTTTTTCTGGATCAGCTGGTTGGCGGCCAGCGGACGGCCAAACTGCTTGCGGTCCAGCGTGTACTGGCGTGCCTTGTGGAAGCAGTCTTCCGCCGCACCCAGCGCACCCCAGGCAATGCCGTAGCGGGCCGAGTTGAGGCAGGTGAACGGGCCCTTCAGGCCGCGCACCTCGGGAAAAGCGTTTTCTTCGGGGCAGAACACCTCGTCCATGACGATTTCCCCGGTGATGGAGGCGCGCAGGCCAACCTTGCCGTGCACGGCCGGTGCGCTCAGGCCTTTCCAGCCTTTTTCCAGCACAAAACCGCGAATGGCGCCCTCGTCATCTTTGGCCCAGACCACAAACACGTCGGCAATCGGGCTGTTGGTGATCCACATCTTGGCGCCCGACAGCTTGTAGCCGCCGTCCACCTTTTTGGCGCGCGTGATCATGCTGCCGGGGTCGGAGCCGTGGTTGGGTTCGGTCAGGCCGAAGCAGCCAATCCATTCTCCGGTGGCCAGTTTCGGCAGGTATTTCTGTTTCGTGGCTTCGTTGCCGAACTCGTTGATAGGCACCATCACCAGCGAAGACTGCACGCTCATCATGGAGCGGTAGCCCGAATCGACACGCTCGACTTCACGTGCCACCAGGCCGTAACAAACGTAGTTCAGGCCGGCGCCGCCATAGGCTTCGGGGATGGTGCTGCCGAGCAGGCCGAGCGAACCCATCTCGCGAAAAATCCCCACATCGGTTTTTTCATGGCGGAAGGCTTCCAGCACGCGCGGCGCGAGCTGTTCCTGGCAGTAGGCGCTGGCGGTGTCGCGCACCATGCGTTCGTCTTCGCTCAGTTGCTGGTCGAGCAGCAGGGGGTCAGCCCAGTGGAAGCTGGCTTTGTGGGGGCTGGGGCTCATGGGGTGTCTCCAAAGGAATGTGTTGGGCCTCTCTGTGTGCGTAAACCGCAACTCAGGAAGGCCGGGAAAAGGACCGGATTTGTCTCAAGCATAAGCTGACCTGCCTACCAGGCGCAACAGATGATTTGGAACTTGGGTGTGCCAAAATGGAACTCCGAAACGGCAGATGCCGCAGGAGCCCGCATGCGACGAAAAATTCCCTCCACCACCGCTCTGGCCCTGTTTGAATCGGCTGCGCGTCACCAGAGTTTTACCCAGGCGGCGCACGAGCACGCCGTCACCCAGAGTGCGGTGTGCCGTCAGATCGCCGGTCTGGAGGACTTCCTGAGCGTGAAGCTGTTCAGGCGCACCAAACGCGGGGTACTGCTCACTGAAGCGGGCACCAACTACGCCCGCGATGTGCGTGCTCGCCTGGATGATGTGGAGCGCGATACATTGACGCTGATGGCCAAGGGCGGCGCGGGTGGGGCGCTGGAGCTGGGGGTGGTGCCGACCTTTGCCGCCAAGTGGCTGGTGCCGCGGCTCGGCGATTTCCAGCGCCTGCACCCCGATATTGCGGTGCACCTGTCGTCCCGCACGCGGCCTTTCCTGTTTGCCGATACCGCGCTGGATGCGGCCATTTTTGCGGGCGACGCCGGTTGGCCGGGTACGGAGTCCTGTTTCCTGATGGACGAACGCCTGGTGGCGGTCGGCAGCCCGGCGCTGGTCAAGACGCGGCGCAGCCTCAAGGCCGCGGACCTGGCGCACCTGCCGCTGCTGCAGATGAGCACGCGACCCTATGCCTGGCGGCAGTGGTTTGAGTCGCTGGGTTTGAGCGTCGAGAACGACCTGGCCGGTGCGCGCATGGAGCTGTTTTCCATCACCACCGAAGCTGCCATCCATGGCCAGGGCCTGGCCCTGATTCCGCGTTTCCTGATTGAAGACCACTTGAAACAGGGCCGCCTGGTGCCGCTGATCGAGCACGAGTTCCTCAGCGACCGGCGTTATTACTTCATTTATCCGGAACAGAAGTCCGACAACGCGGTGCTGGCGCTGTTTCGCGGCTGGCTGGAGCAGGAAGCGGCACGCTACCGCAGCGTGCAGGCCGGCTAGCGCTTGTTGCTGGGGAGGCTGCCCTCACTGCGATGTTTCTGGGCCTGCTCGCGCAGGGCGCGCTGGCCGATCGACTCGCTGTCCTGCCGGATGCGCTGGTCGTCCTGGCGCGTCAGGTCCCGCTGTTGCCGCCATTGCTCGCGCTGCAACTGCTGCTGCTCCCGCCAGGCCAGCTCCTGGTCGCTGAGCCCAGGCCGTTCCGGCACCCAGGTGCCGTTGCGCTGCGCCTGTTCGCGCAGGGCACGCTGTCCGATCGACTCCTGGCTCTGGCGAATTTGCGCATCCTGCCGGCGTGTCAGTTCAAGCTGGCGGCGCTCGTGTTCGCGCTGCTGCCGCCGCCATTCCCACTGGTCCCGTTCATACGCGTTGTAGTCGGGGGGCGGGCTGCTACCCGTCCAGGTTTCAGTGCGGGTGGTCACGGTAGGCAGCTGCGCCCAGGCCGGCAGGCCCAGCGCCAGCAGAACCACCGCCAGCAAAGCGGGGCTAGCGCTTGAATATCCAGGAAATTTCATCATGCGGTTCATGGGGTGTCTCCGTCAGCTGCGCCAATGAAGGCGCCAAACAAAGCCTACTGTACGCAAAGCCGAAAAACACCGGCGCCAACCCTGGCACCTGCGCTTTTTCCGTGTCGCTTCAAACAGGGGTTCTTGCGCTTTTTTGTAGTGAAATTGGCCTCCAGCCCTTATGTCGAGGACACCGGTAGCTATCAAAACAGGAGTGAATGAACGCAACAGGGATACCTCGCCCAATGTGAGAGGATGGCCACCATGCAAAATTTCTGGCCTTCCAGCGGTTTCAGCCAGCTCCAGCGCAATGCCCGGGGCTGGATGCTGCCCACCGACGACTACCTGCGCCTGTTCCTGGTTCGCCCAGAACTGGCGCTGCTGCCCGAGTCCTGCCGCGCCGAGCAGACCCTGCACGCTACTTTGCAGGATGCGCCCACTCGCCCTGTGCCCGACGCAGAGCTGCAGGCCCTTCAGGACGACGATGCCCGCGAGAGCTACGGCCTGTTTCTGCGTTTTCGTGACGGGCTGCTGGATGCCGGCACGCTGGAGGCGTATTACCTGAGCCTGTTCCGTGCCGGCAGCATCAGCATCCCGCCGCTGTTCATTGACCTGTTGGCCCAAGCCATCGTGCGCAACCTGCTCGACGATGCGACGGACGCCTACGAAGTGCGCGCCGCCGAAATGCTGTTTCGCCCGCAACGCATTTCCACCGAAGAGGGCCAGGTGCTGGCCGGCGACCGTGACCGGCTCGACATGCTGAATGATCACGGCGGACTGGGTGACTTCGGCCGGTTCCTTGCGGAGGCCGGGGCGCCGCTGCGCAGTATTGACATGCAGGTGCTGTCAGACAGCAATGCCCCCGATTACTGGGAGGCCAGCGAGCGCCACAGCTTTCTGCTCGACCTGAGGCACGAGGTCACCAACGACCTGAGCCACGGCCTGGTCTTCACCATGACGCGCGCCCGCTCCGGCCTGAAGGCACTGGCGCGTGTGCTGGAAAAATGGGTGCAGCATTTTCTCGGCGCGGCCGTCACCATCCGGCCGCTGCAAAAAGTCGATGACGAAGCCTGGCGCTGGCATGTGGGCCTGGACATTGATGCCACGGCGCTGCTCAACGACCTGTACGAAGGCCGGGAAGTGGCGCCCGAGCGCATGCAGCGCCTGGTCAGTCTGTTTAGGCTGGATTTTGTAGAGCCGCAGGAGATGCGCGCGGACGTGGCTGGCAAGCCGGTTTACCTCGGGCTGATGATGAATGCCGAGCGTGTGCTCCGCCTCAAGCCGCAAAATCTGCTGGTCAATTTGCCGCTGCGCGCGCAGGTGTAATCGCCATGAAAACAGTGATGTTGCCTTCTGCTGAAGCGGTCCCCGCGCTGGGCATGGGCACCTGGCGCATGGGCGAGGCTCCCGGCCTGCGTGCGCAGGAGATCGCCACCCTGCGCCTGGGCCTGGATCTCGGCGCCAGCCTGATCGACACCGCGGAAATGTACGGCGAAGGCCTGGCCGAGGAGCTGGTGGGCGAGGCACTGCAAGGGCGGCGCGAACAAGCCTTTGTGGTCAGCAAGGTGTATCCGCACAACGCCTCGGCGGCTGGCGTGGCGGCCGCGTGCGAGCGCAGCCTGCGCCGGCTGAAGACCGACCGCATCGACCTCTACCTGCTGCACTGGCGCGGTTCCGTGCCGCTGGCCGAAACCTTGGCGGGGCTGGCGGCATTGCAGCAGGCCGGCAAGATTCGCCACTATGGTGTGAGCAACCTCGACATGGCCGACATGCGGGAGCTGTGGGCGTTACCCGACGGGCACGGCGTGCAGACCAACCAGCTGCTGTACAACCTGTCACGCCGCGGCATCGAATGGGACCTGCTGCCCTGGATGCGTGAGCGACGCATGCCGGTGATGGCTTATTCGCCGATGGAGCAGGCGCGGCTGCTGCGTCACCCAGGGCTTGTGTCCTTTGCAAAGCGCCACGGCATGCTGGCCAGCCAGGCGGCGCTGGCCTGGCTGCTGGGGCAGGGCGATGTCATCGCCATTCCGAAAACCAGCGATTCACAGCGACTGCGCGAAAACGTTTCCGCCGCTGACATCGTGGTCGATGCCGCGCAACTGGCGGAACTCGATGCCTTGTTTGCGCCGCCGCGCGGCCCTGTGCCGCTGGAGATGATCTGAGTCCCGCTGCTCAGGCCAGCTGTGTCGCCGCCTCGAACAGTGCAAAAAACTCCCGCTGCCACGGCCCTTCGCTGTCTACCGCGGTCTGCACCATCACGGTCTGGGTCTTGCGGTCTACCAGCACGCGCTGGCCGTGATGGCCATTCATCATCATCCAGGAGCCGTCGGCTTTCGGGTGCCAGAAAAAATACTTGTAGCCCATGCCGGGCATGGCGACCCCATGGCGTACCTGGGCATCTCGGTCCGACCAGCTCGCGCATTCGTTGACCCAGCGCTCGCTGACCACCTGCCGGCCCTGCATGGCGCCGTTTTGTGCGACAAGCTGGCCGAGCCGTGCCCAGTCGCGCAGTCGGGCCGCAAAACCGATGCAGTTGTATTCCCTGTCGTGTGAATCGGTCAGCCATGTCGCGTCGGCTTCGGCGCCCATGGGCTGCCACAGCGCTTCCTCGGCAAAGGCCGACAGCGTTTTGCCGGTCACGCGGCGTATCACCATGCCAATGGTCAGAGGGCACAACTCGTTGTAGTTGTAGCGCGTGCCTTGCGGGCCTTCGCTCTGGTTCCAGTCCCTGACCGTCAGCTCCAGGTCGCTGTTCTTGCGCAGGAAAGCCTTGGGGTAGATCTGCGGGTTGTCGCGGTCATGCAGCACGGCCGCGCCGCTGGACATGTTGGCCAGGTTACGCAGGGTGATGCCGCCGTGCAGGCTGCCTTTGAGTTCCTCCGCATAGACCTGCGCCGTGTCGTCGAGCGAGCGCAGCAGGCCGCGGTCCAGGCAGATGCCCAGCAGCAGCGAGGTCACGCTTTTTGCCATGGACCAGCTGGTCAGCCGCATGTCGGGCTGGCGGCCGAAGCGGTAGTGCTCGGCCAGAATCACGCCCCGGCGCGCGATCAGCAGACTGGTGACCGGCAGGCCCTGGACATACTCACCGGGTGTTTTGCTCAGGAGGCCCCAGCGATACCGGATGTCGTCGCGCAGTTGCACGGCCAGCGGGCTGGCCTGCGCCTGCGCCGCCAGCGTGTGCACCGGAAACATCTTTTCATAGCCGCCCGAATAGTTGCCGACACGCAAGTCCTTGTGACCAACCCAATTTGGCGGATTGCCCCAGCCGCCGGGGTAGTTCCGGGCTTCGCCCCAGGCCTCATTGGCCCCCGCAGCGGGCATCGGCAGCAGAGGCAGGGCAGCTGCGGACAGCAGGAGCGTGCGTCGTTTCATGGCAGGAATGTACCGGGAATTCGGGAGACCAGGGGCGTGATCGCCCCTGGCATGGGCGCCCGGAAACGGCTCCCTGCCGGCCCGACCCGGCCAGTGGCTTAAAATACCGGGTTCTGCCATTTTTCTAACCCGGAGCCCTCCATGCCCAAAAAAATCCGCGTCGAAGCCGACATCTGCGCCC
>NZ_JBDTTH010000096.1:0-16261 GCF_039930745.1 Polaromonas sp. | reverse complement strand
TCCAGCGAGTTCTTTTTGCCGTAGTAGTCCACCATGATGGAGTGGTCCACCACCAGGTCCACCGGCACCAGCGGTTCGATACGTTTGGGATCTTTGCCAAGTTTGACGGCCACGGCGCGCATGGCGGCCAGGTCGGCCAGCAAGGGAACGCCGGTGAAGTCCTGCAGCACCACACGGCTCACCACAAATGGAATTTCCTCGGTGCGGTCGGCATTCGGCAGCCAATTGGCCAGCTGCCGCACATGTTCGGCGCTGACTTTTTTGCCGTCGCAGTTGCGCAGCACGGACTCGAGCACGATGCGCATGGACACCGGCAAACGGGATATCTTGGGGAATTGTTTCGTCAGCGCTGGCAGGGAGTGAAACTTGCCGGTTTTCCCCGACGCGGTGGTGAAGGTTTTGAGGGTGCTGGCGAACTCGTGGGCCATGGCTAACTCCTGGGCTTGTGGTTTTTTCTTATTGTCATCCTACAAGGCTTAACCGCGATGTCTGTAGGACTTGGCCCGAAACACCCCGCCCGCTGCTTAATCGCTGGCATCCGGCAGGTAACGCACCGCAAGCACACCCTCAATCGCCCGCAAATGGTCCAGCACCGCGTCACTAACGGGGCTTTCCACATCGACCAGGGTATAGGCCATGTCGCCGCGCGATTTGTTGACCATGTTGTGGATGTTCAGGCCGGCCTGGGCCATGGCGGTGGAAATCTGCCCAAGCATGTTGGGCACATTGGCATTGGCAATGGCTACCCGGTAAGCCGATTCGCGCGCCATGACCACCGCCGGGAAATTGACGGCGTTGACCACATTGCCGTGCTCCAGGTAGTCGCGCAGTTGCCCGGCCACCATGATGGCGCAGTTTTCCTCGGCCTCGCGGGTGGACGCACCCAGGTGCGGCAAGGCCACCACGCCGGGGTGGTGGTTGAGCACCGCAGAGGGAAAATCGCAGACATACGCAGCCAGCCGCTTCGCGTCGAGTGCCGCCAGCACCGCTGGTTCGTTGACCACACCCTCGCGCGAAAAATTGAGCAGCACCGCACCGGGGCGCATCAGCTTGAACTGGTCGGCGTTGATCAGGTCACGCGTGGCGGCCACCAGCGGCACGTGCAGCGTGACGAAGTCCGAATTTTTCAGCACCTCGGCCACGCTCGCCGCTTTTTTCACCTGCGCCGGCAGGCTCCAGGCGGCGTCCACCGTGATGTCCGGGTCATAACCCAGCACGTTCATGCCCAGCTTGATGGCCGCGTCGGCCACCAGGCAACCCACTTTGCCCAGGCCGACAATGCCGAGCGTGTGGCCGGCGAGCTCAAAACCGGCAAAGGTTTTCTTGCCCTCTTCAACCGCCTTTTCCATGTCAGCCATGGCGGTGTCCAGGCCGGCAACAAAACGCAACGCCGGCGCAATATTGCGCGCAGCCAGCAGCATGCCGGCCAACACCAGTTCTTTCACCGCATTGGCGTTGGCGCCCGGTGCATTGAACACCGGCACGCCGCGCGCACTCATGGCCTGGACCGGGATGTTGTTGGTGCCGGCGCCGGCGCGGGCAATGGCCTGCACGCTGTCGGGCAAAGCCATCGCATGCATATCGGCCGAACGCACCAGCACGGCGTCGGGGCGGGCCATGTCCTTGCCCGTGCTGTAACGCTCTGCCGGCAGGCACTTCAGGCCGTTGGCCGAGATCTGGTTGAGCAGCAGAATCTCGAAGCGCCGGCTGGCTGCGCCAGCGGCCTCAGCCATGGCTGGCCTCAAACTCCTTCATGTAGGCCACCAGGGCCTGCACGCCTTCCACCGGCATCGCGTTGTAAATGGATGCTCGCATGCCACCCACCGAGCGGTGCCCCTTGAGCTGCAACATGCCCCTGGCTTGCGCGCCCTTGAGGAATGCCTCGTCGAGCGACTCGTCCTTGAGCTTGAAGGGCACGTTCATCAGCGAGCGGTCTTCGCGCGCAATGGGGTTGTTGTAGAAGGTGGTGGCGTCGAGGTAGTCGTACAACACGGCCGCTTTCACGCGGTTGTGTTCTTCCATGGCTTTCAGGCCGCCTAACGACTTGATGTGTTTGAACACCAGGCCAGCGATGTAGATCGCGTAGGTCGGCGGGGTGTTGTACATCGAGTCGTTGTCGGCCTGCTGCTTGTAGTCAAACACAAACGGCGTGTGCGGAATGGCCTGGCCGATCAGGTCTTCCCGCACGATCACCAGGGTTAGACCCGAGGGGCCGATGTTCTTCTGCGCCCCGGCGTAAATCAGGCCGTAGCGGCTGACATCAATCGGGCGCGACAGAATGTTGGACGACATGTCGGCCACCAGCGGCACCGCGCCGGTGTCGGGCGTCCAGTGGTATTCAACACCGCCAATGGTTTCGTTGGAGCAGATGTGTACATAGGCGGCGTTGGGGTCCAGCTTCCAGGTGTCGAACTTCGGCACGCTGGTAAAGCCGGTGGCTTCGGCGCTGGCGGCGACGTTGACCTTGCAGTAGTTTTTGGCTTCCTTGATGGTTTTTTTCATCCACTCGCCGGTGTTGATGAAATCCGCGCCGGCGTGGCCGCGCAGCAGGTTCATCGGAATGAAGGCGTTTTGCCCCAACCCGCCGCCCTGCAGAAACAGCACCTTGTAGTTGGCGGGAATCGCCAGCAGTTCACGCAGGTCGGCCTCGGCCTGGGCGTGGATGGAAATGAACTCTTTGCCACGGTGGCTCATCTCCATGACAGACATGCCGGAACCGTTCCAGTCGAGCATTTCGGCGGCTGCCTGACGCAGCACGGGTTCAGGAAGGGTGGCCGGTCCGGCACTGAAGTTCAAGGCGCGTGTCATGAAGAGGACTTTCCAGGAGGGATGATAGGAAACGGTCCGGCACCCCGGAGAGGGCCAGACCGCACAGCATACAAGAAAGTCCCGCGGCGGCCACCGGCGCTGGTTTACCAGCTCGGCTCGGCCTCGGCCTCGCGCAGGCCCACCGCCACCGCCTGCACGGCGTTAAACGCCTTGCCCACCCGCATGGGCGTCACCAGGTCATCCAGCAGCAGCGCCAGGCAGACCAGCGGGGCCGGTACAAACTGCCGGGTGGCGATAAAGCTGATGCTCAGCGAAAGCCTGCAGTTGGGAAGCAATACCTGAGTGGCATTGCGGGAAGGCGATCGGGTGTTTCGCCAAAGCACGTGTCAGAATACGCAAAAATTTATTCCAACAGGGAGGACTTGATGAGCCATTTGTGGACGCGCGTCTGTGCGCTGGCGCTTGTGTTGTCTTGCAGCGCTGCCGTGGCGCAGCCGATGTCAAAAGACGAAGCCGAAAAAATCTGGACGGAAGCCCGCACCGCGGCCAAGATAGGCCCGCAGGACATCCCCCTGGCCGACCAGGCGGTGCTGAAGCTGCCGGCCGGCCGCATCTTTGTGCCGCAGCCCGAGGCCGCCAGGCTCCTCAACGCCATGGGCAACCCCGGCAAGGACACCCGGCTGCAGGGTTTGGTGTTTCCGGCCGCCAACGACTCCTGGTTTGTCACGGTGCGCTTTGAATCAGCAGGCTACGTGAAAGACGACGACGCCAAGGACTGGAACGCCGACGACCTCCTCAAAAGCTACCGCGAAGGCACGGAAGCCTCGAACAGCGAACGCAAAAAGATGGGGGTTCCTGAAATGGAAATTGTCGGCTGGGCCGAAAAACCGGCCTACAACGCCGCCACCCACCGACTGGTGTGGGCCATGTCCAGCAAGGACCGCGGCGCGGCGCCCGATGCCGCGCAAGGCGTGAACTACAACACCTACGCGCTGGGGCGTGAGGGCTACTTCAGCCTGAACCTGGTGACAGCGCTGAAGGACTTGCCGAAAGACAAGCCCGTCGCGGCGGAGCTGCTGTCGGCCCTGCAATACAACGACGGCAAACGCTACGCCGATTTCAATTCCAAGACCGACAAGGTGGCCGAGTACGGCCTGGCAGCGCTGGTGCTGGGCGTGGCCGCGAAAAAACTCGGTTTCTTCGCCGTCGCCGCGCTCTTTCTTGCCAAGTTTGCCAAGGTGATTTTTCTGGCCGTCGCGGGGTTTGGCGCCGTGTTCATGAAATACTTCAAACGCAAACCGGCCGCCACGCCAATGCCGGTCGCGGCCGCCGAACAGGACACGATTCCTGCCGCATTCGGCAGTACGGCAAACGCCGCGCCGACCCATCCGGTAAATCCGCCGGCGCCGCCCACAGCCTGAAAAATTCCTTAGCGTGACCAAACTCCTGCTGCTGCTTTTCACCGGCGCTAAATTCGGCAAGCTGCTGCTCACGGGCGGCAGCATGCTGGTTTCGGTGTTTGCGTATGCACTGCTGTTCGGCTGGCGCTACGCGGTGGGTTTTGTGGCGCTGCTGTTTGTGCATGAAATGGGCCACTATATTGCCGCGCGGCAACGCGGCCTGGATGTCGGCGCTCCCACCTTCATCCCGTTTGTGGGCGCGTGGATCGAGCTCAAGGAGATGCCGCACGACGCCGAAACCGAAGCGTATGTAGGCCTGGGCGGCCCGCTGCTGGGCACGATAGGGGCACTGGCCTGCTATTTCATGGCGCGCGACCAGGATAGCAACCTGCTGCTGGCGATTGCGTATTCCGGTTTCTTCCTGAACCTCTTCAACCTGATTCCGCTTTCGCCGTTTGACGGAGGCCGCATCACCGCAGTGCTGTCGCCGCGCATCTGGTTTCTGGGGGTGCCGGTGCTGGTGGGCCTGTTCTTCTGGCGACCCAGCCCCATGTTGATCCTGATGGCGCTGCTGGCCGGGCCGCAGCTGCTGAAGGCCATACGCTACAAATCAGACAGCGAAGAGGCCAAAACCTACTACGCCACCAGTGCCGCCACGCGTTTTGAGTACGGCTTTTACTATCTCGCCCTGGCGGCGTTTCTGGCGGTGATGACACACGACGTGCATGAAATGCTGCGCGGCGTCAGCAGCATCCGGTAAATCGGGTTGAACGCAAGGCCCGTTTCAGCCCCGGCGCTGTTTTACCAGCCCGATTGAGCCGCTGCCTTGCGCAGGCCCACCCACTGCAGCTCGGCCAGCAAGCCTACAGCCACCGCCTGCACGGCAACAAACACCTTGCCCGCCAGGGTGGGCGTCACAAAATCACCGATCAGCAAGGCCAGGCAGCCCGCCACCCAAAGCAGATTGGCGCCTATCAGCACCCATACCAGGCTGGTCGGCACAAACTGTCGGGTGGCGATGAAGCTGATGCCCGCCACGTAACCCAATATCGCCCAGCCAGACGCCATCAGAAGCGTCTCAGGCAGGCCGAGCAGGCTGGCCAGCAAAGCGGTCAACAACAGTTGAAGTGCACCTGTCGCTGCACCGGTGGCGGCGTCCAGCCAGAGGACGCTGCGCAGGAACTGCGGCGACGCCGTCAGGGAAGAGAAGGAAGCAACAGCAGACATGAAAAACTCCTTGATTGAAAAGAGACAGCGGTTGAGGAAGGTGCCGCAGCGAGCTGTCCCATCTGCTGCGGTCATGGCGTTATGGTTACCGCCCAGGTGCATCGCGGCTATGACCTCCGAGGTAATGGCACCTGCCCCGGCCTGCCTTACGATGGCGCCATGAATGCCAGCCTTCACCCCCCTGCACGGCCTGTCCGCTCCACCCCGCTGCCCTTTGGCGACCACCTGCGCCACTGGCGCCAGCACCGGCGCCTGAGCCAGCTGGACCTGGCCAGCGAAGCCGACATCTCCACCCGGCACCTGAGTTTTGTGGAAACCGGCCGCGCCGTGCCCAGCCGCGAGATGGTGCTGCGCCTGTCCGAACGCCTGGCGATTCCCCTGCGCGAGCGCAACACGCTGCTGGTGGCCGCCGGTTATGCGCCCATGTACCGCGAACGCCCGCTGAACGACCCGGCGCTGGCTTCGGCCCGGCAGGCGGTGGAGCTGATCCTCAAAAGCCACGAACCCTTTCCCGCGCTGGCGCTGGACCGCCACTGGAACCTGCTGGCCGCCAACGCCGCCCTGCCGCATCTGCTGGCCGGCGCCGACCCGGAGCTGCTGCAGGCCCCGATCAACGTGCTGCGCCTGAGCCTGCACCCGCGCGGCCTGGCCAGCAAGATCGTCAACCTCGCGCAGTGGCGTAACCATCTGTTCGAGCGGCTGCGCCAGCAAATAGCGGCCACGGCCGACCCGGTGCTGGCCGAACTGCTGGCCGAGCTGCTGGCCTACCCGATGCCCGAAGGCGCCGACGACACGCACCTGACGGGCGAACACCTGGGCGTGGTCATGCCCTTCCAGTTCCGTACCGACCACGGCGTATTGAGCTTTATCAGCACCGTCACGATTTTTGGCACGCCGGTGGACGTAACGCTGCAAGAGCTGATGCTGGAGACTTTTTTTCCGGCGGACGCGCTGACCACCGAAGTTTTGCGCAAGCTGCTGTCGCCCGCGTGATCGCGCGGCGGCGGCGCTTCGCGCACCATGCAGTCAGGAGACAAACATGAGCGAAAGCATTCACCACCGAATCTGCCCACTTTGTGAGGCCTGCTGCGGCCTGGAACTCAAGGTCCAGGGCGGCAAGGTCATCAGCATCCGCGGGCATGACAGCGACGTCTTCAGCGCCGGCTATATCTGCCCCAAAGGCGTGGCGCTGAAAGACCTGCACGAAGACCCGGACCGGCTGCGCACGCCGCTGATCAAGCGGGGCGGCGAGTTTGTCGAAGCCAGCTGGGACGAGGCCTTTGCCGAGATAGCGCGGCGCCTGCCGCCCCTGCTCGCACAGCATGGCCGCGATGCCGCTGCCATCAGCGTGGGCAACCCGTCGGCCCACAAGATCGGCCTGCTGCTGTATTTCTCACGGCTGGCCAAGGCCCTGGGCTCGCGCAATGTGTTTTCCGCATCCACGCTGGACCAGATGCCCAAGCAGCTGTCCAGCGGCCTGATGTTCGGCCACTGGCTCAGTATCGCGGTGCCCGACATTGTGCGCTGCGACTTCCTGCTGGTGCTGGGCGCCAATCCGCTGGCCAGCAACGGCAGCCTGTGGACCGTGCCTGACTTCAAGGGCAAGGCCAAGGCCATGCAGGCGCGCGGCGGCAAGCTGGTGGTGATCGACCCGCGCCGCACCGAAACCGCTGCCATGGCTGATGACCACCACTTCATCCGCCCCGGTGCCGACGTGTTTTTGCTGCTGGGCCTGGTACACACACTGTTTGACGAAAAACTGGTGCAACTGGGGCGCATCGCGCCGCTGGTCCATGGCGTGGACGCTGTTGAAGCCGCCGTGAAAGACTTCAGTGCCGAGGTGGTTGCCCCGCGCTGCGGCATCCCGGCAGAAACCATACGCAGCCTGGCCCGGCAACTGGCCGGCACGCCGCGCGCCGCCGTGTATGGCCGCATCGGTACGTGCACGCAGGAATACGGCACGCTGGCGAGCTGGCTGGTGGACGTGCTCAATGTGCTGACCGGCCACCTGGACGAGCCCGGCGGTGCGATGTTTCCCAAAGCCGCAGCCTTTGCACACAACACCGTGGGCCAGGCCGGCAGCGGGCGTGGCATCAGCACCGGGCGCCACAGCAGCCGCGTCAGCGGTGCGCCGGAAGTGTTTGGTGAATTGCCCATGACTTGCCTGGCCGAGGAAATTGAAACACCGGGCGACGGCCAGGTGCGCGCGCTGATCACGGTGGCCAGCAACCCGGTGCTTTCCTCGCCCAACGGTGCGCGGCTGGCGCAGGCGCTGGACAGCCTGGACTTCATGGTCAGCCTGGACATCTACGTCAACGAGACCTCGCGCCATGCTGATGTGATTCTGCCCGGCCTGTCGCCGCTGGAAGACATGCACTACGACGTGGCATTTCCCCAGTTTTCCTGGCGCAACCACGCGCGCTACAGCGCACCGGTGTTCGCCGCGCCCGAAGGCCAGCCAGCCGAATGGGAAACCCTGCTCAAACTCACAGCCATCGTGCAAGGCCAGAGCGCCCAGACCCCGGCCCGTGACATTGACGACCGCTACTTTGCAGAAGATGTGAAGAAGCTGTTGGGTGACAAGGCACAGGCGGTGATGGATGCCACGCAAGACCTGCACGGACCAGACCGACTGCTGGAACTCGCGCTGCGTACCGGCCCCTACGGCGACCAGTTTGGCCGCAAGCCCGAAGGCCTGAACCTGGCCAAGGTACGTGCCGCGCCTGACGGCATTGACCTGGGTGAGCTGATGCCGCGCATGCCCGAGGTGTTGCGCACACCTTCAGGCAAGATCGAACTGGCGCCGCCCACGCTGCTCCAGGACTTGCAACGCGCCGCACAAGCCATCACGCAGCCGGTGCCGGCCATGGTGATCGTTGGCCGGCGCGACGTGCGCTCCAACAACAGCTGGATGCATAACCTGCCCATCCTCGCCAAAGGTCCGATGCGCTGTACTGCGCTGGTCAACCCGGCCGACGCGAAACGCCTGGGCCTGACCGATGGCGCGCTGGCCCGCATCAGCAACCAGGGGCGCAGCATCGAAGCACAGGTGCAGGTGAGCGAGGAGATGATGCCCGGCGTGGTCAGCCTGCCGCACGGCTGGGGCCACGGCCTGCCCGGCACGCGCCTGGCGCTGGCGGCAGAGCGCCCGGGCGTCAACCTGAATGCGCTGCTTGACGAAGACTGGCGCGACCCGCTGTCAGGCAACGCGGTGCTCAGTGGCGTACCGGTGGAGCTTCAGCCCATCACCGCGTGAGTCGGCGCTCGTGGGAGAATATGAACAAAATATACCTACAGCCCTTATTCCACGGGCGCTACCAGCTATATTATTAATAGCATCTCGAGTACGTCCTCAATCTGCGGACATACCGCAACTGAGGTTGACCACGGTGCCGGTCATGGCGCCGGCCTGTTCCGACGCCAAGAAAACAGCCGTGTTGGCAATCTCTGCCAGGCGTGGCAGGCGTTTGAGCAAGGTGCTATCGGCGGCGCCGGCCAGCATCTCGTCAATGCCCATGCCCGCGGGCAAGGCCACCTGGCGAAAGACCTCACGGCTGTGTGAGCCCAGGGCCACTGCCTCCGGAATCGCGTGGGAGCGCAGGCAGAGCACGCGCACGCCGTCGGCGCCCAATTCACCCGCAAGGTGACGCGTCATGGCCTCAACGCCCGCGCACGCCACACAATGGCCCAGGTAACCTGGGCCCGCCATTTTTGACACCGGCGTGGACAGCATGAGGATCACCCCCGCACCTTCTTTCACCATGTGCCGGGCCACCGCCTTGGCGGTGATGAAGTTGGTGCGGGTGTAGGCCTCCACCGGATAGCTGTAGTCGGCCAACGAGAGGCTGGCCAATGGAGCGCCCTGCACATGAAACACACCCACGGCGTTCAGCGCAATGTCGATGCTGCCTGCTTTTGCCGCCACCGCATCGGCGTGCCGGTTCACCGCATCTTCGTCCAGCGCATCGACCAGCGCGGTTTCAGCTATGCCGCCTCCGGCCACGATGTCGCGCGCGACGGCGTCGAGTTTTTCAGGCGAACGGCCGGCCAGAAAGACGCGGGCACCCGCCATGGCAAACGCACGCGCAGCGGCGCCACCGACAACCCCACCCCCGCCGTAGACCACGGCCGTCTTGCTTCTGAGAATCATTTTTTGGTTTGGCGCTTACAGCTCAACCAGTGTCTTGAACCCGCCAAAGAACATGCGTTTACCATCGAAGGGCATGGCTTTTCCGCTCATCATGTCGGCCAGGCGCGGATCGCTCATCACCTTGGCGTTGACCGCGTCACGCTGCTTGCGCGAGGTGTAGACAATCCACGAAAACACCACGGTCTCACCGGGCTTGAGCTTGACGCTTTGCGGGAAGGAAGTGAGCTTGCCCGGTTTCACGTCGTCGGCCACGCACTCGATGTATTCAAGGGCGCCGTGCTCGCGCCAGATCTTGCCGGCCTTGCGCGACATACGGCGGTAGGCATCGAGCTTGTCCGTGGGAACAGGAACAACAAATCCATCGACATAACGGCCCATGTGAAATCTCCTTGTGGTTTATTGAAAAAACGGCAGCCTACTCGGCACTCTGCCCGGTAGCCTGCCCGCCTGCGCTGCCCGAATCGGTGGCCGCCGCCCCGGCGCGCATCAATGCTGCGCCCAGCACGGCGGCAGAGGCCGCAAACACCGCACCCAGTAAAAAAGCCAGCTGGTAGCCGCTGTTGAGTGCGGCCAGTGCACCCATGCCGTTGCCCTGCAAGTAGCCGGTGCGTGCGGCAGCCGCGCTGGCCAGCACGGCCAGCCCGAGCGCGCCACCCATCATGAAAGCCGTGTTGACCACACCCGACGCAATGCCCGACTCACTGGGCGCAACATCGCTCATGGCGGCCAGCAGCACTGGGTTGAAGGCCGTGCCTGCACCCAGCCCCAGCAGCAGCATGCCCGGTAATACGTCGGCCACGAACTGGCCGCCCACCGGCGCCCGCGCAAACAGCGCCAGCCCCAGCGCCGCCAGCAGCAAGCCTGTGGCCAGCGGCAGCCTTATGCCAAAACGCATGACGATGCGGGCCGACAGCCCCAGCGAAAACGCAGCCATGATCAGATTGGCCGGCAGAAAACCCAGGCCGACCTGCAAGGCGCTGTAGCCCAGCACCAGCTGCATGTAGAGCGCGGAAATGAAAAACCAGGCAAACATGGCGGCGGCCCACAACACGCCAACGATATTGGCCATGGCCACATTGCGCAGGCGAAACAGGCCCAAAGGCACCAGTGGCGTGGGCACGCGCGATTCGATGCGCAGGAAAACAGCCATCAGCACGACAGCGACGGCCAGCAGCCCCAGGGTTTGCAGAGAAGTCCAGCCGGCCTCGTTGCCGTTGACGATGGCATACACCGCCAGCATCAGCGCCGTGGTCACCGTGACGGCGCCCCAAATATCCAGCCGCGCCCCTGCGGCCTGGCCGCGGCCGCCGGGCAGCAGCATCAGGCATAGGGCGAAGACGGCCGCGCCTATCGGCAGATTGACGAGAAAAATCCAGTGCCAGTTGAAGGCATCGGTCAGCACGCCGCCCAGCAGCACGCCTATGCTGCCGCCACCGGCGCAGACAAAACCATAAACACCCATGGCCTTGGCACGTTCGCCCGGCTCGGTGAACAGGTTCATGATCAGCGACAGTGCAATCGCGGACACCACAGCGCCGCCCAGGCCCTGAAGGGCGCGCGCCACAATCAGCAGCCCCTGCGAGTTGGCCAGCCCGCAGGCCAGCGAGGCCAGTGTGAAAAGCACCAGCCCCGCCAGAAACAGGCGGCGCTGGCCATACAGATCGCCAAGCCGACCGCCCAGTAGCAAAAAGCCGCCGAAGGTCAACATGTAGGCATTGACGACCCAGACCAGCGAGGTTTCGGTGAAAGCCAGGTCGGTGCGAATGGAAGGCAAGGCCACGTTCACGATGGTGGTGTCGAGCACGATCATCAGCACGCCCAGACAAAGCACGGTGAGTGCCCACCAGCGTTTGCGCTTGTCCATGGCCTGCGTCATGCCCGCTGCTCCTGAAACGCCAAAGGCCGTGCCGAGGCATTGGGCGTAAAACTCAATTTTTTCAATCGTGGCAGGACCATGGTTCTTCTTTCAGATGACTAACGCCATCATATTGTGTACGCCGTACACAAAAGCATAACAAAGATCTGTAATCCTGTCCACATAAGGCGCTCAAATTGTATTGGCGTCACTATTTGCTATAATTTTTATAGCTACTTGCGCCCGTACATAAAGGGCCAAGCCCACTTTTTACTTGCAATCCGGGTTCGGGCCATGATTCCGCCAGGCCGGCGCTGTCGGCATGCACTGACAGGCAGCGGTGGCCGGGGCTGATGACCCAGCTTGCACAGGCCCCTAAGGTGGTCACTGGATCGTTCAATCACTTCAACCCCTTTCCGGAGGCCGCATGAGCCAACACACTTCCGACCTGCAGACCTTGTGGGACCTCATCAAGGACATCAAATTCGGCATGCTCACGCATCGCCACAGCGACGGCAGCCTGCAGGGCCACCCCCTGACCACCCAGAACAAGACCCTGGACGAAGGTTCGTCGCTCTACTTCTTCATCTCGCAGAAAAGCGAGATGGCCGCACGGCTCCGCGTGGACAGCAATGTGAACGTGGCTTATGCCGACACGGACGCGGACAGCTATGTCTCCATCGCCGGCACCGCCCACCTGTCTTCTGACCGGAGCCGGCTGGAGCAGCTCTGGTCGCCGCCGGCCAAGGCGTGGTTTCCGGGCGGCGTGGACGACCCGGATCTTCTGCTGCTGGAGGTGAAGATCAGGCATGCCGAATACTGGAACGTCAAGGACGGCAAGATCACCCAGCTGTTCAAGATGGCCAAAGCCGCCGTCAGCGGCGAGCCGCCCAGCGGCATGCACGAGCACAAAGAGCTTCGCGTCTCCTGACGCCACCACTGATCGCACCCCATGCCCATTATTTCGTTCAACAAAGCCACCGACCCGACGGCGCCTGATGACCTGCGCATCAACACATCGGCAGTGCTGTATGTCGAGGCTTCGCGGCCTGACCTGATCGGCCAGACCACCGTCCACCTGCTGGGCCAGGGCACAGCGGTGAACGCCGTGACCGAATCGATAGGCACGGTGGTCAGCCACATCGGCGGCCTGGTGGGCTGCAAGCGCCACTACCTGGCACCGCCACCGGACGACGGCGCCAGCACGGTCTATATTTCGCCCGCCAATGTGAGCCACGTACGGCCCAACTTGCCCGCCTCGCCGGAGTTCTGGTACGTGAAGTTTGTCGATGGGTCGGAAGTGCGCATCGTTGACCCGCTGCCCGACGGGTTGTAGACCGCGCAAATAAAAAAGCCCCGCAACTTTCGTTGCGGGGCTTTTTTACGCGGTCGTTTGTCCGCAGTATTCGTCATTGCTCCCAAAACGGGAACATGGTAGAGTTCAGCGATGCGAATCATTGCCTTGGGCACTCTGCGCGACTTCTGGATCAAACACCCCGACGCATTGGAGCCACTGAGTGCCTGGTACGCCATCGCCAGCCGCGTTCGCTGGGCCTCGCCCGCAGACGTCAAGGCGGCTTATCGCAACGCGATCTTTTTGGCGGAGAACCGGGTGGTGTTCAACATTAAGGGAAACGACTACCGGCTGGTCGTGGCGATGCACTACAACCGGCAAATCGCTTACATCCGGTTTATCGGAACGCATCGCCAATACGACCAGATCGACGCCAGCAACATTTGAATTCGAGGTGCCATCATGAACATTCACCCCATCCACACAAAAGCCGATTACCGCGCGGCGCTGCAACGCATAGACGCAGTTTGGGATGCCAAACCCAAATCGCCCGAAGCCGACGAGCTTGAAGTGCTGAGTCTGCTGGTCGAAGAATACGAAAAGAAACTCATCAGCGTGCCCAAAGTGGACCCGATCAGCCTGCTGCTGCATGTGATGGAAGCGCGCCAACTGAGCCGCAAAGACCTGGAGCCCTACATCGGCTCACGCGCGCGCGTGGCCGAAGTGCTGAACCGGGTGCGCCCTCTGTCACTGGAAATGATTCGACGGTTGTCTGCCGGGCTTGAACTGCCCGCGGACTTGTTGATTGCAGGGTATGAGTTGCGGGAGGTGGCGTGATGAATCCTGTATCTTGGCCTCAGATTCAATGGGTATCCTCCGATGGCCTGTTGGACATATCAAGTTAGGCCACAAAAAATGGGCGCCACGCACGATTACTATGTTTACGTCTACATTGATCCTCGCAATTACGAGGAGTTTTACTTCGGCAAGGGAAAAGGGTCTCGTAAAGACGCCCACTTATCGGACAGCTCCGATTCAGAGAAAGCTCGCCGCATCGGCGCAATTCACAATGCCGGCCTTCAACCCATTGTTCGCGTCATCGCAAGAGAGCTGTCAGAGCACGATGCACTCCTCATAGAAAAGACGCTCCTCTGGAAGCTCGGTCGTCAACTGACTAACGTTTCCTCGGGTCATTATTCAGACAAGTTTCGTCCCCACAACACCCTTCACACGCTGCTTGCAGGCTTCGACTATCAATGCGGAATTTATTACTACAACGTCGGAGAGGGACCTCATCGCAATTGGAATGACTATGTGAAATTCGGATTCATTTCTGCGGGCCAAGGCACTCGCTGGCGCGATGCCATGCTTGGGTTTCATCAAGGTGATGTCGTGGCGGCTTACCTCAAAGGCAAAGGGTTCGTGGGCATCGGCCAACTAACCTCCCGGGCCAGACCGATCAATGAGGTAGTAGTAGGCGGCACGCCTCTGCTCGGTCTTGATCTGAAATGTCAGAACATGGCAGACAACGTTACGTCACCCGACCTCTGCGAGTATGTTGCCACGGTCAAATGGATTAAGGCCGTAGACCGTGCCAACGCAAAATGGACAAGTAAAGCTGGCCTTTACACAACCACGCACGTCCGCGCTTCACTGGATGGTCAATCCGCCACCATTGCATTTCTCGAAGAGGCATTTGACGTGAGCGTGCGCGCGTATATGACCTAACACTGCACTTTCCGGGCTACTTTTTTGACCCCGCGAGGATGATTCCAGATCAAGCCCAGAATGACAGGCATAAAAAGCGACCCGAAGGCCGCTTTTTCATTGGGCATGTCAGCCTCAGGCCGGCACGCTGTCCTTCACGGTATCCGCCATATCCGTGTAATCCTTGACCTGGTCAAAGTTCAGGTACTGGTACACCTGCGCACTGGCAGCTGTCAGCACGCCCATGTCAGTCATGTACTCCTGCTTCGTCGGGATGCGGCCCAGCTTGGAGCAGATCGCGGCGAGCTCGGCAGAACCTAGATAGACGTTGGAATTTTTACCCAGGCGGTTCGGGAAATTGCGGGTCGAAGTCGAGAACACCGTGGCGCCTTCTTTGACCTGCGCCTGGTTGCCCATGCACAGGCTGCAGCCCGGCATCTCCATGCGGGCACCGGCAGAACCCAGCACACCGTAGTGGCCTTCTTCGGTCAGTTGCTTGGCGTCCATCTTGGTGGGTGGCGCCATCCAGAGCTTGACCGGAATGTCGCGCTTGTTTTCGAGCAGCTTGGAGGCGGCGCGGAAATGGCCGATGTTGGTCATGCAGCTGCCGATGAAGACTTCGTCGATCTTGCTGCCGGCGACTTCGCCGAGGGTTTTCACATCGTCCGGATCGTTCGGGCAAGCCACGATGGGTTCGTGGATGTCGGCCAGGTCGATCTCGATCACGGCGGTGTATTCAGCGTCGGCGTCGGCCTTGAGCAATTGCGGGTCGGCCAGCCAGGCTTCCATGGCAGCGATGCGGCGCTTGATGGTGCGCACATCCGAGTAACCCGAAGCAATCATCCACTTGAGCATGGTGATGTTGCTGGTGATGTACTCGATGATGGGTTCCTTGTTCAGGTGCACCGTGCAACCGCCGGCAGAACGCTCGGCAGAGGCATCGCTCAATTCAAACGCCTGCTCGACCTTCAGGTCAGGCAGCCCTTCGATTTCAAGGATACGACCCGAGAAAATGTTCTTCTTGCCCTGTTTGGCAACGGTCAGCAGGCCGGCCTTGATGGCGTAGAGCGGAATGGCGTTGACCAGATCACGCAGGGTGATGCCGGGTTGCATTTCGCCCTTGAAACGCACCAGCACGCTCTCAGGCATGTCTAGCGGCATCACGCCGGTGGCAGCACCAAAAGCCACGAGGCCGGAGCCTGCCGGGAAGCTGATGCCGATAGGGAAACGCGTGTGGCTGTCGCCGCCGGTGCCGACGGTGTCGGGCAGCAGCATGCGGTTGAGCCAGCTGTGGATGATGCCGTCGCCCGGACGCAGCGGAATGCCGCCACGGTCGCTCATGAAATCGGGCAGCTCGTGGTGCATCTTCACATCGACCGGCTTGGGATAAGCGGCGGTGTGGCAGAAGGACTGCATGACCAGATCGGCGCTGAAACCCAGGCAGGCCAGGTCTTTGAGCTCGTCGCGCGTCATCGGGCCGGTGGTGTCCTGGGAACCCACCGACGTCATCTTCGGCTCGCAATAAGTACCGGGGCGCACGCCCTGGCCTTCAGGCAGACCAACTGCGCGGCCCACCATTTTTTGCGCGAGCGTGAAGCCGCGGTCGTTGGCGACGGGCGCCTGCGGCAGGCGGAACAACGTCGACACCGGCAGGCCCAGCGCCCAGCGCGCCTTGGCTGTCAGGCCACGACCGACGATCAGCGGAATGCGGCCACCGGCGCGTACTTCGTCAAACAGAACATCGCTCTTGAGCTTGAACTCGGCAATCACCTTACCGTCTTTCAGCGCCTTGCCGTCATAGGGACGCAGCTCGATCACGTCGCCCATGGCCATCTGGCTCACGTCGAGTTCGATCGGCA
>NZ_JBDTTH010000095.1:0-16375 GCF_039930745.1 Polaromonas sp. | reverse complement strand
GCTGGGACAGCTGCGACATCATCATCGTCACCGGCGACGCCTATGTGGACCACCCGAGCTTCGGCATGGCGGTCATCGGCCGCATGCTGGAGGCCCAGGGCTTTCGCATCGGCATCATCGCCCAGCCTGACTGGCAAAGCGCCGACCCTTTCAAGGCGCTGGGCAAGCCGAACCTTTTTTTCGGCGTGACCGCCGGCAACATGGATTCGATGATCAATCGCTACACGGCGGACCGCAAGATCCGGAGCGACGACGCTTACACCCCCGGTGACATTGGCGGCAAGCGGCCCGACCGCGCCGCCATCGTTTATTCCCAGCGCTGCCGCGAGGCTTACAAGGATGTACCCATCATCCTCGGTGGCATCGAGGGCTCACTGCGCCGCATCGCCCATTACGACTACTGGTCTGACAAGGTGCGCCGCTCCGTCGCGGTTGACGCCAAGTGCGATTTGCTGCTTTACGGCAATGCCGAACGGGCGATTGTCGAGATTGCGCACCGCTTGGCCGCCAAAGAGCCGGTCGCGACCATGACCGACGTCCGGGGCACGGCTTTCATCCGCCGCACAGGTGATGAAACCGCTCAAGGCTGGTTCGAGATCGACTCCACCAGCGTGGATGCGCCGGGCCGGGTCGAGGCGCACGTGAACCCCTACCTGATGATTTCGGAACAGGCCAAAGAGCAGGGCGCCAGCTGTGCGCGTGAAGACGAAGCCGCCGAGGTGGCCGCGCAAGCGGAATCGGCAGGCTCGCCGGTACTCGCCAAAGCAGCGCAGGTGCCGCAGGCGAACCCAGCTATCAAACCGCTCACCTTCGTGCCCAACCCCGCGTTGTCTCACATGCAGGGCAAGATCAAGGTGCCGCCGCGCGACCGCTCGGTGATCCGCCTGCCGTCGTACGAGCAGGTCAAAAGCGACGCCGTGCTCTATGCCCACGCCAACCGCGTGCTGCATCTGGAAACCAACCCCGGCAATGCGCGTGCGCTGGTGCAGGCGCATGGCGAAGGCGCCACCGCGCGCGACGTGTGGATCACGCCGCCGCCGATTCCGCTGACCACGGCCGAGATGGACTACGTGTTCGACCTGCCGTACGCGCGCTCGCCGCATCCGGCTTATCAGGACGAAAACGGCAGCCACGACGGCGCGACCAAGATCCCGGCCTGGGAAATGATCCGCTTCTCTGTGAACATCATGCGCGGCTGCTTCGGCGGCTGCACCTTCTGCTCCATCACCGAGCATGAAGGCCGCATCATCCAGAGCCGCTCGGAAGACTCGGTGATCCGCGAGATCGAGGCGATACGCGACACCGTCAAGGGGTTCACCGGCGCGATCTCTGATCTGGGTGGACCCACCGCGAACATGTACCGCATCGGCTGCAAGTC
The DNA here is from genome assembly GCF_039930745.1 of Polaromonas sp. GTDB lineage: Bacteria > Pseudomonadota > Gammaproteobacteria > Burkholderiales > Burkholderiaceae_C > Polaromonas. The sequence continues at coordinate 14,997 of NZ_JBDTTH010000095.1, read as the reverse complement.
GCCCGAGATTGAATCGGCCTGCCGCAAGCCGAGCTGCGTCTACCCCGGCATCTGTTCCAACCTGAACACCGACCATAACCCGCTGATCAAGATGTACCGTCGCGCGCGGGCGCTCAAAGGCGTGAAGAAAATCCTGATCAGCTCCGGCCTGCGTTACGACCTGGCCGTGCAAAGCCCCGAGTACGTGAAAGAGCTGGTGACGCACCACGTTGGCGGCTATCTGAAGATCGCGCCCGAGCACACCGAGCAGGGGCCGCTCACCAAGATGATGAAGCCCGGCATTGGCAGCTATGACAAGTTCAAGCAGATGTTCGAGAAGTACAGCCTCGAGGCCGGCAAGAAGCAGTTTTTGATTCCTTACTTCATCGCCGCCCACCCCGGCACCAGCGACGAAGACATGATGAATCTGGCGATATGGCTCAAGAAGAATGGATTCCGCGCCGACCAGGTGCAGACCTTTTACCCGTCGCCCATGGCCACCGCCACAACGATGTACCACACCAACAAAAATCCGCTGCGCAAGATCACGCGCGACAGCGAGACGGTGGACATCGTGCGCGGCGACAAGCGCCGCCGCCTGCACAAGGCCTTTTTGCGCTACCACGACGCCAACAACTGGCCGCTGCTGCGCGAGGCGCTCAAAGCCATGGGACGCGCCGACCTGATCGGCAACGGCAAACACCATTTGATCCCCACCTTCCAGCCCATGACCGACGGCGGCTACGTGAGTGCGCGCAAGAAGAATTCCACGACCGTGGCTTTGAAACCCGTCACGCCGGTCAAAGGGCGCATTCTGACCCAGCACACCGGCTTGCCCCCGCGCGACAACGGCGCAGGCAAGCCCAGCGGCAAGTCCGCGCTACGCAAAGCCCGTTAAGCCTGCGTTTCGGCGCTGCGCCGAATACTTTTCGTGCAAAGCCGTCGCTCGTGCGACACAACACGGGTTTTCACGGTCTAAGGATTTTCGCAACGTGATGCTAAATCTCCTCACCAACCGGAGATCCACCATGTCCAAACCCTTGAATCGTCGCGAATTGCTGGCCCAGGCGGGCGCCGCCGGTCTTCCCCTTTGTCTGGGTGGACTCGCATCGCCTGCACTTGCGCAGCAGGGCTATCCCAACAAGCCTATCCGTATCGTCGTGCCATTCAATGCGGGCGGCGCCACAGACGTGCTGACCCGCCTGATCGGGGAAAAACTCAGTGCGCGCCTGTGGCAGCCGGTGCTTGTCGACAACAAGGGCGGCGCCGGCGGCATCGTGGGAACGGACACCGTGGCCAAGGCCGCGCCGGACGGCTACACCTTTGTGGTCTCGCTCAACTCATCGCTGCTGACCAACCAGTTCCTGTACGACAAGCTGCCCTATCACCCCCAACGCGACCTGACCCTGGTGTCCCAGTTCGTCAATTCGCCAGTGACCCTGGTAGTGCACCCCAGCGTGCCCGCCAAAAATGGGCCCGAGCTGCTGAAATACATCGCCGCCAACAAAGGCAAGCTTTCCTATGGCTCGTGGGGCGTGGGCTCTTACGCGCACTTAGCCGGCTACTCCATGAGCGAGAGCCAGAAAGCCGACATGGTGCATGCGCCCTACAAAGGAGAGGCGCCCATGTTGCAGGAGCTGATTGGTGGCCAGATTCAGATGTCTTACGCCAGCGCGCTCGCCGCCAAGCCGCACATTGAAGCGGGCAAGCTCAAGCTGATTGGCGTGACGGGTCTCAAACGCATGGCCGTGCTGCCGAATGCGCCCACGCTGGCCGAGCAGGGGCTGACCGACGAGTTCTACCGCATTGCCGGCTGGATAGGCATGGCCGCGCCGGCCAAAACGCCTAAAGACATCATCGCCCGCGTCTCCAGCGAGATCCAGCGTATCTGCGTGATGCCTGAGATTGTCGAAAAAATCTCCAGCATGGGTTTCACGGTGGCGGCCAGCACGCCCGAGGCATTTGCCGCCGCCTATAAAAAGGACTACCCAGTCTGGGAGCGGCTGGTCAAGACCTCTGGCGCCCGGCTGGACTCCTGAACGGACTGCCTTCACGGCTGCCTCCGTATGGTTCCTGGCCGTAGTCGTAAGGAAAAATTGGTCGTTAGCCCTTATAGGGCGGGCATTTTATGCTCCTGAATAAGTAGCATCTTCTGGTCACAGTTTCCCCCTTCGCATATGTTGCTGGTCTGACCGCATGTCCGGCGCGGTTCACACCGCGCAAACCCGCTTACAGCGTTTTCATGTGCTTGCAGCCGGCCGCTTCCCCGCAGGCGCATACTGCCGTAGACTGTTTTTTCTTCGGAGAAAAACACCATGCTCAAGAGCGCACCCCTGTATTCCTATGTGCCCGCCAGCGACATGGAGCGGGCTCGGCAGTTTTATGAAGACAAGCTGGCCCTGGGCCAAGGCCACCCCTCGGGGCCTGGCCTGATCTTCCAGTGCGCCGGTGGCACAGCGTTTTTCCTCTACCCCACCTCCAACGCCGGCACCAACGAGGCAAGCTGCGCTTTCTGGCAGGTTGACGACATCAAGGCCACGGTCGCCTGGCTCAAGGGCCGCGGCGTGGTGTTTGAAGAGTACGACACGCCCGACATGAAAACCGAAGGCAGCATCTTCACCGGAGGCGGCGCCATGGCCGCCTGGTTCAAGGACACCGAGGGCAACATCATGGCGGTGATTCAAAACCTCAACGAATAGGCCTGTTGGCCCATTCGCCAGATTTTTCAGATAAAAAAGGCTTCTGGCCCTTATCTGACGGGCGCAAGCAGCTATCAAATCGATAGTATTTCCGTTGCCGGGCCGGTCCAGACGCGCCACGTTTTATAGTGAAGCCCATGCCCCAGGACCGCACGCTATTGCAGCAAACCCCCACCCTCAAGGTTGAGCGCGTGGTGCTGCACGCGTCTTCCGCGCAATGGAGCCCGAGCTACGAAGTGGCCTCGCCGCGCCTAGTGCTGCCGGCAAGCGGCGCCACTGAATTCCGCGTGGCCGGGCATAGCGTGCTGCTCGACGGTCTGACTGCCTTGAGCCTGCCGGAAGGCCTGCTGTACCAGATGAAGCCCTGCGACTATGCCTCTCGCGCCAGCATCGTCGTCAGTGCGCAGCCGGGCGCCGGCCATGCGCTGCCGCCGTCTGATGCATGGGCGCTGAGCCCGCGCGCTGTTTGGCTGCTCAGGCGGCATTGGCGCGCGATCGTGCTGGGCAACCATGCAAGCAAAGGCCGTGAGTCCACGCAGGCGCTTCTGCAAACCGCGTTGCGGCACGCGCCACCGGTCGTGCGCATTCAGGGCCGCTCAACGCCCGCGGTGCAGCGTGCGCAGCGCTTCATGGTGACGCGCACCGCCGTCGCAGGCATCACGCCGTGGACGCTGAATGACGTGGCCGACGCGGCCTGTTGTTCGCTCTTTCATCTGGCGCGCTCCTTTCGCAAACACACCGGCCTCAGCCTGCACGGCTATCGCCAGCGACTGCGCCTGGCCGCGGCGCTGCAGCAGCTGGAAGAAGGCGAGCGCGACATTGCTGCGCTGGCTCATGAGCTTGGCTACAGCAGCCAGAGCCACATGGGCGCGGCCTTCGTACGAGAGCTTGGTGTAACGCCTGCGCAAGCCCGGCGCGAACTCTCAGCCTGAACCGGCAAGCGTGCACAAGCGCAGGAATCTGATAGCCGCCGCTGGCTCGCGCAGCCAGACTGCGCCCATGAACCGCAACCTCGCTCTCGGCCTGCTGGCCGCGCTGGCCGCAGCCCTGATCGGCAGCGGCTGGCAAATTGCCTCACGTCATGGCGTCACCACCACCCTGGGCCCGGTGGAGCTGGCCGCGCTGCGTTACGCCGTGCCCGCGCTGGTGCTGCTGCCGCTGCTGATTCAGACCGGCTTGTTCCCGCAGGGCCTGCCGCGCCGCCGGCTCGGCCTTCTGGTGCTGGGCGGCGGTTTGCCGTTTGGTCTGCTGGTGATGGCTGGCATGCAGTGGGCGCCGGCCGCACACATGGGTGTGTTCGGGGCCGGCAGTGTGCCCTTGTTCACTGCGCTGGGTGCCAGGCTGGTGCAAGGCGAGCCCATCAGTGGCCTGCGTCTGGCGGGCCTGCTGCTGGTCGTTGCCGGCTTGGCCGTGTTCGGCGCCAGCAGCCTGGCCGACGCTGCGCAAACCTGGCGCGGCGATCTGTTGTTCATCCTGGCAGCGATGGTGTGGGCCATGTACACACTGACGTTTCGCGGCAGCGGTCTCACGCCGTGGCAGGGCGCGGCGGTCATCAACGCCTGGTCCAGCCTGTTGCTTCTGCCCATGCTGCTGGCTTTAGGAGCGCCGCGCCTGCTGACAGCACCATGGACCGACGTGGCTTGGCAGGCGCTGGGGCAGGGCGTGGCCGCCGGCCTGCTGGGTCTGGTGACCTACATGATTGCCATTGCAAAGTTGGGTGCGGCCAGGGCGTCGCTCTCGGCTGCACTGGTGCCTTTGAGCACGGCGCTTGGTGCTGCCTGGCTGCTGGGCGAGCCGCTCGGTGCGGGTACGCTGGTGGCGAGTGGGCTGGTGGCTTGTGGTGTGGCGTTGGCTAGCGGTGCGCTGGGTCGCCATGGGTGAGGCAGGTTTCGCCGTCGGAGAAGATTCGAGCGATTGGCGTGATCGCGCGTCTTGGGCACGGGACTCACGCGGACCAACAGAGCCCGCACCATCGACTACTGCAGCATGTGGCGCGGAAGGCTGATCGTGAAGATGCATCCGGTGCCGGGCAAATCCTGCACGCTCAAGGTGCCATCGTCGTCTTCAACAGAGTGGCGGGCAATCGAAAGCCCGAGACCCAGACCTGACTTGTCTTTATTGCCCTGCGAGAACGGAGCAAACATCCTTTCGGCGTCACCATGGGGCAGACCTCCACAATGGTCTTTTACCTCGATTAAAACGCGAGGCCCATTTGCATAGGCTCGCAACGTGACCTCGGTACCCGGGTGTGTGAACTTGAATGCGTTTTGAATCAGATTGGCCAATGCCGCCAGCATCAAGTCCCGGTTTACAGAAATTCCGAGCAGGGGGTCTATGGTTGCAACCGTCAGCGTGCAGTCACTGCATTCCGCATAAAGAGAGGCTGCATTTCTGGCGTCTTCTATAAAGGATGCCAGCGAAAACACCTGAAGGTGTGTTGGTGCGCCGGCTTTTGCCCGTACGTCCGCGATAGCCCGGTCAATCAGGACTTTCAGCGAAGCCAGGCTTCTCTTCAGCACTGCACCTGTGGCACCGGCGACAGGGAGTGCCCCCAGTTCAAGTGCACTGAGCGCCAGTACCGCTGTGGAAAGCGAATTCCGCAACTCGTGTATCAGGAAACCCATGCGCTCATTGTTTTCGACATCATGCTGGCGAGCCAGGAGCGAGTCTCGCTGGAAGCTGAACTCTGTGACTGCATCGGCTATCGCATTGTCCAGGCAGCGATTCAAGGTACGGAATTCGTCGATCCCAAAGGGCGCGTTTTGCTCAAAAGCCAAATCAGTGATGGCCTGGCAAAGATCACCGTAATCATGAACAACCTGATCGACGGAAAACCCGAACTCCAGGAGCTGTTTTCCATGGGCAGTGGCGGTTACGCCCATTTCAGACAGATTTGCTTGATCTCCACCGGATGCGCCAGAGATCTTGAGACTCTTTTCAGACTGGCCGCGTTCTTCAGCCTCAAGCGTTCCCTCCAACTGCCTCAGAAAGATGGGGATGCCGTTCGTGAGTTGTTCAGGCGTGGCGGCTCGCAGCGGTCTTCGCTCGACCTTGGCTTTGCACCGCGCGATCAGGTCGTCGCGGTTGGTAGCCAGAAAACGGCTCATCATAGGGAACTGCCTTTGGTGGGTGAGGCCTCTGGAGATCCATAACTGATCGCCAACCTCTCGGGCCTCGACGGCGGTTTGCCTGGGTACAAAGCTAACAGGTGTTTCCTCTGAGTTCTGTGCGCTACCACACAGAATGCATATACGATTTGCGCTCGAGGGGCCGTTGTGCGATGGCCTTGTCGATGTCCTAAAGCCTTAGTTCTACTAGGGCGCCACATCAAGCGCGCCAGGATGCGGTGGCAGCAGGGGAGTTTCGCAGGGTCCGAAAGTACAATTTTCGGCGGCGAGGTGTGTGGTTCAATTTAATCGTGCTGGGTGTCAGCGTTTGTGGCGCTGACTCTAATCAGCGTTTTTTTTTGGAGGTGTGTATGTCGGGCTGCAGTGAATCCAAAGGGGCGGAGCTCACCCACAACCCTGATAAGACGTCGCTCGCTTGGGACGGTGACATCTCCTCCCTTCTTTAAGACGCACAAATGCTCCCATCCCTCCTCGCCATCGCGCTGCTCCACTGGGCAGTTCTTCTTGTACCCGGGTTCAACGTCGTCTTGCTTGCCCAGCTCGCAGGAGGTCAAAGTCGCACAGCAGCTTTTGCGGCCGTTGCTGGAATGACCACTGCCACGCTGGCATGGGCAACGCTTGCGGTCATGGGCATTGGCGTCGTGTTTTCCACCCAGCCCATGTTGCGCCAGGGAGCTCAGATCGTGGGTGGGCTGTATTTGCTTTACCTTGCTTTCAACCTCTGGCGTTCGGGCACTTCGGCGGCCTCTGTGCCTCAGGGGACCTTGAGCAATGCGGCGGCGTTTCGCGTTGGCTTCATGACCAGTGCGCTGAATCCAAAAATCGCGTTGTTTTACGGAAGCGTGTTCGCTACGTCGTTGCCGCAGTCACCCTCCTGGGTGCATGTGCTCAGCGCGGTAGCCGTCGTCTATTTCAATTCAATCGTCTGGCACACAAGTCTTGCGCTTGCCTTTTCGCAAAAGAGTGTTCAGCGTGCTTATCTGCGTAACTTTGCTCGCCTGACGAAGGTATCGGGGGCCGTCGTTGGCGCCTTTGGCCTGCGGCTGATCGTGGGGACGATACAGGAGCTGCGTGCCCGCATGCCCTGAAGTGCAAGCGGACGCAGCAGCCCACAGGCGGGCTTTCTTCACCGCCTGCCTGAAGCCAGATCACTGACAGGGTTGAAACCGGACGCAGGGCACTGCAGCACGCAGGGAGGTGATCGTGTTCTCACCGCCAGCACGTGCCGCGGTGAATGCCACGCTGCTGCCTTCAGCTATGCCCGCCAGCAAGGAACGGTCTGTCACGCGGAAGGTCAAGGTTGTGAAAGGCTTGTTGTCGAGCTGCACCAGTTTCAGGCGTATGTAGATGCGCTGACCACCGTCTTCTTCAAAGATGGAGCGCACTGTGGCTCGAGTCTCCACCAGCTGCTGAGAGCTGGCCGCTGCGCCTGCGCCGGCAGGGGACGGGCCGGCAGCATGGCCGGGGTGAGCCGCCAGCAGGAAAAGGATCGCAAGCAACAGAGAAAAAACCTGAAGTGGCGCATCAGCATCGCGAAGCAGATCCGGTTTCATTTGGGCAACTCCTTCCTTGTGGTGGCAGACGATCCGGGCAAACGCCCCCGTTTCGCCAATGCTTCGCGCAGCAGAAACTCAACCTGCGCGTTCGCGCTACGCAAATCCTGGGCAGCCAGGCGTTCGATCTCTGCCCAGAGGGCCGGATCGATTCGCAGCGGGAAGGACTTCTTGCCGGGGCTCGCCATTGGGCTCTATTTGTGGGACGGCGTTTCAGGTGTACAGCGTTCCCGTGTTGATCACGGGTTGCGTATGGTTGTCTGAGCACAGAACCACCAGCAGGTTGGACACCATGGAAGCCTTGCGTTCGTCATCCAGCGTCAACAGGTTGCGCTCGGACAGGCCCTTCAGCGCAGCTTCGACCATTCCCACGGCGCCGGCAACAATCTGGTGCCTTGCGCTGACGATGGCGGTTGCCTGTTGCCGCCTCAGCATCACCTGTGCGATCTCCGGCGCGTAGGCCAGGTGGGTCAGCTTGGCGTCCAGAACCTCGACCCCCGCGCTGACAAAGCGATGATTCAACTCGGTCTTGAGTGCATTCGCCACGGTATCGAGCCCGGCGCGAAGTGTCGTTTCGTCGCTGCCAAGGTCTTCACCTGTGTCATACGCATACTGCGTTGCGAGGTGGCGGATGGCCGCTTCGGCCTGGATGCTGACGAACTTCGTGTAGTCGTCAATCTCGAAAACCGCACGCGCGGTATCGTGCACTCGCCAGACGACAGCGGCGCCAATCTCGACAGGATTGCCTCGCTTGTCGTTGACCTTTAACGCGGCGGTGTTCAGGTTTCTCGCACGCAGCGAGATTTTGCGGCCGCTCTGGAAAGGGTTTGTCCAGCGTAAGCCTTCCGAACGATCTGTCCCCTGGTATTTGCCGAACAAGGTCAGAACAATGCCTTCGTTGGGCTGCAGCATGTAAAAGCCCGGTACCAGGGCCCCCGCAGCAAGCACGAAGAGAACGCCAATGTAAACAGGCGCAAGTTGCCGCGCAAGCAGGAAGCCTCCCAAGACAAAAAACACCACGGTCGCAAGGACCATGGCGTAGCCATTCATCGAGTGATAGCGGGCCTCTGTTCGCTCGGACCGGTGTGCGTTGACAGCTTGGTTGGTCATGGATGTCTCCTGAAGAAGTGATATCACTTTAATATCAAAAATCCAGGATGTCAACAAACAGCATTAAAAATGATTCATCTTGTTGAAGTCCGCGCCGCTCTGCACGGGCTGCTGTTGAAGATGCTGGATTGAGATATCCGTGGGCTGGTAATGCACGGCGGCAAATTCCCGAATGCTCGGCTACGATAGCGCGCATCACCCCAGGAGGAGAACTCATGCGCCCGTCCGTCAAGCACTTGCTCGCCTTCATCGCTGCCGCCTTGCTCTGCATGCCACTGGGCGCACAAACCCAGCCGGGGCCATGGCCCACACAGCAGTGGGCAACCGCGACGCCGGAAGAGCTGGGCATGGACTCGCGCGCGCTGGCTGCTCTGGTGGACTTTGGCGCCGCCGGCGACATGGACAGCCTGGTGGTCACGCGGCATGGCCGCATTGTGGCCGAAGCCTACTATGCGCCCTTCAAACCGGGCATGCGGCACAGGATCAACTCGGCCACGAAAGGCGTTGTTGCGGCTCTCACGGGCATCGCCATCCAGCAGGGCAAGCTCAGCGGCGCCGCGCAGCCGATGCTGCCGCTTTTTGCAGACCGCAACGTTGCCAACGTGGACGACCGGAAAAAAGCAATGACGGTGCAGCACCTGCTCGACATGACCTCCGGCCTGGACTGGACGGAGCCGTTGACCGACGCGCGGCCTGACTCAATGATTGAGATGGTGCGCAGCGCTGACTGGGTGCAGTTCATCCTGGACCGGCCCATGGCGCAGGCGCCGGGCACGGCTTTCAACTACAGCAGTGGAAACTCGCACTTGCTGACCGCCATTCTGGCGCGGCAAACCGGTATGAGCGTGCCTGACTTCGCGACGCAGCATCTGTTCAAGCCACTGGGTATTTCCGATGTGGTGTGGAAGAAGGACCCGCAAGGCCTGGCCATTGGCGGGTACGGGCTGTACCTTCAGACACGAGATATGGCCAAGATCGGCTACCTGTACCTGCGAGGTGGCGAATGGGAAGGTGCGCAAATTATCCCGCGCAACTGGGTGAACAGGGTGTACCAGGCCAAGGTACCGATGATATTTCCGCCCGTCACCTCCACAAGCATGCGCTACGGCGACCAGTGGTGGACCCATTCCGAGCGCAAGATATACATGGCTGTCGGCTACAACCGGCAAATCATTCTGGTGATGCCGCAGGAAGGCGTGGTGGCCGCGATGACGGGGCGCAAAAACTACTCCTTTGCCCAGATGTTCGAGCTAATGGCCCAGACCGTGAAGTCAGGCAGCGCGCTTGCCCCCAACCCCGAGGGCACAGCCTTGCTGGCGCAGCGCGTGAGGGAGGTGGCCAGCGAAAAGCCGCTTGCCGCCGAAGCACCGCCGCTGGCGCAAACCATTTCAGGCAAGACCTTCCGCATGGCGCCGAACAACCTGGGCGTCAAGGAGTTCACGCTGCACCTCACAGCGTCGCCCTCGTACGAGCTCGTCACCTACGTTGCGCGCGGCAGCAGCGAGACAAAAAAAGTGTCGCTGCCGCTTGGCCTGAGCGGCCAGTTCCTGCCCGGCGATGCCACCGACGGCACCGCCTTCGTCAGCAAGGCCAGCTGGACCGGCCCCGACACCCTGACCATGGTGGCACGCCAGCCCGAAGAAGCCGAGACTGGGCGCTATGTGTTGAAGTTCACAGGCAACAAGGTGGCGGTTACCCATACCAACGCCTATGGCTTCCAGCAAGACCTGAGCGGTGAAGCCAGCGACTGAGATTCCGCCCTGTCATTGCGGACCCGATCCGCGCTCCATGTCGGACCTTTACGCCAGCAGGTTCGCGCTGCATGGATCCCGGGTCCAGGCCCGGGATGACAAGCGAAGCAGGATGGGAGGGGTTCTTCATACTTTTGAATTAAATCGGCCTCCAGCCCATATCTGCCGGGTGCAGCCAGCTATCAAACCAGGAGCATTCCGGCGTATTCCGGTCACCCGCTGCGCCGCCTTTGACCTTTCACAAGGCTGGGCATACCCGGGCGCGCAACAATTCATGCTTTTGACCTGCCCATGCTTGGATTCCTGCCTTCCTTCCTGCGCGGCCTGATTGCGCTGCTTTTGCTGGTCGTCAACACACTGTTCTGGTGTGTCCTGCTGTTCGCCTTCTCGCTGGTCAAGCTGCTGCTGCCGTTTCGCGCCGTGCGCGCCCGCATTGACCCGCTGCTCAATGCCATTGCCACCGCCTGGATTGCCTGCAACAGCGGCTGGATGCGGCTGACGCAGGCTACCCGGTGGGACGTGGCCGGTGTCAACGAGCTGCGTTACGAGGGCTGGTACCTGGTCAATGCCAACCACCAGTCATGGGTGGATATTTTTGTGCTGCAGCACGTGCTGAACCGGCGTATTCCCATGCTCAAGTTTTTCCTCAAGCAGGAGCTGATTTGGGTGCCGGTGATCGGCCTGGCCTGGTGGGCGCTTGATTTTCCTTTCATGAAGCGCCACACCAAGGCCGACCTGCGCAAACACCCCGAGCGCCGCCTGCAGGACCGCGAAGCTACGCGCAAGGCCTGCGAAAAATTTACCCTGGTGCCCACCAGCGTGATGAACTTCGCCGAGGGCACACGCTTCACGCCCGCCAAGCATACGTCGCAGGCCTCGCCCTACCGCCACCTGCTCAAGCCCAAGGCCGGCGCACTGGCGCTGGCCGTCAATGCCATGGGCGAGAAGTTTCATTCGCTGATCGACGTGACCATTGTTTACCCCGCTGGTGCGCCGACCTTCTGGCAGTTTCTCTGCGGCCAGGCGCCGCGCATCATCGTGCGTGCGCAGCAGTTGCCCATTCCCCCCGAGTTCAGCACAGGCGACTATGCCGCGGACCCGGCGTTTCGCGTGCGCTTCCAGCAATGGCTCAGTGATCTTTGGGGCAGCAAGGACAAGCAGATCACTGCACTGCTCCAGCCGGGTTGAGTTTCGAATTTCAAGAAGAATAAGCTTCCAGCCCTTGGCGGGCGGGCCCGGTCAGCTATGAATTCAGGAGTTCCTGGTCGGCGGCCGGATGCGCCCCGGCCAGCACGCGCTGCAGGGTCTGCAGGAGTTCGGTGTTCGAGGTCTGGGCTTTGAGCAGAACAGCAGCGAAGCGGGCGGCCTCGGAAGGCCTTAGCGCCGTGGCCGAGAACACCACCACGGGGGGCGAATGGCCCAGCGCCTCGATGTCGGCAAGCACCTCCCAGCCCGACCCGCCCCGCAAAGCCAGGTCCAGCAGCACCAGGTCAAAACGCTGCTCCCACAGCCGCGCGCGTGCTTCCGCGGGCGAAGCAGCAAACTCAAAGACGGCGAAGTCCTGCGCGATGGCGGCCGTAATGCGCTGTATATCGAAGTCGTCCTCGATATGCAGAATGCGCGGTTTTCCCTGGGTCATGTGGCCGATGGCCCGGCGCAGCGTGAGAACCATCTGGTTCTCGTCGATCGGTTTGTCCAGCCAGTCCGAAATGTTCAGCGGCAGGTTGTTGCATTGGATCTGGCCTTCGCTGGCCGAGGCTGAGACCACGACGATGGGCAGGTCGCGCGTGTGTGCCTGCCCGCGCAGGGTGCGGATCAGGGTGATGCCGTCCTGGTCGGGCAGCTCCAGATCCACTGTCATTGCGGCATAGGGCGTTTTTTCGAGAAAGTCCAGCGCCATGGCGGCGGTGTAGGCCCGGTCCACGTCAAAGCCGCCCTTGTCCAGCATCAGGCCGATCAGGTGGGCGATGTCGCGGTCGTCTTCGCACACGAGAATGCGCGGTCGGCCGCTGGCAGGCGCTACTACCCGCTGCTGGTGCTCCGCCGAAAGCGGCAGCTCGAAGAAGAAGGTGGTGCCCGCGCCGGTTTCGCTCTCGAAGCCGATGTGGCCGCCCAGCCGTTCGACAATGGCCCGCGAAATATTCAGGCCCAGCCCGGTGCCGGCCGCCTGCCGCGTGTCGGACGAGTCTGCCTGCGAGAACTTCTGGAAGATGCGCTTGCGAAACTCGTCGGGAATGCCGGGGCCGCGGTCGCGCACCTCGACTCGCACGCCAAGGCCGGCCCGCGACACATGCACCTCCACCGTGCCGTCGGGCGGGGAAAACTTCATGGCATTGGAAAGCAGGTTGGTGATCACCTGGGTCAGGCGGTCGCTGTCCGCAAGAACCTGCAGGGTCTCGTCGGGGCAGTACAGGCGCAGGCCCACGTTTTTTGCGGCGCCAAAGCCTTCGTTGGCCGCCAGCGCCTGCAGCAGCAGCGGCTTCAGGGCCAGTTCCTGCAGGTTGAGCTGCATCTTGCCGGACTCGATTTTTTCGATGTCCAGGATGTCGTTGATCAGGCGGATCAGGCGTTCGCAGTTGTTCTTGGCAATCTCCACCAGCTTCATGACGGCGTCGGGCAGCTTGCCCCCAACGCCGCCCGCGATCAGCCCCAGCGAGCCGCGAATCGAGGTCAGCGGCGTGCGCAACTCATGGCTGACGGTGGAGACAAACTCGCTCTTGATGCGGTCCACGTGTTTGAGTGCGGTGACGTCGGTGGCCATGACGTAAAAGCCGACGACCTTGCCCTCGTCGGCGTCTTCCCCATAACGCGGAAAATAATTGACGACGTAGTCCCGCAGCTCGCCGCGAAGGTTTTTCCGGATGCGGTCGTAAACCACCGGATAACCGGCCAGAACCTCTTCAATGGCGGGGATGTTGCTTTGGTAGATCTCTTCGCCCAGCACTTCACGCATGTGCTTGCCGTCAATTTGCGCCGGGGACAGGCCCAGGTTCTCTTCGTAAGCCAGGTTATGAAAGCGGTAGCGCTGGTCGGCATCGATGTACGAAAGCAGGGCTGGCATGTTGTCGGTGACGTCGCGCAACTGCGATTCGCTGTTGCGCAGCAGGTCGCTGGCAGCGCGCGCATCCTTCTCCGATTGAACCAGTTTGCGCACCAGCGGCGTGACCAGAATACGGAGCAGCAGCATGCCGGCAATCATCAAGCCCCCCAGTAGCGGCAGGATGTATTTGAGCTGGGCGAGGGCGGGCGAGTACAACTCCTTCTGGTCGATTTTGAGCACCATCCCGAAGCCGGCAGGCGGAACCGGCGTGTAGGCCGCCACCACCTGTTCGTTACGGTAGTCCCTGGCGTCGATGATGCCGGTGTTTCCAAGCAGCGCGTGGTTCATCGGCAGGGCTGTGCCATTGATCACACGGTCAACGCGCCTGAACCCGATGCCGGGCGAGCGCCCCAGGAAACAGTCCATGGCCTTGCCGCCATCGTCCAGTGGCGCGCAGACCGCGAACTCGGCACTTTGGCCCATGGTGCCCACCTCGGCAAAGACCCGGGTCAACAGGGGCAGGGTGGTCTCCGTCATCACGGCGCCCACGCGAAGGCCTTTCTGGTCGAGGATGTCCAGATGCGTCTGAACCGTGAATTTTTCGTTCCACAGCAGGATGGCGCGCTCCTTTTTGTTCAGCACAAGGTGTTTTTCATCGCTGGGGGAAAAACTGCCGGCGCGTCCGACTTCGCGGCCTGCTGCATCAACAAAAGACATGCCCTTGAAGCCCGTGGGCAGGAACGAGGTGGCAGCCCGCTGCATGGCAAGCAGGGCTGTGGCATCGTCCGGCGTGGTCTCGAGCGTCTGCAGGGTTTGCACCAGGAAGGGGCGGGTGGCCACAGTGCGCGCGTCTGTCAGGGCCTGGTTGATCTGGCTTTCAAACAGGCGGGCATTGCTTTGCAGCGCCGTCTGCAGGCTGCGGCTGAGAACAGCTTCTGTCTGTCGCTCCATGACGGCATACACGGCGATGCCCGCCGCGATACTGGTCGCCAGAAGGATAAGGCCGCCAATAAGCGTGATCCGGCGGTCTTGAGGCATTGAAAACAAAGGTTCTCTCTTCGTGTCGGGGCTTCGAGTGTCGGGGCTGCTTTGATTATCCGGCGTCACTGCTTGCAACAGCCCCTTCACACGCAAAATCTGTCGGGAATAATGCCATTCCCCTGTTTTTGAGCCTATTCCGCAACTCACGTAGCGGGACAGGCCACTAGGGCATGGAGGTTAAATTTCATGAACCCTGAATCCTTTTCGCCTTTGGCCCCCTCTTTGTGGGTGATGCCGAACTTTTTACCGGCAGCCTTGGAGAGAAAAATGTTCTATCAAAAAAATGTGGGCAGCAAAGAGCGCGTGGCGCGGCTGGTGGCGGGCGTCTTGATGGGGGCGTGCGGCTTGGTTTTCTTCGGTGCCACGCCTCTGGGCTGGCTGGCGCTTGGCGCTGGTGTGATGACTGTAGGTACAGGGCTGGTGGGTTTTTGCCCGGCCTGCGCCATGGTCGGCCGCAAACTTCCGGATGGGCCGCGCTGATGGTGGAAAAAGCTATGTTTGCCGCCGCCCAGGCCGGCGACCCGCTGGCGCTGGACCTCTTGCTGCGCCAGCTGCAACCCGACATTCGCCGTTACGCCCGTTTCCAGTGTCACCGCAGCTCCGCCCTTGAAGACGTGGTGCAAGAGGCGCTGATCATTGTGTACCGCAAGGTGGGCTCGGTGCGCGACGCCGCAGCCCTGGCCGGGTGGATGTTCC
>NZ_JBDTTH010000094.1:0-16643 GCF_039930745.1 Polaromonas sp. | reverse complement strand
TCTTGACCACGGTCAGGTGGCGCAGCACGGCGTCGTTGAACTTGAACGCGTGTTCAATTTCCTCCATCACGGCCTGGCTGGCTTCAAT
This sequence comes from Polaromonas sp., assembly GCF_039930745.1. Classification (GTDB taxonomy): domain Bacteria; phylum Pseudomonadota; class Gammaproteobacteria; order Burkholderiales; family Burkholderiaceae_C; genus Polaromonas. The sequence goes on along the minus strand of NZ_JBDTTH010000094.1, from coordinate 16,555 downwards.
ATTGATACACAGGTAGTGGGCCTTGGCGAGTTTCTGGATCAGGTACACCAGCTGGCGGCGGCCCCAATCTTCAACCCGGTGCACTTTTCCACCGCCGGCGGTAATCATGCCCTTGTAACGTTCCAGCATGGCTGGGACTTGCTCGCTTTGATCCGGGTGGATCAGCAAGACGATCTCGTAATGACGCATAAACTCTCCTTGTGGTTGATAAAAGCTGCCCCAGCGTCGTTAAGGGTGCAGCAAGGCGAAGCCCATGATTATATACCACCGGAATATTGCCCCCACGGTTGCTCGCTTCGCGTAGCGCCCTGCCCCCCCCGAGGGGGCCGCTGCGCCTGCGGGCCGGCGGAGCCGGACCCGCGGCCCCGGCTTGAATTGAAGAGCCTTCGCGGACTTCCTCAGGACCGGTGAATAACTCTCGCCCATGAAAAAAGCCCGGCAACTCGCGTTGCCGGGCTTTTGAGAACCTGAATTTTAGTTCAAGTCACATGCGAGGCCGTATCAGGCCGAGCGCAGGGTTGGGTAGCGCACGTGCTCGACCAGTTCCTGGACCTTGCGGCTAGGCGCAGGGGTAATCAGGCTGACCAGGAGGATCACGGCAAACCCGATCGGCACGCCGAACACACCGGCCGAGATCGGCTGGATTTCCCACCAGAGCTGAATCGGTGAGGTGATGCCGAACAGGCCGCGCATCCAGGGCTGGGTGGTGATCATGTAATAGAACGTGGTTCCCAGACCGGCGATCATGCCCAGGGAGGCAGCAATACCGGTGGCACGTTTCCAGAAGATCCCCAATGTCAGGGCCGGGAAGAACGCAGCCGCGGCGAACGAGAACGCCGCAGAAACCAGGAACAGAATGTCGGCCGGCTTCTGGGATGCCACGTAAGCGGCACACAGCGCAACCACCAGCAGCAGGACCTTGGAGATGGTCACGCGGCGGGCGGTGGAAGCGTTCGGGTCGATCATTTTGTAGTACAGGTCATGGCTCAACGCGTTGGCAATCGTCAGCAGCAGGCCGTCAGCCGTTGACAGCGCAGCAGCCAAGCCGCCAGCAGCCACCAAGCCGGACACCACGTAAGGCAGGCCGCCAATGGCGGGAGCTGCCAGCACGATGATGTCGCCACCGATGGACATTTCATTGAGCTGCAGAATGCCGTCCTTGTTGATGTCCACCACCGACAGCAATGCCGGGTCCACCTTGTTCCAGGCTGCAATCCATTCCGGCAGCTGGTTGAACGGCGTGCCGATCAGCACAGTGAAGATCTCGTATTTCACCAGCACCGCGAGTGCGGGGGCCGTGAAGTAGAGCAGGAAAATGAAGAACAACGACCAGGTGACCGATTGCCGCGCTTCTTTCACGCTTGGAACGGTGTAATAGCGCATCAGGATGTGCGGCAGCGCAGCGGTTCCCACCATCAGACAGAAAATCAGCGCCAGGAAGTTACGGCGCGAAACGTCGTAATCATGCTGAGCCTTGGCATCGCCATTGGGATCACCGGCAAACTGCTGTGCATGCGGGGGCATGCCGTTCAGTGGTTTGGCCTTGGTATCGGCAGCCGCTTTGGCCTTTGTCCAGGCGCCCTTCGCAGCCGCTTCATCTTTCGGCAAGGCAGCCAGCGCTTTTTCAGCAGCAGAAATTTCAGACAGCGCGCCGTTGGCGGCTTTCAGATCCGCCACGGTTTTCTCCGCGGCGGCTTTGTCGGCAGCCAGCGCAGCGGCAGGATCTTTCAGCTTGGCGGCTAGGGCTGCCGAACGCTGCTTGAAGATGTCGCGGACTTCCACCTCTTTAGCGTTGGTCGTCAGCTCTTTTTCCTTGGCGGTCACTTTCTGCAGCTGGAAGCCGTAGATCGCCTGTGGAATTGGCACGCTGGTCTGTTTGACCGACAGCCAGACCACGGGGAGCATATAAGCCACGATCAGGATGATGTATTGGGCCACCTGCGTCCAGGTCACAGCACGCATGCCGCCCAGGAAGGAGCAGACCAGAATACCGCCGAGGCCGAGGAAAATCCCGAGTTCGAAGGCCACACCCGTCAGACGCGCGGTGATGATGCCAACGCCGTAGATCTGTGCAACCACATAGGTGAAGGAGCACAGGATGGCAGCAACGATACCGAGGAAACGGGGCAAGTTGCCGCCATAACGTTCACCCAGAAAGTCGGGAATGGTGAACTGGCCGAACTTGCGCAGGTAGGGCGCGAGAAACAGAGCCACCAGGCAGTAACCGCCGGTCCAGCCCATGATGAAAGCCAGGCCGCTGTAACCGGTCAGGTAGAGCGTACCGGCCATGCCGATGAAGGAAGCAGCAGACATCCAGTCAGCACCGGTGGCCATGCCGTTGTACACCGCGGGTACACGGCGACCTGCCACGTAGTATTCGGCGGCGTCGGTGGTACGGCTCATGATGCCGATGCCGGCATACAGGCCAATGGTGGCCAGCAGGAAGATCAGACCGATCCACTGACGGGACAGGCCCATCTGTTCGAGGATGGCCAGTACAACCACAAAGGCCAGGAAGCCCCCGGTGTACCACTTGTAGACCTTGCCCAGGCCCTTCTTGAAGGCAGCATTGGACGCAGCAGTGTTGGTGCCAGCGTCATTACCAAATATTCCAGCCATGATTATTCCTCGCTCTCTTGGACGCCATGCTCAATATCGAGCTTGCCCATGTACCAGGCGTAATACCCGATGATGGCCACGTAAATCACCAAAGCCCCCTGCGCTCCCATCCAGAAGCTGAAGGGCCAGCCAAAGAAAGTGAAGCTCAATTCGCGAGCAAAATAGCTCACGACGAACGTCACGACGAACCAGATAACCAGCAGGATTGCCGTGATATTCAGGTTCTTTCGCCAGTAACGGCGATGGTTGTCGGTTAACTGCATAACAATTGCCTCCATCAACAACGCCCTTTCGGGCACATCACGATCACCACTTTTCCCAAGCGTGGCCTGCAGGCCGGATCGCGTCTTATAAGCCTGGGCAAGACCCCGGCCTTCAAATACCCACCCAGATGGTTTGCGGTCAGGACGACTGAGCGATGCTCAGCCCCGTCTCGCGCTCCAGCTGGGCGGCCACTTTAGGCTCAAACCTTTTGAGGTGGCGAATGACTTTCACCGCCTCTTCAGGGTCTTGCCTGTCTACATGAACCCGCGCCAGCTGATACCAGCCGAACGGGCTCATGGGCTGCAGTTCTGTGTTTCTCTTGAGTGCCTGCACCGCTTCGTCGAAGCGGCGGTCACGGATCAGGAGCAGCGCCAGGCCGTACCAGGCCCGGTCCATCTTGGGCTCGATATCCAGCGCGCGGCGAAAAGCGGGCTCGGCGTCCGGATGGCCGCCGATGTCTTCCAGCATGTAAGCCAGGTTGAACCAGGCCGCAGAGGTGTCGGGGAAGCGTGCCACCAGCTCGCGCAGGGCGTCAATGGCGCCGTGCTTGTCGCCCAGCTGCGCGAGCACGTGCGCCCGGCTGGCCAGCGCATAGCGGTCGCCGGGGCGCACCAGCAGCATTTGGGTGAACCTCTCCAGGGCTGCGGCCTGCCTGCCGAAGACCAGCAGGACCAGTGCCTGCAGTTTGAGATACCAGTAAGCGGCCCGGGTGTTCATTTGCACATCTCCACGCCAATTTCAAGGCAAATGCGAATTCTCATGAGGGTCGACGCTATCCAGGTGAACAGCAGCAACAAAAACGCCACGAGCGGTACGTGGCGGTCAATGATTTGTTTGGGGGTGATGAAGCGGGCGGCCACCACAAAGGGTTTGCCCACGATCTGCAGGATTTGATAAAACAGGTTGCTGTCTTTTTTGGCGCCTGCCAGCAAACCAAGTATCCATTGCCCGAACAACGCCAGCAAAGCGATTTCGGCTATCAATTTAAGAGTGGATACAAAAAAAAGCATAAGGCCCTTGGCAACAATGGCTTGATTGTTGCCCCGGTACTTACCGAGTTCTTACAAATTGTCAGGCGGAGGGACCGGACCCGTTGAAACCCTCCTAGGACTTTCCCTTGGTTCCTGCTGCTTCAGGGGGCGGCATAGAACCAAGGGATTAAGGCGACTACGATGCCAGCTGCTTCCAGGTGTCGATAACGGTGTCCGGATTGAGCGAGATCGAACCGATGCCCTGCTCCTTGAGCCACTGCGCAAAGTCGGGATGGTCGCTGGGGCCCTGGCCGCAGATGCCGACGTATTTGCCCTGGCGCCGGCAGGCCTGGATGGCCTGGCTAAGCAAGGCCTTGACGGCCGGGTCGCGCTCGTCGAAGTCTTTGGCGAGGATGTCCAGGCCCGAGTCGCGGTCCAGGCCCAGCGTGAGCTGGGTCAGATCGTTCGAGCCGATCGAGAATCCGTCGAAGAACTCAAGAAACTCATCGGCCAGGATGGCGTTGCTCGGCACCTCGCACATCATGATCACGCGCAGGTCTTTTTCGCCACGCTTCAGGCCGTGCTGGGCCAGCAGGTCGGTGACCTGCTTGGCTTGGCCCAGGGTACGCACAAAAGGCACCATGACCTCGACGTTGACCAGGCCCATGTCATCACGCACACGGCGCAGCGCCTCGCACTCCATCGCAAAGGCCTCGCCGAAATCGGGGCTGAGATAACGCGATGCACCGCGGAAACCGAGCATCGGGTTTTCTTCCTCGGGCTCGTAACGCGAGCCTCCGATCAGCTTGCGGTACTCGTTGGACTTGAAATCCGACAAACGCACGATGACCGGCTTGGGCCAAAAAGCCGCCGCAATGGTTGCCACGCCCTCAGCCACCTTGTCGACATAAAAGGCACGCGGCGAGGCATGGCCACGTGCCACGCTTTCCACCGCTTTTTTCAGGTCGGCATCGACATTCGGGTAGTCGAGAATGGCCTTGGGGTGCACGCCGATGTTGTTGTTGATGACAAACTCCAGCCGCGCCAAGCCCACGCCGTGGTTGGGAATCTGGCAGAAGTCGAAAGCCAGCTGCGGGTTGCCCACATTCATCGTGATCTTGATGTCGATGGGCGGCATGGTGCCGCGCTGCACTTCGGTCACCTCGGTCTCGAGCAGGCCGTCATAGATGTTGCCGGTGTCACCTTCAGCGCAGCTGACTGTCACCAGCATGCCGTCCTTGAGCGACTCGGTGGCGTCGCCGCAACCGACCACGGCAGGAATGCCCAGCTCGCGCGCAATGATGGCCGCGTGGCAGGTACGCCCGCCGCGGTTCGTCACGATGGCGCTGGCGCGTTTCATGACCGGCTCCCAGTTCGGGTCGGTCATGTCGGTGACCAGGATGTCGCCGGGCTGGACCTGGTCCATGTCCTTGATGTCGCGCACGATGCGGACCGGGCCGGTGCCGATTTTCTGGCCGATCGCCCTACCCTCGGCCAGCACGGTTCCGGTGCCCTTGAGCTTGTAGCGCTGCTCGGCCTTGCCTTTGGACTGGCTTTTCACCGTCTCGGGGCGTGCCTGCAGGATGTACAACTCGCCGTCGGTGCCGTCCTTGCCCCATTCGATGTCCATGGGACGGCCGTAATGGTTTTCGATGATCACCGCGTAACGCGCGAGCTGCTCGACGTCGGCGTCGGTCAGCGAATAGCGGTTGCGCAGCTCCGCCGGCACGTCGGTGGTTTTGACCAATTTGCCGCCGGTTTTCTTTTCTTCAGCGCTGGTGAACTCCATCTGCAGCAGCTTGCTTCCTAGGTTGCGGCGGATCACCGCGCGCTTGCCGGCCTTGAGCATGGGCTTGTGCACATAGAACTCGTCGGGGTTCACGGCGCCCTGCACCACGGTTTCGCCCAGGCCGTAGCTGGAGGTGATGAAAACCACGTCTTCAAAACCGCTTTCGGTGTCGATGGTGAACATCACGCCGGCCGCGCCGATGTCGCTGCGCACCATGCGCTGCACGCCGGCCGACAGGGCCACGTCGGAATGGGCAAAGCCCTGATGCACGCGGTAGCTGATGGCGCGGTCGTTGTAGAGCGAAGCAAACACCTCTTTCATCTTGTGCAGCACGTCCTCAATGCCGACCACGTTCAGGAAGGTCTCCTGCTGCCCGGCAAACGAGGCATCGGGCAGGTCTTCGGCCGTGGCAGACGAGCGCACCGCAAAACTGGCCTGGGCGTTGCCGGCACTCAGGGCAGCAAAACTGTCGCGCACAGCTTTTTCAAGCTCTGAAGGAAAAGGCTGGGCTTCAACCAGACCACGAATCTGCGCACCGGCTACCGCCAGTGCCCGCACGTCCTCGGTGTTGAGTTTGTCGAGGACGGCGTTGATTTTTTTGTCCAGCCCGTCATGGGCCAGAAAGATGCGGAAGGCGTGGGCGGTGGTGGCGAAGCCGGTAGGTACACGCACGCCCTGCGGCCCGGTGGGCAATTGCGAGATCATTTCGCCGAGGCTGGCGTTTTTACCGCCGACGGCCTCGACATCCGTCATCCTCAGGTTTTCAAACGGTACGACCAGGGCGGTCGGCTCAAAAAGGTTGGACATGAAAATACTCCGGGAGGTTTAAAAACCGGGACGTGGCGCATGCGCGGCGGGCAACCTTGTTGTTGTTCGAAGGGGTTGGTGCGGGGCATGGCTTGAGAATCTGGATAATTGCCCCGATTGTAGGGGTCTGCCGCCTCTGGCAGCCGCCCCCACCTTTCATAACCCTGAAGCCCAGACATGCCCAACCGCACCGTATTTTTCATCTCCGACGGCACCGGCATCACCGCTGAAACCTTTGGTAACGCCATCCTGGCGCAATTCGAGTTCAAGGCGCGCCACGTGCGCCTGCCGTTTATCGACAGCGTGGACAAGGCGCATCAGGCCATCCGCCAGATCAACCACGCGGCCGTGCTGGAAGGCACACGGCCGATTGTTTTCACCACGCTGGTGAATATGGAAATCCTGGCCGTCATCAAGGCGCATTGCCACGGCATGCTGCTGGACATGTTCGGCACCTTTGTGGCGCCGCTGGAAGTTGAGCTTGGCATCAAGTCCAACCACCGCGTGGGCCGTTTTTCGGACGCCTCCAAAAGCAAGGCCTATGACGAGCGCATCGAGGCCATCAACTTCTCGCTGGCCCACGACGACGGCCAGAGCAACAAGGACCTGGCCGGCTCTGACGTGATCCTGGTAGGCGTGAGCCGCAGCGGCAAAACGCCGACTTCGCTTTATCTGGCCATGCAATACGGCCTGAAAGCCTCCAACTATCCGCTGATCCCGGAAGACTTCGAGCGCCGCCAGCTGCCACCGGCGCTGGTGCCGCATCGCAAGAAAATCTTCGGCCTGACGATTGCGCCCGAGCGCCTGGCGCAGATCCGCAATGAACGCCGGCCCAACTCGAAATACGCCAGCCTGGAGAACTGCCGCGAGGAAATCCACGAAGCCGAAGCCATGATGCGGCGCGAAGGCATTCGCTGGCTCTCCACCACGACCAAGTCGATTGAAGAGATTTCGACCACCATCCTGCAGGAAATCCGGCCCGAGCGGCTGGAGTACTGAAACCCTCGGTTGCTCTTCTTTTAATAGCTGCTTGCGCCCAGCCCATAAGGGCTGGTGCCATATTTCTTGATTTTCTCTTCAAATCGCGACATGGGGCGACGCTGCGCGAAGCGTAGCCCGCATCCAAACTGCAGAGGCGTAGCGCCAAGCGTTGCGGCGCAGCCTCCAGAGTCGATAGTCATATTGTATTAATTATATAAATTCAATTAATTGGATTAATAGATCCCCGGGCCTTAAGCTATCCCTGTCGTTAATTTTTACGTCAACATCAATAGAGGAAACCCGTAAATGTCCCTGATCAATACCCAAGTCCAACCGTTTAAAACTCAAGCCTTCCTGAATGGCAAGTTCGTCGAGGTTTCCGACGAATCCCTCAAGGGCAAATGGTCGGTCCTGATCTTCATGCCGGCTGCATTCACCTTCAACTGCCCGACCGAAGTGGAAGATGCGGCCGACAACTACGCCGAATTCCAGAAAGCCGGCGCAGAGGTGTACATCGTCACCACCGACACCCATTTCTCCCACAAGGTGTGGCACCAGACCTCGCCTGCCGTCGGCAAGGCCAAGTTCCCGCTGGTGGGCGACCCAACGCACGTGCTGACCAAGGCTTTTGACGTGTTCATCCCCGAAGAAGGCCTGGCTCTGCGCGGCACCTTCGTGATCGACCCCAAAGGCATCATCAAGACCGCCGAAGTGCACTCCAACGAAATCGCCCGCGACGTCAAGGAAACCCTGCGCAAGCTCAAGGCTGCCCAGTACACGGCGGCCCACCCCAATGAGGTCTGCCCTGCCAAGTGGAACGACGGCGCCAAGACCATTGCCCCGTCCATCGACCTCGTCGGCAAGATCTAATTCCATTTCTAAATCATCCGTGCACTTTGTCGGCTTCTCTAGCCGTACGTCTGTACTGTCGTCGCTTCGCCTTCGCGTTCACGAATGATGTAGAAAAGGAATAAGCCGCAGGTCCCAGCCCGGGCGCTGCGCACACTTCGGTGTGTGCCCCGGGCTTTTTTGTTCTCTTCTGACACGATATTGATACCGAAAGTGAGTCCGCCATGCTCGACGAAGCCACCAAAGCCCAACTGAAAACCTACCTCGAACGCGCCACGCAGCCGATCGAGATCGTCGCCTCGCTCGACGACAGCGAAGCCTCGGGCGAGGTGCATTCGCTGCTTAAAGACGTGGCCGATTCATCTTCGCTGGTGAAGCTCACCGAGAGCCGGGACGATCCGCACCGGAAACCCTCCTTCTCTATCAACCGCCCCGGCGAGAACCATGGCCCGCGTTTTGCCGGCCTGCCCATGGGCCATGAATTCACCTCGCTGATCCTCGCGCTGCTGCAGATTGGCGGCTACCCTCCCAAGGTTGAAGAGGCGGTGCTGGAGCAGATCCGCGCGCTTGATGGTGACTTCGAGTTCGAGATTTACGTCTCGCTGACCTGCCACAACTGCCCGGACGTGGTGCAGGCGCTGAACCTGATGGCGGTGCAGAACCCGCGCATCCGCGCCACCATGATCGAAGGCGGCACCTTCCAGGACGAGGTGAAGGAGCGCCAGGTCATGGCCGTTCCCACCGTTTTCCTCAACGGCACGGAGTTCGGCCAGGGCCGCATGAGCCTGGAAGAAATCCTCGCGAAGATAGACACCAGCGGTGTCGAGCGCGAAGCGAAAAAGATCGATGCCAAGGATCCGTTCGACGTGCTGATCGTCGGCGGCGGACCGGCAGGCGCGGCCGCGGCCGTGTACGCAGCGCGCAAGGGCATCCGTACCGGCGTGGCTTCCGAACGTTTCGGCGGCCAGGTGCTGGACACGCTGGGCATTGAGAACTTCATCTCCATCAAGGAGACCGAAGGCCCGAAGTTTGCCCACGCGCTGGAAGAACACGTGCGCAACTACGACGTGGACATCATGAATTTGCAGCGTGCCAGTGCACTGGTGCCCAACAGCGGCCCCGGCAAGGACATGATCGAGATCAAGCTCGAAAGCGGTGCTTCGCTGAAGAGCAGGTCCGTGATCATCTCCACAGGCGCACGCTGGCGCAACATCAATGTACCCGGCGAGCAGGAGTTCAAGAACAAGGGCGTGGCCTATTGCCCGCACTGCGACGGCCCGCTGTTCAAGGGCAAGCGCGTCGCCGTCATTGGCGGCGGCAACTCGGGTGTCGAAGCGGCGATTGACCTGGCCGGCATCGTGGGCCATGTAACGCTGGTCGAGTTCGACACCGCGCTGCGCGCCGACGCCGTGCTGCAGCGCAAGCTCAAAAGCCTGAAGAACGTGGACGTGTTCACCAACGCACAGACCACCGAGATCACCGGCGACCAGAAGGTCAATGGTCTGGTCTACAAGGATCGCGCCAGCGGCGAGCTCAAAACCGTGCCGCTCGAAGGTGTGTTCATCCAGATCGGCCTGGTGCCCAACACCGACTGGCTCAAGGGTGTGGTCGAGTTGTCCAGGCACGGCGAGATCATTGTGGATGCCAGGGGCCAGACCTCGGTGCCCGGTGTGTTTGCTGCAGGGGACGCCACCACCGTGCCCTTCAAGCAGATCATCATTGCGGCCGGCGACGGCGCGAAGGCCGCCCTGGGTGCTTTCGATCACCTGATCCGGACCTCGGCACCGGTGGCCTGACGGTACATGAAGCGGTGCACAAGGCACCGCTTCGTGATCGCAAAGAAGAACGCCTATCAATCCCATTCGTGCTCAGACCGCACACAAAGGGTTATGCATTTTTTCTTGCCCAAGGGCCCCGGCCTACCGACAATCAGGGCATTCAAAAACAAAAAAAGGAAATGCCATGAAAGGCGACGCACAAGTGATCACGCATCTGCAGGCCCAGCTCAAGAACGAGCTCACCGCCATCAACCAGTACTTTGTGCACTACCGCATGTACAAACACTGGGGCCTGGACAAGCTAGCCAAGAAGGAATACGAAGAATCCATCGGCGAGATGAAACACGCCGACAAACTCATGGACCGCATCTTCATGCTCGACGGCCTGCCCAACCTGCAGGACCTGGGCAAGCTGATGATTGGTGAAGACGTGCCGGAAGCCCTGGCCTGCGACCTGAAAGCCGAAACCGGTGCCCAGGCGACCATCAAGGACGGCATTGCCCACTGTGAAAGCGTGCGCGACTATGTCTCACGTGACCTGCTGCAAGGCATTCTGGACGACACCGAAGAACACATCGACTTCCTGGAAACCCAGATCGAGCTGGTGGCCAAAGTCGGGCTGCAGAACTACCTGCAGAGCCAGATGGGCGAGTTGAGCTGAACCTGGTACATCGTATTGAGCAAAAAGGTGGGGCTTGCCCCACCTTTTTTTTACCCTCGGACCACAAGCGTCCCTCGGTCAATACGGGCCTGGCTTCTACCCACAAAAGTTCAGGTGGAAGATTTTCGGACCCTTTCAAACGAGAATGATTCTTATTATTGAGCTAAGATAAGGCCATCCGCCAGCCTGCATCCCGCGTGATGAAGCCAGCCAGCAACCTGCTTGAGCTTTCGCTTCACCATGCCCATCTATTCTTCATTTTTTCAGTCAAATCAGCCTGTAGCCCCCACCAGCCGTTCGCTAACAGCTTCCAAATTCATAGCAAACTTCGCCCTGGCCCCCGTGGCCTTGTGTGTGGTGCAGCTGGCGGCGGCACAAACCCCGACGGATCAGACCCTGCCGGCCATCACGGTCAAGGAAGAAGCCGCCCCCGAAAGCGCCACCGGCCCGGTGACCGGGTATCGCGCCAAGCGGGCCGCGACCGCAACCAAGACCGACACACCGCTGTCCGAAACGCCGCAGTCCGTCACCGTCATCACCAATGACCAGATGGTGGACCAGGGCGCCATCAATATGCAGGACGCCCTTGGTTATGCTGCGGGCGTACGTTCCGATGCCTACGGGCTGGACTCGCGGACCGACTCGGTGCGCGTGCGCGGCGCCTACCCGGATGTTTACCTCGACGGTTTGCGCCAGGCTTATGGCTACTACACCAGCACCACGCGCACCGAGCCCTACACGCTGGAGCGCCTGGAGGTGCTGCGCGGCCCATCCGGCATGCTGTTCGGTTCGGGCACGGCCGCGGGCGTGGTCAACATGGTCAGCAAGCGGCCGCTGGCGGAGACCCGGCGCGAGGTTGGCGTGCAGTTCGGCAGCTACGGCCGCAAGCAGTTGCAGGCCGACCTGACCGGCTCGCTGACCGAGGACGGGGCCTGGCTCTACCGTTTGGTGGCGCTGACGCGCAAGTCCGACACCCAGGTCGACTACGTGCCCGACGACCGCAGCCTGATTGCGCCCTCGCTGACCTGGCGCCCGAACGGCACCACCTCACTGACACTGCAGGGCCTGTGGCAGCAGGACAAGAGCGGTTCAAGCTCGCAGTTCTTCCCGTGGGAGGGCACGCTGCTGCCCAATCCGAACGGCACCCTGCCGACGAACCGCTTCATTGGTGAGCCCGGCGACTACTACAACTCCGAGCGCAGCAGCTTCGGCTGGCTCTTCGAGCACAAGCTCAACGACAGCTGGACGGTGCGCCAGAACTTCCGCACCGCCAAAAACGAAAACGACAACCGCTACCACTGGGGCGACTTCTTCACCGTCACCGGCGGATCGGGCGCCGACCCAGTGGGCAAGCGCAGGTTTGGCCGCTACAACGACAGCTCGCTAACGCGCAACCGCATCTCGACCCTGGACAACCATACCGAAGGCCATTTCGACACCGGCGCCTTCCAACACACGCTGCTGATGGGTGCAGACTTCCAGCGCCAGCGCGAGAACGTCTGGGGCGGCGAGGCCTACAGCGAGATCGACGCCTATGCGCCGGTCTACGGCAACCTCGTGATTCCGGCGCGCGCCGCCAGGCCCGGCACCACGCAGCGCCAGGCGGGCTTTTACCTGCAGGACCAGATCAAGCTGGACAACTGGATCTTCCTGGCCGGCCTGCGCCACGACCGTGCCATTGCGGGCGCGGAAGGCAGCCCCGACGAAGAAAGCAGGGCCACAACCAAACGCCTCGGGCTGATGTACAAGCTGGCCTCGGGCTGGTCGCCCTACCTGAGCTACGCCGAGTCCTTCACCCCGCAGGCTGCGCGCTCAGGCCAGATCTTCAAGCCGCTGCGCGGCGAGCAATGGGAAGCGGGCGTGAAGTACGAGCCCGCCGGCCGTGCGCTGGCATTCAGCGCCGCCGTTTACGACCTGCGTGAGAAGAACCAGATCGCCTCGCCGCAAGTCAACGTCTTCACGCAGGTCGGGGCCACGCGCACCAAGGGGGTGGAACTCGAAGCCCGGGGTTCCGTCAACCCCATGCTCGAAGTGATCGCGCATTACAACTACACCGACCTCGACAAGCAGCTCGAAGGCCTGCCCGCGCACCAGGCCAGCGTCTGGGCCAAACAGCGTTTTGCCATCGCCGGTGTGAACGGTTTCTCGGCGGGTGCCGGTGTGCGCTGGATGAGCTCTTTCCGCGACCTGCAGGGCGGTATCGGCCCGGAGATCCCGGCCTCCACGCTGCTGGACTTGGTGTTTGCCTACGACACGGCGCAGTGGCGTTACGCGCTCAACATCAACAACGCGACCGACAAGACTTACTTCAGCACCTGTCTGGCACGCGGCGACTGCTGGTACGGCGCGCGGCGCAATGTCGTGGCCAGTGCCACCTACCGCTTCTAAAAAAAGCGCTGTCGACAGGAGCCACGATGAACAACACCCGAAAAATAAAAGCCTGGGCCTGGATCCACAAATGGAGCAGCCTGGTCTGCACCGTTTTCATGCTGCTGCTGTGCCTCACCGGCCTGCCGCTGATCTTTCACCACGAAATCGGCCACCTGCTGGGCACCGAGATCGACGCGCCCAAGATGCCGGCGGACACGCCGCGCGCCAGCCTGGACCGCGTGATTGCGGCGGCGCACGCGCTGCACCCCGAGCGCGTGGTGCAGTTCGTCTCGCAGCCGGAAGACGACGACGGCCTGTGGTTCGTCACGCTGACGCCCACGCCGGAGCCGACCGAAGACTTCAAGTCGGTCGCCGTTGATGCGCGAACCGCCGCGGTACTGGCCCAGCCGAAGTTCGACGAAGGTTTCATGTACGTCATGTTCAAGCTGCATGTGGACCTGTTCGCCGGTTTGGCCGGCAAGCTCTTCCTCGGTTTCATGGGTTTGCTGCTGCTGGCAGCCATCGTCTCCGGCGTGGTGCTGTATGCGCCTTTCATGCGCAAGCTCGATTTCGGCACGGTGCGGCGCGAGCGGCGGCCGCGCCTGAAGTGGCTGGACCTGCACAACCTGCTGGGCATCGTGACCCTGGTCTGGGCTTTCACCGTGGGCGCCACCGGCATGATCAACACCTGGGCTGACCTGATCATCAAGTACTGGCAGCACGACCAGCTCAGCACCCTGCTGGCGCCTTACCAAGGCCAGCCGCCGGTGCTCCTGGCCGAACGCGGCCCGCTGCAGCAGGCGCTGGAGGTGGCGCTGGAACGTGCACCGGGCATGAAAACCGCCTTCATTGCCTTCCCCGGCACCGCGTTCTCAAGCCCGCACCACAACACTGTCTTCCTGCGCGGCGAGTCCCCCCTGACCGCGCGGCTGCTGCAGCCGGTACTGGTGGACGCCCGCACCGGCGCCGTCACCGCCAGCCCCGAACTTCCCTGGTACCTCACGGCGTTGCTGGTGTCGCAGCCGCTGCATTTCGGCGACTACGGCGGCATGCCCATGCAAATCCTCTGGGCGCTGCTCGACATCGCCACCATCATCGTGCTGGGCAGCGGCCTCTACCTCTGGCTCAAACGTCCTCAGCCCCAAAGCCTGGCCGAAGAAGCTGGCGCCCGGCACAACGCCACGCCGCAAGGCCGCGCCGCATGAAGCCCACTTTCACGCAGCTCTGGGGCTGGCCCCTCGTGCTGGGCGTGCTCAGCGCCACCGGCCTGCTCAGCGCCCTGGTGTCCGAGGGCTGGGGCGACGTCTGGTCCTGGCTGGCGCTGGGCGTGCCTGTGCTGGTCATGGCCTGGTTTTCCTGGGGCAGACCGCCTCGTCACTGACGCCCCAAAGTTGCCGATCACGCGACACAAGCTTCTTTTTCCTGCGGGCAGCTACGCTCCCCCCGGCAAAAGTCTCCCTGTCCTGCCAATTGCGTTAAGATGTAAATAATAATGATTCTCATACAGAATGGCATTGCAAGCCCGCCTCTTCTTGCTGCCCACCGAGCGCCAGACGAATCCAGATCCCGCCCATGACCTCCCCCTTTTCCGCCCCTGCCATGGCCGCTGCCACTCTGTCCCTGGTGGATCTGCCCGCCCACTGCGTGACCACCATCACCGGCCTGCGGGAAGCTGAAGACGGCGACGCGCCATCGAAGGTGTTGCAGCGTCTGGCCGAGCTGGGTTTCATGGCCGGCGAGACCATCAGCGTGCTGCAGCGCGGCCCCGGCGGACGCGAGCCTATAGCCGTGCAGGTCGGCGACACAGTGTTCGCGCTGCGCCGCCATGAAGCCAGCTGCATCCAGGTGAAGGCGCTGGCATGAACGCTGCAGCGACCACTGCCGCAGCGGGACCACTGCGCATCGCCCTCGTCGGCAACCCGAACTGCGGCAAGACCGCGCTGTTCAACCTGCTTACCGGCGCAAGGCAGAAAGTGGCCAACTACGCCGGCGTCACCGTCGAGCGCAAGGAGGGCCGCACCCGCCTGCCCGATGGCCGCGAGCTGGCCGTGATGGACCTGCCGGGTGCCTACAGCCTGAACCCGGCGACAACTGACGAAACCGTCACGCATGACGTGGTGATGGGCCTGCGCCAGGGCGAAAGCCAGCCTGACGGCATCATCGCCGTGGTGGACGCTACCAACCTGCGCATGAATCTGCGCCTGGTGCTGCAGCTGCGCGCACTGGGGCGGCCCATGGTGCTGGCGCTCAACATGATGGATGTGGCGCGCGCGCGCGGCCTGCAGATCGACCTGGCCAGACTCTCCACTGAACTCGGCATGCCGGTGGTGGAAACCGTGGCGGTGCACAACCCCTGGTTTGCGGCGTGGCGCGGCAAGGCCGGCGGGAGCGGGCGCGAGGCCCTGCTGCAGGCTGCGCAACAGGCTTTCTCCCCAAATATTGAGTCTTTTGTGCCTCCAGCCCTTACGCAGCAAGCGCAAACAGCTACCAAAACAATAGCAAATGCAATGCAGGACATGGCTGCGCTGCAGGCGCAGGTGCGGGCCATCCTGGCCGTGGCCGTGCCCAACGCGGGCCAGGTCAAACGGTTCAATCACCGGGTTGATGCGCTGGTGATGCACCCGGTGCTTGGCCTGCTGCTGCTGGCCACCGTGCTCTTCCTGATCTTCCAGGCGGTATTTGCCTGGGCCAATCTGCCCATGGACCTGATCAAGGACGGTGTGGCCTGGACCGGCACGCTGATCCAGAACAACATGGCGCCCGGCCTGCTGCAAAGCCTGCTGGTGGACGGCATCGTCGCGGGTGTCGGCGGCGTGCTGGTCTTCCTGCCGCAAATCGTGATCCTGTTTTTCTTCATCCTGCTGCTGGAAGACTCCGGCTACCTGCCGCGCGCCGCCTTCCTGCTCGACAACGTCATGGGCAAGGTCGGGCTGTCGGGCCGCGCCTTCATTCCGCTGCTCTCGAGTTTCGCCTGCGCGATTCCCGGCATCATGGCCACGCGCACCATTCCGCACTGGCGCGACCGGCTGGCCACCATCATGATTGCGCCGCTGATGACCTGCTCGGCCCGGCTGCCGCTCTACGCGCTGCTGATAGGCGCCTTCATTCCGAACCGCGAGGTCGGCATCTTCAACCTGCAGGGCCTGACGCTGTTTGCCCTGTATGTGCTGGGCATTGTCTCGGCCATGGCGGTGGCCTGGGTCTTCAAGCACACCTGGGCCAAAAGCAGCTACCAGCCGCTGATGCTGGAGCTGCCGCCCTACCGCGTGCCCAATCTGCGCAACCTGCTGCTGGGCCTGTGGCAGCGGGTGGAAATCTTCATGCACCGCGTCGGCACCATCATTTTTTCGCTGATGGTGGTGCTGTGGTTTCTCTCGACCTTTCCTGGCCCGCCCGACGGTGCGACCGGACCGGCGATCCAGTACAGCTTTGCCGGCATGATTGGCAAGGCGCTCGAAGTCGTCTT
>NZ_JBDTTH010000093.1:0-16651 GCF_039930745.1 Polaromonas sp. | reverse complement strand
ATCCTCAAAGAAGGGATCTCGAGGAACCCGCCGCAGCACAATAAACGGCTGAGCCGAAAAACCGAAAGCGGCCGAGCGCTTGACACCTGTGGTCAGGACGTCAAGGGATGCGGGGTAGCCCGAGGCACCGGCCGTTTTGTCAATCAGGCCGGAATCGCCTGCGGCCTTGTATGCGTCCAGTGCCTGTCGGATGACTCGCAAGTTCGCCCTCAGCTCTGCCTCCTTGGCCCGGGCTTGCACAACCTGCGCCAGGGGCAGCGCCACGGTGGCCAGCAATGCCACAATGGCCAGCGACACCAGCAGCTCAATCAGCGTGAAGCCGCGTTGCGTCGCCCTCTGCTTCATCGCCCGGTTCCTGATGCTGGTGCCAGCCCGGGGTTGTCAACGGAGGTCACTGATTGACCGCTGCCGGTGGCGTTGTCTGCAGGGGGTGCGGATGCCGCAGTAGCGCTCACCGGCTCTGGCGGCCTGACATCATAAATCCCGGATTCTTCAGTGTTCGGCGGAGGCACGGTCAGCCAGCCATGTGTTCCCGACACAGGATCCAGCGGAATCTGCCTGAGGTATTGCTTCGCGACGATCTCCTCCAGTTGTGCGGGATAACGCCCCTGGTCGGCCCGAAACTTGTCAATCGCGTCGCGCAGCGTCGCCATATTCTGAACCTGGACCTTGGCCTTGCCGCTCTCCAGCGTTTTCAGATACCGGGGCGTGGCCAACGTGAGCAGCAGTGCCAGCAAGGTGAACACCACCAGAAGCTCGATCAACGTGAAACCGGTTTGAACGATCTGTCGCTTGTCAGCCTGCTGGCGAACCCTGGCAATGAAATGGACTTTTCGCACCAAGGCCTCTCAACGCTGGATCATGGGAGGCGGAGGAGGTAAAGTCGGCAGCCCTTGTGCAGGGGGCATGTAAGGAGCCACGGGTGGCGTCCCGGCCGGCAGGCCGGGCGCGGAATTGCCCGGCGCGGCAGTACCAGCGTCTGGCGCAGGCGAAGAGCTCATCACGCTGACGGAGGGGGTGGCGCCCGACACGGAATTGGGCAGCTTCAGGCGGGTGACCGGGTCACCGAGGATCTGCCTGTCCCGCAGGGTCAGCGCCGTTCCCGAGAAGATGTTGCTGCGGGACTGTTCCATATCCGCGTAAGTACGCACAATGCGCGGGGTGATCGCCAGAACAATTTCGGTACGGCTTTTGTTGCTGCCGGTGTTGCCAAACAGCCGCCCAACCAAAGGAAGATGACCCAGGCCTGGGATCTTGTCTGCCGTGCTGCGATCTTCGTCGGTAATCAAGCCACCCAAAATTTGAGTTTCACCATCCGCCAGCCGCAAAAAGGTACTGGCGTTACGGGTGCCTATCTGGTACGACCGGCTTCCCTGTGCGTCCGTGAACTCGCGTGCGATGTTGCTCACTTCAAGGTTGATCTTGATGCCCACTTCCTTGTTGGCATACACCTGCGGCTCGAACTCCAGCTTCAGGCCGACATCCTGGTAGGTGACGGTACCGGTCACGACCGAAGAGCCACCGTTGACCGGCGTCACGTTGTTGATGATGGTCGGCACGCGGTCGCCGATCATGATCTTCGCCTTTTCCCGGTTGCGGGCGCGGATGCGCGGGCTGGCCAGAATCTTCGCGTCGGTATCCTGCAGCTTGAAGTTAAGCGTTCCAGCAATGGGGGTGACCGTGAGGTCGCCCGAGCGCAGGGCTCTCAGCGCGCCAAGCGTCAGGCTGCCCGCGGGGCCCGGGGTGCCGATGGTGATGGCCGAAGGTGGCAACACCCCCAGGTTGCTGGCACGCCCTTCGGAGATTTCCAGTACCTCCACTTCGAGCATGACCTCAGGGTCCGGCTCATCGTGTATCGCAATCAGCTTCTCCGCGATTCTTATGGTGTCGGCCGTGTCCCGGATCACCAGCAGCCCGGTACGTTCATCGGCCGAAACGTCCTTGAGCTTGAGCATGGACTTGAGCATGCCCATCAGGTATTTCAGGTCGGCGTTGGTGATCCGGAAGGAGCGGACCGTCAGTTCCTGGTACTCCGCCTGTTTTCCCGCCGTGGCCGGATATATCACCATGGTGTTGCTGTTGGTGATGCGCTTTTCCAGGTTGTTCTGCATGAGGATGAGATCGATGGCGTCTTCCACCGCCACATCCTTGACGAACACCGAGACGCGGGTGTCCAGCTTGACCTCGCGATCCAGCAGGATGTTCAAGCCCGTGGAAACAGACAGCGCCTCGAACACCGTGCGCACAGTGGCATCGCGGAACTGCAAACTCACTGGTGAACCCATCACGGAGCGTGCTTCCCGCACGCGGTCGCGCTCAACCTCCTGCGCGAGTTTTGCATCGAGGACTGCTTTTCTCAGCTGGGCCGCGCGTTTGTTGTCCGGCTCTTCGGCCAAGACCCGGGCGGCACGCTCCTGCGCCGCCGGCAGCCGGCCGTCTTTGAGGAAGGTTTCGCCTTCCTGCAAGAGCTGCAGGTTCCGGGCATCCTGGTCCAGGCTTGCCAGCGTGGCCCGCGCGCGTTCGTGGCCAGGGTTCAGCGTCAGGATGTTGGTGTAGAGTTCGCGCGCCAGCGAGGTGTCGCCGTCGGCTCTGGCCTGGTCCGCTTCCTTGATCAGGGCCCCGGCATGCTTGTCCCGCTGCACCAGGTAGTCAATTTTGAAGCGCTGATTCCTCTCCTCGAGTTCGGTGGCCTTTTTCAAGGAGGCGATGCCAGGGTCGATCGCACCATCTTCCAGCTGACTCATGCCCTGGCGGTGGTACCTGTCGCCTGCACAGGCAGACAAGAGGAGGCACACCAGCACCGCAGAGGCAATCGGCGTTACACGGTGGCTCCGCCGCTGTGCGATCAACTCGCCGCCGGCGCTGTGCCATGACGCGGGATACAAAACGGGAGTTTTCATTTGGAGCTGTCCAGAAGAGGGAGCGATTGCTTTTGGCCCAAGGGGAGGTAGGTGACGATGACACGTTCGGTATTGATATCGTCAACGCGGTAGGTGCTGTTGATGGTGTCCCCCTGCCGGATCACCGTCAGCTTGTCGCCTTGCTGGATAAAGGTCTGCTGCTGCCCATCGCCGATTCTTTTCCCCTGAATGAAACCGACGGCGGTGAAAGGCAAAGGTGGGGCCACGGGGGCAGGAGGGGGCGGAGGCGGCCCTGAAGGCGCTGGTGCGACGACCTTGGCCACTGTGCGGCTTGGGGGGGCGGCTGTTGGCGGTGTGCTGGGCACCGGCATGGCCACGGGCTCCGGCGCCAGCAGGCCGAAGGGATCGCGCACCACCACCCTGTTCATGCGCGAGCCGGATGCCTGCAGACTCTCGCCGGAACCTGAGGTTTCGGTCCGTCCCATGGCAGGGGAGGTATCGAGCGAAACGCGCGCCACTGCCGGCCGCCGGTCGCGGGACACAGCGGCCACCAGGCCCTCTTCGCCCGGAGGCGCTCCGCCCTGCAGGACAAACGCCAACAGGAAACTCCCCAGACCGGCCGCAATCGTCAAAACCCATTGCGCACGGGTGAGCTGCAAGCCCGTTGTCCGCTTCGATGGCTGAAGGCTCATGGCAGCACGCCTCCTTTACCTGCTGCCAGTGGGCTATCCGGCGATGGTTGGGTCGCCAATGGCGGCACCGGCGCCTTTACTTCCGTCGAGGCATACACCAGGGCCAGTTTCAACAGCACCTGATGGCGGGCGGCCACGCTGTCCTTGCGTTCAATCCGCACCTCCTGCACGGCCGAATGCGACATGGTATTCAGAACGGCCGCCAGGAATTCTTTCGACTTGGTATAACTTTCATTGAAACGCAGGTCCACCACGCGAACATCAACAGGCAAGGCCACCCGGTCGGCATCGCGGTAGTCACCGCTGGCGAGCACAATGCCCTGGCTCTTGGCGATGTCGAAAATACGCGCGAGATCGGCCGTGTAATCCGACGGGTTCGGAAGCACGGCGGGCATGCGCCTGGCGTGGTTTGAATGGGGTGGCTGGATAGCCTGGTCAGCCTTGAGGCTTTGCGTCTGGAGTTCGGCTTGCTTGAGCTGCAGCTGGCGAGAGACCCCGAGCAGCAGGAGGCCGGCCAAAGCCAGCGACATGCCAAGCAGGGCTGGCCAGCCCAGGGCCCGCAGCGATCGAAGTTTTTGGGCAATGCGCAATTGACCACGCAGCGAAGCTCCGGATGGCTGCGCGCTCATCGCGGAAGTCCCTCTTTGGAACTCGAAGAAGGCGAACGGTCCGCTACGCGTGATGCCCCCGGCGGAAGGAGGTTGTCCGCGGGTTGAGCGGCGCCATCCACACCGGCTGCAGGGGCGGCGGGATCCCGCGCCAGGAAGACGCCTTCCTTGAGCTGGTTCCAGCCCGCTGTCACCCGAAAGCGGACAGCGGTGGGCCCGATGCGTTCGTCCATCTGGTGGCTGCTGATCCGGACATCCGAAAAGCCCGCCACCTCTTTCATGGCTTCCATGTAGGCCAGCATGGACGCATAGCTGGAAGCGGCCAGGGTGAGTTCGACCCTTCGGTTGGGGGGGGCGGCCTGCGAAGAACTCGGCGATACCGACAAGAGCGTCACCCGGCCTTCCACCACATCGGCGGCCACTTCGAGCGCGTCCAACAACAGCGACCAGGGCGTCTGTAGCAAGCTTTCCAGCTGACGCTGCGCCTTGAACCTCTCCATGGTCAGTGGATCCCGGGCCGCCAGCTGCGCTTGCTCTGAATAGGTTTTTTGCTGCCGGAGCAAACGTGTCTGCTGCGCCAGAACCCCGTCCAGGCCTTCCTTGGCTTCCCGAACCCTATAAGCACCAGCCAGCGCGATCGAGATGCCCACCGCCAGGAGGGTCCAGTTCAGTGGATGGTAGCGGGCAGCGTCCGGCGCAAACTCGAAAGGGCTGGCGACCATGCGCCAGGTCATGCGCGAAGCTCCTGGGTTGCCACCGGCAGCGACTCGGGCGAGAGCTCAGGCCATGCGGAAAACACGACCTGCTCGTCCTGGCCGGCTTCTGTAGCGATCAAGAAGCGGTTGGTGCTCGCCTTGAGCAACTGATCGCCTGCAGTGTCTCCCCGCAATGCGGGAACGACGGTACGCCAGGCATTTACGGCGCTGCCACGCACGATGCGCAGAAAAGTCACCTGCGCCTGGCGCTCGCCCGATGCGCCAAGTTCTGTCCATACCAGCGTGCGGGAATCACGGCTGCGGGCGCTGGCCGCCAACTCACGGTCCAGCGGTTTGATAAGGGCAGGCTGGCAACTGGAAAACCTCAGATGCTGGCTGGTACACAGGACCTGGAGGCCGGTGATCAGCGATGCCTCAAGAGCGATCACGCAGAGATGTTCGCTGTCCGCCTGGACCTTGCAACGCACTTGCTGTACCCGGGCATCCGCGCCGAGTGCCTCGCGGATGACGCCCTGGGCGATCAGTTGCAACTGCCGGTCCGACTGGGCTGATTCCGCGGAAGCGTCGAGCGGCACCACACTGACGGTAGCCAGGGTCATGCCAATGCGTACATTCACGCGGCATCCGTCCAGCGTGTCCGGGGCGCGGGCGCGCAACGCCTGAAGGGCTTGCGCGGCGGCTTCGACAATGGCGGCAATCGGATCCTCGTTGGCATCGCGCGCAGGAAAGTCGACCCACTCTTCCAGGGTTGGAGCCTGCTTGTCTGGTCGCGGCTGAGGCGCATGGTCTGTGCCTGCCACACGGGTGCCCGCGCTTGGGTCACGTGATCGGAAAGCCAGGGCACGAACCAGGCGATGTGCCCAGCTCGGGGCGCTGGGTATCAGCGTTGCCCGCAGATGTGTGGCCGCGATGTCTATCTGGATGATCGCTTTCATGCCTGGCCCAAGGTGTTGGCTAGGGCAGCATGGCCAAGGTCATGGTTTTCGGCATGACCCGAGATGTGCAGACTTTCCCTGGGGGTGACGCGGTTGATCTCTTCCACCGTGGTGTGGCCATTGATGGCCAGGGAGATGGCGGAGTCGCGCAAGCTCTTGAAGCCCTTGCTGCGCGCGACCTGCTTGATCTGGGAAATAGGGGCCTGCCGCACCAGGAGGTCGCGCATGTCGTCATCCATCTCCAGCGTCTCGGCAATGGCCAGGCGCCCCTTGTAGCCTGTGCCGCGGCAATGGGGGCAGCCCACCGAGTGCACAAAATTGGCCGAGGCCAGGTCCCGCCGCTCGACCGGAATGCCCAGATGCAGCATTTGGTCCGGCGCCAGCTCGGCCGGGCTTGCGCAATGGACGCAGACCGCGCGCAGCAGGCGCTGGGCGACGATACCGGTGAGCGCTGACACCAGGCTGTAGCTGTCAACGTTCATGTTCTTGAAACGCCCGATGACGTCGAAGACATTGTTGGCGTGAACGGTTGTGAACACCTGGTGTCCGGTCAACGCCGCCTGCACGGCGATTTGCGCTGTTTCGGCGTCCCGGATCTCGCCCACCATGATCTTGTCGGGGTCGTGGCGCAGCACCGAGCGCAGCCCCCGCGCAAAGGTCAACCCCTTCTTTTCGTTCACGGGGATCTGGAGCACGCCCTTTAACTGGTACTCGATCGGGTCTTCAATCGTGATGATCTTGTCCAGCCCGGTATTGATCTCCGAGATGGCCGCGTACAGCGTGGTTGTTTTGCCGCTTCCCGTCGGACCAGTGACAAGCAGCAGGCCATAAGGCAGGCTGGAGGCCTGCCGGATAAATTCCTTGGCACCTGCGTCAAAGCTCAGCGTGTCCAGGCTGAGGGCCTGGAACTGTCCCGTCAGATGTTTTCGGTCCAACACGCGGAGCACAGCGTCTTCGCCGAACAGGTTGGGCATGATGGAGACACGAAAATCGATCTCGCGCCGGTCCATGCGCACCTTGAATCGCCCGTCCTGCGGGGTGCGCCGCTCCGAGATGTCCAATTCCGACAGGACCTTGATGCGGGAGATGGCCTGGTGGCCCATTTCCGCGTTGTCGATGCGCTTGACGTTTTCCAGGACGCCATCAATCCGGTACTTGATATGCAAACCGGCGGGCTGGGTTTCAAAATGGATGTCGGATGCCCCCATCTTGAGGGCGTCGTACAAAATCGAATCGACCAGGCGCACCAGCGGGCTGCTCGTGGTCTCGATGCTGGCGATGGACAACAACACGGCCGAGGGATCCAGGGCCTCTTCGGCAAGGAGCTCCTCGGTGTCCCTGCTGTCCGCCCCCTTCATCGCCAGCAGGTTCCGCTCGGCATGCGCCATGCAGGCCTGCATGTCCTCCAGCAAAGCGATTCCGCGGATGGCGTCAGCCTGGCCGGCGCGGTCCAGGCGCGCATCAATCCATTCCTGCGTTTTCAGATCGAACGGATCGCAGACCACGACGGCGCGAGTCTTGTGGCCGCCCCCATCAAGCACCCAGCCGCCCAGGCAGGCTCTAGCCTGGCAGTCGGCAAAAGAGATGAAGGCAAAGTCCGGTTCCATCACCTGGAGCTCATCTATCGACAAGGGGAAAAGGCCCAGCGCTGCCGCAACCTCACGCAGCACGTCCTGCGCGACCAGGCCGGTCTTCTGAATCAGCCATTGCACACGGGACCCGGGTGCGGCGAAGCTCACGGCCTCACGCATCAGCTCACGGCCCACCGAAACGTTCTGCGAATCCTGCGTTGATGGTGGTTCGCCCAGGTAGGCTGAAGACGCCAGTGAAGGGGAGGGTGTAGCAGCAAGCATGGCGTGCTCAGGACAAGGCCGAAGCCAGGTCAAAGATCGGTAAATACATCAGAACCACGATGGCGCCAATCACTGTGCCAATCACAATCATCAGCGCAGGTTCTATCACTCTTGTGGCTACATCAATCGAGCGTTGCAGCCTGCGCTCATAAAACTGCGCGATCCGTTCCAGCATTTCCGACATGGAGCCGGTCCGTTCGGCGACCTTGAGCATGCTGGTGGCCACGATATCGGACAGACCCGCTTGCGCCAAGGCGGCACTCATGCTCAGACCTTCGCGCATCAGCACCAGGCCACGCTCCAGGCGTTCCCGGTCGGCGTCATTGAGCAGCTTGGTGCCGTGCTCCAGTGCCCGGTGGATGGCAATGCCGCGCGACACCAGGATCGATGTGGTTCGATACAGTTGCAAATGCTGAAATTCACGAACCACACCGGCGACAAGCGGGACTTTCTGCAGCCAGCGCGACCGGATGCCATGCTTGCGAAAGTGCACCACCACCGAGCTGGCCAGGGCCAGGAGGGCGCCAAAGAAAACGACCAGCACCCAGGGCTGATCGGCGACAAGCCGACCCCAGGCCATGAGGCCTGATGAGAGCATGGGCAACTCCGTCTTGCTGCCTTCCAGCAGTCCGGCGAAGCGGGGAATGACGACGCCCATGAGGAACATGACAACCAGCCCGCCGACGGCCAGCAAAACGAGGGGGTAGACCGCCGCGCTGACGAGTTTGTCCCGCAGTACCCGCATCTCTGCCTGATGAGCGGCATAACGTGCCAGCCCTTTGCCAAGATCGCCGGTGCGCTCGCTGGCCTCCACGGTCGCAACCAGCAGTTCGGGGAAAGCGCCCGTCAATTGCATGGCCGCTGAAAGCGTTCGCCCTTCAGACACAGCACGGGCTACCTGCTCGATGAGGTTTCGCCGGGCGCCGTCGGGTTCGCGCAGCGAGAGCGTTTGCAGTGTTTCGGAGACGCTCAGTCCGGCGTCAACCAGGGCGGCGAAGTCCTGCGAAAACGTCGCCACGTCCAACCCCGACCTGGATGCAGGCGCGGACGCGTTGCCATTCTTTCGGAGGATGCTGATCCGGGACCCGGTATCGATTTCGCAACTGAGGACGGTCGCCCCGCTGCGCAAAACCTGCAGGCGGGCGTCGTCCTGGGTGGCGGCCTGAACCTGTCTGCAAGACACGCGTCCGGCGACGTCGCGGGTCACGGTGTTGTAGATGGCGTGAGTTGCAGTCATGGCCGGGGGCTTGTTCAGCGGTTCGCGAAGCGCTCGGCGTGTCAGTTCGCCGCGTGCAGGGAGATATCCTGCGCTTCACCGGTGCCGCCGGGCTTGCCATCTGCGCCGTAGGAAATGATGTCGACGGTGCTCGCCCCTGCTTGCAAGACGTAGACGTATGCGTTGTCCCACGGATCGAGGGGCAGGGCTTTTTTCAGGTAAGGGCCTTGCCACTTGCTGACCCCGGCAGGTTGGAGGTTGAGTGCGCCAAGGCCTTGCTCGGCAGTGGGGTAGTTGCCAATATCCAGGCGGTATTGATCCAGCGCCTTATCCAAAGACTCGATTTGTGCTTTCGCGATCTTGGCTTTGGATTTGCTGACGGAGTCGAAATAGCGTGGTGCGACCAGCCCTGCCAGCAGACCAATGATGACGACCACCACCAGCAGTTCCAGCAATGTGAAGCCATGCGCGCGGCGTACAAATTTACCCGCAAAGCAACTTCGCGTGCGACAAACGAATGGGTTCAACTTGGGCCTCTCCCCGGGATATTTTCTGCTCACGTGGATGAAGCGCTGCGCTTCACCACCCATGCCTGCCGTGGTGCGGCTTTATTTTTTTGATCAATGCAAAGCGATATAGCAAAAGTACTCAACGTTCAACTCGAAGAGCTTGATGCGGTGACGCGTGCCGGTTGGATTTTGACAGAAGAAAGCCATGTGAAAAAAGTTAACCGACCCTGTTTGCTCAACAAATTTACCTGTTTTTTCCAGTTGCATCGCGCGAGAGATGGAGGTTGTTGTTTTTCTCCAAATCGTAAATTTCGGGAGCCTCCTTTTTGGAGAGCGTACTACGCACTAACGGACAGGTGACGCGTGAACCTTCAATACAACTTCTTATGCGGTTGCATTTTCAAATCCTCAATGCAACGCTTTCGGCTTACTTGATGGCGGATGCGACACCCCTGAAGACACAGGCCCCTGTCATTTCTAGCAGGGTTGACAGGGTACAACCCCTCCTCAACACTCGCGTCCAAATAGCAACAAGTCAAAAAGAGGGGGAGTCGTATGACCACGCGCACTGTTCGGCTGGACGGCCGGAGGCTCATTGCGGCTGTCGCGTCGATAAGCTTTGTCAGGTCGGCGGCACTTGGCCGGCGTCAGGCATGCTGATGCGCTGGCTTCAAAAATGCGCGCCTGCGCTTCGCGAGGGCTT
Source organism: Polaromonas sp. (assembly GCF_039930745.1). Lineage (GTDB taxonomy): Bacteria > Pseudomonadota > Gammaproteobacteria > Burkholderiales > Burkholderiaceae_C > Polaromonas. Next base: position 6,558 of record NZ_JBDTTH010000093.1, on the reverse strand, counting down.
TCGATCAAAAATCGCACAGCAACTGGTTCTTCCACTCCAGAGTGGAAACGGACCGACCGGCATATCTGCTTGGCTGGGCTCGAGTCACAAGGATAAATCTCTGTCCGCCTACCGGGCGAGGTTCTCCGAAATTGCCTTGTTCGTCATCTTCAGCGCGGGGCCGATGGGATCTGCATTCGCGGCACCATCGGATTGCGCTGGTACTTCACTGGATGGACAGGCCGCTTGTATTCTGCCGACCTACGCACCGACGACTTATTCCTACTGTGTTCAGACGGGCTTTGCCCACCCCGAGAACGCGATGGCGAATTGCTCCAATTCGCTTGGCTACACCCGGCCGTACACAAGCTCCGGGCAGTTGGAGTCCATCCTCAATTGCGCGATAGCGCCCAACACTTATCCAGGACCTGCGCCCTGGGCGGCGACGGGGGAAACCGTGGGGGACGGCAACCTGTGCGGAAAGATTACGGCCTCGGTTGTTAACGGTGTCAACGTTCGCGGTGGCGCACGCACCAATCCCAACTGGGGTTGGAATGTCATTTTTTATAGGTACACGGAACCCTCGTGCCCGACCGGCTACTCGAGCGTGACCCAAATGATCAATGGTGTTAATGAGCTGGTGTCCTGCAAGCCCGTTGTTTCGGGGACAAACTGTGCTGCGGACAAAAAAAGAAATATAGCGCTCGATGCATGTGTTCTGGAAGTTGATATTTATCGCGATGCTCCAAAACCTGTTCAGCCGTCGTCATGCCCGGTGCTTCAAGGCGATCCCAAGGCTTCTGATCTCAGAAACCCCGGTGTCGGCGACCCCATTTACCCACTGACAGGCGTCAACAGACATCCCGTTGAGACGGGGTTTGGTATCGGCTCGGAATCGTTGCACTTGACCTACGATACGGCGCGCCAGTTGAGCGGTTTGACGGCGGGAAATTTGCCCTCCTTCGGCCGTTTATGGGTGAGCAATCTGCATCGCAATCTGAGCATCTCTACAGATGCGGTAGCCATCAAGGCCTATCGGGGCAACGGCGGCATGCTGACTTTTGTGCTCAAGGCGGGGGTGTATACCCCTGACAGGGACATCAACGATCGCATTGCTGCGGTATCTGGCGGCTACGCCTATACCAACGCAATCGAGAAAAAAGTCGAACTCTACAATGCGGCCGGGCAGCTCACCAGCATCACCGATTCGAGCGGACGGACGCTTTCCTTTACCTACAGCACCTCGGGTAGCGCGACGGCGCCTGCAGCCGGTTACTTGATGCAGATCACGGCCAATACGGGGCGAGCGTTGAAGTTCGAGTACAGCCTCGCAGCTGGTGTCAATCCCGTTCTGGATGGCCGAATCTCCAAGATCACCGACGCAAACGGCGACTTCATAACCGTTGCTTACGACGCGAACGGAAATCTCTCGTCCATCACCTGGCCAGATACCAAAACGCGGCAGTTTCTGTATGAACTCGCGGCTTTGCCTTGGGCATTGACAGGAGTGATCGACGAAAACAACAGCCGATTCCTGACATTTACATATGACTCGCAAGGCCTGGCAACCTCCACAGAGCAGGCAGGAGGGGTAGATCGCTACAGCGTGAGCTACGCCTCGCCACCGTCCAGGGTGGTCACGGAAGTCCTGGATACGGTTGCGAAAATCGAATACCGTTACCACGAGATCCAGCCGCCCACATCCGTTGCATTGACCCGGCCGATGGGTCAGAGTTCGAGCTGGTCTGCTGTCAATTCGATCGGTTCTCCGGTGATCACCGGATCAAGCCAGCCCGCCGGGTCGGGCTGTGCTGCTGCAAGTAGCGCAACTACTTACGACGCCAATGGAAACATGTTGTCCCGCGACAATTTCCAGGGAGAACGAAGCTGCTATGTCTATGACAGCAGCAATCGGCAGACATTGCGGGTTGAGGGCCTGGCAACCACGACAAGTTGTAGCTCCGTGACGCCCAGTGATGCAACGCTCCCGGCTGGGGCGCGGCGCATCATCACCATGTGGCACCCCGATTGGAGGATGCCAACCAAAATACTGTCTCCCGGAAAGCTCGAAACGGTGGTCTACCACGGACGCCCCGATTTCCTCAATTCGAATGCGTTGGCCAGTTGCTCCTCTGCTGCCAATTTGCCGAATGCAAAGCCGTTGCCACTGATTTGCCGCCACGTTGAGCAAGATGTGACGGGTGCAACGCTGCCCAGTATCACCGACCCGGTTTTTGCCGACGTGTCCGTTTTGCTGCATGGCGATGGCATCAATAATTCCACCAGCTTTGTCGAGAGCAGCCAGAGTCCCAAGGCGGTGACGGTGATTGCCGGCCTTCCAAAAATAAGCACCGCGCAGAGCAAGTTTGGTGGTGCCTCTATCTATTTTCCAGGATCTGCCGCGCTCGCAGTCAATGGTGCCAGCGCCAATACGTTCTGGACCAGTGATTGGACGGTCGAGTTCTGGGTGTTGTCCGCGGTGGCAGCGCAAAGTCCTGCGGCGGTTTTCGGCAGCCGTTGGCCGGATGGTGGAGCACAGCTATATCTGGGCTACTCGGCGAGCGTACTAACGAACATCACTTATGAAATCCGGGAAAACGGCTCCTTAGCTGGCTTTGGTGTCAATAGCACAACGCCTGGGTTTGCTGCAGCGGTTGCGGCCGCCGGTTCGTTTAACCATGTCGCGGTAACCAAGGTCGGAAAAACCTATGGATTCTTTTTGAATGGTGTGATGCTCCCGGCAATTGTGCGTGCCGTTCAGCCAAACAATACGACCAATTCTGTCATGTTTGTGGGGTCTGCCAACCCCTACTGGTATGGGTACGGGATCAACGGATATCTTGATGATTTCCGGATCACCATGGGCGCACCGCGGTATACCGCGAGCTTCACACCGCCCACAAGTGCGCTACTTGACGGCAGCCTGGATGTTGGCACCAACGTTCCAACCAGGATGGATGCATTTACTTATGACGCATCGGGGCGTGTTCTGACAAACACAGACACCCTCAACCGCACGACGGCCTACGCATACTACACAGCCACAGCCTTCACAGGCTCGGCCCCCAACGAGGTGGGCCACACCACAGGCGACCTGCAGTCGATCACCAACGCCGCAGGCCACATCACCCAATTCACCCAATACGACAGGGCAGGGCGCGTCCGCCAGATGATCGATCCAAAGGGCGTGGTGACAGACACGGTCTATACCCCCCGAGGCTGGGTGGCGAGCACCACCGTCACGCCACCCGGCGGCGCCGCCAGAACCACCAGCTACAGCTACGACAACGCCGGCCAGCTGACAGGCGTGGTCCTGCCAGACACCACAACACTGAGCTACAGCTACGACCTTGCCCACAGACTGACAGGCGTGACGGACGCCAAAGGCAACACAGTGACCTACACCCTGGACAACATGGGCAACCGGGTCGGCGAGCAAGTCAAGGACCCGCAGGGCAACCTGCAGAGAAACATCACCCGGGTCTACGACGCCCTGAACCGGGTCCAGCAAATCACGGGAGCGAGCAATTGAAAATTATCCGATGCATTCAGAGCCCGGCAGCGCTGGTCAAGATGAAGCGGGCGCCGGTGCTTTGGCTTCAATGGCTGGCATCTTGCGTGGTGCGGGTAAATCATTTGTGGTCGTGCAAGGCCGTTGATCTTCGGCCGGTGCACTTCACCTGTGACAGCATGACGCCATTTTTCAATTCCTCGTGCGTCGTGAATGGAAAGCCGAAGAGGGTGGTTATATCGAAGGAATGTATGCGCCGTGTCATCGCGATTTTTTTCCTAGGCTTCGTGTTCTCTTCCGCGGCCAACGCAGGCTTTCCGATGATTCCGGCGCATCAAGGCGTCTACGCAAGCAATGGGCCGTGCTCCACGGATTTGGCAACGTCTTGCCAGGCGTTGGGATTGTTTAACGGAGTTCCACATATGCTGCTTAAGGACTCTGTCAACTATGACGTATTGGTTCCACAGCCGTATCTCACGACCCCGCAGTCGATAATTTGCGGTTCATCGCACCAAGGGAATTACTTATACAACTCGGGATACTGCACCATACCGGCCAGTTGCCCGGCCCATTCAGCGCAGTCGGGCACCAGTTGCGTCTGCAACGCCGGTTACGCAGAGAATGCCGCCCAGAACGGGTGTGTTCCAGGCGGGGTGGGCGTTACGGTCGTCGACATCTTCCGGTCCACCAAAGCTTCGAGCTGCCCATGGTGTGAAGGCAATCCCATCTATCCCCTGGTCGGGGGCAAGGTGGAGGCCGTCACCACCGGCATGAGTGTGGGAGGGCAGCCCCTGGTCTTCACCTACGACAGCGCGAAGCAGTCCGCCGCGCTTGCGGCGGGCAAGACCGCCAAGACGTTCGGCAACATGCCTGCGCTCGGCGGCTTGTGGGAAAGCAGCCTGCACCGCAACCTGGCACTGGGAACCGGCGATATTGGTGCCACCCTGTATCGCGGGAATGGCCACACAGTCAGTTTTCGTTCTTCAGGCGGTACTTATGTCGCCGATGCTGATGTGACTGGGCGCTTCACGGCTATCTCCGGCGGCTATCGTTATATCGATGCAAAGTCGCGCAGCATCGAGACCTACAACACGGCTGGTCGGCTCATCAGCTGGGCGGACATAGCCGGCAATGCGCTCTCCTTCAGTTACAGCTCCGATGCAGGCCCCGGTGCACCGGCGGCCGGGTATTTGCAGACAGTCACGGACAACATTGGCCGCAGCCTGAGCTTTGCCTATAGTTTGCCGGCCGGTGGGGCAGCCGCCACCGACGGGGTCATCTCCAGCGTGAGCGATTCCATGGGGCGCACGGTAGGCGTCGGCTTCGACCCCAATGGCAATCTCACGCATCTGACCTGGCAGGATGCCAAAGTCCGCCAGTTCGTCTACGAGGACACGTCCTTGCCGTGGGCCCTCACAGGCGTGGTCGATGAACGGGGAATTCGCTATTCCACTTTTACCTACGACACGGCCGGCCGGGCCTTGTCGACCGAGCATGCCGGCGGCGTCGAGAAGTTTTCGGTGAGCTACGGTACGCCGCCGCAAGCCACCATGACGCAGACTTATGATCCCGTCACGGCGCTCACTACCCGAATCCATGGCTGGCAGGCCCCCTCCGGTGTTCAGATCACCCGGCCCAGCGGGGAAGTCGCCAACGCCAGCAGCAGCACCGTGCTGGGCTATCCGTTGCCCACGGGTTTCTCACAGCCGGCAGGCTCCGGCTACGGGGCATCCAACAATGCCTCGACCTTCGATGCCAGCGGCAATCTGACCTCCACCGACGATTTCAGCGGCCAGCGCAGTTGCTATGCCTATGACAGCGGCAACCGCGAGACCGTGCGGGTCGAAGGCTTGGCCAGCACGATCAATTGCGCCACGGTACTTCCGATCACGGCCACCTTGCCGTCAGGGGCCAGAAAAATCACCACGACATGGCACCCGGATTGGCGGCTTCCTGTTGCCAGTGCAGCGCCTGGGACACTGACCACCCTGGTGTACCAGGGCCAACCAGACCCTCTGAACGGCAATACGACAGCTAGTTGCACAAGTGCTGCTGCGATGCCGAATGGAAAGCCCTTGCCTGTGGTTTGCAAGAGGATTGTTCAACTTGTCAACCCGGCGGTCGCGGAGCCCGTCCAAGGCGACCACTACGCACAATCCAATTCGCTTTTACTGCACGCGGATGGTGTGAACGGTGCGACGGCTTTTGTGGATGACGGTGTCGCCATGAAAACCCTTTCGGTGACCGGCAGTGCGTCGGTCTCCACCGCGTCGAAAGTATTCGGTACCGGCTCGGCTGCTTTCGCCAACGGCGGGTACATCTCAGTGCCGTCTACCACTGATTTTAATTTCGGCGCATCGCCGTTCACCATCGAGTTTTTTCTAAAACCTAACTCCATTGGCGGTATCCAAGGACTTGTCTCCACACGCACGAGTGCGGTTTACTCGCCATTTGAAATCGACCTGCAGGGCAGCTCCGTCCGCATCCTCAAGAGCAATGCAGCCGTTAATAGTTGGGAGATTGTCGGCGTATTCCCCAGCACGGCGATAGCCGCCAATGCATGGCAGCATGTCGCCATCGTGGGGAACGGGACGGTGATGTCGGTGTATGTCAACGGCGTTCCGTCGACCAGCACTGCCGCCTATACGCCTTTCGCGGCGCTCACCGGCCCTTTGTATATTGGAAAAGGTGGCGATGGCGCTTTCAGCGGGAGTATGGACGAAATCCGTATCTCCAAAGGGGTTGCGCGATATTCAGCAGCTTTCACAATGCCGGCGGCACAGTTCGCCAACGCTGTGGGCTATCTACCTGCAACAGGCCCCGATGCGAGCTTTACCTATGATGCCGCCGGCCGCATGCTGACCGCCAAGGATGCGCTGAACCGCACCACGACCTACGCCTACTACACGGCCACAGCCTTCACAGGCACGGCCCCCAGCGAGACAGGCCACACCACAGGCGACCTGCAGTCAGTAACCAACGCCGCAGGCCACGTCACCCAGTACACCCAGTTCGACAGAGCAGGGCGCGTCCGCCAGATGATCGACCCCAAAGGCGTAGTCACAGAC
>NZ_JBDTTH010000092.1:0-16955 GCF_039930745.1 Polaromonas sp. | reverse complement strand
TGGCGGCCTGAGCGTTCGTGCGCCAGGATGATCTGCAGCCGCTCTTTGGCGACGCTGGCGGTCTTTTTCTTTTCGCCGAGCAGGAAGGAGAGAAAGGAAGCCATGGCGGTTTACTTGCCTCCAAACACACGTTTGAAGAAACCCTGCTTGGGTGCGTCGGTAAAACGCAGTGGCTTGTCTTCGCCCATGAAGCGGGCAATCACGTCCTTGTAAGCTTCGGAGACATCGCTGCCTTCCATGTGCACGGCGGGCACGCCCTGGTTGGAAGCCTGCAGCACCGCTTCGGACTCGGGGATCACACCGATCAGCTTGATGCGCAGGATGTCCTTGATGTCTTCAAGTGAAAGCATCTGGCCCTGGTCGACGCGGCTGGGGTTGTAGCGGGTGATCAGGAGGTGTTCCTTGATCGGGTCGCCGCCTTCCATGCCGCGCTTGGTCTTGCTCGAGAGCATGCCGAGGATACGGTCGGAGTCCCGTACCGAGGACACTTCGGGGTTGGTGACCACCAGCGCTTCGTCGGCAAAATGCATGGCCATCAGCGCACCGGTCTCAATGCCGGCCGGCGAATCGCAGACGATGTATTCGAAGTCCATGTCGCCCAGATCCTTGAGCACTTTCTCGACGCCTTCCTTGCTCAGCGCTTCCTTGTCGCGCGTCTGCGAGGCGGCCAGCACGTAGAGGTTGTCGCACTGCTTGTCCTTGATCAGGGCCTGGTGCAGGTTGGCCTCGCCCTGGATCACGTTGATCAAGTCATACACCACGCGGCGCTCGCAACCCATGATGAGGTCGAGGTTGCGCAGGCCGACGTCAAAGTCGATGACGGCGGTTTTGTGCCCGCGCAATGCCAGGCCGGTTGCAAAGCTGGCGCTGGTGGTGGTTTTGCCCACGCCGCCCTTGCCGGAGGTGACCACAATGATTTTTGCCATGCGTAAAAGTCCTTTTGGGTAAACAGATTTTGGTTCAGGCGGGGCCGTGAGTTTCTTCTACCAGCAGGGGCCGCGGGTCCGGCTTTGCCGGCCCGCAGGCGCAGCGCCCCCTTGGGGGGCAGCGCAGTACACGAAGTGACAAGCGTGGGGGCTCATATCGGACTCATGACCAGCTTGTCGCCTTCGGGGCCGGGTACGAGGCGCACTTGTGTGGGCTTGCCCCACACGCCTTCGGGCAGCGGGTTTTCGCTGGTGCGGTAGATGCCGGCAATCGACAGCAGCTCGGGTTCCAGGCTGAGCGCAAAGATGCGTGCATCGGTGTTGCCGCGCGCACCGGCCATAGCCTTGCCGCGCAGCGGTGCGTAGACATGGATGTGCCCGTCGGCAATCACTTCGGCACCGGCGTTGACCATGCTGAGCACGACCAGGTCGCGCCCGCGTGCATACACCTGCTGGCCCGAGCGTAGGGGTTTGTCGATCACCAGCGCGCCGGGAGCCGGGGCCACGTCTGCAGCGGGCGCCGGGGCTTTGCTGCGTGCGGGTGCCGGCGGCGCGGCGGTGCTGATGCGCGCGTCGGGTGCGAGCACCAGGCCGGCTGCGCTGGCTGCGGCCATTTGCGCGGGCTGGCCGCCGCGCACGGCGATGGGGGCCACGCGGTAGGGGCGCAGCAGCGCGAGCAGCGCTTCGAAGTCCAGCACGGCTGCGTCGGCGGGCAGCTGGGAGAGCTCGATGACCAGCGGGTCGTTGTCAAAAAAATCGGGGATGTCGCCGAAACGCAGCGCCAGATCGCGCGACAGTGCGTTGAGGTCGGGGGACTTGAGAAAAAGCGCGACCAGGGGCAGGTTGGCGCTTTTGATTTCGAAGGTGGCGGGGGTGCTGGCCGGGAGGGCAACGGTCATGGGGAGATGGACGCCGCGTTGCCGCGGGAAAAATGGAGTATCGGTCGCCTCAAAGCGTAGCCCGGAAAGGGACGAATCTTAACAGCGGGGCATGTCGCAGTTGTGAGCGAATGAAACGCCTGCGACTGTGCGAGGATGCGCCTCATGACATTGCAAGCCCCTGCACTGCAAACCCATGTCCTGCGCATGAAACCCGGCGACGATTTGCGCGGTGCGCTGGAAGCGGCGTTTCGCGAACTGCAGGCGGACGGCGTGGAGGCCGCCTGCGTGGTCTCCGCGGTGGGCAGCCTGTCATGTTCGGTGCTGCGTTATGCGGACCAGCCCAGCGGAACGAAGTGGGCCGTGCAGCTGGAGCTTCTGACGCTGTCCGGCACGTTAAGCAGAGACGGCGCGCATCTGCATGCGAGCGTGGCTGATGGCCAGGGCACAGTGCGCGGCGGCCATATGATGCGCGGCTGCACGGTGCGCACCACAGCCGAGGTGGTGCTGGCTTTGCTGCCGGGCTGGCAGTTCGGCCGCGCACCCGATGCAGCCACCGGCTTCATGGAGCTGGTGGCGGTGCGCCGGCCGGACTGAGCGGGACATTTTTTTCCGTAGCTACCTGGCTTTTTGCGCCGTGCTTGCCCTCACCCCTGCCCTCTCCCGGAGGGAGAGGGAGCAAAGACGAGCCTTTTCTTTTTCCCTTTCCCTCTGGGAGAGGGTTAGGGTGAGGGTCTCCCGGATTGACGTGTGATGGCTCAAGGCGTGCTGAGTGGTTGCGTTTATGAAGCCAAATCGGCCGACAGCCCTTGGTGGGCGGGCACAGGTAGCTATGTAAACAATAGCGTCAATGCGCTTGCGCGGCGGCGGCGGCATTGATATTGCGCGCCGTGCCGAGCAGGGTGGCGCACAGGACTTCCTCGCCCTGGTTGCTGACGGCATACACGTCTGCCGCACAGATGGTGAGCAGCTTCCCCGCGCTGACCACCCGCCCTCGCGCGCGGAGCAGCGCGCCTTGCGCGGGAGCCAGCAGCTTGAGGGTGGCGTCTACGGTGGCGTTGACCCAGCCTGGTGCCAGCAGGCTGCCCGCGGCGGCTACAGCGGCAAAGTCGGCCACGGCAAACACCGCGGTGGCCTGCAGCTGGCCGGGACGAAAGCAGAAGGCTTCAAGCACCGGGATCTCGACCTCCACTTCGCCGGGCACGATGCGCCTGAAGGCCAGGCCCAGGGTGCGGGCCATGGGCATGGCGAGCACCAGCTGTTCAAGCGGCTGGAACTGCGGGGAGGTGTGTGTGGCCTGGGTTGTCATGACGTGGGTTTCCTGCGTGGTGTGGAAAGGGCGGTGGGCCAGGGTGCCTTGCCGTTCTGTTTAGCCGCGAGGCGCTGCGCCCTTTTTGCCTGGTGCTCGCGTTGCTGCTTGTGCATCCACGCGATGTGTTCGACCACGGCGCGGCGCTGGGTTTTGAGCTGGCCGATCTGTGCGTCTATGTCGGCCACCCGGGCCTGCATGGCTTCGGCCATCTGCTCAAAGCTCAGCCGCCCGGCGCGGTAGGCGGGAAGCTGCGCCGCAATGGCCTTGAGCGAAAAGCCGATGCTGCGCGACATGGCGATGAAGACGACCTCGCGGCGCATGGCTTCGGTGTACTCGCGGTAGCCGCTGGCGCGGCGCGCGGGCAGGAGCATGCCGAGCTTTTCATAGTGGCGCAGGGCGTGCACGGAAACGCCGGTGCGTTGGGCGAGTTCAGAAATCTGCATGAGCGCCACCTTAGCAAGCTTCGTGCTGCACGAAGCTAGTGCAGTGTTGCACGCTATCTGGAACATAGAAGCGCGTCTTTTGCGCCATGGCTGCGTTGCAAATCCGCGCGATACCTTGGGTATCGCTGTGGTTTACGCCTTGCCCTGACCCAAAATCCATCGCTTTTATTTGTTCCATCAAGCATGCAACACTGCACCAGGACAGATCCTGCCGCTGTCGCCTGCGGAGCAGCGGCCCTGGCGGCGCACAGGTCCTACAGGCACGCGGGCTGGCTGCCGATAAGCCGCGGCGCGGGCGCGTCCTATATTGAAACTGCGGACCTGCCACTGCGCGGGCGCATCAAGAAAAAGGAGACGCGATGAACACGAACATGTTGGCCATGCCGGTGCTGCTGATGGCGCTGCTGGGGATGTCGGCAGGGGCTACGGCGCAGCCCAGTACCATGCCCGAAGGTGCTACCCAGGTGCTGCCCGAGATGGGTGTGGTGCCAAAGAAGCCAGAGGCCGAGGTGCCGCCTGACCTGAAGCCCAGAAAGCGCCTGCAACTCAAGCCGCGCATGAAGTCTGATGAGCTCAAGCCGGCATTTCATCCGGAACTCAAACCCGAAATGAGCCCCGGCCTACAGCCGAACAGCCAGAAACCCTTGCGCCAGGACAACCCGCCGCGCTCCGGCGGGTGACAGGCTGAAGCTCTGACCCTGACTCTCAAGGAGTTTTCATGAAAGCCCCTTTCTCAGACTACCCAGGTTGTTCACGTTCCGTGTTACCGCTGTTGGCCGCCGTGTTGCTGGCAGGCGGCGCGGCGCTGGCCCAGGACCCCACGCCGACGCCCGGCCCGCGCATCAACCGCAACCCGGTCTACCGCGAAAACCTGCCGCCGGCACCTCCGGTAGAGCCCGATCCGCGCGATTCGACCACACGCCCCGTCGAGCCGCCCGAGCAGCCGCCGGCCGATGGCCGCAGTGTGCTGACCACGCCGCCCGCGACGCAAGCACCGGCTTCGGCGCCTGCCGCGCCCGCTTCGGTCCCACTGCAAGGGCGCTGAATGCCTTCTGGTGGGGGCCAGCCGGTGTTTTTGCGCAAAATCGGCCTCTAGACCTTACGCTGCCTGGGCAGACAGCTATCAAACAGGTAGCAGGGGTGATGGCTGCTTACGCCGCAAGCCCAAGACCGGTGAGTTGGTTTGCCCAGCCGGCCTCGCGTTCTTCGGACGCCGCGCCGGCTTCGTGCAGGCCATCAAACGAAAGCTGCACCTGCGTTTCTGCTGTCCGCGCAGGAACAGCGAGCTCAGCCCGGCCTTGGGGCAGTCGTCTGGCGGGCTGGGATGCCAAGCGGCTCCCGCGCTGATGGGCGGCGGAAACCGCAGGATGCATGCGCTCTGCCCCGGGCAGCTTGCGCCGGTATTTGCGCGGCATGCCTTTGTGCAGCGCCGGCACGGCCTGGCGCGCTAGCTGGAAGGTGCGCTGGTAAAACGCGAGCCAGCGTTGCTCACCGGCGTCAGGCGACGGTGCGTCTTCCCTGCTGGCGCCGGGGGCGAAGTGAAGGCTGGCGCCGTCCCACCGGGCACTGGTTTGCGGCGTCAGGAGCGCCCAGCGCATCTGCGAAAAGCGGGAGGCGAACAACAGGGCAATGGCCTCAACAATCGTGTGCTCGGGTTCGAACCAGGCCACATGCAGCGGTCCGCCTTCGGGATGGTTGCGGAAGGTGTCGTCCTGCACGCTGCGAAAGCGCACAAAAGCTTTCATCTTGTGCATGTCACGCTGCACTTCCTGGGCCAGGCGCTGGGCCTCGGCCATGTCGCCATCGAGCGGGTTGTGGCGCAGCCCGGGCTCGTGCACCAAGCGCCAGAGCAGGCGGTAAAGCAGCTCAAAGCGGCCGGGCTGGCTATGCAGGATGGCGCTTTCGCACAGCGCCACGAACTCGGGTGGCACCGGTACCGCGGGTGCGTCGCCAGCGGCGGGGCTTTCTGGCGGAAGGGCAGGCAGCTCATGCGCGGGGGTGTCGCCGCAGTGCCAGCTGACCTGTGCGGGCAGGATGTTCTGTGCCAGCAGGCCGCGTGCGGCGCGGCGAAAACCCTCCAAGTCTGCCGGCCCCCTGAGGGTGACGGGCGCGAGGGCCTGCGGAAAGAGGTCGTTCGTCAGGGGGTCACTCATCATGCCCATGCCGTTCTCCTTGTGTTGCCTTCTTTTTCATGGTGCGCGCGGCGATGGCGCGCGCGGTGTAGGCCGGAGTGCCGATCACGGCGCAGGCTGGGCCGCCTTGGGTGCGCTGAAAAGAGGAAACACGGTTTGTGCATGTGTGCCGCTGCGCGCATGCTTCGCCGCGCTGGGCGAGCGGGCCAGAAGGAGGGCACCATGGGGCCCGTGTGGTGAGGGTTTGCAGCATAAACACTGGATTAATATACAGTGTTTATGCCTTTCAGGCCAGAGTCTGGAGGCTCCGGCCGCGAAGAAACGCAGCTTTCAGGGTCAAACACGCGAGAACAGTGCTTGAAACTGCGCCATTTCCTGTCAAGAGCGGTCAAGAGCCCGAAAGTCCCGGCTGGATGCTTTTTCGGCCGTTCCGGCCTCCCGGGCCAGTTTTTTGGCCCGTGTTTCCATGATGAGGAACACCGCGGCGGCTACGGCCAGCGGTCCCAGGTAATACAACACCCGGTAGGCCAGCAGGCCGGCAAGCAGTTCGTGGCGCGGCATCTGGTGTGAGAGCAGGGCCACAAACACGGCCTCGAGCACACCCAACGCTCCGGGCACATGCGCGATGACGCCGGCCACGGCCGCGACCAGCAGCACGCTGACCACGGTGGGGTAGTCGATTTTCTGCTGCAGCAGCAGGTACACGACGCCGCCCATGATCAGCCAGTTGCTGGCCCCCATGGTGACTTGCAGCAGGGCCAGCCGCAGCGAGGGCAGGTTCAGCTCATGGCCGCGCAGCAGGTAGCTGCGCCGGCGCGAGAAGGCGCACAGCAGCAGGTAGGCTGCGGCCGTTCCCAGCAACACAAAGCCCAGCATCTGCAGCCCGCCGCTGCCGATTTTCCAGCCGGGCGGCAAGGCCGGTGTGTGAAAGCCGAACAGCACGCCGGCGAGCAGCAGGTAGCCCATCCAGTTGGTCAGCATGCTCAGGGACATGATGCGGGTGATCACGCCGACCTTCAGCCCCAGCCGCGAATACAGCCGGTAGCGCATGGCAACGCCGCCGACCAGCGAGCCGAGGTTGAGGTTGAGCACATAGCTGGTGAACGTGGCCAGCATCACGGTGGGCGCACGCAGCGGGTGGCCGGTGTAGTGCCGCCCCAGCAGGTCAAAGCAGCTGTACAAGGCCAGGCTGAGCGCGGCCAGTGCGGCGGCGCCCAGCAGCGAAGCCGGCGGGTAGCTGCGCAGCGCGGCAAACACCTCGTGCCATTCGATGGCGTGGGCCTGCTCCACCAGCAGCCAGGCCACCAGCGCGAAAAATACCGCTGTCGCTCCGCGTTTGAACCAGGGCCACCAGGCCTTGCCGGTGATGCCGGCTCTCTTCGGGCCGCTGCGGGCCGCGAGGGTGTTCATGACGTCCTGCCCTCGTTGACGTAGTCGATGCCTGCATCGGCGTCGACATCAGCGTCGGCGTCTAGCAGCTTTTCGGCCAGTGTCAGGCGCGGCACATGGGCCGGCAGCCAGCCAAACCAGGCCGGGTAGTGGCGCAGCAGGTGGAAGACAAAAAAGCTGCGCAGCCTGACCCACATGCCGGTTTCGGCCACGTCGCTGGCCAGGATCTGCTGGCAGCTGTTTTGCATGAGCTGCTCAAGATGTTCGCCCAGGTGCTGGTTGAAGGCGTGGTCCTTGATGATGACATTGGCTTCAAGGTTGAGCGACAGGCTCAGCGGGTCGAGGTTGCTGGAGCCGACGGTGGACCATTCGTCGTCGGTCAGCGCAACCTTGCCGTGCAGCGGTCGGTCGCGGTATTCGTAAATTTTCACACCGGCCGCCAGCAGGTGGTGGTACAGCAGGCCCGCCGCGATCTTGACGATGGGCATGTCGGGCTGGCCCTGCAGGATCAGCCGCACATCCACCCCGCGCCGCGCCGCCTTGCGCAGCTGCCGCAGCAGCCGGTAGCCGGGAAAGAAGTAGGCGTTGGCCAGGATGACGCGGCGCCGTGCACCGCGAATGGCGATGCGGTAGTGGCGCTCGATGTCGCTTTGGTGGTCGCGGTTGTCCCGTGTGACAAACATGGCGTGCGCGCTGCCTGCGGCCGACGGCGTGTCGCGCTCCGGCGCAACCGGTGAGGCGGCCCTGCGGCGCAGGAATTTCCGCAGCCGGTTGCCTGCCGGCTCCTGGCCGAGCTGCAACTGGGCCAGGACAAACTCGCGGATGTCGGCGACCAGCGGGCCCTCGATTTCGACCGCATAGTCCTGCTTGGCGGTGGGGCCGAAGTCCGCCAAATGGTCGGCCGCATAGTTGATGCCGCCGACAAAAGCGCGTGCGCCATCGACCACCACAATCTTGCGGTGCATGCGGCGAAAAAGGTTGGTGCGGTAGCCCCACAGGCGGGGGCTGGGGTCAAAGACATGCACCCGCACGCCGGCTTGCGTGAGTGCCAGGATGAAAGCGGGCGAGAGGTCGGGAGAACCATAGCCGTCAATGGTGACGTCGATCTGCACGCCGCGCCGCGCCGCGGTGAGCAGCGCTTGCTGCAGGGCCTTGCCGACCTTGTCTTCAAACAGGATGAAGGTCTCCAGCAGCACCTCGCGTTCGGCTGCGGCGATGCACTCGAACACCCGCGGGAAAAAGGCCTCGCCATTTTCCAGCAGGGAAAATGCATTGCCCTCCACCCACTTGCTCATGCGCTTTCCCCAGTGGGCCGCACCCACCGGATGGGCTTCGTCCCGTTCAAGCAGGGGCCGCGGATCTGGCTTCGCCAGTCCGCAGGCGCAGCGGCCCCCCCGGGGGGCAGCGCAGTACACGCAGTGACAAGCGTGGGGGCCATATTTTAGAGTTCGATTTCAGCAGCCAGCGGTGCATGGTCCGACAGGTGCGACCAGGGCCGGGGCGGCAGCACCACCGGCGCATGGCCGACGGCGTTGCGCACGTAGATGCGGTCGAGCTGCAGCACGGGAAACCGCGCGGGGAAGGTGCGCGCGGCCTTGCCGTTGGCCTGCACAAACACTTCGTGCATGCCGGCACCCTGCTCGAGCACACCATGGGCGCGGCGGCGCCAGTCGTTGAAGTCGCCAGCGGCGATCACTGGTGCGGTAGCGGGGATGTCCTTGAGCACCATGTCGCACAACATGCCGAGCTGCTTGATGCGGTGCGACTCGGCCAGGCCGAGGTGCACACAGATGGCGTGGATGTGAGTGTCGCGGCCGGGTACCTCCAGCACGCAGTGCAGCAGGCCGCGCCGCTCGGGGCCGCTGATGGAAACGTCGCGGTTTTCGAAATGGACAATGGGAAACTTCGACAACACGGCATTGCCGTGGTGGCCATTGGTGTAGACGGCGTTGCGGCCGTAGGCAAACTGCGGCCAGATGGTGTCGGCCAGAAATTCATAGTGCGGTGTGGCCGGGTAATTGGCCACCCGGCTTTCGTTCCGGGCGTGGGTGCCGGTCACTTCCTGCAGGAAGACGACGTCGGCGCCGACCGTGCGTACTGCTTCGCGCAGCTCATGCAGGATGAATTTGCGGTTGAAGAAAGTAAAGCCCTTGTGGATGTTGACCGTCAGCACCTTGATGGAAAAACTCAGCGCGGCGGTGGCGATGGCCTGCCGGGTTTCGGCCATGGCATCGGCGTCATCGCGGACAGTTTCCACCACGGCGGCGGCTTCGTTGGGTTGGATCAGGGATTGGGGTGGAAGCATGAGGCGGGCAGGAAAAGACGCACAAGTAGGAGGGGACGGCAAATATTCATTGTCTCGCTGCTGCATGCCAGGAAACTGTAGGACAGCAAGCTAAATTATCGTGTGTGGTCGGTGTGTGCTGGTGATGACCTGCTTGTGTGAAGCTTTGTAAAAGCCGGTGTCCTACGCGAGACGGGGCGGCTTTCCGGCATCTCCAGGTGAGCGCGGGCGCTAAATTGAAATCAACCAGTCCCGATGTAGGGGCGGTTCCTGCAGGTGCTTTCACCGGCCCTGCAGGATGGCAGGCAAACCCGGAAGTCATGACTTGTCCGGGCTGCCTGGTTTAACAACAGGAGTTTGAAATGAACAAGTTTTCCATGCGATCCATCCCTGCTGCTGCGGCCCTGGTCGTCACGCTGGCGTTTTCTGCCCATGCCCAGGTCAGTGTGGACACCGGTGTGCGCACTGGCGTCAACACCAATATCGGCAGCGACGTGCGTGCCAACGCAGGCGTCGGCGTGAACGCGGAGGCTTCTTCCATGGGTACGGCCACACGCAGCGGCTCCTCGGCCGGCGTAAACAGCGATACCCGGGTCGGAGCCCAGACCTCGGGTAGTGGCGTCAAGGGCACGGTGAGCCGCGCGGCCAACAAGACCGAGAACGCAGTGGAACGCGGCGCCCATGCGGCCCAGCGTGGTGCGGGCAAAGCCGTTAATTCGGTGGGCAATGTGGCCCGCCGTGCTGACCGCCGCATCAAGAACGCGCTGCCGGCGAATGCCGGCGGTAGCGGCCAGGTGAACGTGCAGGGTTCCGGCAACCTCGAGGCCAAGTAAGCCTCGGCCGAAACAGGCACAAGCGGCCCCGCAGGGCCGGGCTGGCGGACAGGTTCTGCTGGCTCGGCCCTGTTTTTTTGCCAGCCCAGCAGGCCAGACACGCGTTCTGCCGTATGCTGCGGCTGCTTCCTGCAACCGCCTGAAAGGATTTCGCCATGTCCCGCGCCATACTCGAGGATGCACGCATCCATCCGGCTATCCAGGGGAAGATCGCCCGGCATGAAGAGGCCATCGTGCGGGAGGTGCAGGCCGCCATTGCGACGCATGCCGTGGTGGTGGTCGGCATGGGCATGAACCCTTTTCCGCGCAAGGCGCGCCGCGCGTTGGATGCAGCAGGCGTGGCTTACCACTACCTTGAATACGGCAATTACCTGAACACCTGGCGTGAACGCAATGCGCTCAAGATGTGGACGGGCTGGCCGACTTTTCCGCTCGTGTTTGTGCGCGGCACCCTGATAGGCGGCGCGGCCGATCTGGACAAGCTGATCGCCAGCGGAGAACTCAAGGCCTTGCTGGCATCCTGACGCCGGCCTCGGCGGTGCACCGTTAGCGACACAAGCGTGGGGGTTCCCCTCTTCACCAGCAGGCGCAGCGGCCCCCTCGGGGCAGCGCAGTACGCGAAGCGACAAGCGTGGGGGCTCTATTTCCGCCGTGGTCGGACCAAACTTTTGTCGGGCTGCGACAGTGTGCCGGCACGCAATTCCCTGACGGCGTGGGCCACCGCCTTGGCCACATTGCGTACCTCCGCCTGCAGGCCCGCGTCGGCATCGAGCGTGTCGTGGCTGGTGGCATAGGGTTCGTAATACCCCACATAACGGTCCAGCCGGGCCTGGCTGCCGGCATCCACGAGCCCCATCCAGTCAAGCCAGTCCGACAGGCCGCGCCGCGTGCCTTCAATACCCGCGACGTCGCCATGCACCACCAGGCCATAAGCGCGGCCGGCCAGGTGCTGCGGGTAGCTCCAGCCTTTCATCTCGAGCGCCTTGGCTTCTTCGGGTTTCTTGCCGTGGGTGCTGGTCGGGTCCGGGTTGCCGCCGTCGGCGCAGACCAGGCGGTCCATCATGAGCTTGAGCGGGCTGGGTGCCTGGTACCAGTAAACCGGTGTCAGGATGATGACCGCGTGCGCCGCTGTCCAGCGCTCGTAGATCTCGTTCATCCAGTCGCTGGTCTGCCCCTGCGCATGGTTGGGGTAGCAGCTGCAGGGCCAGTGGCACAGCGGCATGGCCGTGGACACACAGCCTTTGCAGGGGTGGATGTGCAGGTGATAGCTTGACGCGAGCCAGCTCAGGTCGAGCACATCGGTTTCGATCTGCGCCTGCCGGAGGGTCTGCTCCGCCCACTGCAGCACGCGGAAGGTCTTGGAGATTTCACCGGGGCAGGTGCCGTCGTTGCGGGCCGAGCCGCAGACCAGCAGCACGCGGGAGGGCGTGGCAGGGTCGCGCCAGGCGGCCTGCGCCTTTTCAATGCGGGCCTTCGCAGCCAGCCAGTCGATGGACAGTTCGTACTCGGGGTCGGCGTAGCCGGGGCCGGCCTTGCGTGTGCGCGGCGCCTTGCGCCCTTCCTGGTAAGCCTCCCAGGCGATTTGTTCTACACGCGACAGCGCTTTTTCCTCGGCCTGGAAAGCCGGGTCCATGAACGATTCCATGAAGCGTTCATGAAACACATCGCGCGACAGAACGGCGGGCGCCTGGCCTTTGCGGACTTCAGTCATGCCGCCAGTTTAGGGACGCTGCAGGGCGCCAGCGCGGGTTCTGGAATTTGTCCTACGCGGGCTGGAGGAGCCGTCTGTCCAGCGAGAAAATATCAGTAAAAACAGGTACTAGCCCCTGTGACATAAGCGCTGGTAGCTCCTGAAAGCATAGCAAACTTCACTGGGGCCCGACCATGAAAAAGGCCTGCGCCGCGCCCTGAAAAGGCGTGGCGCAGGCCCGGATCAGGCTGCAGATTCTGGCTGCTCAGCCTTTGGGATGCTGGCCGTGATGGCCATGGTGGCCTTTGCCGCCCATGCCGCCCCGGCTCATGCGCTGGCTGTCAAAGGTTTTTTGCTGCTCGGGGCTGAGCGCGGCGTAGAAGGACTTGGTGGCGTCGCCGCGTTTGTCCATGGCGGTGTTCATCGCGGCCATGCGCTGGGCGCGCATCTCACGCATCTTGTCGATGCGCTGGGGCGTGGTCAGCTTGTCGAACTCGGCTTTCATGGCCGCGCGGTCGGGGCGTGCGGTGGGGCGGGCCGGCGGCTGCATGGCGGCGGTGTAGGCGGACCAGGCGCCGTCCTGTGCCGGCGTCAGGGCCAGCTTGGCTTTCAGCTCGGCCTGGCGCTTGGCGATACGTGCCTGCATTTTGGCGGGGTCGTGGCGGCCCATGCGATTGCCTTTGGCGCTGCCGGCTTTTGCCGGGGAGACCTGCTCCGCAGGTGCGGCAGGTGCAACGGTTTGCGCCGTGGCAGCCAGGCCCGCGGTGGCCATGATGCCGGCCAGCAGCAGGGTGTTGACAGATTTCAGGGGTTTGAACATGGAGGTCATCAAAGCTTCCTTTCAGTAGAAGACAAGCCCTGCTGCCGGGAATGGCGTCAGGTTGAAGGGAAGTTTGCGCGGGCTGTGTAAGTGCGCCATGACGCGTGCGTGAGGGTTTCGTAAAGTTTCTTTGCAGAGCCCTCTGCGTGCCTTTCGCCGTCGTGTGCCAGGATGTAAGCGCGAAAAGTGCCTGTAGCTCTTATGATATGGGCGCTGACAGCTATAAAAAAAGGAGCAATCAGGCGCCGCTGCGGACCTGTCCGAGCGCGGTGAGTTCGGGCGAGAGCTGTTCCCAGGCCATGTCGAAGCCCGGCGCCTTGCGCTGCGGCGGTGGCGCGTGGTTGCGCAGCGCCCAGTGTGCGCCGGCGGTCACGCTGTCGATCACGGGCACGCTCACGCCGGGCTGGATGCCGGCGGCCAAACCTGCCAGGCCGGCGCCGCCGAGGATGACGGTCTGCGCGCCGAGCTGGCGCACCGCATCGCGGCAGGCCTGGGTCAGCAGGGAGTGCGCGGCGGCGGGGTCGGCGGCGAGTTCGGCGCCGGTCGGAACCACGGTGTGGATGCCTGCGAGCGAAGGCGCATGGCCCAGCGCCTGCGCCAGCCGGGCCAGCATGGGCCCCCAACGCTCGCCGCCGGTGACGATGGCAAAACGGCCATGGCGCGCGGCTTCAATGAACGCGGCCTCGGCCAGGCCGGTGACGGGCACCGGGCTGCTTTCGCGCAGTGCCAGCAGCCCGGGGTCGCCGAAGCAGCCGATCAGCACCGCATCGGGTGCCTGCTGCGGCGCGGTGAGGGCGGCGGCCCAAGCGTCCAGCGTGGCGTGTGCCGCCACCGCATAACTGGCCTCGTCGGCAATGTAGGGTGCGCCGAAACGTGCGGTGACGGTGCGTACCTGCACGTGCAGTCCGGCTGCGGCCTGCACGTGGTTTTGCAGCAGGGCGCTGACCGACGCCGAGGTGTTCGGATTGATGACGAGTAATTGCCGCATCAAACTCAGGCCGTACCAGAGCCGACAGCCGCGCGGGCCCCGTCTTGACCAGCCGGGGCCGCGGAACCGGCTTCGCCGGGCCGCAGGCGCAGCGCCCCCTCGGGGGGCAGCGAAGTACGCGAAGCGACGAGCGTGGGGGCCATATACCTCAGCTGAAAAGTGTGGCCAGGTCGGGTGCGGCATCCGTCGGCGGCGTGAACTGTAATTGAGACTCCAGCCGTGTCAGATGCTCATGCATGCGGCGCGCGGCCTCCGGTGCGTCGCGCAGCGTGATGGCGTCGAGCAGGGCGCGGTGTTCGCGGCAGCCGCAGGCGGTGGCTTCCTCGCGTTCGCGCGCATGGGCCGGGCTGTAGGTCATCAGGATCAGCGAGGTACGGGAGGTCAGCTCGCGCAGGATGCGGCCCAGGGTCTGGTGGCCGGCGCGCTCGGCAATGTGCAGGTGGAAGTCGCCCGAGAGGCGGATGGCGCGGCGCATGTCGCCGGCCAGGCGGGCCGCGTCCTCGTCGGCGATGCATTGTTTCAGGCACAGGATGTCGGCCTTGCCTGCGTGGGCGATGAACAGTTCGACCAGGCGCGGCTCGATCAGGCGGCGCGCCTCGAAAACCTCACGCGCTTCCTCTTCGCTGGGCTGGGCGATGGTGGCGCCGCGATTAGGCGTGAGCGTGACCACCTGCTCGTTGGCCAGGCGGACCAGCACGGGCCGGATACGGGTGCGCGAGACCCCGAAGGCGCTGGCGAGTTTGTCTTCGACCAGCTTGGTACCGGGCGGCAGGCGGTGGTCGAGGATGGCCGAAACGACGCGTTCGTACATTTCGCTGTCGCTCAGGGCCGGTGTGACGGCATCGCTCATGGCGCGGCTTTTTTCTGGCGCTTGCCCAGCCAAAGGGCCAGGCCGACGGCCACACCCATGACGGCAAAAGACACGATGGTGGTGACGGTACCCAGCGCGTAGATGGAGGGTGTGGTGACGGTGGAGGTCAGGCCCTGCAATTCGAGGGGCAGGGTGTTGACGTCGCCGATGGCCTGCGAGGTGCGTGCGATTTCGTCCCAGCTCAGGGTGAAGCCGAACATGCCGATGCCCACCACCGAGGGGCCGATCAAGGGAAGCACGACATGGCGGAAGGCCTGCCAGGGCGTGGCGCCGAGATCGCGCGCGGCTTCTTCATAGGCAGGGTTGAAACGGTTGAACACAGCGAACATGATAAGCAGGCCGAAGGGCAGCGTCCACGTCAGGTGCGCGCCCAGCGCCGATGTCATGAGCCCGAGCGCGGTGCCGTAGTTCTCCAGCATGCTTTCGGGCAGCAGTGCCTTGATGCCGCTGTCGAGCAGGCGGAACTGCAGGCCGATGCCCAGCGAGACGATGATGGACGGCATGATCAGGCTGGCGACGGTGATGAAAAACAGCGCATTGCCGCCGCTGAGCTTTTTGCGGAAAGCCAGACCGGCCAGCACCGAGAGCACGACGGTGAAAAGCATCACCACACCGCCCAGCATCAGCGAACGCAAAAAAGCCGCGCCTATGTCCACCGTGCCCAGCCCCTCGGCCAGTTTGTAGAACCAGTGCAGCGAGACGCCGCGCATCGGGAATGTCAGCCCGCCTTCCGGGCCCTGGAAGCTCAGCACGAAGATGGTCAGCATGGGGCCGTACATGAAGAGCACGAACAGGGCGAAGACTATCGCCAGCGGCCAGAAGCCCGGGGAGCGTTGTTCTCCGATGCGTTGGCTCATGGTCGGCGCTCCTTGGTGGCTGCTGGGCGCACCGGGCAGCCCGCTGCGCGAATGTCCCCCGGCTTCGCCTCCTCCTTGATTTCGCTCCGCGGGCTGCCCGATGCCTTCGGGACGGGCAGGGCGCTACACGCAACGCGCAACGATGGGTGCTTGTCTCTTTTCAAGCAGGGGCCGCGGGTCCGGCTTAGCCGGCCCGCAGGCGCAGCGGCCCCCTCGGAGGGCAGCGCATTACGCGAAGCGACAAGCGTGGGGGTCAAAGCTCTTTCCTTATATCAACGAGGCGAGTGAGGCCCCAGATGATCATCAGCACGATGGCCAGCAGGATCACGGCGTTGGCAGCGGCCAACGGGAACTGCAGGTAGGAGGTCTGCACCTGGATGATCTTGCCAATGGAGGCGATCTGTTGGCCGCCCATCACGCCGATGGTGACGAAGTCGCCCATGACGATGGTGATGACAAAAATCGAGCCGATCAAAATGCCGGTGCGCGACAGCGGAACAATCACGTTCCACAGCGTCTGCCAGCCGGAGGCGCCGCTGTCGCTGGCGGCCTCGAGCAGGGAGCGGTCGATGCGCATCATGCTGTTGAAGATGGGCACGATCATGAACATGGTGTACAGGTGCACAAAGGCCAGCACCACCGAGAAGTCGGAAAACAGCAGCCACTCGACCGGCTCGTTCACGATACCCGAGCCGACCAGGCCCTGATTCACCAGCCCGTTGCGGCCCAGCAGCGGCACCCACGAGATCATGCGGATGACGTTGGAGGTCCAGAAGGGCACGGTGCACAGCACGAACAGCGCGGTCTGCATGCCGGGTGAACGCACGTGAAAAGCCAGGAAGTAGGCGACCGCAAAGCCGATGAGCAGCGTGATGCCCCAGACCAGCAGGCAGAACTTGAGCGTGGAAATGTAGGTGGACAGCGAGACACACAGGTCGCCGTTGTCGGTGAGTTGGCTGCAGCCTTCAAAGATCGCAAAGTAGTTGCGGAAGGTGAAGCCGGGGATCAGCTCGTACTCGTTGAAATTCCAGAAGCTGACCATCAGCACCAGTGCCAGCGGCACCAGAAAAAACAGCGCAAACACCGCCGTGAACGGCGCCGCCTGCCACCAGGCCTTGACCGCGTGGACGGGCAGGCTGGCGGCGTGTGTGGGGGCGGTGGGTGTGCTCATTGGTTGTAAATCAGGCGCGCGCTGCGTGACGGGATTGCGTCGCGAGGGCGCCGCGGCTGGTGCGAGAAGCGCAGCCGTACATCGGTACGGTGAGCATCACAGCGCCGGCCCCGGCGGCCGCAGTAGCAAGAGCGTTATGCAGCTACAAACTCGTTCCACTTGCGGACCATGTACTCGTTCTCGTCCATGATCGCGTTCCAGCAGGCGATGCCGCCCATGCGCGCTTCATAGCTGCCGCCGTCGCGCACACTGCCTGCCTTCGCCAACAAATCTCCATTCGGGCCTTTGATGTCCTGGCTGGCGGGTTTGCCTTCCATCCAGTAGGCCCACTCGTAGGCTTCCATCTTGGCCTTGGCGGTTT
>NZ_JBDTTH010000091.1:0-17173 GCF_039930745.1 Polaromonas sp. | reverse complement strand
CTGCCACGCCCTGCACATCGGCCTGGCCACCCAGCTTGCCTTCGGTGCCGACCTCTCGCGCGACGCGTGTCACCTCGGACGCGAAAGACCGCAGCTGGTCCACCATGGTGTTGATGGTGTTCTTGAGTTCGAGAATCTCGCCCTTCACGTCCACCGTGATCTTCTTGGACAAATCGCCTGCTGCCACCGCGGTTGTCACCTCGGCAATGTTGCGCACCTGTGCGGTCAGGTTGGAACCCATGGAGTTGACTGAATCGGTCAGGTCTTTCCAGGTGCCGGCCACGCCCTGCACATCGGCCTGCCCGCCCAGCTTGCCTTCGGTACCGACCTCTCGCGCAACGCGCGTGACCTCGGCGGAGAAGGTGCCCAGCTGCTCGACCATCTTGTTGATGATCATCGCGGTGCGCAAAAACTCGCCTTCGAGGGCGCGGCCTTCCGCCTCCAGCGCCATGCTTTTGGACAGGTCCCCCTGCGCCACGGCGCCGATCACGCGGGCAACCTCGCTGGTCGGGTGCACCAGATCGGCAATCAGCGAATTGATGGATTCGGCCGACTCGCGCCAGAACCCGCTGGCATTGGGCACGCGGGCTCGCTCCCTGAGCTTCCCCTGTTTGCCGACGACGCGGCTCAGGCGGGCCAGTTCCTCCGCCATTCGCACGTTTTCAGCGACCACGTCATTGAAGGCATCGGCCAGCTTGCCGGGAAGGCCGGTCCAGTCCAGCGGCAGGGCCGCCCTGGCGTCGCCCTTGCGCAGCGCAACCAGCGCCGTCAGAAATATCCTGTTCTGCTCCGCGGCAGCGTCGGTTTCCGCACAGGCGCTGTCGATAGCGGCGACGCTGTCCTGCCAGAAACCCGTCAGGCGTGGTTCGTCCGACAAAGGCGACAGGCGCCGGCTTGTTGTCCTGCGGGCCCTGAGGTTTTTTAGCCTCGCGGTGGTGCTGCAACTGACGGCAGCCAGCTGGTTGAACTCTGCGGCCACCTTGCCGTACAGGCCGTCCCACCCGGTGGGCAAACTGGCTTTGGGATCTCCGCGGCGCAAAGCACTGAGGGCTTTGAGCAAGGTCTTGAGTTCGGTATCACGCTCGATCAAGGGCAGTCTTGCTAATGCCTCCATGGCCGTGTCCCTTTTAGTGGTTAGTCTGCTAACGCTCGAGAATTTACCGCTCGAGACAAGGGGAAGCAACAGAAACACACGCTTTTTTCAGGAGAAAACGAGGCGCTGTTGGCCCGCGCCAGCAAACAACGCAAGTATGGAAAAAGGACTACAAAAAAAAACGGCCCGCCGATCTATATTGGCAGGTTTTCCCTGAAAAATTGGGCTCCCGCGCGGGGATGCAAAGGTCGGGATGAAGTGCCCTAGGGCGCGGACTCCACCCGGACATCGATATAAAGATCTTCCAGCGCGCCGGTGTAACCCTCGAGGGCAAGCAGGCGTGCAGCGGCTTCGGGGCGCTCCCAGTGCACGATGGCCTGCTTTTCCTCGAGAGAAATATCTGCACCGGCCATTTCATCCTGCCGTGTTTTGGCCTGCACCCAGGCGCGGCGCGAGCGTGCAACCTCTGCAGAATTCCCGAACTGCTGGACCAGCGCCTGGTTGTAGCGCTGTTCAATGAGGCGGCACTCCTCCGGTGAAAACTTCTTTTTATCCATCAACTGGATGCTGTAGTCCATGGTGTCCTCGTTCCGGAAAACTAGTTTACGAAGCAAGATCCGTTCGCGAGCGTAAAACCCTGATTGCAAAATGTAAAAATATCGCGCGATGCGTGGGCGCCTTTCCCCCAGGTTCCGGGGGACGCCCCTTGCGCGGCGCGACTGCGTTGAAGCTAAGCCAAAGTGGTTGCCCTGCGTGTAGGACGAAGACGAAGTTGAGGTAGGTTTTGCCAAATACGGGGAGCGGAATCGCCGTCTTTCAAGAAAAAAGTGCCTGTAGCCCTTTATCTACGGTCGCAAGCAGCTATATTAATGATAGCGATTCGGCATCCACACTGGCCAGTCGCGGCTCACTGGTGCGAGCAATCCGCCATCATTTCACCGAGCCGGACAGCCGCCTCCGGCGCCCAGACGGGGTTGAACCGGCAGGCGCCCGAGGGGAACAGCATCACCACGGTGGAACCCAGCAGAAACCGGCCCATCTCGTCGCCCTGCCTGAGTTCGACGGACGTCGGCCCTGCATAGTGCCATTCACGTACCTGCTTGCTCCGGGGTGGATTGACCACGCCGTGCCACACCGTTGCCATGCTGCCGACGATGGTGGCACCGACCAGGACCAGGACAAATGGCCCGCGCGCCGACTCAAAAACACAGACCACGCGCTCGTTGCGCGCAAACAGCCCGGGCACGCCACGCGCCGTGGCCGGGTTGACCGAAAACAGCGCACCCGGCACATAAATCATGCGTTGCAGGCGCCCATCGGCTGGCATGTGGATGCGGTGGTAGTCCTTGGGGCTGAGGTAAATTGTGGCGAAACTGCCGCCCTCAAACCTGGCTGCCAGTTCCTGGTCGCCGCCGACCAGCGCCGTGGTGCTGTAGTAGTGGCCCTTGGCCTGGAAAATCTGGTCGCCCTCGATCCTGCCGAACTGGCTGATAGCGCCGTCAACCGGGCAAACCAGGTCGGCCTCGGCCAGGGGCCGCGCGCCCGGCTGGAGCGCTCGCGTGAAAAAGTCGTTGAAAGTAGCGTAGCTGGCGATGTCCGGGTTGGCCGCCTCGGCCATGTTGACGCCGTACTTGCCGATGAACCAGCGGATGATGCTTGTGGTTATGGCGCCGCCTCGCATGGAGGCTATATGGCTGCCGAACTCGGTGATCGCCTTTTTAGGCAGCAGGTATTGCAACAGGACTTCGGATCGTTCGGACACGCAGGCTCACTCTTGGTCGGGAAAATCAGCCATTCTATCGAGGCAGCGCAAGGCTTTCCTGATCAACCATGGCCCCGCTTACTGCGGCTGCAAGCGCAACAGGCGCCCCTGCGGACTGTCGGTCAACACGTAGAGCAGACCGTCCGGCCCCTGCCGCACATCGCGGATGCGGCCACCGCCTTCGAGCAGCCGGTGCTCGCGCACGACCTTGCCCCTGAATGGCTCGGCCAGCTCGATGCGGTCCAGGTAGCCGAACTTCAGCGAACCGACGAAAAGATTGCCCTGCCAAGCCTTGCCGTATTTGTCGCTGGTCAAAAACGCCATGCCCGAAGGGGCGATCGACGGCACCCAATAGTGCAGCGGCTGCTCCATGCCGGTTTTGGCAGTGATGCCCTCGCCGATCTTGCCGCCGCCGTAGTTCTCGCCATAGGTGATGACCGGCCAGCCGTAATTGCGGCCGGCTTGCGGCAGGTTGATTTCATCACCACCCTGCGGGCCGTGTTCATGCGTCCAGTAGCTGCCGTCGGGCGCCAGGGTTGCACCCTGCATGTTGCGGTGGCCGTAACTCCAGATCTCAGACAAGGCCCCGGCCCGGCCGACAAAGGGGTTGTCCTGAGGGACGCTGCCGTCCTTGTTGATGCGAATCACCTTGCCATGGTGGTTGTCCAGTTTTTGCGCGTCCTGCATGCGCGAATAACGGTCGCCCAAGGTCAGGAACAGGGTGCCGTCGGGTTGGCCCTCCTTCTGCCCTTCCACAACGCGGCAGCCAAAGTGTGCGCTGCTGGAAAACTTGGGCTTCTGGCTGAAGATCACCTGCACATCTTCGAGCCGGCTGTTGTCGGCCGCCAGGGTGGCACGCGCCAGCGCCGTGCTGTTGCCGCCGCCCGAGGCCGCCGGCTCGGAATAACAGAAGTAAATCCTGCGGTTCCCGGCAAAGCCGGTATCGGCCACCACATCCAGCAAACCGCCCTGCCCGCCGGCGTCAATGGCCGGCAAGCCGCGCAGCGGCGACCCAAGGCGGCCATCCGACTCGATGACACGCATGCGGCCCGGCCGCTCAGTCACCAGAAAACGCCCTAGCGGCAGAAAAGCCACAGCCCAAGGGTGTTCCAGCCCGGCGGCAACGGTTTCCGGGCGAACGCCCTGTGCTTGCGCCTGTGCCGGGCTGGTGCTAAAAATACCTGCAATCGCTATTAAAAATATAGCTACCCGCGCTTGATACATAAGGGCTGATGGCATATTTGACTCCAAATCCAGGGTGAAATCCCGCCGGCCGGGAATACGCACGACATGGGCCAATATGCCAGCCTTGGCTTGCCACCGCAGGCTTGACGGGTTTCCCGGCAGCGGGGTCACGGCAATCAGTTTCGTTTTATGTCGTTACAAATCAATGGCTTAACAACGCAAGCTAGAAAAAACTTTAGCTTGACGTAGGACAGGTCCTTCAATTACCCTAGCGGCCATGCGCACCTCCCTGCTCCTCACCAGCCTGCTGCTTGCCGCCAGTGCGCAAGCAGCACCAGGCCAATCCGGTGACGACATGGACAAATTCCTGGCCGACAAGGGCCTGCTCAACAAAATTGAACACGTACGCCAGTCCGTCGGCCACAAAGCCTCCGAGCTGGTTGTCACTGCCATGGGTTTTCTCGGCGTTCCCTACAGGCGCGGCGGAAATTCGGCAGAAACCGGCGTGGACTGCAGCGGTTTTGTGAAGGCGATTTACGAGCAGACCGTGGGTTTGGTGTTGCCGCGCCGCGCCGAGCAGCAGGCCGCCGCCACCCAGAATATCGACAAAAATGAGCTGCAGCCCGGCGATCTGGTGTTTTTCAACACCATGAAGCGGGCTTTCAGCCATGTCGGCATTTATGTTGGCGACGGCAAGTTCATCCACGCGCCCAAGCCAGGCGCCGAAGTGCGGGTCGAAAGCATGGGTGTCGCTTACTGGGCGCGCCGCTTCGACGGTGCCCGCCGCGTCCAAAACCAGCCATCAGGCAGCACGGCCGGCGAATAGTCGCAGTCCGCGGCTCTTGGTCGCCGGGCATCCGGCCCTTTCCGAACCCCCTGCCAGTCTGGCAGCGGCACAAGCACCAACAGAGCGTCGGCGGTAGCGCTCACGTCTCCTGCATTTGCAGGATGCAGCGAACACAGCGCAACGCCACAATGTTTCCTTCACTTGAAGGAGTGCAACATGCCTTTCTCGGTCGCTCTGCCCTCGACATTCGTCACAGTCACTTACGACTCGCTGATCCGCATGCTGCGCTACGTCAAGACGGCAGAGCGCCAAGCCCAGTTCCTGCTGGGCCAGCTTGCAAACCATCCCGATCATCACCTCGCATTGCGGGCGCACGCGCAGACGCAGCGCAACCAGACGCTTGATCTTTTCAGGCGCCGCATCACGCCGTTTGGGAGAGCTTTTTCGGAAGCCCTGAAAGAAGAAGGAAAAACGCTGGCAGAACTCATCCTGTACTACCAGACCAACACAAATACCGGGCTGGGAAAACCGGAAATCATGGCTGAAGTTCTGGCCAAGGTTAAGCAACGCCGTTTTCGTGACATGGGCCGTGCAGTCATCGCAGCCCAGAGTGACATGCGCCGTGCAGACATCGCGGCCCAGAGAACGGGGCGCGCAGCCTATGACATCGAATCAGGAGCTCCCGACGCAGCGTTCTGGACTGCCGCGCGGAAAAACTATCTATTCGAGAGGCTGCGCACCTACAGCAGGTGTTCATCCGAGATAGTGTCACGCCAGATCATCGGGGGATCAGGACGAACCAACAAAACCATCAATATCATTGCCAAGATCAGCGCCACCACCGGGATCGGCGTCATCATTGCGGGCGGTGTAATCAGTGTGCTGTGGTTCGGTTTTGATGCCGTACCGAGGGAATTGTCCGACTGGCTGACTTTTCCCACTGTGGAGTCTGCAGTCAGGGCCACGGCCCTCACCGTCGGCGGGCTCGGGGGCGGGTTGCTGGCACGCGGCGTCGGTCACTGTATGCATGCCCTGCCCACCGGAGTGCGCGTCACGGGGGTCATCACCACCCAGATTCTTTTTCTGGCCCTGCTTGCTTTCCTCTGGACATGGTTGATCGGTCCGCTGTTTTGATGTAAGCCGCGACCTCACAAGCACCCATTTTTGCGGCTACGGCAGCTGCGGGCTATTGCCGCACGAAGCTGGAGGGTTTGCAAAAAAAAACGGCCAGGCAGGCCCGTACTGGCGCCTGCGCGAGACCTGCCGTACGGCAAGGCGGAATAAGTCAGCTTGCTTACTCTTTTTCCTTGTCTTTCTCCTGGTTTTTATCCTGCCCGCGTTTGCGCGGCGACATATCAAGCTCCACGGTCTGGCCACTGTCAATCGCCTCGCCTGCCACTTCAGGCGTGCTCAAGCTGATACTGCCATCACCCTGCGCCGACACGCCGCCCACTTGCGCCACGCGACCGGGCGGACCATCCTCCGCCGCACGATCGCCCGACGGCACAACACGGTTATTTTCGGTATTGCTGGAAAGCGTCTGGTTACCCTGGGGTTTGCCGTTGACGTTGACCAGTCCTCCGCCCGTGTTGGAGACCTGCCCAAAGCTTCCGCTGACGCTCCCCCGCGGAGCGTTCATGGTGATTTGCGAAGCGGCGCCTGAGACTTGTGCATCGTTGACAGCTTCCACCGCAACCACAGGCGCCGTCACATTGGCCACCACCGAACCGCCACCCAACGATGCGGTGTTGGAGGCGGACACCACCACGTTCATGTTGCCCTGAGACTGCACCACTACATCCGCAGCCGTGATGTTGGCGACGATGGTGTCGGCCGTCAGCGTGGCCGTCTGGGAGGCCGTCACCACCACGTCCATCGCCCCTTGGGCCTGTGCCACCACGTTGGTACCGGCGATGTTGGCAGCAATATTGCCTGCACTGACAACCGCGACGCTGCCCTGGCTGATGGTCGAACCCGTCACGTCCCCCCCGGCATTCAAGGTATTGGCCGCGCTGGTATCTTGCGCGCGCAGCGTGTGGTTGCTCAGGGCCACATCACCGAGTGCATTGATTTTGTAAGCCTTGACCCACAGCGTGTCGAGCAGGCTGAACCGGTTGGCCACAACATCGAACTGGCCGAGCGGGCTGGCTGTCGAGCCGCCGGTCGCCATATGCACATTGCCGCGTATACCGCCCGAGCCGGCGATCAACCGGAGGGCGCGGGCGACTCCGCCAGCGTTCTGGATGTCGCCATTGAGCGTGATATTGGCCCCCTGCGTGGCCAGCGTCGTGTCTCCCAGCAGCCGGACCGGTGCATCGAACAGGAAGCCGCCGGCGCCCTCGGCAGTCACCGCGCCGCCGATACCCGAGCCGGCCGCGCCGCTACCCAGCGTCAGGCTTTGCAGACGCGTGTCGTTGAATGACAGGTCGCGGCGGGCATTGACTGTGACGTTTTCGGCGAAGCTGGCGTTGGCGACATTCACGGTGTTGCCCACACCCGCTGCATCAACGCCGCGCTGGATGCTGCCGCTTTTCTGGGTTACATAGACGTTGCCTGCGGACCATGTAACCAGGCCGCGGCCCGAAGTATCCAGTGCGTGGGTGACCCGATCCTCAATCGCAAAGCCATCTGCCGCGCCCACAAAAACGGCGCCCTTGGCATCGACAGCGGTGTTACCCACGACGACGTCCTTGCCATTGCCCGAGAACCGGGTCCCGCCTGCGATGCGAACTTCTGTGTCTCCGCCCTGGGCGTTGCGCAGTGTTTCGATGCGAAGGCCGCTACCGCCGTCGTCTGCGAAGTTGCCCTTGGACCCTTCGATACTGCCACCAGTGATGTTGACCGACTGCAAACTAGCGGGCGTCGAAGCGTAGGCCGTGTCACCAGGAATACCGCGTGTTTTGATGACCACGGCCGCACGATCAGCATAACCCGAACTGTGACCCGAATCCTGTACCACCACATTGTCCAGCGTGATGGCATTGAAGGCGCCGTACTTGAGGTTGATGTCAATCGCCGAGCCGTTCTCGTGAGATGTGGATTCGCCGACGTTGCCGGCATTGCGGATCGTGACGTTCCTGAGGGTCAGGTTGTCTGCGGTTTCGAAATAGAAGCCCTTGTAGCTCGGGCCATCGATCGTGACGTTTTCGAACAGGGCATTTGCGAAGGACGCGGTGTTGGACGCATTGTTGTAGGCCTCTACCCCTACCAGTCCGCCGGTGACCGTGCTGTTGAGCATGCGGAAATTGTCCGCGCGTACGTTGGTGCCGTTGCGCACGCCATAGCTGTTGTTGTTGAAAGCAACACGATTCACGGTGACGTTGTTGGACGTCCCGCTGAGAGAAAGCCCGTAATACGAGTCGGCGATCTGCAGGTCGGTCAGCGTGACATTCGACGCATTGCTCACGGTCACGGCGGTGCCGCTGGCCGACGATGGCGCCTTGATGACGGTTTGTGTGCTACCTGCGCCATCCAGCGTCAGCGCCTTGCCGATGGTGACGTTCTCGGAATAGGTACCCGCTGCAACGTTGACGGTGCCGCCGGTAACCACGGCTTCGATACCGCCCTGGATGCTGTTGATCGGCGTCAGTGCACTGCCCTGGGCACTTGACGAGCCACCGATGGCAACATTGACATGGGTGCGGTTCGACGAGGTGTAGGCCTGGTCCTGCACCGACCAGCCGGCGTTGGCGGCGCTCAGGCCCAGCAGTGCCTGTTGCCAGGACAATGTCGGCGCGTTGGTGACGGTTACGCCGCCGTTGAGGTGCAGGTTTAGGCCCCATTCGTTGCCATGGGTCCCCTGCGTATTGCCGGCAATCGTGATGCCGTTGCCATCCGTGTACTGGACGGAGATCGCACTTTTTGTGTTGTCAATGCGGTTACCGGTCACGCTGCCGGTGTTGTTTCCGTCGATCAGAATGCCGTTGCGCAAATCGTGGATACTGTTATTGCTGATAACAAAACCGGTGACGCCGGTCCCCACAGCGATGCCCCGGTTGCGGTTGTTGCCCCACGCATAGGTGAGGTAAGACTGTGTTGCTGGCCCGGTGATCTCCATGCCGGTCACCGTCACGTTGTTCGCGGTGATGCTGATGCCGTTTACCTCCGCCGCATCAGGTACTACCAGTTTGGCGCCGTCGTGCCCAGTCAGCGTGAGTCCTTTCTTGTTAAGTACCAGTTGCTCCGCATACGTTCCCGCATAGACGTCCACCGTTGCGTCCGTTGCGCCCGTTGCGTCCGTTGCTGCCGCGCCGACGGCAGATCCGATGGACATGGCCTTCGAGTTGCCCTCCAGCAGGCTGCCGGTACCCACATGGAAATTCTGGGTCGCGGCGGCGCCGTTCCATCCCTGAACGTAACTCGCTGCCGACTGCGCGTTCGGGATGTTAACGGCATAGTTAAATGCGTCTTGCTGTGTGCGCTGCAGCCAGGTGTACTGGTTGAAATTGGTCTGCGGGATCGTCGTCGTATTGCGAACAGCATAGTTAAATCCGGCAATGCTCAGGGTGCCAAAATCGTGGCGGGTTGACTCGTCCTGCAGGTAAACAGGATTGCGTTCGTTGAAGATGTTGTTGCCGGCAACCGTGATGTTGTTGACCTGCTGGTCGTAAGAGCGATTCGCCTGATAAAGCGCCAGGCCGCCCCACGCGTTGTTGCGAGTAGTTGAATTGCTGATCGTGACATTGGCACTATCGGTCAGCTGGATGCCTGCCCCCGCTGTGGTGCCGGCATCGTTGCCGACTGGCGCGCCATCGGCTGTCACGCGGTCGATCGTGGCGCCATCCACGCCGTTGAGATCCAGTTCCGCCTTGCCCGATCCACGGATCGTCACGTTACGAATTGAAAAGTCGTGCAAACGCGCAGAGGCGTCGTTGCCGGAAGGTGAAACCTTGATGCCGTAAGCGGAATTGATATTGGCGGTGGGACCGTACAGCGTGAAGTCCTTCAGCGTCACGTCGTCGGCTGTGACCTGAATGCCGTAGCCGGTGACGCCGCGCGCGTCGATGAGCGTGTAACCCTCTCTCGCGCCGCTCAGGGTCAGGCTTTTGTCAATGGTCAGTGTCACTGGCTGGACGTAGGTGCCGGCTGCGAGATTGACAGCCCCGCCTGATCGGGCGATCTTGACGGCGTCCTGGATACGCGCCGCCCCGGAGACATTGACCGTGTTTGAGTTGCCGCTGACAGTCGGCGCCTGCAAGGCCGACTTGAGCACCACGGTGTCGCCATTGACCACAATGGCGCTGCTGGCCTGCTGGATACCCTCGAGATTGATCACGCCGGACACGAGGTTGGCGGCATCACCCACCCCCAGATACAGGGTTTTTCCGTTCAGGGTGGCGCCAGCGGCGTTGCTGACCTGCGTGCCTGTCGCGCCGCCAGGGACCGCGAATGCATACAAGCCACCATTGAGAGAGAGCGTCGCAGCGCTTGAGCCCGCCAGGGTAATCGTGCCACCGGTTGCGGTGATCACTCCATGGTTGATGACTGAAGGCGCAATCAGAGCGGCCAGGCCGTTGGCGCCGGCGGTGGCCAGAATGTTCCCGTGATTGACGATCTCGCCTATGGCACCCGTGATACGCACATGCCCGTTCTGCATGAAGTCATCGAGCGCAGCAGGAGTCATCGTCCCGGTTGTCGCAATCAGCGAACCCACGTTCACGGTTGAATTCGGGCCAAACACAATGCCGCTGTTGTTCATCAACATGACCGTGCCGTTGGCCTCAAGGTGGCCGAGGATTTGCGAGGGGTCGGTGCTGCCTGTAATACGGTTGAGTGCCACGGCCGCCGCACTGGGTTGAACGAAAACGACGGACTTGCCGAAATCAATATTGAAAGATGTCCAGTCGAGCACAGCCCGGTTGGAGACCTGGTTGATCTTCAGCTCGCTGCCGATCACCGCTCCATTTGCATCGCCGGCAGTAACTGTACCGTTGACCGGAAGACCGGCCGCCCCGCCCACATTGATGGTGGGAGGGGGATCGACCGCCCATCCCGGGTTTGCAAAAACAAGCGCCAAGGCCGCCGGCAAGGCCTTCAGCATGAACACCGCAGATTGCGGCCTCCGGCGGGGTACCGAGGGTTTGCGAGGATCGATAACCGTTTTCATGGAGCACCTCAATTCATGTGAATGCGTTTGCACAAAAAAAATCAGAACCGCAACAACAGCGAACCCAGCAAGCGCGCGTCCCTGGCGTTGCTGCGCTGGCTCGCAACGGCTTTGGTCAGGGGCAGCGCCGCTTCGAAGCTGACCATCGCGTTTTTTTCCAGGAACAGGCGCACGCCCACCCCTGCCGAAGCCAGGCTCTGGCTGCTCGGCACACCGGGCGTGGGTGCGCCCTGCTTCCAGACCTTGCCGATGTCATAGAAGCCATACGCCTGGTACGCCTTGAAGCCGGGCGCACTCAATGCGCCCGCGTAACGCGGTTCGATGCGAAATGCCAGCGCGCGTTCGCCCACCAGTTCCGCCGGTTCGTAAGCCCGTCCGTAGCGTCGGCCGCCGAGTGCGTACTGCTCGGAGGACAACAGCGGCGTGTTGGCCCACTGGCCAGCGATACCAAAGGCCAAACTCGTGCTGGGGCTGAAGAACTGGACGCGTTCATAGTCAAACACCAGCTTGTTGAACACGCCCTTGGCGCCAGCCCGGCTTTTGAGCAGATCGGAAGCGTCGGTGCCGCCTAGGCCCTGGCTGAAGTCAAGCTCCAACGCGTTCTGCCCGTCGAACCTGTCCAGCACGCGCCAACTCAGGCCCAGGCGCAGCGCCCGTATCCTGTCTTCAATCACACGTGTGCCCAGGATGTCGGTCTGGACATCGGAATGGTCGTAGGTGGCGCGCGCGATCACACTCTCGTTGCGCGACCTGAGCAAGGGGTAACTCATGGACAGCGAAAAAGTGTCTGCGCTGCCGCGAACATCAAAGGGCCGCAGGATGTCGCCCGGCTGTGTGCGGGCCCGCGACACGGTACCCGAAAGCTTGAGACCTTCGGCAGTAACGATCTGGCTGTAGGAAAACTGCGCATAAGACATTTCTGAATTGCCGGTGTCCACACCGGCCACCCGCCACTGGTCATTGACCCCCAGCAGCTGGTTGCCGGTCAGCCCCACAAAAAGCTGCCCCGGGCCGAGATATTTGGAACCGTAATTGTCCAGGGCCGCGAAACCCTCGAAGGTTTTCACCTTCGCTATCAGTGTCAGGTCGGCGGCAGCCGGAGCGCGCGAGGGCGTGAGCACGCTGCGCAGCTCCACACCGGGAAAGTCATTGGCAATCAGGAGGTAACGCTCAAGCACAGATACCTGCAATGGCCGCGATGCCCGGATTCTTTCACCAATCTCCGCGAGCCTGGCGCTGACGTGGGGGCTGAGGTCTTCTCCGGCCTGAATGTTCACGCGGTCTATATAACCTTCAATCACGCGCAAGGTGAGCGTGCCACCGGCCAGCGATTGCGGCGGCACCACCACCAGGGAAAGGATGTAGCCGGCATTGCGGTACATCGCCGTCAGCGAAGACGCCAGCGCCAGGATGTCGCTGCCGGTGATTTCGCGTCCGGTATAGCTGTCGGCCTGCGCCTGCAGCACGCCGCCTGGCAGCACGGTTTTACTTTCGATGTGAATGGTGTTGAGCGTCACCCGTATGGCCCTGAGCGAGTCCGGCAGGACCTCGGGTCGTTCGTCCCGCCGCTCTATAGGTGCCGGCGCGGTTTCGGGCGGCGGCTGAAAATCGAAACGATCCCGAAGCAAGCCAGGGTCGGCGCTTGAGGGCGCCGGTTGCGCGGAGAGGAAGGCGGGTGAAACACAGGCAGCGAAGGCAAGCACTAGAGTCCGCACATGCCCTTGCGGGTCGACACAATCCTTACGCTTCATGGCTCCGTCCTGACAAAAATCAAGGCTTGATGAGTCGGTGAGGCGACCTTCACAGGGGTGAAGACGAGCCTCATTTTTTCGTGAATTACTTCACGGTAACGAATTGTGAAATTAAAAATCGCGCGGAGAAAGTAATTAAGTCACCTCTGAGTTTTTTGCTAGTTTTTGCCTTTGGACTAATTGAATTCTTCCTTCTTACATTTATCGCTCTTCGGTTTTGAAGATGCGGGAATGGGCTAATTTTTCTGCTACTTCCGGATTAATCCTCGTCTTCCATATTTTTTTTCGGTAAGAAAATTCCGCTGCGGCAAACCCTTGACGGCAACGCGGACATCACACGGCTTGAGCGGGGCGACTGCGCTGCGTCCCATAAGGCCAACTGGTCAATGCACCTGCGCCATAACTGCCTGACTGACCGTCTGCGTGGACACGCCCCGCCCCGGCTGTCCAGCGCAGGACACCCAAGCTTGTGCTGCCGGCACAGATGAAAAGGAGGGGTTTTTCCAGGAGCCGATAACCGGGCTCACCGGGCACGAGACCTTGACCTGGAATCTCAACTTGCTATAAAACAGGTAGCAACTTGCATCCAGCCAGACAGGGCGCACAGGTGTCCAATGCCCAAGACGACAGAGCTACCTTACACTGCCGTCAGATCATCAAGAGGGGAGATCGATGCGCACTGCAACTCGTCTGGCCAGACTTCTGACGCCCTGCCTTCTTTTAGCCGGCCTGCTGCTCGGGCTACACGCCAGCCACGCGCAAACTTCTGCCCAGCTTGATCCGCAATTGCCAGCCTTGGCCGAGCAGGAAGCACCCGCAGTGTTGGACACCTTGCGGGACCTGACCTCGGTAGACAGCGGGACCGGCCAGGCCGCGGGCATGTCGGCCGTCGCGACGCAGATTGAAAATTTTGCAAAAGGACTGGGCGCCCAGGTCGAACGTATCACCCCGGCCAGTGGTGTGGCGGGTCCCAACCTGGTGATCACTTTCAAAGGCATTGGAAAACGCAAAATCATGCTGATCTCCCACATGGACACGGTGTATGTGGCCGGCACTGCCGCCGCGCGGCCGTTCCGGCGCGACGGTAACCGCGCCATTGCCCCCGGCATCGCAGACGACAAGGGTGGCGTTGCCGTTTTTCTTCATGCCATGAAGCTGCTCAAGGCGCGGGGCTTCCAAGACTATGAACGCGTGACCATGGTGTTCAACAGTGATGAGGAGCGCGGCTCTGCAGGCTCTCGCGACCTGATTCGCAGCCAGGCCCAGGGACATGATGTTGTCCTGAGCGGTGAACCTACGGGCGAGCGGGAAGGTATTGTGCTGGCGACTTCGGGCGTTGGCCAGATGACCGCCAGGCTCAAGGTCGGCGGGCCGTTTGCCTCCGCCGACGCGCGGCCCATCGAAGAGCTCGCAGACTTGATCCTGCGCGCAAAGGATGCACAGCAGCGAGTAGCCGGAACCCGCATGAACTGGACGGTCGCTCGCGCGGAAGACCCGCGCGCAATCGACAAACTGGCACCAGGCGGACAGCGTTACACCACCTTGAACTTCCGGATCGTGGGGCGCGCATCGCACGCGGGTGTCAACCCCGCGCTTGGCATCAATGCCGTGGTGGAAATGGCCGACCTGATCAGGCGCACGACAGAAACCGCTGCAACGCAAACCGGCGCGCGCCTGCACTGGCGCTCAGCCGGAGGCGGCCTGGTGTCCAACATCATTGCGGACCGTGCCCAGGCGGTGGCAGAACTCGCCCTGCCCGCGAGCGCCGACCCCGCACCGGTACTCGAGGCCTTGACGCAAATTGCCAAGCGGGCGTTGCTTCCGGGAGCGCAGATCAGCGCAGAAACATCGGATGGCCTGACAACCCAGCAAAGCGGCGCCGGCGAAGCCTACGCCTCCGCAGACATGCGCGTGCCCGATGCGCCCACCTTCGAAACACTGCGCCAGGCCGCGCGCCAGCTGATCCAGCGCCAGAAGTTTGCATCGTCCAGCATCAGCGTGCAGGACGGCCTTGGTTTTCCCGCCTACAACGCCTCTGAGGAAGGCCGCCGGCTGGCCGGCACGGCGCAGGAAATCTACGCGGCCCTGGGTGGCAAGCTCGAACTGGTGCCGCGCACCTATGGCGGGACGGACGCAGTATGGGCATCTCAATCAGGCAAGCCGGTCGTTGAAGGTTTCGGCCTGCCAGGCGGCAACTACCACTCTTCAGAGGAAGAGTTTGTATTGATTGATCGCATTCCCCGACGCCTGCTGCTGGCTGCGGAGATGATCCGCGCCTTGAGCCGGCTCTGAAAATTCGCTATTGATTTTGTAGCTACTCGCGTCCGTTCCTTATGGGGAGCAGGCGCTTTTCATGCAAAACTATTTGCGCGCAGGCGGCAAATCCGTGCAGCTGCCGTGCGCCACTTCCGCCGCCATTCCCATGCTTTCCCCGAGCGTCGGGTGCGGGTGGATGGTTTTGCCGATATCCACGGCGTCAGCCCCCATCTCGATGGCCAATGCAATCTCGCCGATCATGTCGCCGGCATGGGTGCCAACAATTCCGCCGCCCAGGATCTTGCCGTGGCCGTGGGCCTCCGGTGAATCATCGAACAGTAGTTTGGTAAAGCCTTCGTCGCGGCCATTGGCAATGGCGCGGCCGGAAGCGTTCCACGGGAACAGTCCTTTTTTGACCTTGATGCCTTGCGCCTTGGCCTGGTCTTCGGTGAGGCCGACCCAGGCGATTTCCGGGTCGGTGTAGGCCACGCTGGGGATCACGCGCGCGTTGAAGGCGGCGCTGGCCAGCTCCTTGTTGCCCTGCAGCTCACCGGCAATCACTTCGGCCGCCACATGCGCCTCGTGAACCGCCTTGTGCGCCAGCATGGGCTGGCCGACGATGTCGCCAATCGCAAATATGTGGGGCACGTCGGTGCGCATCTGGATATCCACCGGAATGAAGCCGCGATCGGTCACGGAAACACCGGCCTTGTCGGCGGCAATCTTCTTGCCGTTCGGTGTGCGGCCCACCGCCTGAAGCACCAGGTCATAGGTTTGCGGCGCCGGAGCGCCCTCGCCTTCAAACGTCACCTCGATGCCTTTAGGCGTCGCTTTGGCGCCGACGGTTTTTGTCTTGAGCATGATGTTGTCAAAACGCGGTGCGTTCATCTTCTGCCAGACCTTCACCAGGTCGCGGTCGGCGCCCTGCATCAGGCCGTCCATCATTTCCACTACATCCAGACGGGCGCCCAGCGTGGAATACACCGTGCCCATCTCCAGGCCGATGATGCCGCCGCCTAGGATCAACATGCGCTTGGGGACTTCCTTGAGGTTCAGCGCGCCGGTTGAATCGACCACGCGCGGATCTTCCGGCATGAAAGGCAGGCGCACGGCCTGCGAGCCCGCAGCGATGATGCAGGTCTTGAAGGCAATCGTTTGTTTCTTGCCGGTTTTTTCCTGCGCGCCACCGGAGGTTTCTTCCACGTCCACATGGTTGGCGCCGACGAAGGCGCCGTAGCCGCGCACCACCGTCACCTTGCGCATCTTCGCCATCGCACTGAGGCCGCCCGTCAACTTGCCGACGACCTTTTCCTTGTGGGTGCGCAGCTTGGCGATGTCGAGCACCGGCTCGCCGAAGCTCACGCCAAGGCTGTCGAAATGTTTGACCTCGTCCATCACCGCGGCCACATGCAGCAGGGCTTTGGACGGAATGCAGCCGACGTTCAGGCAGACGCCGCCCAGGGTGGCGTAACGCTCGACCAGCACGACCTTGAGACCGAGGTCGGCCGCGCGGAATGCCGCCGAATAGCCGCCGGGGCCGGCGCCCAACACCAGCAGGTCGCATTCCAGATCAGCCTTGCCGCCAAAACTGGCCGCAGCAGGAGCCGCTACCTTTTCAGGAGCTGTCGGCGCAGGCGCAGCGGGGGCTGAAGCCTGTTTTTGTTCTGGAGCAGGAGCCGCAGCACCGGCTGCGTCAAGCACCAGCACCACAGAGCCTTGCTTGACCTTGTCGCCTAGTTTGACCTTCAGCTCTTTCACGATGCCGGCGTGGCTCGATGGGATTTCCATGGACGCCTTGTCGCTTTCGACCGTCAGCAAACTCTGGTCGGCCTTGATCGTGTCGCCGGGCTTGACCAGAAGCTCGATCACGGAAACCTCGTCGAAATCCCCGATGTCGGGAATGGTGATGTCTATCAATGCCATGTCTCTTGTCTCCGCAAATAATCGGCTTACTTTTTCAGCTTGACCGTGAACAGCTCTACCGGTCCACCGGAATTCTTGTCAAACTCGCAGCCCGCCTGCACGCCGGCCATGGCCACTTCGCGCGCGGTCTTGGCCTTGTCCCAGGTGGCATGCATGGCGCCCAGCGCAAAGCTGCGTCCGGAGCCTATGGCCCAGAACTCCTTGAACTCGAACACCTCGCGATAGCTGTACAGCCCGTAGATGCCGCTGCCGTTGGCGATCAGCACGCTGAACTGGCTGGACTCGTAGGGGTCGTTGTCGTCTTCCTTGG
>NZ_JBDTTH010000090.1:0-17525 GCF_039930745.1 Polaromonas sp. | reverse complement strand
GCAGCCGATTACACTTCCATTTGTTGCACTTTGTACTTGAATCCGCCGGAGAAAATGGGCGCTTTCCCCTGATGGACGTGCGCCAGCAGCTATATTTTTGATAGCTGTTGCCGCGTCTGAGCGGGCCAGGGGTTAAGCCAGCTTTTTCTTCAGCAATTCATTGACCTGGGCCGGGTTCGCCTTGCCTTTGGTGGCTTTCATGGCCTGGCCGACCAGCGCATTCATGGCCTTGGCATTGCCGGCTTTCACTTCCCCGACATTTTTGGCATTGGCGGCCAGCACGTCATCGATGATTTTTTCCAGCTCACCAGTGTCGCTCATTTGTGTGAGACCCTTGGCATCGATGATGGCGTCAATGTCTTGTTCTTCTCCTGTCCACAAGGCTTCGAACACCTGTTTGGCTGCATTGTTCGAAATAACGCCATCTGCAATCCGGCGAATCAGGCTTGCGAGTTGAGATGCACTAACTGGAGCATCTTCAATGGAAATTTCATCGCCTTTTAAGCGCCGAGTAATTTCTCCCATTAGCCAATTGCTAGCCAGCTTTGGATTTTTGCAAGCATCAGCGGCGGATTCAAAATAGGCCGCCATCGCCTTGCTTTGCGTCAGCATCGACGCGTCATACTCGGGAATCCCCCATGCCGCCACGAGACGCGTCGCCATGACGCGCGGCAGCTCCGTCATCGCAGAGCTCGTCTTCTCCACCCACTCGCGCGAAATCACCAGCGGCGGCAAATCGGGATCGGGAAAATAGCGGTAGTCCGCCGCGTCTTCCTTGGTGCGCATCGAACGGGTCTCGCCCGTGTCGGGATCAAACAGCACGGTGGCCTGCTGGATGGCGTGGCCGTCTTCGATCTGTTCAATTTGCCAGCGCACTTCGTAGTCGATGGCCTGCTGCATGAACTTGAAGCTGTTCAGGTTCTTGATCTCGCGGCGCGTGCCCAGGTCGGCGCCGGGCTTGCGCACCGAGACGTTGGCGTCGCAGCGGAAGCTGCCTTCCTGCATGTTGCCGTCGCAAATGCCTATCCAAGTCACGATCTTGTGTAGTTCTTTCGCATAAGCCACGGCTTCTGCAGAGGAGCGCATGTCAGGCTCGGTCACGATTTCAAGCAGCGGCGTGCCAGCGCGGTTCAGGTCAATCCCGCTTTGACCAATGAAGTCTTCGTGCAGGGACTTGCCGGCATCTTCCTCCAGATGGGCGCGT
Organism: Polaromonas sp.; assembly: GCF_039930745.1. Lineage (GTDB taxonomy): Bacteria > Pseudomonadota > Gammaproteobacteria > Burkholderiales > Burkholderiaceae_C > Polaromonas. The sequence continues at coordinate 16,321 of NZ_JBDTTH010000090.1, read as the reverse complement.
ACCAGGCGCACCGATTTTTTCTCGCCATCGAGAAAAAACTCCACAGCGCCGCCTTGCACGACCGGAATCTCGAACTGGCTGATCTGGTAACCCTTGGGGAGATCGGGGTAGAAATAATTCTTACGCGCAAACACACTGCTTTCTGCAATGTGCGCGTTGACGGCCAGACCGAATTCAATGGCGCGTTGCACCGCGCCCTTGTTCATGACCGGCAAGGCGCCCGGCAGGGCAAAGTCAACCGCCGAGGCCTGCGTGTTTGGTTCAGCACCAAACGCAGTCGAAGCGCGGCTGAAAATTTTCGATTGCGTGGTCAGCTGTGTGTGGGTCTCGAAGCCGATGATGACTTCATAACCCTGCACCAGTGGTCCGGTGGGCCGGCCGGCCTGCATCTGGGCGAAGGAGTTCACGGGGGGTGGGGTCTGGCTCATTTTCAGAATCACTCAGATGCCTGTGGGCTGGCGCAGGTGCCAGTCGGTCGCCAGCTGAAACTGGTGCGCCGCGCCCAGCAACTGCGCCTCTTTGAAGTAGTTGCCGATCAGCTGCAGGCCAACGGGCATGTGGTGCTCGCCAAAACCGGCCGGCACGCTCATGCCGGGCAGGCCGGCCAGGCTGGACGACAGGGTGTAGATGTCGGCCAGATAGCTGGCCACCGGGTCATCCGACTTTTCGCCGATTTTCCAGGCCACCGTGGGCGACACCGGGCCGGCGATGATGTCGCATTGTGCAAAGGCAGTCTGGAAATCCTGCGCAATCAGCCGGCGGATTTTCTGCGCCTTCAGGTAATACGCGTCGTAATAGCCATGCGACAGCACGTAGGTGCCGATCATGATGCGGCGCGTGACTTCGTCCCCAAAACCTTCGCTGCGCGACTTCCTGTACATGTCGTTGAGGTCTGTGTACTTCGCTGCGCGGTGGCCATAGCGCACACCGTCAAAGCGGCTCAGGTTGCTGCTGGCCTCGGCCGGCGCAATCACGTAGTAGACCGGAATCGACAACTCGGTCAGCGGCAGGCTGACATCCACCAGCGTGGCGCCAAGTTTTTCGAACTCGGCCAGTGCGGCGCGCACGGCCTGGAGCACGTCGGCCGAGCAGCCGGCGCCGAAAAACTGGGTCGGAAGCCCGATTTTCAAGCCTTTTAGCGGTGCAGCCCCCGCCCCTTGTGCGCTGGAAGCTATCAAATCAGTAGCGTAGTCAAGCGCCGGGAGGTCCAGCGAGGTCGAGTCGCGGTCCGGGTCCGGCCCGGCCATGGCCGAGAGCAGCAGTGCGCAGTCCAGCGCAGAACGCGCCATCGGGCCGGCCTGGTCCAGGCTGGAGGCAAAGGCCACCATGCCGTAACGCGAGCAGCGGCCGTAGGTCGGCTTGATGCCGGTGATGCCGGTCAGGGCAGCCGGCTGGCGAATCGAGCCGCCGGTGTCGGTACCGGTCGCCGCAGGTACCAGTCGCGCCGCCACCGCCGCCGCCGAGCCGCCCGACGAGCCGCCGGGAATGCGGCTGGTGTCCCAGGGGTTCTGCACTGGCTTGTAGGCGCTGTTGTCATTGCCCGAACCCATGGCGAACTCGTCGCAATTGAGCTTGCCCAGGGTCACCATGCCGGCACCACCGACCGCCACGCCGAGCTGGCGGACCACGGTCGCATCAAACGGGCTGCGGTAGTTGTCCAGCATCTTCGAGCCGGCCGTGGTCGGGAAATCGCGCGTGACAAAAATGTCTTTGTGCGCCAGCGGCACGCCGAGCAGCGGGCTGCGTTCGCCAGCGGCCAGCCGCGCATCGGCGGCGCGCGCCTGCGCGAGTGAAACTTCTGCATCGGTCGCCAGGAAAGCGCCCAGGCTGGCGTGCTGTTCAATGCGGCTCAGGAAGTGTTGCGTCACTTCGACGCTGGAGACTTCCCGGGCGGCGAGTTGGGTCGCGAGCTCGGCGACCGTGAGATCGTGCAAGGCGGTACTCATTCGATCACTTTCGGCACCAGAAACAGGCCATGCTCGACGGCCGGCGCGCTTTGCTGGCTGGCTTCGCGCTGGTTGGGTTCGCTCACGATGTCCTCGCGCAGGCGCAGGGCAATCTGGCCCAACACGGCGGCCGGATGGGCCAGCGGCTCGACGCCTTCAGTGTTGACCGCATCCATCTGCTCCACGAGGGCAAAAAAGCCGTTGAGCTGCCGGAGCGTGTGCTCGGTTTCGTCGGGGCGCAGTTCCAGCCTTGCCAGGTTGGCAACGCGGGCGATGTCTTGGGATGTCAGTGCCATGAATAAAAGAGGGCTGAAACCGGGTGTAAAGATGAAATAATGGGCAGGATGCCGCCCGGTGATTTGCGGGGGATGCGTTATTATCCCGCCTTTGAAGCGAACTCAGGGCTGGATGCACGCTTTAGGCGCGGGAATCAGGGTGTTACCCACTTCCCCGCCATCGGCGCTCTTTGATTAATCATAAAAGGTGGTAGAGCAGCGAAGTTTGCTCAGTGCCAAAAAACCGGACTCCCTCACCATGTTTGAAACATTTCGTCGGTATTTTTCCACCGACCTGGCGATCGACCTCGGTACCGCCAACACCCTGATTTTTGTACGCGACCGCGGCATTGTGCTGGATGAACCTTCCGTCGTTGCCATTCGCCACGAAGGCGGTCCCCAAGGCAAAAAAACCATCCAGGCCGTCGGCCACGAAGCCAAGGCCATGCTCGGCAAGGTTCCCGGCAACATTGAGGCCATCCGCCCGATGAAAGACGGCGTGATCGCCGACTTCACCGTGACCGAGCAGATGCTCAAGCAGTTCATCAAGATGGTACATCCGCGCAGCTTCTTCAAGCCGAGCCCGCGCATCATCATCTGCGTGCCCTGCGGCTCCACCCAGGTCGAGCGCCGCGCCATCCGTGAAAGCGCCCTGGGCGCCGGCGCCAGTGATGTTTACCTGATTGAAGAGCCCATGGCCGCCGCCATTGGCGCCGGTCTGCCGGTCTCCGAAGCCAGCGGCTCCATGGTGGTCGACATTGGCGGCGGCACCACCGAAGTCGGCGTCATCTCACTGGGCGGCATGGTCTACAAGGGCAGCGTGCGTGTCGGCGGCGACCGTTTCGACGAAGCCATCATCAGCTACATCCGCCGCAACTACGGCATGCTGATCGGCGAGCCGACGGCCGAAGCCATCAAGAAAAACATCGGTTCGGCTTTTCCCGGCTCCGAAGTCAAGGAGATGGAAGTCAAGGGCCGCAACCTGTCCGAAGGCGTGCCGCGCAGCTTCACGATTTCTTCCAACGAAATTCTGGAAGCGCTGACCGATCCGCTGAACAACATCGTCAGCGCTGTGAAAACCGCACTGGAGCACACGCCGCCCGAGCTGGGCGCCGACATCGCCGACCGCGGCATGATGCTGACCGGTGGCGGCGCGTTGCTGCGCGATCTGGACCGCCTGCTGGCCGAAGAAACCGGCTTGCCGGTACTGGTGGCCGAAGACCCGCTGACCTGTGTCGTGCGCGGCTGCGGCATCGCGCTGGAGCGTATGGACCGTCTGGGTTCCATCTTTACGTCCGAATAAGCGAGGAAGCATCTCCCCGATGCTGCCGAGAAGGCGCATGATGGACCGCAGACCATGCCCTTAGGAACCCTGGACAGAACGCCGCCCCCTTTCTTCAGGCAAGGGCCGTCGGCGCTGTCCAAGCTGATGTTTTTCAGCGCGCTGGCCCTGTTCTTGATGGTGGCAGACCTGCGTTTCAAGGTGACCCAGCCCATCCGGGCGGCGTTCGCCACGGCGCTGCACCCGGTGCAGTGGCTGGCCCTGCAGCCGGTCCGGGCTGTGCAGCATGGCAGCGGTTACTTCACGGCGCTCAGCCAGGCGCGCGCCAGTGAAGAACTCGCCCGTCAGAAACTGGCCACCCAGTCGCTGCGTGCCAGCCAGGTCGAGCAACTCGCCCAGGAAAATTCGCGCCTGCGAAAGCTGCTGGGGCTGCGGGAGCAGCCGGCCATCACGGGTGTGGCGGCGCAGGTTCTGTACGACGCGCCCGATCCCTACACGCGCAAGGTCATCCTCGATAAGGGTCTGGTCCAGGGTATTGAGCTGGGGTCGCCGGTCCTGGACGAATCCGGGGTGCTGGGCCAGGTTACCCGCGTCCACCCGCTGGTCAGCGAAGTGACGCTGGTGATTGATCGCGAGCTGGCTATCCCTGTGCTCAATATCCGCAGCGGCGAGCGAAGTGTGGCTTTCGGCGAGCCCTCGGCCTATGGCGGTGGGCTGGAGCTGCGCTTCATGGGCAGCAATTCCGATGTACAGCAGGGCGACCTGCTGACGACCAGCGGTGTGGACGGCGTTTACCCGCCAGGCCTGCCGGTCGCCAGAATCGACAGGATAGAGCGCCGCGCCGAGTCGGCGTTCGCGCGGATTTATTGCACGCCGCAGGCCCAGGTCAACGCAGCTTTTCATGTCATGGTGGTCAAGCCGGTGTCCGACCCTGCGTTGCAGGTGCCACCTGCAGCACCTGCCACCGCACCCACCAGCAAAGGAGGCCGAAAATGATCATGCCCTCGGGCCAGCAGTTGCTGCTGCCGGCCAACCCGTTTTTTATCTGGACGACTCTGATCGCGGCCTTGCTGCTGGACATGTTGCCATTGGGCCGCGTGCCCTGGATGCCGGACTTCCTGGCGCTGGTGCTGGTGTTCTGGAATGTGCACCAGCCGCAGCGTGTTGGCATCGGCCTGGCCTTCATGTTCGGCCTGGCCATGGACGTGCACCAGGCGGCCCTGCTCGGCCAGCATGCGCTGTCCTACACCGCCCTGAGCTTTTTTGCGACCATGATCCATCGCCGCCTGCTGTGGTTTACCGTGCCCTCGCAGGCGCTGCAGATCCTGCCGCTGTTTGCCGTGGCACACGGCGTGGAAATCATCATCCGCATGATCAGCGGTGGCGTTTTCCCGGGCTGGATGTTGTTGCTGGCACCGCTCGGGGAGTCCCTGTTGTGGCCGGTGGTCAGCGTGATGCTGCTGGCGCCGCAGCGCCGGGCGCCCAATCCGGATGAGAATCGGCCATTATGAAGCCCCCACGGTTGCTCACTGCGTGTAGCGCCCTGCCCCCCGAGGGGGCCGCTGCACCTGCGGGCCGGCGAAGCCGGACCCGCGGCCCCTGCTTGATTGAAGAGCCCCCACGCTCGCTTCGCATCGCCTCACCTTTCGGGAAGACTGTGGTGTTGCGGGCAATTTGCTCCGGTTGTAGAGTTACTCGGCCATGACTGAACTGCGTAACGTCGAAGCTGATCTTTACCGCTTTCGTGCGCGGGTGCTGGTGGCTGGCTTGATCATTCTGCTGGCTTTCTCGCTGGTGGCCGCACGGCTGGTGTATCTGCAGGTGGTGCGGCATGACGACCTCAATGCCCAGGCCGAGAGCAATCGCACCGCAGTGGTTCCCATCGTGCCCAACCGCGGGCTGATCCTGGACCGCAACGGTATCGTGCTGGCGACCAACTACTCGGCCTACACGCTGGAGATCACGCCGTCCAGGGTAAGCGATCTCGAGGCGACCATTGAGGCGCTGGGGCGTCTGGTGGAGATTCATCCGCGCGACAAACGCCGCTTCAAAAAATTGCGCGAAGAGTCGAGAACTTTCGAATCGCTGCCCATCCGCACGCGGCTGACGGACGAAGAGGTCGCGCGTTTTGCGGCCCAACGGTTCCGCTTTCCCGGTGTGGATATCAAGGCGCGGCTGTTCCGCAGCTACCCGAATGGCGAGCTGGCCAGTCATGTGGTGGGTTATATCGGGCGCATCAACAGGAGTGAAAAGGAAAAGATCGAGGAAACCGACGAGGACGGCAATTACCGCGGCACCGACTACATCGGCAAGCTGGGCGTGGAGCAGAGTTTTGAAACGCAGCTGCACGGCAACACGGGTGTTGAGCAGGTAGAAACCTCCGCAGGCGGCCGGGCCGTCCGCAAGCTCGCCAGCAGCCCGGCCACCCCCGGCGACACCGTCATGCTGTCGATCGACATCAAGCTGCAAAAACTGGTGGAAGACATGTTTGGGGAGCGGCGCGGTGCGCTGGTGGCGCTCGACCCCAAAACCGGCGAAGTGCTGGCCTTTGTCAGCAAGCCAACCTTCGACCCCAACCTGTTCGTCGACGGCATCGACAGCGAAAGCTGGCAGGCGCTCAACGAGTCGATTGACAAGCCGCTGCTGAACCGGGCCTTGCGCGGTACCTACCCGCCGGGCTCCACCTACAAGCCCTTCATGGCGCTGGCTGCGCTGGAGTCCGGCAAGCGGCAGCCCGGCAGCATCACCAACGACACCGGCTCCTGGATGTTTGGCGGCCACCAGTTCCGCAGCCACGGAGCCGGGCTCGGGCCGGTGGACATGTACCAGAGCATTGTCAAGTCGAGCAATGTCTACTACTACTCGCTGGCCAATGACCTCGGTGTGGACGCCATGCACGACTTCATGAAGCCGCTAGGCTTCGGGCAGATCACCGGCATCGACATCAACGGCGAAGTGCGCGGTGTGCTGCCCAGTCAGGAGTGGAAGCGCAAGGCCTACAAGCGGACCGACCAGCAGAAATGGTATCCCGGCGAAACCATTTCGCTGGGCATCGGCCAGGGCTATAACGCATTCACCATGCTGCAGCTCGCGCAGGCCACGGCCACGTTGGCGAACAATGGCATCCAGCACAAACCGCGGCTGGTGATTGCCACGCAAAACCCCATGACGCGGGCCGTCGAGCCCATCACCCCCGAGCCGGCGCAGAACCTGGGCTACAAGCCGGAGAATGTGGCGGTGATCCGCAAGGCGTTAGTTGGTGTGACGCAGGAAGGCACCTCGGCCCGTGTGTTCGCCGGGGCGGCTTACCTCAGCGGCGGCAAGACAGGCACCGCGCAGGCTGTGGGTGTGGGTCAGAAAGACAAATACGACGCCCGCAAGCTCGAAGAACACCAGCGCGATCATGCGCTGTACATGGCTTTTGCGCCTGCCGAGAACCCCAAAATTGCATTGGCGATAGTGGTAGAGAACGCGGGTTTTGGCGCTGCCCATGCGGCACCGATTGCCCGACGCGTGTTTGACTACATGCTGCTCGGCCAGTACCCCAATGAGGTGGACATGGCGGCGGTGCAAAAGGGATTGGCCGGTCCGCCGATTGGCAAGCCGCGTCAGGTGGCCGACATGACGGAATTGTTGGCGGGCGTGAACGGAGCGACGTCGCGGACGGGGGTTTCCGCGGCCGCCAGGGCGGCGGCGATTGCCGAGGCCCTGAGCAAGCTCACGCCGGCTACGCCACCTCTTGACGTTTATCCGGATTGAATAGCCCCGAGGGGGCCGCTGCGCCTGCGGCCGGCATAGCCGGACCCGCGGTCCCTGCTTGGGTTAAGAGTCCCACCCTGTCCGTTTTCCTGAGTCTGTCGAAGGATGCTCCATCCGGCCGTTGCACACGCTATTTCAGAAAAGCGTCGAAACCGGTTTTCAGGATCAGCGCGCTGACCACGACGATAAACACCACACGCACAAAACCCGCACCATGCCTGAGCGCCAAACGTGTGCCCACCAAGCTGCCCACAACATTGGCCAGCGCCATGGTCAGCGCGAAGTGCCACCAGACGTGGCCCTTGTAGGCGAAAAGTAGCAATGCGGCCAGATTGGTGGCTGTGTTGAGCAGCTTGGCTGAGGCCGAAGCTGTCAAGAAGTCGTACCCCAGCCAGCGCACGAACAGGAAGACAAAAAAACTGCCTGTGCCCGGGCCAAAAAAACCGTCGTAAAAGCCCAGCAGCACACCGATGGTGCAAGCCGCCCAGGTTTCGGCTCGGCCTGAAAACCTGGGGGCATGGGTGCGGCCCAATTCCTTGCGGGCCAGTGTGTAAAACAGCACTGCCAGCAGCACGAAGGGCAGGACTTTGCGCAGAAAATCCGGGGAAATCACGGTGACCAGCCAGGCACCCGCGAATGATCCAGCGAAACCTGCCAGCGCGGCGGGCAGCAGTGCCGCCCAGCGCATGTCGACGCGCCTGGCATATTGCACCGTAGCCACTGCCGTGCCCCAGACAGAGGCACCCTTGTTCACGCCGAAGAGGGTGGCCGGATGTGTTGTCGGAAAGACGGCAAACAGGGCCGGCACCAGAATCAGGCCGCCGCCGCCCACAATTGAATCCACAAAACCCGCCAGCAGGGAGGCGAACGACACAATCAGCAATTCCATCGGCAGATTGTCTCATTGCAGTTGCCGACGGCCGCGCCACGCACCACACGGAGGCGGGGGAAGGACAAAGCGGGCAAAAAAAAAGCACCAGGGTTGCCGGTGCTTTGTAAAAAACATCTCTCTGGATGCCAATTCTCTTGTCTTGTGCTTGTCGTGTTTGTCTCCTCGGCCCTCTGCGAGCAGCTTGGCTCGTGTGCAGGTCGTTCACTGTAGTGGCGCGCACCCACGCAGGGCATCGGGATTTTCCCTTGCCTTGATCCATTCCTTTCCGGTGGTCGGGCCCCTGCCTGGCACGACTTATGCCTGTTACGAGTTGTTCGGCCGATGGGGTCAGCAACAACAGGGATCACCATGCATCACAAGCAGTTCATCACTTTGGGTTGGGGACTTTGCATTCTGTTGGCTGCCACCTTGGCGGGTGCGCAAGCTCCCGCACCTGCTGATCCAGTATCGTCGGCGCCGGCTGCCGGTGCGCCTGCTCCAGCGCCGACAGCGCCGACGCTTGCCGCACCGCCTGCGGCAGTGCCTGCACCCGCCGTCGCCCCGGCACTGCTGACCCGACCCGGCCTCGTGGCCGCCGACACCCTCAATGGCGCGGACACGGCCTGGATGATGACCTCGACAGCACTGGTTCTGCTGATGACCCTGCCGGGCATTGCTTTGTTCTACGGAGGCATGGTGCGCAAGAAGAACGTGCTCAACACCATGGCCTGTGTGGTGCTGATCTGCGCCACTGTCAGCTTGCTGTGGTTTGCGGTGGGCTACTCGCTGGCCTTCACGCCGGGCAACGGCGCACTGGGCCGCTACATCGGCGGCGGCGAACGCCTCTGGTTTGCCGGGCTGGATTACGTCAAGGATACGCAGCAGGTCGCCGTCAGCCACATTGCCCCGAACATTCCGGAGTCGGTGTATGCCATGTTCCAGCTGACTTTTGCCATCATCACGGCTGCGCTGGTGGTGGGCGCCTTTGTGGAACGCATGCGGTTTTCCGCCATGCTGTGCTTTATCAGCCTGTGGAGCGTGATGGTGTATGCGCCGATTGCGCATTGGGTCTGGGAACCCGGTGGCTGGCTGGCCCAATTGGGGGCGCTTGATTTTGCGGGTGGTTCGGTCGTCCATATCAATGCCGGCATGGCCGGGCTGGTATGCGCCTATGTGCTCGGCCCCCGCCGGGGTTACGGCCGTGAGGCCTTCACGCCCTTCAATCTCGGACTGACCATGGCCGGTGCCGGCATGCTCTGGGTCGGTTGGTTCGGCTTCAATGCGGGCTCGGCCGTTGCTTCTGACGGGCGAGCAGGCCTGGCGATGGCGGTAACACACATTGCCGCGGCGACCGGTGCCCTGTCGTGGATGGCCGCCGAGTGGATGGTTCGCGGGCGTCCCACCTTGCTGGGGCTGTGCTCAGGGCTGGTGGCCGGCCTGGTAGCCATCACCCCCGCCGCCGGTTTTGTCTCGCCCCGAGCAGCACTGGCTATCGGACTGATCGCCGGCGTGGCCTGTTACTGGGGGGCGACCGGGCTCAAACGCCTGCTCAATGCCGACGACTCCCTCGATGTGTTCGGCGTGCATGGCGTGGGCGGTATTGTCGGTTCGTTGCTGACCGGGCTGTTTGCCAGCAAAACCATCTCCGGCGTGGAGGGCAGCGTGCTGACCCAGGCTATCGGCGTGGGCGCCGTGCTGTGCTACAGCCTGGTCATGACGGCCATTGCACTGTGGATCACTTCCCTGTTTGTCAGCCTGCGAGTCAGCGACAGCGCCGAATCCGACGGCCTGGACATTGCCCAGCATGCCGAGCGCGTCGGTACCTGATGGAGGGCCCGGTCATGCCTAGCAGCGAAAAAATCGCCATCGCCGCCCACCTGCATGTGTTGCTACGGAGAAAGACCGGGCGCGTGACGGACACCGAGTGGATGGCGACCAATGCGGAGTATGCCGCCGAAGTTGTCCGCTTCTCGCGCGAGAAGGCAGCAGAAGACGGCCACATCGACCTTGGTGTCTGGGCGGACCGGTTGGAAGAAATCATGGCGGCGCCTGATGCCAAACAGCGGGTGCCGCTGGTCAAAATGATGGCCGATGCCGTCAAGGATCTCAGCGCGGCACCGCCGGCTCCTGCGCCCGTGCCCGACCGGCACAGCAGTGCCCGTTCGGTCGATACCGAGGAGGAGGTCTACCCGGAATCGGGGTTTATCGAATCAACGTTTGGCAACCTGTTCGGCGACAGCGAAAAACACCGCGAGCGCAAACCCCGGGACCCGGATGCGCCGCGTTACGTGAAGGGGTTGCGTTAGTGCAGTGTTGCACGCTATCTGGAACATAAAAGTGCGTCTTTTGCGCCATGGCTGCGTTGCAAATCCGCGCGATACCTTGGGTATCGCTGTGGTTTACGCCTTGCCCTGACCCAAAATCCATCGCTTTTATTTGTTCCATCAAGCATGCAACACTGCACTAGCTGGCGCCGTCCGCCAGCGTGAAATAAAAACTCGCACCTTCGCCGGGCGCAGACATCGCCCAGATACGCCCACCATGGCGCATGACAATCCTGCGCGCCGTGGCCAGGCCGATGCCGGCGCCGGCAAATTCGCCGGGGGCATGCAGGCGCTGGAAAGCGGTGAACAGCTTGTCGACATAGCTCATGTCGAAGCCATCGCCGTTATCCTTGACGAAAAAAACCATCTCACCGTTCGGGTCCGGCTCGGCACCCACCGTGATCTCGGCGCGCGCCTGCCAGGACGTGAATTTCCACGCATTGCCCAGCAGGATGTTCAGCAGATGCAGGAGCAGCCCGGCATCGGCCTGCACGGCGGGCACCGCCTGGACGCGGGTGGTGACGCTGCGCGCGGGGTCTTGCTGCTGCAGTGTTTCCAGCACCATGCCGGCCATGGCTCCCAGGTCCACCTGTTCGCGGTAAAGCTGCATGCGCGACAGCTGCGCCAGGGCCAGCAGGCTGTCGGTCCGCTCGTTCATCTGATTGACGCCGGCGCGGATGCGTTGAAGGTAGTGTTTACCGCGCTCGTTGACCGCCGCGGCAATTTCCCTTTCGAGCAGGCGCGTCATGCCGTTGATGGCGATATAGGGTTGCCGCAGGTCATGGGCCAGCGCGTGGGAAAAAGCCTGCAGCTCCTGGTTGGCCGCGGTGAGTTCGGCGGTGCGCTTTTCCACGCGGGATTCCAGTTCGGCATTGAGCTGCATGATTTGCCGCTCGGCGAGCTTTCGCTCGGTGATGTCGCGCAGGACCACGCTGACCTGCACGGCGCCGTTGCTGCTGACGTGCCGCGATGAAGACACCTCCACGGGAAAACGTGTGCCGTCGCCGCGCACGCAGCTGAGTTCACCGCGGCCGCCGGTCTGCGTGAGCATGGCCGCCACGCGCGAATCGGCGGTGTCCACCAGGCCGGCGATGCCGGCCGCGCGGATTTGCTGCTCGCTCATCCGGAGCATGGCGCAAGCGGCGGGGTTGGCCGAGACCACCGTGCCGTCGGCCAGGCCCTGGAGGAAGCCGTCCAGGCTGCTTTCGAAGACCAGGCGGAACCGCTCTTCGCTGATGCGCAGGGTGTCTTCGGCGGCCAGCAGCTTGCGGTAACGGCGCGCCCGGCTTTGCGCCGCAGAGACCAGCGCGGCCGGCGTCACCGGTTTGATGATGAAGTCGTCACCGCCCTGGCCAAGCGCCTGGGCCTGCTTGTCCAGGCTGGTTTCGGCCGAAAGGAAAACAATCGGGATCCGGAGGAATTCAGGTTGTTGGCGTATCAGGGTCGCCAGTTCGATACCGTTGCATTGCGGCATGTGGAGGTCGCAGGTGATCAGGTCGGGCTGAAATTCAAGCAGCGCTGCCATCACGCGGTGGGGTTCGGTGACGATGCGTGTTTCCATACCCGCCGACTGCAGCACGTTGGCATAAAAAGTGGCCAGTCCTTCGTCATCTTCCACCAGCAGCACCCGGTAGGGACGCGTTGGCTCCGCGGAAGTGAGCTGGTCCAGCAGGCTGGCCATGGCGCTCACATCCAGCGGCTGCGGAAAATAACCTGCAGCCCCGGCACGCACGGCCTGAAGCCGGGTCTGGAAGTCCGTTCCCCCGCCCATGAAAATCAGCTGGTTCCTTGCGCCCCCATCCGGGGTGGATGCGCTTGCGGTGTGGAGCGCCAGCAGGGGGTCTGCCGAAAATCCGATATTGGCAAGAATCGCCGCTGGCGCGACCTGTGCTGCCGCAAGGTGCGCCGCTGAAGAGTGCGCAAAAATGCGGCTCTGGTAGCCGGAGTGACTCAGTTGCTCGGCCAGCTGGAAGGCCGCCGGTTGATTAGCCTCGATGATATGGAGCAGCCGCGTCGCCCGGGCCGACCGGCTCGCTGTGCCACCGTTGGCATTGGCGTCGGGGAGGACCGCCTCAGCTTCGGTAGCGGGTTGCCCGGCAGCCAGTGCGGCTTTCATTTGCTGCAGCCCGGCGCCTATGGCCGCGCGGGCCGCTTCGTCAGGAAAACCCGGTGCGCCGGCGCGCAGGGAGAGCACTTTTTCAATATCCGCGGCCGCCTGGCTGACGAGGGGAAAACCGAAGGTACCGCCTGAGCCTGTCAACTGGTGGGCCTGCGCCAGGGCTGAAAGTGCGGCCTCTTCCCCGCTGGGTCCACCCGCGCCACCGAGTTGCCGCAGCGCTGATTCCAGCGCGGCTATCTTTTTCGGCAGCTCCGCCGCGTACTGCGCGCGCTGGGTCTGCAGATAAAGGGCTAGGGTGGTGGACGGCATCACGGCAGATGGGGTTTTGGCTGGCCCATTATCAGCCTGCTGCCGTTTGCGCAACGTATCATGACTCCAGCCGCACCATCCCGTGCCGGCGCTCATCACAGAGACAGAGCTGAAACCATCCATGGCACTTCCGGGCAATACTGGCGCGAAACAGGCGGGCGAAACCGGGGCTGGCCTGAAGTGGGGCCCGCTGGCCATTCTGCTTTTCTGGCTGGTGGTCATGGGTGTGCTCTACGCCGTGATGAGCCAGGTGCTGAAGCCTCCTGCCCTGACCGTGGCGACCACCGGCGAATTGGTGATTCCGCGTGCCCGGGATGGCCACTTTTATGCCCGGGGAGCGATCCAGGGCCAGCCCGTGACATTCCTTGTGGACACGGGCGCATCGCTGGTGGTGGTCAGCCAGGCGTTTGCGCGTGCCGCCGGTTTGGCGCAGGGCGAGCCGACCACCTTCAGAACCGCCAGCGGTGAATTGCAGGGCCGCATTGTTCCTGGCGTGACGGTGTCCGTTGGCCCGGCCAGCGTTTCGGGTACCCGGGTGGGCGTGGGACTGATGGGGCCAGACCCGGACGTGGCCTTGCTGGGTCAGAGCTTTTTGTCGAAATTTGAAATCGTGCTGTCGGGAGACAACATGATCCTGCGCAGCAAATAGTTTTCGTTGGGAGATCGTACCGTAAGACGCAGGCATCCCATCGGGGAATAGGGTGAAAACCAGGCGGTAATAAGTTACCGGCGCTCTGGTAATTGATGACTGACGCGCCAGAGGGCGCCGCCTACGATGACTTCCTGCCCAGCTTTTTCAGGCTGGCGGCAGGAGAACATCATGTTGCGAGTCTTCGCCACCTTTTTCGTCAGTGTTTTTTTTGGCATCTGCATGCCGGCAGAAGCTGCCGACATTTCCGCCTACCAGCGCGGTGTGCTGATCCAGGGTACCCTCCAAAAAGGTGATTACGCCCGGCTCATCCAGTTTATCCGGCATCCCGACAACTACGGGCGTTTTGCCCGCACGGTATACCTTGATTCGACGGGCGGCGATGTGGCAGAGGCCATCAAGATCGCCAATCTGCTGGACAAGAGTTATGCGGCCACCCATGTCGCCAGCGGCGCACGCTGCTACAGCGCCTGCTTTATTTTGTGGATGAGCGGCGTGGCGCGCCACGTCTCGAGCGGCGCGACCCTGGGGGTGCACCGGATCCTTGTGAAGCATGGCGAAGAGAGCGTTGACCCGCAATCCGCGTATTTCACCCGGATCGCGCGCGGCGTTGAAAACTACATGGCGGGGCTGGGCACGCCGCGGGCCATCCTGGACAAGATGAACGCCACGGCACCGGCCGACCTGTTTGTCATCAGCCCGCGCTGGCTGGCCGAGCAGCAGTTGCTGGCGGTCATGTCCTACCGCCTGGGCTTCATTGATGCGGCGCAAGCACGGTGTGGGCCCGAGCCGGTCGCGGCCGGTATGAAAGCCGGAGCAACGTCGGGCGAGGACGAGTTCGACCGCTGGGTTCAGCAGATCAGAAGCTGGACGACTTGCGCCGACGAGCTGCGCGCCAGCAGCCAGAAAGGTGATGGCATGACCATTGCCGCGCTGATTGCGGAATGAATCAAGCCCCCACGGTCGCTCGCTTCGCGTAACTCCCTGCCCCCGAGGGGGCCGCTGCGCCTGCGGCCCGGCGAAGCCGGTTCCGCGGCCCCTGCTTGTTTTGAAATCCAGGCGAGCGGTCATTGCCAGCTCAAAGCGAGCGACCGTGGCGGCCTAACTTCGGGCTTTAAATCCCTGCCTGGATCCACCGCGCGGCTTTTTCCGCAATCATGAGTGTGGGTGAGTTGGTGTTCCCGCTGGTGATCAGTGGCATCACGCCGGCATCCACCACGCGCAGGCCCTTGACGCCGCGCACGCGCAGGTGCGAGTCCACCACCGCCATGGCATCGTCGTCGCGTCCCATTTTGGTGGTGCCCACCGGATGGAAGATGGTGGTGGCGATGTCGCCGGCCAGGCGCGCCAGGTCTTCATCACTTTGAAACTGCACGCCGGGCCGGAACTCTTCGGGCTGGTAGCCGGCCAGTGCGCTCTGGCTCACGATGCGGCGCGTGACGCGCAGCGAGTCGGCCGCCACTTGCCGGTCTTCAGCGGTGCTGAGGTAGTTGGGCGCGATGGCCGGCGCATCTTCGAAACGCGCGCTTTTGATCTGCACCGTACCCCGGCTGGTTGGGTTCAGGTTGCAGACGCTGGCCGTGAAGGCGTTGAAGCTGTGCAGGGGTTCGCCAAATGCGTCGAGCGACAGCGGTTGCACGTGGTATTCAATGTTGGGCCAGGATTGGTCCGGTGAGCTGCGCGTGAAGGCACCAAGCTGCGACGGCGCCATGCTCATCGGCCCGGTTTGCCTGAGCGCATATTCAAGCCCGATCATGGCCTTGCCCCAGACCGAGCCGGCCAGCGTGTTGAGCGTGAAGTCTTTCGCCTTGCCTCCCGCAGGATGGTTGACCTTGTAGACCGAGCGGATCTGCAGGTGGTCCTGCAGGTTGGCGCCCACGCCGGGCAGGTCTGCCACGACCGGGATGCCGTGCTGTTGCAGCACCCCCGCCGGGCCTATGCCCGAGAGCTGCAGGATGTGCGGCGAACCTATGCTGCCTGCGCTCAAGATGACTTCGCCCGGCCTTCCTTCTGCCCTGCCGGAGTCGCGGGTGACAAAGGCCTGGACGCGTTCGTGGCCAGTCCACACTTCGACGCCCGTGCAGCGCTGGCTGCCGTCGTCCTGGCGCTCGATAAGGAGCTTGCAGACTTGCGTGCCGGTCCACATCTTGAAGTTGGGGCGTGCAGAACAGGCCGGACGCAAAAACGCCTTGGCCGTGTTCCAGCGCCAGCCGTTTTTCTGGTTCACCTCGAAATAGCCCACGCCTTCGTTGTTGCCGGTGTTGAAGTCGTCGGTGGCCGGAATGCCGGCCTGCTGCGCGGCCGCGGCGAAGGCGTCGAGGATGTCCCAGCGCAGGCGCTGCTTTTCTACGCGCCACTCGCCGCCCATCCTGCATGCCTGGTCGTCACTGGCCACGTGCTGGCTTTTGTGGCCGTGCAGGCGTCGGAAGTTCTCATTGACCACCGCCTGCGCCTTGCCTTTGGGCACATCGAGTTTGTAGTGGTCCTCGTGCTGGCGAAAGCCCGGCAGCACGTTGTCCCAGCGCCAGGTGTCGTCGCCGGTGAGCTCGGCCCAGCGGTCGTAGTCGCGCGCTTGGCCGCGCATGTAAATCATGCCGTTGATGCTGGAGCAGCCGCCCAGCGTCTTGCCGCGCGGGTAACGCAGGGTACGGCCGTTCAGGCCCGCATCGGGCTCGGTGTTGTAGAGCCAGTCGGTACGCGGGTTGCCTATGCAATACAGGTAGCCGACCGGGATGTGGATCCAGTGGTAGTCGTCCTTGCGGCCGGCCTCGATCAGCAGCACGCGTT
>NZ_JBDTTH010000089.1:0-17976 GCF_039930745.1 Polaromonas sp. | reverse complement strand
TCAGGTGGGCGCCCACGCCGTCATGCATGTCGCGCAGGATGCGGGTGCGCTCGCTGACCCGCTCCTGCTCGCGCGCCAGCTGCTCGACCTGAAGATAGGTCTGGCCGAGCTCCTGCTCTTTCTGTGCGATACGGCTGGACAGGTTGTCCATCAGGTCGGTGGCCTGGACGCTCACCGCTCTAAAGCGCCGGATCACGATGTAGCCCAGGACCAGCCCGAACAGGACCGAGCTGTAGCGGATCCAGGTGTTGTCCACATAACTGCCGCTGATGCGTATGGCGACCCAGTCGCGCACGCCCATCAGCACGTTCAATGAGCCCGCAATGGCGACCATCAACCACTCTGCGTTGCGCTGGCGGATGGCACCCCAGAGATAAACCGCCGTATAGACGATGAACAGCACATTGACCATTCCCAGCCAAGCCGTCAGGTACACCGGCTCGCGCAGTGCAAACGACAGGGAAGAAGCCACGATGGAGCTTGCAAAAAGCGCGCTCAAACCGCCGCGCACCCAAGGCATGCTGGCATGTTTGTGCCAGCCAGCCACGTGATGGCAAAAAAGGGCAATGCAGCAAAACCACCCGGCGAAGGATGCCGTTACCACCACGCCCCACGCTGGCCAGGCCAGCAGGGGCTGCTCAATGGCCACATCCCCAACCCGCAGGGCCCAGAAGATTTCGGCCAGCCCGGCGAACAGATAAACCGGTTCGCGCCGGTTGCCCCGCACCGGATCAGGCTGCGACACCCAGAGCGCCATCGCAATCCCGCCGACCAGCAGGCTGAAAATCAGCACGCCCATGGAGGCAGCGACCCGCCAGTTAAATGCCGTCACATACAGTGCACGCGCCTGGCTCTCCGGGCCGATCACCAGGGTCGATAGCCCCCCCCGCCGGCCACCGTCGGCGTGGATGCGGATGCGCAGGACGTTCTGCGTCCCAAGCAACCGGGTCGGCAACGCGATGTATTGCGGGGCCTTGGCGTAGTCTCCGGTATTGGGCCGTCCCGGATCGCCAAAACGTGCCAGCAAGGCATCGTTCAGCCAGATTTCCGCCGTGTTGCCAATGCGCTGGAAATACACGCCGTACGGCTCCGTCTCCACCACTGCCAGGGAAAATGGCATTTCAAAAACAGCATCGCCAGGCTGCCCCTTGTGATGGCGGTCCCAGTGGTAGGGCAAGGCCACGTTTTCCCGTACGGGAAGGGTGCCCTGCACCGTGACCACGGCCCGGGCCTCGCGCAACTCCAGTACCTGTGCCTGCGCGTGCGCCGCGGCCAGCCCCAGCACGTAAAAGACCACCCCGCACAACAAACTGCGATAAAGCAGGCGCGGGCGATGGCGATTCAAGGCGCGGTCACCGACGATGACGGTGGTTGCAGCAAACCCAGCCGGGTCGCTTCATACACCGCCTCGCTCTTGGAGTGGACGGCCAGCTTGGTATACAGGTTCTTGATATGCGACTGGATGGTGTGCACGCTCACACCCTTGAGTTTTGAAATTTCCGCATAGGAAAATCCACGCGCAATCAGCTCCAGCACTTCCTGCTCACGCACCGACAGCAGCGTCCGGCCGCCTGGCATGTCTTCCGCGACGCTGGCCACGGCCTGGGGTTTGGGAGCTGCGACCTCCCGCTCACCGGCGTGCAGGGCTCGGTATTTGGCCAGCACCCGGCGCGCAATCATGGGCGAAATCGGCGAGGCGCCGGCCTTCATCTCGAGGATGGTGTGCGCGATGTTATCGGGCGTGAAGTCTTTCTGGATATAACCGAGCGCGCCGGCCTCCACGCTCGACAGCACGCTGTCTTCATCGCCAAACATCGAAATCACCAGCGCCTCGCACCGGGGCTGCACCCGCCCGGCCAGCCGGATCAGGTCCAGCCCGTTGCCGTCGGGCAGGGCCAGGTCGGTCAACAGGATGTCGATGGCCTGAGCCGTGTCTTCAATCAGCGCCCGGGCCTCCTCGAAAGTGCCGACACCGGCGACCAGGCGCAGCTCCGCGCAGCGCGACACGCTGTCCGCAAAAAAGTCCCGCGTGGGAACGTCGTCTTCAACAATCAGTACGCGCCAGAAGGGCATGGATCAGGTCTTTGGCAGTGGCTGCAGGCAGCCCGATGATAAGTGCAGCTGCATGGAATGCAGGCGCGGCAAAGCGGCCCCGGGGGCCAGGTGCCACTTTTAACGCTAGCCCGGCCTGGCGCAATCCCCCGTTTATGGGGCGGGCCAAGGCCTGGATCCGGCCCACACGCGAAAATTGAGTGCCTTTTTGGCCTCCGGCCCTTTAGGGACGGGCGCCACCAGCTAGTATTTCAATAGCAAAACAAACGGTGAAACCAGCCCTTGCTACAACACCGTCTCGATGTAGGTATAGATGTAGTTGGAGCCGCCGTTGACATTGCCCAGCAGGCGCGAGGCGCCGAATATCCCGGAGCGGTGGGAAACGCCAAAACCAAGGTAAGTGTCCTTCAGTGCGCGCGAACCCAGCAGATCGCCCACGCTGAAGTCGATGCTCGGGTCCAGATAGTTCAGCAGCCGCGAGGTCTGGCGTCCGCGCGCCGCCTGGCTGCTGGACTCGGCGTAAGGTACACGTTGCGCGAGCGAGACGCCAACGCCCAGGCCGAGCCGGGTTTTGACCTTGTCGCTCCAGGGAAAGCCGTAGTAATAAGCCTTCATGAAAGCATCCAGCTGCAGCCCGTTGGGCGCCAGCCCGCGGTCGTCGTGCTGCAGCACGCCGAGATAACCCACCACGTCCAGCGGCCAGCCGTTGAGCTGCTCGATGAAAGGCTTGCCAATCTGCACGCCGGCGATGCGCGTCGAATTCACCTGGGCCGTCGAAGCGCAGGTCAGTGTGATGATCTTGGCCAGGTGGCAGCCGTCTTCCGTCGATTTGCCGTAGAGGACCTTCAGGTAAGTCGGCGAGGTTTCCTGCGCCCACTGCCCCTTGTAGGTTCCGAAGTCGTAAGCGGCGCCGAGGAACACCCCGGTCTGCGCCGACTTTCCAACAATCGGGCTGGCCTTGACCCCGCCGTCCTGCACGGTCCGGGTGATGCCGCCCAGCAAGCGCCAGCCCTCGCTCAGTTCATAGGTTCCGTACAGGCCCAGGGTGGTGTTGATGCCGCTGCCGGGCTCGTAGGCAGGCCGGGTGGCCGTCGCCTCGCCGGGCCGCACGCCGTAGTAATAGTTGTTCAGCCTGGCGTTACGCGCCGACACTGTCAGGCTGGGTCGCAGCGCCAGCCGCCCGGAGCGCCAGTCGTAGCTGTAAGACAAGCGCAGTTCGCTGCCCCTTGAAAACCTGCTGGCATCCTGCAGGTACTCGGCCTGCAGCGTGCCCCAGGGCTGGCGGTAGCGATAAGACACCCCGGCGTCCAGGCCGGAGCCGCGCTCGGCCATGCCGGCCAGGCTGGGAGGAAGGCGGTCGTCGGCATACCCTTCGAAGCGTTGGTCCAGAAAAAGATCGACGCGCTGCGTCTCTTCGTCCAGCAGCTTCAGCCCGGCACGGCTGCCGTGCAGGAACACACGTTTGCCTTCATAGAGGTAAAGCGGCAGCAGGTCATACCGCGTGCCGCCGCCAACGTAAGGCGACTGCTCGGCGCGAATGGCGAAACCCAGGCCCGCGCTGCCGGGTGCACTCAGCAGGTCGCTCAGCGGGTCGGTGTTGGCGTGCGCCGTCGTCGAAGCAAGCCCTGCGGCGCCCAGCACGACGGTACCCAGAAAATGGCACAGGTCAGTCCGGCGCGCGCCTGTATTTTTTGGTTCAAGGTGGGGGTTCATCGCGGCGTCCTCGGTTGGCAGGTTGTCATCCTAGCCAACAAAGCTCCGCGGAAACCGCGCGTGCCTGAAAACGGGGCCGGCGCCTACAGCATGCCAAGGCTGCGGTTGACAAACGCGTTGTTAAAATCCGGCGGCCTTCCGGTTGGCAGAGCTCGGGGCGCTGGCTCTGGGTCCGGCCGCCTGGCCGCAAATGCGCCCGTCGTGCAGACGTCTTTGCTCACACGCCCGCTCACACGTACACTGCCTAAGCTCGGGTCTCCACTTACTTAAAGGAGCCTGTCATGCCGAAATTTGTCATCGAACGCGAGATCCCCGGACTGGGCGCGTTGAAAGCCGCCGAACTCCAGTCGGTCTCCCGGAAATCGTGCGATGTGCTGCAAAGCCTTGGCACCGATGTTCAATGGGTCCAGAGTTACCTCACGGGCGACAAGATGTACTGCATCTACAACGCCGCCAGTGAGGACCTGGTCCGTGAACATGCGCGCAAGGGAGGCTTTCCCGCCAACGCAGTCAGCCGGATCACGGGAATCATCGATCCCACGACGGCTGAAGCCTGAGACGATGCCATGAACGTACAAGCCCTGACGAACAAGCAGACTTCGGGGCTGGCCATCTATCTTCTCGGCACGCCGCGGGTGGAGCGGGACGGACAGCCATTGCCGACCCCACGTGGCCACAAGGTATGGGGCCTGCTCGCCTACCTCGTTTGCCGCGATTCTCCTGTGAGCCGCAAGCATCTGGCCGGCCTGATGTTCGAGGACGCAGAGGATCCGTTGGCTGCACTGCGCTGGAATCTGAGCGAACTGCGGCGACTGGTGGGCAACGCGGAGCTGCGCGGTGATCAGCTGATGCTGGCACTCGAGCCGGCGACTTACATCGACGTCAAGGTCGTGGCTGTGGGCGCCTGGGCGCAAGCGCTGGGTGTCGCTGGGCTCGATCATGAGCTGCTGGAGGGAATGAGCTTCCCGGTCAGCCCCGCATTCGAAATCTGGCTTGCCACGGAACGGCGCCACCTTCAGGCCACGGCAGAAGCCGTGCTTCGCGAAGCCTCGCTGGCCCGCATGGCCACCGGAGCGCTGGTCGAAGCAACAAAACTCGCCAGCCGTCTCGTGCGCCGAAACCCTCTGGACGAGAACTACCAGGCCTTGCTGGTACGCAGCCTGGCCGCCTCGGGCGATGGTGTTGGCGCTGCCAGGCAAGCAGCGGCATGCCGCGAACTTTTCCTGCGGGAGCTGGGCGTGCTGCCGGGCGCGGCGATTGATGCCGCCATGCGCACGGTCACCGATTCGCCGACTGCGCGGCCGGCGACCGGTCGCGCCGCCGTTATTGCGCAACTGGAAGCCGGGGAAGCGGCGATTGGCGCCGGCGTTCTGGATGCCGGTCTGCAATGTTTGCGACGCGCCATCGTTGAAGCCGACGCCGTCGGAGAGGAAACCCTGCGCGTGCGTACACGGGTCGCCCTGGGTGGCGCCCTGGTTCATGCCGCGAGGGGCCGTGACGAGGAAGGTGCCATGGCCTTGCACGAAGCCCTTGCAATAGGCCAGGATGCGGCCGCCTTGCGTGAACTCGCTTACGTGGAGTTTCTGGGCGGCCGTTACGAACGCGCATTCGGCTGGCTGCAAAAGGCCACACCGCTTGCCCATGAGGACAGTGCCGAGCAGGCCAGGATCGCAACGGTCCAGGGCGCGGCGCTCAGCGACACCGCGCACTATGCGGCGGCCATCTCGACGCTACGCGAAGCCGAGCGGCTCGCCGGCTTTGCCGGAGACAGCAAGCAGATCAGTTACGCACTGTCCATGCTGGGACGCGCATTCCTCCTGCAGGGCGACTTTGAAGCCGCGCGCGAAGTCCTGGACCGTTCCGTCATGCTGGCCCAGCAAGGCTGGACCGCTTTTGTACCCTGGCCCCAGTCGCTGCGGGCCGAGGTGGACCTGGCCTGTGGCGATCTGGTCGCCGCTTCAGAACGCTTTGAACATGCGTTTGCGCTTGGATGCCAGATCGGTGACCCTTGCTGGCAGGGCATCGCCGGCAGGGGCCTAGGGCGCGTCGCCATCGCCCGCGGCGAGCCGCAGCGCGCACTGGAAATCCTCGTCGACGCCGTGGAACGCTGTCTGGTGCTGCCGGATGCCTATCTTTGGGGCAAGGGCCACGCGCTCGACGCTTTGTGCGACCTGGCGGTCACGCAGGCCAGGTCCCAGGCGTCGGCCTGGATCAATGAGCTGCAAAACCTGGCCGCACGCAGCGGCATGCGCGAACTCACGGTACGCGCCTACCTTCACCGGCAAACACTCGGGGACAACGCAAGCGGGGCAGCGGCCCGATTGCTGGCACAGCAGATCGACAATCCCGCCTTGCATGTGCTGGTCGAGTCCGGCCTTCGCCGTCCAGAAAGAGACAGCGCTGAACGCGAAGCCGTTCATCCTTTCAAGCCGGCGATGCCCTTGCCTGCCGGGAGGCGGGCATGAACGACCTTGCGCTTCATGTGCTGGACGCTGGCAGCGACGCCCGCGCCCTGTCCGGTTGCTGGAAACTGGGCGAGAGGCAGGCGCTGACGCTGAGGCCCAACCGGGCGGGCGTGCTGCGCATTGCGCACGGACGCGTCTGGATCACCTTTGACCATGTCCGTCCCGATGACACCGTGCGCGGTGGTGACCATTTTCTGGACGCCGGAGACATCCTCAAGCTGCAGCCTGGCCAGGCACTGGTGATGGAGTCCTGGAGCGCAGGGCAGCACAACGCGGCCTACTTCAGCTGGGACCCCTTGCCGGCATGCGAAGGCGTGATCCTCAGCACGCGTCCCCACCGGGTTCTCGCCACTGCTCCGCAGTGGCGCGCCAGCGTGCATCAACCCCTGCGGGACTTGCGGCTGGCCCTGGTGCTGACCGGCTCTGCCCTGGCCCGCCTGGCGGCGGGGCTGGTGGTGGCCCTGGTTGGCGCGCTGCTCTCGCTGGCGCCGCGTTCTGTAATGAACGCCGCAGCACTACGCAGTCGCCCTAGGGGAGAGTAGCCACCGTATGGATATCCGTTCGGGCGGCCGCCGAGCCCGTGACGGCAAGCGGGCCGCTTTTCCGTTTCAGAACGGGATGTCGTCGTCCATGTCATCAAAGCCGCTGGCGGCCTTGGTGGGCGCAGGAGCGCGCGGCGCAGGAGCCGGAGCGGCGCGCGGGGCGGCGGCCGGCGGACGCGAATACGAGCGCTCGCCGCCCTCATCACCACCATCGTTGCCGCCCGGGCCGCCCATGCCTTCGCGGCTGCCCAGCATCTGCATTTCACTGGCAATGATGTCGGTCGCGTATTTCTCGACGCCGTCCTTGTCGGTGTACTTGCGGGTTTTCAGGCGCCCTTCGATGTAAACCGAGCGGCCCTTCTTGAGGTATTCACCGACGATTTCCGCCTGGCGACCGAAAAAGCTGATGCGGTGCCATTCGGTCTCTTCGACCATTTCACCGGCCTTGTTCTTGTATTTGCTGCTGGTAGCCAGCGCGATGTTGGCCACCGCGTCACCGCTGGGCATGTAACGCACTTCAGGGTCGCGGCCCAGGTTGCCGACAAGGATGACTTTATTGACTGATGCCATGGGTGCCGCCTCTTGATGTGATGGAATCGGAATCGGGAGAGTTCGAAAAGGCACCCCAAGGCGCCGCAAGCACAATTGTGCCGCATTCTGCGCGGCCCCCCACGCCTTGTGCGGCAAGGGCGGCGCATCTTCAATGTCACAATAAACTGTCGCCATGGACCACCGCGAACCCAACTTTCTCGAGAACCTGCAAGCCGAATTTTCCAACGGGCGGCTGTGGTTTGACCGCGGCGTCGTGCTGGTCTATGCCGTGGCCGCGGGCCTCTTCGTCGTGGCCTTCACCTTGCTCAGTGAATGGGCTTTCAGCCTGTTTGAACACCTCCACACCTACAACCGCTGGATCCTGCTGGTGTGGACGCCGGCCCTGACAGCCGCCATCGTCTGGCTCACGCGCCGCCATTTTCCCGGGGCCAGCGGTTCAGGCATTCCGCAGGTGATGGCGGCGCTGGACCCGGCGCTGCCGGAGCACGAACGGCGCCGTTTCGTCTCCTTGCGCCTTTCACTGGCGAAAATCGGCCTGTCTTCGGCCGGCTTGATGGCCGGACTGTCGATAGGTCGCGAAGGCCCCTCCGTCCAGGTGGCTGCCGGTGTGATGCAGCATGCGCGGCGATGGCTGAGACCGGACTCCAGCATGAGCAACCATGCCCTGCTGGTGGCCGGAGGCGCGGCCGGCATCGCCGCGGCATTCAACGCGCCGCTCGCCGGGGTGGTGTTTGCTATCGAGGAGTTGTCGCGCAAGCTGGAGTCGCGCAACAGCGGCCTGATCATCACGGCCATCGTCCTGGCCGGCCTGATGGGGGTGTCCGCCTTCGGCAACGTGACCTATTTCGGCGTGATCCGCGTCCCGGTGCTGGGCTGGGCGGCACTGTGGCCGGGCCTGGCGGTAGCACTGAGCTGCGGCGTGCTCGGCGGCCTGTTTGCCCGGCTGCTCGCAGCTTCGCTGACCGGCTCCCCGGAACGCTTCAATCTGTGGCGCAGCCGTTATCCGGTGCGTTTCGCCGCAGCTGGCGGCCTGGCAATCGCCGTGATCGGGCTTGTCAGCGGCGGCTCTACCCTGGGCGCGGGTTCGCATGCCGTCACGCAAATGCTGGCGGGCGAAACCTCGGTGCCGTCCCTGTTTGTGCTGCTCAAGTTTGTAGCCACCTGGCTGGCTGCCTGGTGCGGCGTACCGGGCGGCATCTTTGCACCCGCCCTTTCCATCGGTGCAGGTGTGGGGCACAACATCGCTGCATTGACCAGCCCCGACATCAGCGCCGCCCTGATCGCCATGGGGATGGCCGCTTTTCTGGCTGCTGTCACCCAGGCGCCGCTGACGGCATTCATCATCGTGATGGAGATGGTGGACGGCCGCGCCATGGTGCTCAGCCTGATGATGGCGGCAATGCTCGCCAGCCTGGTCTCGCGCATGATCAGCCGACCGCTCTACGCCGCGCTGTCTGACCATATGCTGAATCAGCTCGCACCGACCCCGGCGTCGGCTGCCGCGCCAGACAAGCAGGCCGGGCCGTGACGCGCGCCGCAAGTCAGACCGGCGCGATCGCCATGCGCTTGCCGGGCGCATGCATCGGCCACGCGATCAGCAGCCACAGCAGCATCAGACCGCCGCAGGCCGCAAACACGGCTTGCGCACCAGCGGCCTTGGCCAGCCACCCGCCCAGCGCACCGCCGGCAAAAAAACCAAGCGACTGCAGCGTGTTGTAAACGCCTAGCGCTGCACCGCGCGAATGGGCGGGTGCCACGCGCGAGGCCAGGCTGGGTTGGGAGGCTTCGAGAATGTTGAAACCGCAAAAAAACAGGAACAGCAGTGCGCCCAGCCCGGTCACCGATGAGCCGCCCTGCAGGGTCGCCGCCATCAGTCCGAACTGGACCAGCGCAATCAATGCCACCGCAGCCAGGAAAACGCCGCGCAGATAACCGCGCTTTTCGAGCGGAAACAGCGTCAAGCCCATCACCAGGAAAGACGCCAGCACTGCCGGCAGGTAGACCTGCCAGTGTTGGGCCTTGTCCAGGCCGGCCTGGACCAGCAGCGCGGGCACGGCGATCCACATCGCCAGTTGCACCGCATGCAACACAAACACGCCAAGGTCCAGCCGCAACAGGGCGGGATGCTTTAGCACCTCAGCCAGACTGCCGCGCGCCCGTTCCACATGTTGCACGGGCTCGGACGGCACCCACCAGATCACAACCGCAATGCCGGCCAGCGCCAGCGCGCCAATGACCATAAAAAGGCCATCCAGCCCAACTCTCGCGGCCAGCAGCGGGGCCAGCACCAGCGACAGGGCAAACATCAGGCCAATCCCGGTGCCCACCAGCGCCATGGCCTTGGTACGCACTTCGTCGCGCGTGGAGTCGGCCAGCAACGCGGTCACGGCTGCTGAAATGGCGCCAGCGCCCTGCAGCGCGCGGCCGGCGATGAGCCAGGTCAAATCCGGCGCCCAGGCGGCAACAAAGCTGCCCAGCGCAAACACAAGCAAACCGGCCACGATCACTTTCTTGCGGCCCAGCCAGTCCGACGCCATGCCGAAGGGAATCTGCAGAATGCCCTGCGTCAGCCCATAAATGCCCATGGCCAGGCCAACGCGGGCCGGGTCGTCACCGCCGGGGTAACGGGCCGCCTCCAGCGCAAACACCGGCAACACCAGGAACAAGCCCAGCATGCGCAGCGCAAAAATCGCCGCCAGCGAAGCACTGGCGCGACGCTCAACGGGCGTCATAGAGGAAGAAGGCAAGGCGGGACGGGCTGGGGACACGGCAAATAGAGGTTGTTCAAACACGCGCCGCATAACCTACGGCCGAATGCTTATTGTCTTTGAATTGGCCCCCGCCCTCGGAAGGCTCTCAAGTACAGGGCGCAGGCCCGGCTTCTTGAGCGACAAAGAACATGGAAACGCGCCGCTTCCGGGACAACCCCGCCAATGATCTGGAGATTGGTCACCAAGCCCATGTGGCCCGGGCCGCCGCGGAAGAAGGGCTATTGATTTTTAAAGCGCGAGCGCAGCGCAGAGGCGAGTACAAACTCGGCTGGCACGCGGTAGCCCTACCGTCGCGCCAGGGGTCGCAGCGTGCGCGCTCTCCCCACACAACCAGTCCCAGCCGCCCTCCGGGTCTGAGCACGCGCCGCATTGGAGCTCGGGAAGCTAAAAAGTCCGCACGCGTCTATGATGGAGGGTTTTGCGGCGCCCTATACAGTGAACTCTCCCAACGACGGCAAATACCTCGCTCCAGCGGCTATAGACGGCAAGCAGGTGGCAGAACCCGATCCGGGCCGCTACCTGGCGCTGAGTCTGGCCATGCAGCGCATCAGCATTCGCGGTGCGCGCACGCACAACCTCAAGAACATCGACCTCGACATCCCGCGCAACCAGCTGGTGGTGATCACCGGGCTGAGCGGTTCGGGCAAGTCCAGCCTGGCTTTCGACACTCTGTATGCGGAAGGCCAGCGGCGTTACGTGGAAAGCCTGAGCACTTATGCGCGGCAGTTCCTGCAGCTGATGGACAAGCCCGATGTGGACATGATCGAAGGCCTGTCGCCGGCGATTTCCATCGAGCAGAAAGCCACCTCGCACAACCCACGCTCCACCGTGGGAACGGTGACCGAAATCCACGACTACCTGCGCCTGCTGTTTGCGCGCGCCGGCACGCCCTACTGCCCCGACCACGACCTGCCGCTGCAGGCGCAAAGTGTCAGCGAGATGGTGGACCATGTGCTGGCCCTGCCGGAAGACACCAAGCTGATGATCCTGGCGCCCGTCGCGCGTGAACGCAAGGGCGAGTTCATCGACGTGTTCGCGGAAATGCAGGCTCACGGCTATGTGCGTTTTCGCGTTGACGGCACGGCCTATGAGTTCGACGAGCTGCCGAAGCTGAAAAAGGCCGAGAAGCACAACATCGACGTGGTGATCGACCGGCTCAAGGTGCGGCCCGACATGCAGCAGCGCCTGGCGGAAAGTTTTGAGGCCGCGCTGCGCCTGGCCGACGGGAAAGCGCTGGCGATGGAAATGGACTCGGGCAAGGAACATTTGTTCAGCGCGAAGTTTTCCTGCCCGGTCTGTAGCTACTCGCTCAGCGAGATGGAGCCGCGGCTGTTTTCCTTCAACTCGCCGGTGGGCGCTTGTCCGAGCTGCGACGGCCTGGGCCACATGGAGTTTTTCGACCCGGAACGTGTGGTGGCCTTCCCTTCGCTAAGCCTGGCCAGCGGCGCCGTCAAAGGCTGGGACAGGCGCAATGGCTACTACTTCTCCATGCTGGAGAGCCTGGCCAAACACTACAAGTTCGACATCGACACGGCTTTTGAAAACCTGCCCGCCGAGGTGCAACAGGTCGTGCTGCATGGTTCGGGCGAGGAAGAAATCAAGTTCAGCTATGTGATGGACTCGGGTAACTTTGCCGGCAAGAAAATCAACAAGAAGCATCCTTTCGAGGGCGTGATCACCAATTTTGAACGTCGTTATCGCGAGACCGACTCGGCCGCGGTGCGTGAAGAACTGGCGCGCTACCGCAGCCTGCAGCCCTGCCCCGACTGCGGGGGCACGCGCCTGCGCAACGAAGCGCGCCATGTTTACCTGGTCAGCGCACCTCGGGCCGACGGCACACCCGGCGGACGAAAGGCGATTTACGAGATCAGCAGCGTCACCCTGCGCGAATCTTTCGACTACTTTAACGCGCTGGCCATGGAAGGCGCGAAAGCCGAGATTGCCGGCAAGGTGGTGCGCGAAATCGGCCTGCGCCTGAAGTTCCTCAACGACGTGGGCCTGAACTACCTTAGCCTGGACCGCAGCGCGGAGACGCTCTCCGGCGGCGAGTCGCAGCGCATCCGGCTGGCGTCCCAGATCGGCTCGGGGCTGACCGGTGTGATGTATGTGCTGGACGAACCCAGCATTGGCTTGCACCAGCGCGACAACGACCGACTCATCGGCACGCTCAAACACCTGCGTGATATCGGCAACAGCGTGCTGGTGGTCGAGCACGACGAAGACATGATCCGCGCAGCCGACCACGTCATCGACATGGGTCCGGGCGCAGGCATTCATGGCGGGCGCGTGATGGCGCAGGGCAGCTACGAGGACGTGCTGGCCAACCCGGATTCGCTGACTGGCAAGTACCTGGCACAGGTCCTGAAAATTGCGGTTCCCAAACGCCGTACACCGTGGCTGCCAACGGTGGTCAAGGCCCCTTATCGCGACCCGAAGAAACCATCGAAATTTGCGCCCAGCGCGGCAGGCGTCAAGCGCGCCGCGCGCGAGGCCGAACACTTGCGTACGCAAGGCGACATGCAAGCCATCAAGGTTGTCAACGCCAGCGGCCACAACCTCAAAAACGTCAGTGTCGATTTTCCGGTGGGCCTGTTGACCTGCGTGACAGGTGTGTCGGGTTCGGGCAAGTCGACGCTGGTGAACGACACACTTTACGCCGCGGTCGCGCGCACGCTGTACCGCGCCCACGAAGAGCCGGCGGCGCATGAAGCGATTGAGGGCATCGAGCATTTCGACAAGGTCATCAACGTCGACCAGTCACCCATCGGCCGCACGCCACGCAGCAACCCGGCCACCTACACCGGCCTGTTCACGCCGATCCGCGAACTGATGGCCGAAATGAACACGGCGCGCGAGCGCGGCTATGGTCCGGGGCGCTTTTCCTTCAACGTGGCGGGCGGTCGCTGCGAGGCCTGCCAGGGCGATGGCGTGGTCAAGGTCGAGATGCACTTTTTGCCGGACGTGTATGTGCCCTGCGACGTCTGCAAGGGCATGCGCTACAACCGCGAAACGCTGGAGGTGCAGTACAAGGGCAAGAACATTGCCCAGGTGCTGGACCTCACGGTGGAAGACGCCGCCGAGTTTTTCAAGGCGGTGCCGGTAATAGCGCGCAAGCTGCACACGCTGCTCGACGTTGGCCTGAGTTACATCAAGCTCGGCCAGGCCGCAACCACGCTGTCAGGCGGCGAGGCGCAGCGCGTCAAGCTCGCGCTCGAGCTTTCCAAGCGTGACACCGGCCGCACGCTCTACATCCTGGACGAGCCGACCACCGGCCTGCACTTTGCCGATATCGACTTGCTGCTCAAGGTGCTGCACCAGCTGCGCGATGCGGGCAATACGATTGTCGTGATCGAGCACAACCTCGACGTGATCAAAACTGCTGACTGGCTGATCGACATGGGCCCGGAAGGCGGCGCCGGTGGCGGCAGCGTGGTTGGCGTGGGCACACCCGAGGACATCGCGGCCAATCCGGAAAGCCACACCGGACGCTATCTAAAGCGGCTGCTGTAAAGCGGCGGCGCTCGCCCGCCCACGGCCAAACGCTTTGCCCGTACTCAGGCGTTGAGCTTGCGGTAAAGCGTTTGCCGGCTGATCCCGAGGCGCCGGGCCGCTTGCGAGATGTTTCCGCAGCTGCTTTCCATCGCCTGCCGGATGGCCACGCGGGACAGCTCCTGGAGGTTGTGTGACGGGTCATCGAAGGCCGGGAGCAGCGCCGGCTGCGCCAAGACGCCAAGCTCTTCCCGCATGTCATCCGGCAAATGCTGCCAGTCGATATATTCCTCGTGCGGGTCCAGCATGGCGCTGGCGGTGCGCAGCACGCTGGCGTATTGACGCAGGTTGCCGGGCCATGCATGCCGGCTCAATTGCGCCATCAGATCAGGCACGAGACGGATGTCGCTTTCGGGGTTGAAACTGGCCAGCAGGCGCTCGGTCAACACGCCAAAATCGCTGCGCTCGCGCAGGGGTGGCAATTGCACAGCCAGGCCGTTGATACGGTAGTAGAGATCGCTGCGGAAGCGACCCTCGTCGGCTTCTTCGCGCAGATTCCGGTGAGTGGCGCAGATCAGGGTGAAATCGACTTCGACCGGCCGGCCACCACCAAGCGGCGTGACCTGCCGCTCCTGCAACACACGCAACAGGCGACTTTGCATGCCCTGTGGCATGTCGCCAACTTCATCCAGAAAAAGTGTGCCCCCGTGTGCTTCTCGCAAGCGGCCCACGCTGCCCTCGCGACGCGCACCGGTAAACGCGCCCGGCGCGTAGCCGAACAATTCCGCTTCAATGAGGTTTTCCGGCACAGCGGCACAATTGATGGCCACGAAAGGGCCGTCACGACGGGGGCCGCTGTCGTGCGCGGCGCGCGCGAAAAACTCCTTGCCCACGCCGGACTCACCCTGGATCAGCAAGGGGATGGGTTTGCCAGCCACGCGCCGGACTTTCCGGGCGGCCTCCCTCCACTGCAGATCGCCCGTATCGAGGCGGGCCAGCGCATCCGGCTGCATGGTTCCGGTCGTGTCCGTACCAGACGCCGGAACAGCAGCCAGTGCTGGTTGCTCCGCGTACACCTGCGCAAAAAGCGTGTTGCCATTGAGCAGGCGCACCTGCGTCGGTTGACCCGGACGGCGTTTGTGACGGGACAGCAGTTCGTCGAGGCGCACGTCGATTGCCCGGGCCAGCGGCGTGGCGCCGAGGTCGGACCAACCCAGATGCAGCAGGTCCAGCCCCTTGCGGTTCGCGCCGACAATCCAGCCGTCCTCCGAAAGGGCGATGATGCCTTCGGCCACGGTGCCTATGCCTTCCAGTTGCGCATGAAGGTGCAGGCGGATGTTCCGCCGGCAGGCAGAAATGAGCAGCCGGTTTTCGATCATGCATGCCGCTGTGCTGACCAGGCCCAGGGTGTAGGGATGCCGGCCGCGCTGGTCTCCGGACAGGTCGAGAATCCCCATCAATTCGCCGCTGGCAGATTTGATGGGCGCGGCAGCACAGGTGAGAAACCCGTTGCGCTCCAGAAAGTGCTCGCTGCCGTGAACCTCCACCCCGCTGGCTTCGGCCAGCGCCGTGCCAATGGCATTGGTGCCGCGGTGCTGCTCGTGCCATGAGGCACCAGACGTCAGCGCAGCACGTGCGGCCTTATCGAGAAAGTCGGCGTCGCCCAACGTGTTGATCAACATGCCCCGCGAGTCGGCCAGCACCACCATGCTCTGGCTGTGCCGCACCTGTTCGAAGAGGTACTCCATCACTGGCAGGGAATGGGCGAGCAGTTCATGGCTGCAAGCCAGGGCATGGCTCAGATGGCCTGCGCTGGCGTGTTCCGTCTCGGCCAATCGGTCCGTCGGCGACAGGCCGGCTTCCAGGCTGCGCCGCCACGAACGGGCGAGCCGTTCGTCGATGCTGCCGGAGGGGCAGTCGCCGTATTCCAGCAAATGCAGGCGCGCCTGGCGCAATGCCAATGCGGGTGATGGTGTTCGCACCTTGTCTCCTGACGGAGTGGTATCCGTTCCTGATCAAGTGTAGCGAGATGACTGTCCGGCGCAATGGCCGCGGACCGGCCCACCTGTACCGTTTTGGTACAGGTGTCGCAAGGTGGAACGTTGCATGGATCAGGAGGCACTTTGCCCGTGTTGCCAAAAGCTGTTTTGAATCAACGCTCTGACGCTTTACACGGCACTGGCACGGGACTTGAGATGAAGTCCGGGCCCGTTCCGGGTCACTTTGATCAATCGCAAACAACCACGAAATCAGGAGACAAGATGCTTTACCCAGCCCCTGGCGCCGCCGGCGCCAAAATTGCCTACAAGGCCCGCTACGACAACTTCATCGGCGGCAAATTCGTCGCCCCGGTCGAGGGCGCTTACTTTGACGTCATCACCCCGATCACCGGCAAGCCCTACACCCAGGCGGCACGCTCAGGCGCCAAAGATGTTGAGCTGGCCCTGGACGCGGCCCACGCAGCTGCAGAGGCATGGGGTAAAACCTCGCCCACCGAACGCTCGAACATCCTGCTGAAAATTGCCGACCGCCTGGAAGCCAACCTCGAACTGCTGGCCTATGCGGAGACAGTGGACAACGGCAAACCCATCCGTGAAACACTGAACGCCGACATCCCACTCACCGTCGACCACTTCCGCTACTTTGCCGGCTGCGTGCGCGCACAGGAAGGCGCCCTTTCCGACATCGACGGTGACACGGTGGCCTACCACTTTCACGAGCCCCTGGGCGTGGTCGGCCAGATCATTCCCTGGAACTTCCCAATCCTGATGGCCGCCTGGAAACTGGCCCCCGCGATTGGCGCCGGCAACTGCGTCGTGCTCAAGCCGGCGGAATCCACACCCATCAGCATTCTGGTCATGGCCGAGCTGATCGCCGACCTGTTGCCGCCCGGCGTGCTCAACATCGTCAATGGTTATGGCCGTGAAGCCGGCATGCCGCTGGCCAACAGCAAACGCATTGCCAAGATTGCGTTCACGGGATCCACCGCCACTGGCCGCCTGATTGCACAGGCCGCGGCCGGCAACCTGATTCCCGCCACGCTGGAGCTTGGCGGCAAGTCACCCAACATCTTTTTCGCCGATGTCATGGACAAGGACGACGGCTTTCTGGACAAGGCCATCGAAGGCATGGTGCTTTTTGCCTTCAACCAGGGCGAGGTGTGCACCTGCCCTTCGCGTGCGCTGATTCACGAATCCATTTACGACAAATTCATGGCGCGCGTGCTCAAACGCGTAGCAGCCATCACGCAGGGCAATCCGCTGGATACCGACACCATGATGGGCGCGCAGGCTTCCAAAGAGCAAATGACCAAAATCATGGGCTATATGGATGTGGGCAAGCAGGAAGGGGCAGAACTGCTCATCGGCGGCAAGCAAGCGCACCTGGGTGGCGATCTTGAAAGCGGCTACTACGTGCAGCCCACGCTGTTCAAGGGCAACAACAAGATGCGGATTTTCCAGGAAGAAATTTTCGGGCCGGTGCTGGCCGTGACCACCTTCAAGGATGAAGCCGAAGCGCTGGCGATTGCCAATGACACGCTGTATGGCCTGGGCGCCGGCGTCTGGAGCCGCGACGGCAATGTGGCTTACCGCATGGGCCGCGCCATCAAGGCCGGCCGCGTCTGGACCAACTGCTACCACGCCTACCCGGCGCACGCCTCCTTCGGCGGCTACAAGGAATCGGGGATAGGCCGCGAGACCCACAAAGTCATGCTTGACCACTACCAGCAGACCAAGAATCTCCTGGTCAGCTACAGCGAAAGCAAGCTCGGCTTTTTCTGATCGAGGGGAACAAGGCAGTAGCCTGGAAGCTACCGTCCGGCGGGCACGGGTCTCCGTTGGCATCGTCATCTCCCTTGCCCCCCGGGTTCAGGGGCAAGGTTTTTCACTGATTCCATCCACAGGAGACGCATCATGTCCACCACTTTTTTCATGCCTTCCGTCAACATCATGGGAGCAGGCTGCTTGCAGGAAGCCGTTTTGGCCATTCGCGGCCACGGTTTTCGCAAGGCACTCATCGTCACGGACACTGTCCTCAGCAAGCTGGGGGTTGCGGCCCGTATCCAGTCGCTGCTGGCGGCGCAGGAGATCCAGTCCGAAGTGTTCGACGGTACCCAGCCCAACCCGACGGTTGCCAACGTCAAGGCCGGCCTGGCCCAGTTGAAAGAACACAAGTGCGATTTCGTCATTTCCCTGGGCGGGGGGTCTCCGCATGACTGCGCCAAAGGCATTGCACTGTGCGCGGCCAATGGCGGGCAGATTTCCGACTATGAGGGGGTAGACCGCTCGGCCAAACCGCAGTTGCCGCTGGTGGCGATCAACACCACCGCCGGTACAGCCAGCGAAATGACCCGCTTTTGCATCATCACCGATGAAGAGCGGCACATCAAAA
>NZ_JBDTTH010000088.1:0-18044 GCF_039930745.1 Polaromonas sp. | reverse complement strand
GCAAAAGAAAAGTGAGTTGCCGCCGGGCAACCCCCGGCTTGCTGGCAAACCACAAACAACAGAAGCAAACAAGACTTCAACAAACATAACCAAGACGGCTCGAATCTAAGCCGCCGCCGCAGCCTTCTGAATCTCCGTCCGCAAAGCCTGTTGCTGACTCACATGCCGGCTCTGCCGTTGCGCCCCCTGTTTCCCCGCCGCTGCGGAAGACACTTTCTGCAGCCCGCTCAACAGCGCCGCCAGACATTGCGGCCGGCCGCGCGCACCGCTGGCCTGGTAGTCCGCCAGCAGCGCAGCGCGCACAAGCTGCGGATCGAGCAGGCGCACCTGCACCAGATGCGCAAACAGCAGATCCACCAGTTTTTCCAGCGCAAATTCATGCGTCTTGCCCGTGCTCTCCCAGAGCCAGTCGCTGAAGCTGAGGAAATGCTGGAACGCGGAACCCGGCTCCAGCAGCAGCTTCAACGCTGCCGCAAACCGCCCCGAATTGGCCACCATCTCCCAATAACGCGCAAAGCGTTTGATACGCTGCATGGTCGCAAAGTCCACCGTGGAATTCTGCAGAATGGTGTAAGGCGTATGCGGGTCGTAAGCCATTGCAAACCCTGCCGTGTGCCGCGTGATCGGCGTGCCGCGCAAGCGCTTGAGCACACCAAACTGAATCTCATGCGGCGCCAGGCTGTACAGGCGGTCAAAACCCTCGGCAAAACTTTCCAGTGTCTCGCCGGGCAGGCCGAAGATCAGGTCGGCGTGCACATGGGCTCGGCTTTCAGACACGAGCCAGCGCAGGTTGTCGGCGGTCTTGCCGTTGTCCTGCTTGCGCGAGATGCGTTGCTGCACCTCCGGGTTGAAACTCTGGATGCCGACCTCAAACTGCAGCGAGCCCTCGGGGAACTGCGCAATCAATTCCTTCAACGGGTCCGGCAGGCTGTCGGGCACCACTTCGAAGTGCACAAACACATCCGGCGTTTCCTGGATGCGGTCCAGGAAAAACTGCAGGATGCGCACCGAGTTGGCAATCTTCAGGTTGAAGGTGCGGTCCACAAACTTGAAGTTGCGCGCACCGCGCCGGTACAGCGCTTCCATCTCGGCCATGAAAACGTCCAGCTCGAACGCCCAGGCCGTCTTGTCGAGCGAGCTCAGGCAGAACTCGCACTTGAACGGGCAACCGCGCGAGGCCTCGACATACAGCAGGCGCTGCGCAAGGTCTTCGTCGCTGTAATCCTGGTACGGCAGCGCCAGCTCGCCAAGCGCGGGCTGTTCGCCGGCAATCACTTTCATCAACGGCTGCGGGCCGTCGAGCAGGGCGCGGCAGAGCTTGGGAAAACTCACATCGCCCCAGCCGGTGACCACATGGTCGGCCAGGCGGCAGATCTCCTGTTGCTCCACCTCGTGGCTGACCTCGGGGCCGCCCAGCACAATTTTGATATCCGGCCTCAGGGTCTTCAGCAGGCGCACCACCTGCGTGGTTTCGACCACGTTCCAGATGTACACACCCAGGCCGATCACCTTGGGCTGCAGCGCCAGCAGTTCTTCCACCATGCGGGTCTCGGGCTGGCCGATGACAAACTCGCGCAGCTGTGTCTGCGCGCGCAAGCCGGTGCCGCCATGCCTGTCCATATTCGCCAGCAGGTAGCGCAGACCCAGCGAGGCGTGGATGTATTTGGCGTTCAACGTGGCCAGGACAATGCGGGCCCGGCTTTCGGGGCCAAGGGGAGCGGGCAATGACGCGGGGCGGTTCATGCCGGTATTATCAAACCATGACGCAAACCCTGTTCCGCGAAGACGCTTATCTCACCGAATGCATGGCCACGGTCACAGCCGTCACCGAGCAGGGTCTGGTGCTGGACCGCACGGTGTTTTACCCGCTGGGCGGCGGCCAGGCGGGCGATGCCGGTGTGCTGGTGCTGGCCGACGGGCGGGAAATTGCCATCGCCGACACGCGAAAGGGCAAAAACGCAGAAGGCCAGTTCACTGAAGCCATTTGCCACCTGCCGGCCCTGTCGGACGTCGATGTCCCGGTGCTGGAGGCGCTGCTGCAAACAGGTGTGCAGGTGGGAGACCGGGTGACCGCCCGCATTGACTGGGCGCGCCGGCACCGGCTCATGCGGTTTCACACCACCACGCACCTGCTGTGCCATCTGGTGCCGCAACTCGTGAACGGCTGCTCCATCACGCCCGACTATGCGCGGCTCGACTTCAACATGACGGACCCGCTGGACAAGGACGTCCTGAGCGCCGGCATTG
The DNA here is from genome assembly GCF_039930745.1 of Polaromonas sp. GTDB lineage: Bacteria > Pseudomonadota > Gammaproteobacteria > Burkholderiales > Burkholderiaceae_C > Polaromonas. Next base: position 15,797 of record NZ_JBDTTH010000088.1, on the reverse strand, counting down.
CCCGCCTGGTGGCCGCTGCGCACCCGGTGGCGGTGGGCAGCATCAGCGATGCGGAGCTCGATGCCAACCCGGCCCTGGTCAAAAGCATGAGTGTGCAGCCGCCGCGTGGCAGCGGCCAGGTGCGCACCATCCGCATCGGCGGCGCCGGCGCAGAAGCCATGATCGATTTCCAGCCCTGCGGCGGCACCCATGTGGCCAACACAGCGGAGATTGGCACGGTGATCGTCACCAAAATCGAGAAGAAGAGCGCAACCACCCGCCGTGTGGTGCTGGGTTTTGCTGCCTGAATTTTTGCCATGCGCCCCAGAAATGCCACCGGCGACTCCTTCTTTGTCTGGGACGGAGACGTGTTGGTGCTCAACATACTGGGCAAACCGTCGGCCAGCCGTGACGCCATCGGCAAACCCAAGGGCACACAGCTCAAAGTCAGTGTGACCGCGGCGCCGCAGGCTGGCAAGGCCACCGACCACATGCTGCGTTTCCTGGCCCCGCTGTTTGGCGTCGCGGTGTCCGATATTGAAGTCGTGTTCGGCCAGGAAAACGTCAACAAGCAACTGCGCATCCGGGCACCCAAAAAACTACCGGCGGTCTTCGCCCATCCCTCGCTGTTGCTGGACGCCGATTGACCCCACCGGGCATCAACGCACGCTCTGCCGGACAATACCGCCTGAGGCCCAGCCCCTGGCGCCCAGGAACTAAAGGCGGTGGCACCGCTCACACCATGACCATGATTTTCCAGCGCTTCGCGTCCGCTCTGTTTTTTATAGCTGCCTGCACAATAACGACGGGGTCTGCAGCCCAAATAAGCTTCACAAACAAAACCACCCCCAGCGCGGTGGTGAACACGGACCAGGTCCGAGCCGAATTGCTGGCCTGGGCGCCGGACGGCGTGGAAGCAGGCAAGACGGTCTGGGTCGGCCTGCAGCTGGCCCACATTCCCGAGTGGCACACCTACTGGAAAAACTCCGGCGATTCCGGCCTGCCAACGCTGCTCGAATGGACACTGCCGACCGGTGTCACGGCGGGCGAAATTGCCTGGCCGACACCTAAAAAAATACCCATCGGCACCCTCGCCAACTATGGCTATGAGAGCACCGTGCTGTTGCCGGCGCCGCTGAAGATTGCACCGGGCTTCAACGCCGACAGCCTGGACGTACGGCTCCAGGCCAGCTGGCTGGTCTGCAAGAAGGAATGTATTCCGCAGGAAGGCGATTTCACGCTGCGGATACCGGCCAGAAGCTCCACCGCCTCCAGCAGCCCTGTCTTCGCCGCGGCTTTCGCCGCCAGCCCGAAGCCCTTGCCTTCGGCGGGCAGCCAGGTGGACGTTGGTGCCAACAGCATCAAGGTGGCACTGCGTGGTTTGCCGGCCGGGTTGCAGGGCAAAACCCTGGAATTTTTTCCTGAAACCGGCAGCGTGATCGAGCCCGCCGGCGCCTGGCAGCAGGCTTGGCAGGGCGCGGTGTGGACGGCGCAATTGCCGCTGTCGGGCCAGCGCACGGAAAGCCCGCGCCTGATGCCGGTGGTGGTGGCGCTGGACCACAGCGCTTACCGCATCGAGGCGGCGGTCAAAGGCGAATGGCCGGCCGTAGCCGCGGCAGCCACCGTGCCGCCCGCGCTGGAAGCGGCACTCAAGGCCAATGCCGCGCTGGGCGCACCGCCCACAGGCGCCAACGCGTCGTCACTCACGCTGATTGCGGCTTTGCTGGGTGCACTGCTGGGCGGCATCATCCTGAACCTCATGCCTTGCGTTTTTCCGGTGCTGGCCATCAAGGTCATGAGTTTCACCAAAGAGAAAAGCCAGTCGGTGCGCCTGGCCGGCGGCCTGGCCTACAGCGCCGGGGTGGTGCTCTCCTTTCTGGCGCTGGGTGCCCTGCTGCTGGGTCTGCGCGCCACCGGCGAGCAGCTCGGCTGGGGTTTCCAGCTGCAAAGCCCGGCCGTGGTGGCAGCGCTGGCGGTGCTGTTCACGCTGATCGGCCTGAATCTGGCGGGCCTGTTTGAATTCGGCAGCTTTGTGCCTGGCCGGGTGGCTGGCCTGCAAGCAAAAAGCCCGACCCTCAATGCCTTCCTGACGGGCGTGCTGGCCACTGCCGTAGCCTCGCCCTGCACCGCGCCCTTCATGGGTGCTTCACTCGGTTACGCCGTGGGCCTGCCGGTACTGCAGGCATTGGCAGTGTTTGCTGCCATAGGCGTGGGCATGGCCCTGCCTTACCTGGCGGCCAGTGCGCTGCCTGCAGTGGCTCGCGCCCTGCCGCGCCCGGGCGCCTGGATGGTGACCTTCAAGCAGCTGATGGCGTTTCCGATGTTTGCAACCGTCGCCTGGCTGGTCTGGGTGCTGGGCCAGCAAAGCGGCATCGACGGCGCGGGCGCCCTGCTGGCGCTGCTGGTGCTGATGGCGCTGGTGCTGTGGTCGCTGACGCTCAAGGGCCGCAGCCGCACAGTGACCGCTACGCTTTCGATAGCGCTTGGCGCAGCAGGGGTATGGGCTGTTGGCCAAAATGTCATCAAGCCGCTGGGGGCGCCCAGCGTCGTGGCGGCCTCGGGCCGCTGGCTGGCCTGGGAGCCGGGCCGCGTGGACCAGCTCACGGCCGAAGGCCGGAGCGTGTTTGTTGACTTCACCGCCGCCTGGTGCGTGACCTGCCAGTACAACAAGACCACCACGCTGGCCAACGCAGACGTGCTGGCCGATGTGGACGCCAAAAATGTCGCGCTGTTGCGTGCCGACTGGACACGGCGCGATCCGGCGGTGACGGCAGCGCTGTCCCAGCTGGGCCGCAACGGTGTGCCGGTGTACGTGATCTACAAGCCCGGCCGCGCGCCCGTGGTGCTGTCGGAAATTCTGTCGGTCAGTGATGTCCGGGCCGAACTGGCCAAACTGTAAAAAGCTGTCTGTTCCCAATCTCTCGTCATTGAAGGAGTTCAAGCCATGTTGAATCGTTCAGTCAATCGCCGGGTTTTCACGGGCGCACTGGTCGCCGCCACCGTCATGCAGCATGCCCGCGCTGCCACCGCCGCGGTCGGCCAGGCCGCCCCGGAGTTCTCCACCGTGGACACCGCCGGAAAAACACACCGCCTGAGCGACTACAAGGGCAAGCTGGTGGTGCTGGAGTGGACCAACCCCGGCTGCCCATTTGTGCAAAAACACTACAGCGGCAACATGCAAAGCCTGCAGAAGGAATTTGTCGGCAAGGGTGTGGTCTGGCTGTCCATCAACTCGACCGAAGCCGACAGCGGCGACTACCTGGCCCCCGGCAAGCTTGCCGGCTGGATGGGCAGCAAACAGGCGGCCGCCAGCGCCGTACTGATGGACGAGTCCGGCAACATCGGCCAGCTCTACGGCGCCAAAACCACGCCGCACATGTACATCGTCAGCCCGCAGGGCCAGCTCGTGTATGCCGGCGCGATCGACAGCATTCCCTCGGCGCGCGTGAACGACATCAAGACCGCCACCAACTATGTGCGCCAAGGGCTGAGCGAAGCACTGGGTGGCAAGGCGATCAGCATGGCGTCCACCCGGGCCTACGGCTGCTCCATCAAGTACAAAGCCTGAGGAAAAACCATGGCCGCCATTCCGCCCGCCGAACGTTTGCCCTACATCCTCAACCACTTCCGCAAGATTGCGGTGGTGGGGCTATCGCCCCAGCCGCATCGCGCCAGTTTTGACGTGGCGCGCTACATGCAAGCCCAGGGCTACCGCATCATTCCCGTGAACCCGAATGCCACCGAAGTGCTGGGCGAAAAGGCCTACCCCACCCTGACGGAGGCGGCGCGGCACGAAAACATCGAGCTGGTGAACTGCTTTCGCAACAGCGAGGACATTCCACCCGTCGTCGATGAAGCCATTGCCATAGGTGCCAAGGCCGTCTGGATGCAGCTCGGCATCCGCCACCCCGCTGCGGCCGCAAAAGCAGAAGCGGCCGGCCTGCTGGTGGTGCAGGACCACTGCCTGAAGATAGACCACCGGGTACTGCTGTCGCGCGGCTTGTTGTCAAACAGCAGCGTTTGAGGCAAGGGCCACCGGCCACGCCAGTGCGCGGCGCGGGGCTCCCCGATAATCGGCGCATGCCCACACCGCGCCGGCCCCTGCTGCTTCCCCTGCTGTGTTTGCCAGCCTTGCTGCTGGGCGGATGCATCCAGACCGCGCCGGTGCACCGCGGTGAAACCAAGGTTGCGCCCCTGACCTCGTCCGAGCTGGCGCAATCCGATGTGAACCGCATGGCCACCCTGGGCATGCGCGACAACCTCGACAGCCTGTACCGGTTGCTCGACAAGCTGTACCGGCGCAACCCGGCCGAATGGCGCAAAGCTGGCAGCCTGAGCCGCGACGCGGCCATCCAGCGGGTGCGCAGCGCCATTGACAGCCGCGCGCCCTGGCCGGAGTTGCTGGGTAAACGCGACATTGCAGCTTTGTCGCTGGCCCTGAGCCCCGACTTCAAGGGCGACCGCGTGGCGGCCTTCATCTATGCCAGCGCCGACATGCTGATCGTTGCGCACAACGACAAAACCGAGTTCTACCTGGTGGACAGCCTCGATGCGCAGCACATCTACAACGCGGCACGCAACATCGAGTCGGCAGTCTGGCTGCTGGCCACCCGGCGCAACGCAGCCGGCCAGCCCCTGCTGCTGGCCGATGAAATTTCGGAGCGGGAGCGCAACCTGAGTTTCGAACGGGAATTCGGCAAGCTCATCGGCCGGCTCGACCTGCTGTCCGAGGTCCTGACCGAAAAATACCGCCGCGCCGTGATCAGTTACGTGCAAGGCCTGGCCGGAGCCTCCTTCCTGCAGTTTTTACCGGTGCGTTAAGCCGCCCGACCATCTACCGCTGCGTCGATCAGCGCGCGCCGACAAGCGCCGTAGGACAGATTTGCGTTCGGTCCGCAGCCTACGTTTTGCAACGGTTTCATGCGCGCGCTTGCAAATCTCTTGGGGGAAAACCCGCAGTATTCCCTCAGCATCTTCTTTTGTCATCCGAAAGCAGGTGCCCGTCCGTGTCTTTGTCCACCGTCCATCCCGTCACCAGTCCGCCAGTCCCGGCGCAGGTTCGCACGCCCGCCCTGTCGCCGGATACCGATCGCCTAGCCCTGCTGGCGGCGCGCTCCTGCGGCGCCGCGATGGCCATGGTGGTGCTGCTTGAAAACGGTCAGGCCGTGTTCAGCTCGGGCACGGGTTTCAGCGCCGCCGAACGTGAGGGGCTCGTCACGCTGTGCGCCGCGGCGCTGGAAACACCGCCGCGCCAGCCCCTGCTGCCAGCGCGCTGCGCGCCGGGCATCCACTTTTACCGGGGCGTCGCCATTCCCGGGCAGGACGGCACGCTGCGGGGTGTGCTGGCCGTGATGGACAGGGTGCCGCAAAGCCTGAGCCCCGAACAGGAGCGGGATCTGGAAACGCTGGCCGAGTTGGTGGCGGGCCAGATGGACCTGCAGCGGCAGCGCCGGGAACGCCGTGCCATGGCCGCCGAGCGAGCGCGCATCCGCTCCTCCATGCGGCAGACCGAGGAAGATGCGCAGCGGCTGGCCACCCGGCTGGGCATCACGCTGGAAAGCATCACCGAGGGCTTTTACACGCTGGACCCCGACTGGCGCTTCACCTATATCAACAGCGAAGGGGTGCGTTTGCTGCGCAGGTCCAGCGCCGCGGAGTTGCTGGGCAAAAGTATCTGGGAAGAATTCCCCGGTGTCGTCAACACGTCGTTTTCAGAACAGGTGCAGGCCGCCGTCACAGGCCATCGCCAAGTCGAGTTCGAGGCCCTGTACGCACCGCTGGACAAATGGTTTGAGGTGCGCGCCCATCCTTTTCCCGACGGACTGGCTATTTATTTTCGCGATGTCAGCAAACAGCGCCAGACCCGAGAACAGCTCATGCTGCTGGAGACCAGCATCTCGCGTCTCAACGACATCGTGATCATTGCCGAGGCGCTTCCTTCGGGGAAACCGGGGCTGCGCATCATCTTCGTCAACAACGCCTTTGAGCGGCACACCGGCTACAGCCGCAGCGAAGCCATGGGCCAGTCGCCGCGGCTGCTGTGCGGCCCGCTGACCGAGCGCAGCGAACTCAAACGCATCCGGTCGGCTTTCCGCCGGGGCGAGCCGGTGCAGGCTGAACTCATCACCTACAAAAAGAATGGCAGGCACTTCTGGATGGAAGTCGACATCGTGCCGGTAGCAGACGATGTGGGTGTTTTCTTCACGCACTGGGTGGCCGTCGGGCGCGACGTGACGCGGCGCAAGGCGACCGAAAGCGAGATCAGGCACCTGGCGTTTTACGACGCTCTGACGCAGCTGCCGAATCGCCAGTTGCTGATGAACCGCCTGCACAAGACCCTGGGCGGCTACGAGCAGCAGCGTGCCGGCGCATTGATGTTCGTCGACCTGGACAATTTCAAGGCCCTGAACGACACCATGGGCCATCAGAAGGGCGACCTGCTGTTGCAGAAAGTGGCAAAACGCCTGTCGGCCTGCGTGCGGCCGGCCGACATGGTGGCGCGCCTGGGTGGTGACGAATTCGTGATCCTGCTGGACGACCTGGGCGATGACCCGCAGGCCGCAGCCGCCGAGGCCAGGGCGGTGGGGGAGAAAATCCTCGCGGCGCTCTGCGAGCCCTACAGCCTGGCCGGCTACCAGCACTACAGCACCTGCAGCATCGGCATCACCTCCTTCGACCACACCGAGCATGCCATCGGCGACCTGCTGAAACAGGCGGACCTGGCCATGTACCAGGCCAAGGTCGCCGGGCGCAACACCCTTTGTTTTTTCAACCCAGTCATGCAGGCGGCGGTGTCGGCCAACGCCGCGCTGCAATCGGACTTGCGCCAGGGCCTGCGCGAAAACCAGTTCATCCTCTACTACCAGCCGCAGGTCGGCCGCGACGGGCGCATGACAGGCGTGGAGGCCTTGCTGCGCTGGCGGCACGGCAGCCGCGGCCTGGTGGAGCCTTCGGAATTCATCCCCGCCGCCGAAGACGGCGGGCTGATACTCCCGCTGGGTCAATGGGCGCTGAAAACCGCCTGCCGCCAGCTGGCCGCCTGGGCGAACCGGCCGGATACCGCGGCGCTGAGCATTGCGGTCAATGTGAGCGTGCGGCAGTTCCGCCACGCCGACTTTGTCGACCTCGTCATGGCCGCACTGAAGGAAACCCAGGTCAGCCCCTACAAGCTCAAGCTGGAACTGACCGAAAGCCTGCTGGCCGACGACATGGAAGTCACCATCAGCAAGATGGCGGCGCTCAAGGACATGGGTGTCACACTCTCGATCGATGACTTCGGCATGGGCTACTCCTCGCTGTCCTGCCTGAAACGGCTGCCGCTGGATCAGCTGAAAATAGACAAGTCTTTTGTGAAGGACATCCTGCGCGACCCCAATGATGCGGCGATTGCCCGCACCATCATCGGCCTGGCGCAAAGCCTGGGGCTGAGCGTGGTGGCCGAGGGCGTGGAAACCGCGGCGCAACGCGACTTTCTCTCGCGCCACGGCTGCGAGTGTTATCAGGGCTACCTGTTCTGCAAGCCCCTGCCCATAGCCGCGCTGGAAGACTTCATGAAAACGCTGGTCAGGTGAAACGCCCGCCACATGGCCGGGCTACGCGGCCCGGACAGCGGCCCGGCCATGCTCCAGCAGCACGATCAGCTCCCTGACAATGCCGTACATCACTGCGCGGTCCCGCGACGGATGGTCTGCAAACTGCACCACGGTCGAACCTATCCTGGCGCAGGCACCGTGCGCCTGCCCCGGCTCCGGCCCATACACCACGGTGAGTCCGTACTCGGTCATCAGGGGCCCGCACGCCTGCCAGTCGCGCGTCCACTGCGGCAGAGCCCGGGCGTTGTCCCACAGCGTGCCCGCGCTTTCATAACATTCTTCGATATGCTGATGGCCCAGCAGTTGCGCCAGGTTCCGCTCCCGGGCGATGCAGCTGCGAAAGTACTCGTGGTCGTTCATGCGCATATCGGCCTCCTTGTCGGGTCAGGAAGAAGCTCACACCCCATGACAGGCATGGTAGGCCCGAATCGAGGCTGCCGCCAGCGGCCCATGCCTGCAAAAAAGCCACCCGTCGCCCGCGCCCACACCTGAGACAATCGGGGCATGTTTGCCCCCCTCCAAAACGACACCTTTCTACGCGCCTGCCTGCGGCAGGCCACCGACTACACCCCCGTCTGGCTGATGCGCCAGGCTGGGCGTTACCTGCCCGAATACCGCGCCAGCCGCGCCAAGGCCGGCAGTTTCATGGGCCTGGCCACCTCGCCGGACTACGCGACCGAAGTCACGCTGCAACCCCTGGAACGGTACCCACTGGACGCCGCCATCCTGTTTTCCGACATCCTGACCGTGCCTGACGCCATGGGCCTGGGCCTGTCGTTTGCGCTTGGCGAAGGCCCGCGTTTTGCCACGCCGGTGCGGGACGAGGCCGCGGTGGCGAAGCTGCAGGTCCCGGACATGGAAAAGCTGCGCTACGTGTTCGACGCGGTGACCTCGATCCGCAAGGCCCTGAACGGCCGGGTGCCGCTGATCGGCTTTTCCGGCAGCCCCTGGACGCTGGCCTGCTACATGGTCGAAGGCGCCGGCTCGGACGACTACCGCCTGGTCAAGACCATGCTTTACCAGCGCCCCGACCTGATGCACAAGATGCTGGCCATCAACGCCGATGCCGTGGCCGCCTACCTGAATGCGCAAATCGAAGCCGGCGCCCAGGCCGTGATGATTTTCGACAGCTGGGGCGGCGTGCTGGCCGACGCGGCCTTCCAGACCTTCAGCCTGGCCTACACCCAGCGCGTGCTCAGCCAGCTCAAGCGGACCCACGAGGGCGTGGCCATTCCCCGCCTGGTGTTCACCAAAGGCGGTGGGCTCTGGCTGGAACAGATGGCCCAGCTGGACTGCGAAGTCCTGGGACTGGACTGGACCGTGAACCTTGCAAAGGCGCGGGCTCGGGTGGGCGCACGCATGGCGCTGCAGGGCAACCTGGACCCCAACGTCCTGTTTGCCAGCCCGGCCCAAATTGAGCAGGAGGCGGTTCGCGTGCTGGAGAGTTTCGGAGCGCCCCACCTGGACACCCGCAGCAGCGGCCCGGCCCACATCTTCAATCTGGGCCATGGCATCAGCCAGCACACCCCACCCGACAACGTTGAGGTGCTGGTGCGGGCCGTGCATGCGCATTCACGTCAGATGCGTACAGGAACGCCGCATTAATGCAGGGTTTCCACTGCGGCTAGCACAAAAATCCCGCACTGCAGACATGACTTATTCACAAAATTTGTGCTGCGGTGCCGCATGAAGCTGTAACAGGTCCGCTTCCCGCTATCAAAGCCATAGCGCCTTTAAGTGCTTGATTTATATAGGATCTTCAAACTGCTTTTTTTGCGGGCAATTCAAGAAAAACCCTTGGTTTATAAGGCCCCGGGCAGCGCGGGGGCAATCTATCAACAAAGTTATCCACAGAAACCTTGGAAGAGCCTCAAAGCGTTTTTAAATCAAGCACTTAGCTCCATGTTTTTAAATGTGTCTTAAGACTATCGCCTTAACTATCGTTCGTCCATCCGACCGCTCATGACGCACTGGCTCAGCATTGTTGTTGCCACCCCGGCGCACAGCAGCGTGGCCGGGCCGCTGACCTATGCCAGCGAGCGGCCACTTCTGCCAGGAAGCCTGGTGCGTGTACCGCTGGGCAAGCGCGAGGTGCTGGGCGTGGTGTGGGCGCAGCTGCCCAACAGCGGTGGCCTGCTGCCGGCCCAGGCCAGGTCCGTGCTGGGTGCGCTGGACGGCCTGGCACCGCTGTCGGCCACCTGGCGCGGGCTGGTCGGCTTCACGGCCAGCTATTACCAGCGCTCCATAGGCGAGGTGGCGCTGGCCGCGCTGCCGCCGCAACTGCGCGAGCTCAGCACGGTGCAGCTGGCGCGCCGGCTCAAACGCCCAGTCGCTGCCGTGGAGCCGACGCCGGATACTACAACTTTGATAGCACTGAGCGTAGAGCAGGAAAGGGCTATTGCCGAATTTGATGCCGACAACCGGCCGGCGCTGCTGTTCGGTGCGACCGGCAGCGGCAAAACCGAGGTCTACCTGCGCGCCGCCGCCCGGGTGCTGGCCCAGGACGCCAGCGCCCAGGTGCTGGTCATGGTCCCCGAGATCAACCTGACGCCGCAGCTGCAGGCCCGCTTCGAGGAGCGTTTTGCCCACCTCGGCAAGGCGCAGGTGGTGTCGCTGCACAGCGGCCTGACACCCGCGCAGCGGCTCAAGAGCTGGCTGGCTGCACATGCCGGCCAGGCCCGGCTGGTGCTGGGCACCCGCATGGCGATTTTCGCCTCGCTGCCCAACTTGCGCCTGATCGTCGTGGATGAAGAACACGACCCGAGTTACAAGCAGCAGGAAGGCGCGCGTTATTCGGCGCGGGATCTGGCCGTGTACCGAGCGATGCTGGAAAGCGCCCCGAAAGATGAAGAGACTGACAAGCCGGTTGTCCAGTGCCGTGTCCTCCTCGGGTCCGCCACGCCATCGCTGGAGAGCTGGCAAGCCACAGTAACGGGCCGCTACCAGCGCCTGACCATGAGCGAGCGCATCGGCACCGAGGCGGGCGCGGGCAGGCTTCCCGCGGTTCGTCTGGTGGACATGAACCACCAGCCCAAACACAGCACCATCGCACCGCCGTTGCTCGACGCCATTGCGCAGCGCATCGCGCGCGGCGAACAGTCGCTGATTTTTTTGAACCGCCGCGGCTACGCTCCGGTGCTGGCCTGCCATGACTGCGGCTGGAAAAGCGAGTGTCCGCACTGCAGCGCCTACCGCGTGTTCCACAAGATAGACCGCACCCTGCGCTGCCACCACTGCGGCTTTACCGAACGCGTGCCGCGCGCTTGTCCCAGCTGCGGCAACATCGACATTGCGCCCGTGGGCAAAGGCACCGAGCGGCTGGAGGAACACATCGCCGAGCTGCTGGCGGGGGTGACGCGCCCCGATGGCAGCCCCCTGCGCATTGCGCGCATCGACGCCGACACCACGCGCCTCAAAGGTGCGCTGGAATCGCAGCTGGCCAGCGTCCATGCGCGCGAGGTGGACGTGCTGGTCGGCACGCAGATGATTGCCAAAGGCCACGACTTTCGCCACATCACGCTGGTGGCGGCCATCAACCCCGACAGCGCCCTGTTCTCCAGCGACTTTCGCGCGCCCGAGCGCCTGTTCGGCCTGCTCATGCAGGCAGCAGGCCGCGCCGGGCGCGATGCCGACCATGGCGAGGCCAGCGAGATGTGGGTGCAGACCTTCCATCCGCAGCATCCGCTGTTCGGCGCGCTGAAAAAGCACGACTACCCTGCGTTTGCCGCCCAGGAACTGAAGGAGCGGGAAGCGGCCGGCATGTCGCCTTTCGGTTTTTCAGCGCTGGTGCGCGCTGAGGCGCGGGAGCAAGCGACAGCGCAGGCCTTTCTGAACGCGGCCGCCGAAGCCGCACAAACACAACAGTTGCCGGGCATGGAAGCCGTCACGCCCTACCCGGCCGTTCCCATGACCATCCAGCGGGTGGCCAACATCGAACGCGCGCAGATGCTGGTGGAGAGCCCTTCGCGCGCCGCGCTGCAACGTTTCCTGGCGGCCTGGCAGCCGCTGCTGCACCAAACACGCCAGCAAACGGAATTCAAAAGCCTGATCCGCTGGGCGATTGATGTGGATCCACTGTCCATATAAAGCCCCCACGCTCCGCCGCTGCGCGGGTCGCTGCCCCCCGAGGGGGCGCTGCGCCTGCGGGCCGGCAAAGCCGGACCCGCGGCCCCTGCTTGAAAAGAGAGGGGCACCACGGTCTTACTCTTCCGTTCGTCCTGAGCCTGTCGAAGGATGCCCCCCTACGGCTTTGTGAGGACCAAGCCACCGCCCGATCTGGACAGGATAGACGACAAGGTTGACGACAAAGAAGAGAACTTCGAATTTCTTGGCAATGGGTGACAACGCGAGCCTGCGCACGTTTCACCGCCTGATGGACTGTTCGAGTTCGGAGGTGAAATTCGAGGTTATCCTGTCGGATATGCCGCGCGCCAAGAATATCCGACGATCTACATTACGTTAAATTTCTTTATGCGTTACCTCATATCAATCGTTGTGCTCACCATGTCGTTCACGCTACACGCCACGGAATTGGCGCCCGGCCAAGTCTGGAAGTACAAGACGCGCCAAGGTGAGGAGGCGTCAACGCTCACCATACTTAAGGTCGAAAGCTACAAAGACCTAGGAAGGGTTGTTCATATTCGCGTTGACGCTATTCGCATGACGAACCCACTGAAGGGTAATGTGGTCACAGATGTCCCACACCTACCATTTAAAGAAGGTGCGGTGAAAAGAAGCATTACTGAATTGCTGCGTAAGTCTCCCGAGATACCCGCATTTCAGGAAGGCTACGATACATGGAAGAATGCCTATCTCACGGGTAAGGCCGGTGTCTTTGACACGACGGTCAGCGCAACGCTTACTGCGATGCTCGGGGCTAAATGGGAGACAAAGAAATGAATTTAACTGGTTGCTCCATCGGATCGCCTGCAGCTCCCGCTGAGCGCCAACGTTCGGCCCCTACATGCACACAGCGATATGAATGCACCGGCGTACGCCCATTGGGAATCTACAGGCACATTTCAGGTCGCCGTGGCAGGAACATCCCACTACCGAGCTGCGATCGAATCGATCGCGTTGAACCAGTCAGGCACGGCTGCATTGGCCATATGCCTGGTTTACCTTGAGTTTGACAACCAGAACCAACACGATCCGAATGCAGTTCGGGTCATGGTTCGCGGTCAAATGGTTGGTCACTTACCGGCCGTCTACGCAAAGACCTACCGTTCATATCTAAGCGAACTACCACCCCACATCAAACATGTATCGGCTGCAGCGGCAATCACTGGCGGTTTACGTACGAGCGACCGAGCTTACGAGTACAGCATTGAACTCGACATTCCTGACAGCCTGAAGATGTACCCCCTCAGTGAGCCAATGAGCGATGAAGTCATTAGAGCGAATGGCTATGCGCCACTCGTCGAATCGAGTACCGGAATCTTCACCGCGAAGGTTTGGGTCCCAACACCAGACTTCAATGACTTGCATAAGCAACGGCGCGTCCAGGAATGGACCACCGGCGCATGGGAGACCGTCAATTTCTATGCGCTGAACCGCCAAGGAATTGGCCTGGGCTACAAGCTCTACGAAATCCCGAAGGTCCAATACGCAAGCTTGTTTCAGGGGCAACCAACGTCAGCCACGCTGGAGCTTGGTGCAGGGCGCTTCGCCACCCTACGCATCGCAACGGGCGCATAGTTACGTGGCTAAACGTGCAACAAATCCGTGGCCTAACTTGGGCGTTGAGGTTGTAAAAGACCTCTGGCACAACGTTTGCGGCGTAACGACTCCTTGAGATCGTGACCATGGCCCGCTACAAACCCAAAGGCCGCAACAGCCTGCTACAGCGGGTGGTACCCATTCGCCGCCAACTCTAGGTCAGCAACGCCACCGCCCCGGAGAAGCTGAAAAACGCCAGCACGGTGGACAGCAGAATGATGCGGGCGATGCGCCCGTTGTTGGCGCCGAAACGCTCGGCCAGGAGCGAAACATTGCTGGCGCTCGGCAGGGCCGCCACCAGCACGATCACTGTCAGGGCAAAGGGGTCCAGGGGTACGCCAAGCTGGATCGCGCCCAGGCCCATCAGTCCGACCAGCAGCGGGTGCAGCACCAGCTTGAGCAGCGCCACCGGCACGTAGTCCCTCAGAGGAATCGTTGCCACGCTGTTCATCTGCGAGCGCGCCAGCACTGCGCCTATGGTGAATAGCGCAACGGGCGAGGCCGCGCCGGCCAGCAAGGCCACTGTCTGCATCACCGGTGCGGGCAGCGCGAGCCCCAAGCCGGACGACAGGGCGCCCAGCAGAATGGCCCAGGGCATGGGATTGAGCGCCACGCCCTTGAGTGCGTTTTTCGCCGCCACCTCCGCGCCATGGATATCGGCCGAATCCAGCCGGGACAGGGCAATACACAGCGAACTCGTGACCAGCAGGTCCACCACAATGGTCACGATGGCCGGCCCCGCCGCCTGCGCACCGAGCAATGCCACCAGCAGCGGCACGCCCATGAAGCCGGTGTTCGGGAAAGCCGCGACCAGCGCACCGAAGGAAGCGTCGTTCCAGCCGATGCGCCGGTTGCGCGTGACGGCCACCGTGAAAGCCACCATGATCAGCGCGCACAGCAGGTACACCGCCACCAGGCTGCCGTCGAGCAGCTGCGCCACCGGCGTGTTGGCACCAAAACGGTACAGCATGCAGGGCAGGGCGAAATACAGCACAAAGGTATTGAGCCCCGGAATCGCAGCCTGCGGCAGCAGGCCGCGCCGTGCAGCGAGGTAGCCGCACAGCACCAGCGCGAAGAAGGCGAAGGTGACGAGAAGAATGCTTAACACAAGGCTGATTGTCACTTGCGAAGATTGCCGCAGGCTGACTGGCTATGATGGCCCGCTTCCGCTTTCATTTTTCAGCCAGCCATCGTCGCGTTGCTGCACGCGCTTCTGCCTTTTGTTGCCCGCCCTGATCACTGCATGTCGTCACCACCGTCCTCCGCCCCTTCTTCCGCCAACGGCCTGAATCTCGCGCAGCAGGAAGCCGTCAACTACATGCATGGGCCTTGCCTTGTGCTGGCGGGTGCCGGCTCGGGAAAAACACGGGTGATCACACAGAAGATAGGCCGGCTGATCCAGGCCGGCCTTCAGCCGCAGGAGATTGCGGCCATCACGTTCACCAACAAGGCTGCGGCGGAAATGCGCGAACGCGCCAAAAAGCTGATCGGCCAGGCCGCCAAGGGCGTGCTGATCTGCACCTTCCATGCACTGGGGGTGCGCATGCTGCGCCAGGACGGTGAGGCCCTGGGGCTGAAAAAGCAGTTCTCCATCCTCGACAGCGACGACGTCACCAGCATCCTGAAAGACGCGGGCGGCAGCACCGACGCGGCCACTGCGCGGCAGTGGCAATGGAGCATCAGCGCCTGGAAAAACAGCGGGCTCAATGCCGCCCAGGCCGAAGCACAGGCCAGCGGCGACGAGGACCGCCTGATCGCGCGCATCATGGCGCGCTATGAAGAACGCCTGACGGCCTACCAGAGCGTGGACTTTGATGACCTGATCGGCCTGCCGCTCAAGCTGCTGCGCGAGCACGATGCCGTGCGCGACAAATGGCAGAAGTCACTCGGCCATGTGCTGGTCGATGAATACCAGGACACCAACGCCACGCAGTACGAGGTGCTCAAGCTGCTGGTCGGCGCGCGCGGCCGCTTCACCGCGGTGGGGGATGACGACCAGTCGATTTACGGCTGGCGCGGCGCGACGCTGGACAACCTCAAGAGGCTGCCGCAGGACTACCCCAATCTGAAGGTCGTGAAGCTCGAGCAGAACTACCGCTCGACCAGCGCCATCCTGCGCGCGGCCAACAACGTGATTGCGCCCAACCCCAAGCTTTTTCCCAAGACGCTGTTCAGCGAACTTGGCGAAGGCGAGCCGGTGCGCGTGGTCGACTGCGACAGCGAGGAACACGAGGCCGAGCGTGTGGTGGCGCGTATCCAGAGCCTGCGGGCCGAAGGCACCCTGCAGGCCGAAGGCAGCCAGCACAAGGAGTGGAAGGACTTCTGCATCCTCTACCGCGCCAACCACATGGCCAAACCCTTCGAGAAGGCTTTTCGCAAGGCGCAGATTCCCTACAAAGTCTCTGGTGGGCAAAGTTTTTTCGACCGTGCCGAAATCAAGGACCTGTGCAGCTGGATGGTCCTGATGGTCAACAACGACAACAACGCGGCCTTCATCCGCGCCATCAA
>NZ_JBDTTH010000087.1:0-18356 GCF_039930745.1 Polaromonas sp. | reverse complement strand
CGCGGCTTCACGCCCAACAGCATCATGACCATGGTGCGGCGGCCCAACATCGTGCGGGCCTTCATGGCCCTGAACCAGGCCGTGCTGTACGAAGGCACGGTGCCGGAAGAAACCAAGATGCTGGTCAGCCTGGCCAGCAGTTATGCGGCCGGCTGCCTCTATTGCCAGTCGCACATGACCAACCTGTCCAGCATCTACAAGGCGTCGGACGCCAAGATAGCCGCGCTGTGGAACTTCGAGAAAAGCGATTTATTCACCCCCGCAGAACGCGCCGCCATCAGTCTGGCGCTCAAGGCTGGTGCCGTACCCAACGAGGCCTCGCAGGCCGACTTTGACGAACTCAAGAAGCATTACAACGACGAGCAGATCGTCGAGATCGTGGCGTCGATTGCACTTTTCGGCTACCTCAACCGCTGGAACGACACCATGGCGACCTCGCTCGAGCCTCTGGCCGTTGAAGTGGCAGAGCGGGCCATTGGCGGCGTGGGCTGGGAAGTTGGCAAACACCGCTGACAGCTGGCTTGCCGCTGCAAACGGGCAGCCGGCCCCTTGGGTTTCAGGGGGGCCGGGTGGCAATACTAGATCGGGCGGATCTCGACCTTGCGGAACTTGATGATGCCGCGACCCCATTGCAGCGCGACCGGGCCGCTGGTGAGTTTGCGGTCTTCCACGTCTACCGTTTTCACGCCATTGAGCACCAGCGTCAGGCGCGGGCCTTTGGCCGTGATCTCGTAGACGTTCCACTTGCCGCCGGCTTTGAGCATGGGCGACACCTTGGCTACCTTGACGATGGCGCCTGTGCCATAGGTCGGGTCGGGCCGCTGGTCGAAGATGTTGGCTTCGTAGCAGTTCTCGTCGGTAATCTCGGCGGGGTTGGCACAGCGCACAAACACGCCGCTGTTGGCGTCGTCGCTGGACCAGAACTCCACGCGCATCGTGAAATCCGTATAGGACTGTTTGGACACCAGATAAGCCGGCGTGGCGCCGCCCGCGCTCGCCTGGATAGCGCCGTCGGTAGCCGACCAATTGGCAACGCCCACCCGATTGAAGTTCTCCAGGCCATTTGTCCCGTCCACCAGGGCAGTCCAACCGCCGCCCATGGGCATCGAGCAGCCGAACAAAACCGCTGACAGCGCCGCAGCGCCTGCAAATTTCATCAATCCCATGGTGCTCTCCTGTTGTGTGGGCGAGTTATAACCCCCGGCGCGGTGCAGGTCAAATGAGCACCTGGCGCGGAATTCGCCAGGCATGGGCATCAATGGGCACATGGAGGCGACTCGCTCGTCACCCGCCAGGCGCCCCACCCATCTCCACCAAATCGCCGTCGAGGCCATGCGTTCCCGCGGCCTGCCCGCCTTTTCTCCGCAGGCACTGCAGGAGGCAGAAGCCGCGCGCCACCCCCCGAACGCAAGGGAGATCTCCGCGACTTGCGGCACCTGGCCTGGTTCTCGGTTGATAACGACGACACGCGCGACCTGGATCCGCTGAGCGTGGCCGGGCCACTGGCCGCGGGCGCTGCGCGTCTGCTGGTTCGTTCTGGCCGCAACGACGAACAGGCGCGCGAAGAGCTGCTCGGCACCCTGGCCGGCTGGATGAAGAAACGCCCGTTTTGCAGCGGCATCCTGAAACAGGCAAACTCCTGCCGGAGACACGCCCCGGTCGCGCCGCGCCCACGACGTTGTCTTAAAAATAACGGGAGTCCTGCATGCTGAAGGCCGAAGAACGAAACATTGATTGCGTCGAATCCGGCGAAGGCCCGGCCGTCCTGTTCCTGCCCGGCTCTTACAGCACCACGGCGGCCTGGCGGCAGGTGCAGCGCCACCTCAGCCCGGGCTACCGGCTGGTGACCAGCAGCCTGAGTGGCTACGGCGGCACCACAGACACGCGCACCACGCAAGACTTTGGCATTGCGCATGAAGTGCAGGTGGTGCAGGCGTTGGCGCGCCACATCGGCCAGCCCGTCCATTTGGTCGGGCACTCCTTTGGCGGTACCGTGGCGCTGGCGGCAGCCCTTTCCCGCAGCGTTGACATCGCCAGCCTGAGCCTGTTCGAAGCCAACCCCCTGCCCCTTATCCGCGGGCTCGACGGCGGCAGGCTGCATGACGAAGCGCTGCGCATGAGCCAGGCCTTTGAGGCCGCCGTCAACAGCGGCGAGCCCGACGCCCCCGCCCGCGTCATCGACTTCTGGGGCGGCCCCGGTGTTTTTGCCGCCATGCCTGAAGCCGTCAAAACCTATTGCCGCGAGACGGCTGCGGTGAACGTGCTGGACTGGCGCACAGACTTCGGCTTCGAGGTGAGCGCACAGAACTGCGCCGCGCTGGCCATGCCGGTCTTGCTGGTACGCGGCGGCGAAGCGAATCCGGCCATGGTCGCCATCACCAACACCTTGCAGGGCAGCCTGCCAGACGTGCGCCACTTTGCCGTCGATGGCGCCGGCCATTTCCTCATTACCAGCCATGCGGCCCGATGTGCTGAATTGCTGTCGGCGTTTTTGGCTGAGGTCGCCTGAGCTGCTCGCCGCAGAAGTCTCGCTTCGGGTTGAATCGATCCAATTGGCTGCCAATGCCCTCCGTTACTGGGGTAAACGCGCATGACAGCGCAAACATCCAGGTTGCAAAATCGCTCGCAGTTGTACGATGTCTGACCAATTACCAACAAATGGCCATGAAAACTGCTTCTTCCCGCCTCCTCTTTTCCACCCTCCTGATTAGCCTGATGACTCTTATGCAAGGTTGCGCCACCCGAAACTCCGTTGCCTATGTCTCCAATGCCGACAGCCGCGACATCAGCGTGGTCAAGCTCGACCATGACAAGGGCACGCTGCAAGTCACCCAGACGCTGGCCGTCGGCGGCACGGTGATGCCCATGGCGCTCAGCCCTGACAAGCGCATGCTTTACGCCGCGCTGCGTTCCGAGCCGTTCACCGTTGCGAGTTTTGCGATTGACGGCAGCACCGGCAAGCTCAAGCAGATCGGCACAGCGCCGCTGCCGGACAGCATGGCCTACGTCATGACGGACAGAACGGGCCGCTGGCTCTTCGCCGCTTCGTACGGCGGCAACAAGGTGAGCGTCAGCCCCATAGGCGCCGACGGTGTGGCGGGCGCAGCCGTCACCGTTTTGCCCACCGGCAAGAACGCACACGCGGCCGTCATCGATGTGGGCAACAAAAACCTCTTCGTGACCAATCTGGGCAGCGACCAAGTCTTGCAATACGGCTTTGACGCCGCAACAGGCAAGCTCACGCCGAACAATCCTCCGGCCTTCGCCACACGCCCTGGCGCCGGCCCGCGCCACTTGGTGTTTCACCCGAATGGCCGCCATGCCTATCTGCTGCACGAGCTGGACGCCACGGTCGATGTGCTGGCCTACGACGCGCAACGCGGCACCCTGAGCCTGCTGAAAACCTTGCCCACCCTGCCGGCAGGCTTCACCGGCAAGCCATGGGCTGCGGACCTGCACCTGACGCCGAACGGCCGCTTCCTCTACACCAGCGAGCGCAACTCCCACACACTGGCCATGTGGTCGGTGGACGCCGCGAGCGGCGAGCTGAATCTGATTGGCCACCAGGCCACCGAAAAGCAGCCACGCGGCTTCCAGATCGACCCTTCGGGCACCTGGCTGCTGGCTGTGGGGCAGTTGTCCCACGCCATGACTGCCTACCGCATCGACCCGGCGAACGGACGTCTGACGCAGCAGGCTTCGCTGCCGCTCGGCAAGAACCCGAACTGGGTCGAGATCATCAGCCTGCCTTAGATTGATCCGCGCCGGCGGCGAGCCTCAGCGCCGCCAGATGCGGCAGATACTGATGTTGATGTCGGCCTGCGTCGGTGGCGTTTCAAGCTGAATTCGAACAAGCACACTTTTACATTGAAGAGCGCACCCAGCACCCCGTCACGACGGCCGGATATGCGTGGCGAAATGTTCGTACACCGCCGCTATCCGCCGCAGGTGCCTCGACTCGGGATGGGCCAGCAGCCACAACTCTGAAACGCAGCCTTCCAGCGGCTCGCTGATCGGCACGAGCTGCGGCTCCTGCGGCAGCATGAAGACCGGCACCGCACCCACCCCCAGCCCAGAGCGCACCGCATCAACCACGCTGGTGATGCAGTCCACCAGGTGGCGCGGAATGACCTTGGGCAGGGCCTTGCGGCGCCAGACCACCGAGGGATGCTGCGGCATGGCCTCGTCGGGGGCAATCCAGTCCTGCTGCGCCAGCGGCCGTTTTCGCAGGGCGGCCGGCATGGCCTTGCCGGCGCACACCACGAAGTCCATGTGGCCCAGCAGGCGCCCGATCAGGTGGTCCGGCGGTTTGCCGGCCGTGGCGCGCAGCGCCAGGTCTGCATCGCGCCGCGACAGGCTCATGAGTTCGTTGGTGGCGTGCAGTTCCAGCTGCAGCAGCGGGTGGCGCGCTGCCAGCGCCGGCAGGCAGGGCAGCACCAGGCCGCGCAGCACCGCGTCCACCGTGGTCAGGCGCACCCGGCCGGACACCTCTTCGCCCGCGCGCAGGGTTGTCGCGCGCGCGGCCTCCAGCTCGGCTTCGATGCGTTCGGCATGCAGCGCGATGGCATGCATGGCATCGGTCGGCAGGTAACCCTGGCGCGAGCGTTCGAACAGGCGCTGGCCCAGGCCTTTCTCGATGCGCTGGACCGCGCGGAACACGGTGGAGGCGTCTGCGCCCAGCCGCGTTCCCGCCTGCGCCAGCGTGCCGCCGCGCACCAGCGCCAGCAGCAGCTCCAGGTCGGTGGCGCTCAGTTTGTATTGCGTTTTTGCAATCATAAATTTCCATTCCACGTATTTTCTTTGCGCTGGCGCAATCATAAAGTCACGCATCACCTCTTGACCGATTTAACCGAAAGGACTTTCATGAAGCTTTACTACACCCCTGGCGCCTGTTCCCTGGCCGTTCACATTGCCTGCCGTGAGGCTGGGCTGGCGCCCCAACTCGTCCGTGTGGATCTGGCCACGCGCCGCACGGAAAGCGGTGAAGACTTTGACCAGATCAATCCGCGCGGCTACGTTCCCGTGCTGGAACTCGACAACGGCAGCCGGCACACCGAGGCCGCCGCCCTGCTGCAATGGATAGGCGAGAACCACAGCCTCCTGCCTGCACACGGCACGCCTGCACGCATGGAAGCCCTGGAATGGCTGACCTTTATTGCCACCGAACTGCACAAGGGTTTTGGCCCGCTCTTCAACCCGGCGATTGACGCAGCAACACGCGAAGCCACGGTTGCAAAGCTGTTGCGCCGCTTCGGCACGGTTGAGCGCCATCTGGCCACACGCGACTGGCTGGCTGGAAACGGATTCTCAGTGGTTGACGTTTATGCCTTCACCATTCTGGGCTGGGGCCAGTTCTTCAAGATGGAGCTGTCGCCTTTTCCGCGCGTGCTGGGCTACCTTCAGCGCATCGGCCAGCGGCCTGCGGTGTTCGCCGCACTGCAGGCAGAAGGCCTGGTGCCGGCATGAACGCGCCGGCCCCTGCCCTGACGCTGGTGAGCCATGCGCTGTGTCCCTATGTGCAGCGCGCGGCCATCGTGCTGCTGGAAAAAGGCGTGCCCTTCGCGCGGCGCGATGTGGACCTGGCGGCCAAACCCGACTGGTTCCTCGCCGTGTCGCCGCTCGGCAAGACGCCGGTGCTGCTCACGGAGGACACGGCCGTTTTTGAATCCGCCGTGATCTGTGAATACCTGGAGGAAACCAATGGCCCGCCGCTGCACCCGCCCCGGCCGCTGGAGCGGGCACGCCACCGCGCCTGGATGGAGTTCGGCTCGGCCACGCTGGCGACGGTGTGGGGCTTTTACTCGGCGCCCGATGCTGCCTCGCTGCAGGCGCGGCGGGCCGAGCTGCAGCAGCGCTTCGCCCAGCTGGAAGCCGAGCTCGACGAAGCCGGGCCGTATTTTTCCGGCACGCGCTTCAGCATGGTGGACGCGGTTTTTGCGCCCGTGTTTCGCTACCTTGACGCCTTCGAGGAATGCGGCGAAACCGGCTGGCTGGACACCTTGCCGCGCATGCAGCACTGGCGCACGGCGCTGGCTGCGCGGCCCTCTGCCCAACAAGCAGTAGCGGCGGATTACCCGCAGCGTTTGCTGGCCTTCCTGCGCACCCGCGGCGGCGAGCTGGCACGGCGCATGGAGCCAGCTCAGGTGTGAGCGCACGGGCAAAGCAGCAAGCCTTGTTGCAACCAGCGGCATGGGCTTAGCTACAAAAACAATAGCTGCTAGCGCTCGCCCCTATTGGGCTGGAGCGGGTTTTGATGCATAAACGCTAGCAGACCGGTTAGGCCGCCCATCTCAAAAAACAGGATCCGAGAACACCTTCAGCTCAAACCTCTTGCGGCTGGCCGGGTCGTAAAACGATTTGCTCCAGGTGTCGTTGGGGACCAGCCAGCTCTTTTTGGCGTTTTTGGTACCCACCCGCCGGATCACGTCGCGGAAGTAGTAGTGCCGCCAGAGGCGGACAAACTCGCCAAGGTAGATGTCTGCCACCCGCGTGTCGCCGCGAATGACAAGCATGTTTTCATCGTTGCCGGTGGTCGAGTTCAGGGAAAAATTGGCCGAGCCGGTAATCACCACCGGCGCTTTGGACAGCGGGTCCACGATCATGAACTTGTTGTGGACGTAGTGGACGTTCTTGGTATACCCGGTGCGGCTCAACTCGTGAAGCCAGCGCATGTAGCCGTTGTTGAGGTCAGACGGCAGCCCGCCGCCGATGGCGATCTGGTTGCTCCTGAACTTCAGCAACGCGTCGGTACGGGCGCGAGAGGTCTCATTGTTTCCCTTGCTTTCCATCAGGATGTACGAAGGCACGTCGCGCTCGGCATTGAAGGCGTCACCCATCTCCGCGCCAATGCCGAAGGCGGAGGTAAAAAACACGGCTTCCTGCGCACCCAGAGCCACGTCCCGGTAGCCCAGCAAGGCTTCCTTGCTGGGCCGCGGCGAGAAAATGCACTCGGTGCCGGGCTCGTCGGTGTCGGTCGGCACCGGCGACATCTCTTCGACTTTGGGCCGCAGGGTCTTGTTCTCCTCGTCCAGCGCCAGCAGCTCCCAATAGTCCAGGTAGGCCTGCGCCGTCCTGGCGTTTTTCACCATGTGGCCGACATTGCTCTGGCCGAACACGCCGCTGGGGGTGATGTTGGTCGAGCCCGTCCACACGGCCACGGGTTTGTCGTTCTTCATGAGAATGAGGAACTTGTTGTGCGCAATGGAGCTTGCACTCGCCGTGCGCGGTATGACGACCTTGGTCAAGCCTGCGGCAAGAACGTTCTTCTTGTTGTCCTTCGCCGGGCCGTTGGCCTTGACCCGCATGTCGATGACCAGCTGCACATCCTTGCAGCGTTTCTGGGCATCGGCCAGGGCGTCAATCACGGGCTGGTGCTTGAACTCGTACAGCGCCCCGCGCAGGCCATACGATTTATCTTTGGCCATGGCAATGAATGCAAGCAGGGCTTCTTCCAGCCCCCGCGAAAGCCATTTCTCCGCCTTGCTGCCCACGCTTTGCGGCTTGGCGCTGCCGAACTCCCTGGCGTAGGCTTGCGAACCTGCAATGCCGCGGTTGAACCAGACGGAATGCGTCGGCCCGTATTCAGGCTCTGTCTTGATGCTGCACTCCGCCTGCAATTGCGCATGTTCTTTCAGCGCACCTGGCTTGCCGGTGAGCGCCACCACGCGGTAGGTGTAGTCGATGCCCGGGCTGGCGGTGAAGTCCTGCCACAGGAAGCCCTGGATGGGAAACTCCCGCGAAGAAACCTTCTGCCCCACCTCGACGCTGGAGCTTTCGAAGACCTTCATGCCTTCCAGCCACTTGCCTTCATCTTGCCGGGAATGGTCGGTGCGATGGATCGCGAATCCCAGCACGCCCCTGGCATCAGCTTTTTTCAGCCCGATGCCCAAAAGCACCACATAGGTACCCGCAACGACATTGACCTTGAGTTTGCGATTGGTGGATTTGACCGTTTTGCGCATTGAAGTCTCTCCCGTGGTGTCCTGCCCGGTCTGGGCACATGCTGACTTTGAGCTTGTAAATCAGGGCCTCATTGAAGTAAACCTCTATTTGGAGGAGACGGCTGCCTGCCTCATGAATTTCCCATCGGAGGGCGACAGGCTGATGGCGGGTGTTGCGCAAAGGCCACCGGTTACCCTCCTGCCGGAAAGCACGCAGCACCGCAGGTAATTATTTTTAGCTAAATCATCTTCCAGCCCTTATGGGACGGGCGCTAGCAGCTATTTATTTCATAGTAAACCTCACGCCCTCCACGCCTTCCCACCGACAAATGCCAGGCAGACGTTCAACAGCCGAAACCCTGCCCTGTCAAAAATGACAGTCGTATCGAAATGCTGCGCCTGGCGTGTTTTCGCACGGCGCCGGCCAGGCTGATACCGCGTGCCCACCCGCACCCATCGCGCCCCCCTGTCAAAGTTGACAGGTTGACGCTTGCCTTGGCGGCTCCGCACAATAACTGCATGGCACGAATCTGGGCGGCATCATCACGATGCGGGGCATCAGAGCCGGCAGTTGACCAGTTGTTGTTGTTACCTCGTTTTGGCCGCCCCTTGAGGGCGGCTTTTTTTTGCCACCTTCCGCTTCAGCTGCGTCGCAACCTCGGTGCCGGCTTTTCTTTGCCCTGCTCGTCCGCTAAGCTTCATTCCTCCCAAAAATGACGCGACAAGGCAAGCCCATGACAAGTTACTGGCTGATGAAATCCGAACCCGAGGAATGCTCGGTAGACGATGTGCTGGCCGCGCCCAAGGCCACAGTGCCCTGGGTGGGCGTGCGCAACTACCAGGCGCGCAATTTCATGCGCGATGGCATGCGGGTGGGCGACGGCGTACTGTTCTACCACTCCAGTTGTGCCGAGCCGGGTATCGTCGGCATCGCACAGGTGGCGTCCACGGCCTACCCTGACCCGACGCAGTTTGACCCCAAGTCGCCCTATTACGACCCCAAGTCAAAACCCGAGGAACCGCGCTGGCTGCTGGTGGATGTGCAGGTGCTGAAGAAGACGCGCAACCTCACCCTGCCCGAGATGCGTGTGAATGCCGCGCTGGAAGACTTGGTGGTGCTGCGCAAAGGCAACCGGCTGTCGATCACCCCGGTGGAGCCGAAACACTGGCGGGAAATATCCCGGCAGCTCGGCAAACCCTGAGCCTGGGCTGCGAATAAAAACGAAAGTTGTAGGACAAAGCAGCGACTTGCAGCCTCGGGGCGGGAACCCTCCGGATGTCACAGGCGAGTCGCTATCATCCTCGAATGTCCATGTCCCTCCCCCCGGTTTCGGTGCAGGCTGCCACTGACCGCTTCCGCCTCCTGGTGGATGCGGTGCAGGACTATGGCATCTTCATGCTCGACCCCCAGGGGGTAGTGGTGTCATGGAACACCGGCGCCCAGCGCATCAAACAATACCGGCCGGAGGAAGTGATAGGCCGGCACTTTTCACTGTTTTACCCTGCGGAAGCCATTGCGGCCGAATGGCCTGCGGAAGAGTTGCGGCGCGCGGCGCGCGATGGGCGCTTTGAAGAAGAAGGCTGGCGCATCCGCAAGGATGGCACACGTTTCTGGGCCAATGTGGTTATCACCGCTTTGAAGGACAAAAGCGGCGTGCTCACCGGTTTCGGCAAGGTCACGCGCGATCTGACAGAGCGCCGCATCCACGAGGAAGCGGTGCGCGAAAGCGAGCAGCGCTTCAGGCTGCTGGTGGAAAGCGTGCGCGACTACGCGATTTTCATGCTCAGCCCAGAGGGCATCATCGAAAGCTGGAACAGCGGCGCGCAGCTCATCAAGGGCTACAGCGCTCAAGAGGTGATAGGCCGGCATTTCAGCATGTTCTACCGGCCGGAAGATCTGGCTACTGATTTACCCGGCCGGGAGCTTGAAACCGCGCTCGCGGCAGGACGGGCCGAAGAAGAAGGCTGGCGCGTCCGGCGCGACGGCTCGGTGTTCTGGGCCAACGTAGTGATCTCGCCAGTGTATGACGCGGCAAGGCAGCTGCGCGGCTTTGCCAAGGTCACGCGAGACATGTCCGAAAGACGGCGCCTGCACGAGCTTGAAAACTCCAGCAAGCGCATGAGCGAGTTCCTGGCAATGCTGGCACACGAGCTGCGCAACCCGCTGGCACCCATACGCAATGCCGTCACCATTCTCCAGCTGGAGCCCTCTCCCAGCCCGATGGTGCGCAGCAGCCGCGACATGATAGACCGGCAGCTGTCCCACATGACACGGCTGGTGGACGACCTGCTCGACGTCGGTCGCCTGACCACCGGCAAGATCCGCTTCAAGGCCGAAACGGTGTCCTACGCCCAGGTCGTGGCTCGTTCCGTGGAGGCGGTGCGTCCCTTGATGGACGCGCGACGCCACCAGCTCACCGTGGATATGCCCGACAGCGGCCTTTGGGTCCAGGGTGACGCCACCCGGCTGGCACAGGTGCTGCAAAACCTGCTCACCAACGCGGCCAAGTACACCCCCGAGGGCGGCTTGATCGAGCTGAAAGTCTGGCAGGAAGGCGCCCAGCTGCATACCTCGGTGCGCGACAACGGCGCCGGCCTGTCGGCCCAGGCCATCAATCAGATCTTCGAGTTGTTTTCCCAGGGCGATGCCCAGACGGCCGCCAAGGAAAGCGGGCTGGGCATCGGCCTGACCCTGGCGCGCTCCCTGGTTGAAATGCACGGCGGGGCGCTGGGCGCCTCCAGCCCCGGCCCGGGCCAGGGCAGCACCTTCAGCTTCTTCCTGCCTCATGCCGGAACTACAGGAGGCAGCGCGGCTGACATGCCGGCACCTTCACCAAGCCCGGTGATCATGGTCGTGGACGATAACCGCGACGCGGCCAACAGCCTGGCTGAAATCCTGCGGCTGATGGATTGCCAGGTCAAGGTGGCTTATGACGGCCCCTCGGGCCTGGAGCTTGCGCGCAGGCAGCTGCCCCAGGTCATGATGCTGGATATCGGCATGCCGAACATGAACGGTTATGAAGTGCTGGCGGCCTTGCGCGCCCTGCCGGGCGGCAACCGGGTGACAGTTGCCGCACTGACCGGTTATGGCACGGACGAAGACAAAAGCAGGGCCGCGGCCGCGGGCTTTGATGCCCACCTCACGAAGCCGCTGGATTTTTCTGCGCTGCAGGAGTTCCTGCAGTCCGCTGGCGTGATGTCCTGAACAGAATCGGCCTTTAGCCCTTGCCGGTGCTGCGCGAGATGCTACCTAAAACATAGCAAATTTTTGCCGCTCTGCCTGCAGACCCGAAGACACTCTCTCGTCGCTAGCGCACATTGAGCGGCGCCAGACATCACGTATTCGCCAGCAATTTTTTTCTGCACTGAGGTTATCCTCCGGGCATGGGCGTCGATTTCAGCGTTGAACAGCGAAGCGGTTACGCCGTTGTGCGTGTCGGGGGCGACCCATCGCTTGAGGAATTCCTGGGCTTTGTGGAGGTCCTGGCCGAACAATCCCGCGGCTGGGAGGGCGGACGCGCGCTGTGCGACCTGCGCAAGGTGCGCACGCTGAAATCTTTCACCGAGCACTACGCCGTGGGTGAAGCCGTGGGCCGGCATTTGCGGCACCTTCGCCAGGTCGCGTCCGTCGTGGCGGCCGACCGCATCACGCACACCAGCGAGAAAACCGCACGAAACGCCGGCGTCAACCTGATGGTCTTCACCAGCGAAGATGAGGCGATCAAATGGCTCACCACGCCCGCATGACGGCCTGAGCCGGGTCTGCGGCCGGCGGGCGCCGACTGTAGTGGCCTCTAGTGTCCGCTCGGATAAACTGGGCGCCCTACATCGAAAGAAAACGCAACATGGGCGCACAGTGGAAAGCAAAAGGCAAGGAACTGGCAGCCAATGCCAGGGGCAAGCTGTTCGGACGTCTAGCCAAGGACATCATGGTTGCCGCGCGCGGCGGGGCTGACCCGGCGCTGAATTCGAAATTGCGCCTGGTGGTGGAGCAGGCGCGCAAGGTCTCCATGCCCAAGGAAACGCTGGACCGGGCCATCAAGAAAGGCGCTGGGCTCACCGGTGAGGCGGTGCATTTCGAGCATGTGATTTACGAAGGCTTTGCGCCGCACCAGGTGCCGGTGATGGTCGAGTGCCTGACCGACAACCTGAAACGCACCGCGCCTGAGATGCGCGTGCTGTTTCGCAAGGGCCAGCTGGGTGCTTCCGGCTCGGTGTCCTGGGATTTCGACCACGTCGGCATGATTGAAGCCGAGCCCGCGGCAGCGGGCGCCGACCCGGAACTGGCCGCGATTGAAGCCGGGGCGCAGGACTTCGAGCCGGGTGAGGCGGAAGGCAGCACGCTGTTTCTGACCGATGCCGCCGACCTGGACCTGGTGAGCCGCGCCCTGCCGGCCCAGGGTTTCACGGTGCTGTCTGCCAAGCTGGGCTACAAGGCCAAAAACCCGGTCAACCCGACGAACCTGGAACCCGCACACCTGGAAGAAGTGGAAGCCTTCCTGGCCGCCATCGACGCGAATGACGATGTGCAGAACGTGTTTGTGGGCCTGGCAGGCTAGACGGCCAAGCCTGAACTGCCGGCGCCAGGGCCGTTCAGGCGTTCATGCACCAACGCCGCATGCAGTTGCCCCATGGCAGAAACGCAATCCAGCACCACCACCTGAATATGGCCTGCAGTGTCGGCTGCTTGCGGCGCTGGAGCTAATGCGAGCCGGTCACCCACCACGTCCGTCAGCCGTACCTGGATGGAACGGAACAGGGCGTCCCAGTCGTCGATGGGAATCTGAAGATGAAGCGGGTCCGGTGAGTTGTGCCCAGCCGGATGCGGCACCGGTGGCAATTCAGATGCGGAATGATCCGGCCTGGGCAGAAGGTTCAAGTCAACAAAACCAAGCGCTTTCAGGGTTTTGTGCGCGAAATTTCGCATTTTTTTCGAGGACCAATCGGCTGTTGACTTCATGCGGACACCTCCCGAGCGTGCTGCATGGCGCTGCAGCGACGGTAAAGCGTTAACGCGATCGAGACTCGATCGCTGTTGCCTTGGGTCTGTTTATAGATGCCTGGGCGAGGAACGTCGGTCCGGTAGCGGACTTAATCCAGAAATCGACAAAATGATGTAAGACAGGACGCCGTCTGGAGGCCCGAAAACCCCATTGATCGGTGAATTGCCGTGGTTCGCACGGAATTCCCGGCTAGGAGTCTGCGCGGCAGAAGGCGTCGAAGCGAAAAGTGGCCCCGGCGAGCACAGTTTTTGCTGGGTTTGCAGCCCCATAGCCGTAGCTATGGGGCAAAAAGCCGGTGAAAAATGGGCCGTCGCGGCCGCTTTGCAGCCGACGCTCCTTCTGCCGCGCAGGCTCCTAGGCCGCCATCTCCATTGGCAACAAGCGGTCGTATTCGTCCTTGACCACCTGGTAACACTCGCAGGAGCGCTTCTCCAGGCCTTTCCGGTCCAGCACCTTGATGCGGCCGCGGGCGTAGCTTATCAGCCCGGCCTCCTGCACCTTGAGCGCCGCTTCAGTCACGCCGACACGGCGTACGCCGAGCATGTTGACAATCAGTTCCTGCGTCATCACGAGTTCGTTGCCCGGCAAACGATCCAGGCTCAGCAACAGCCAGCGGCACAGCTGTTCGTCCAGCGAGTGGTGCCGGTTGCAGACCGCTGTTTGCGACATCTGCGTGATCAGCGCCTGGGTATAACGCAGCAGCAAATTCGTCACCGGCCCGGCTTTGTCAAACTCGTCCTTCATGAACTGCGCTTTCAACCGGTAGCCCTTGCCTCCGCTTTGCACCACGGCACGGCTGGGCGTTGTATTGCCCCCCATGAAAAGCGAGATACCCACAATGCCCTCATTGCCGACAACGGCAATCTCGGCCGAGTCGCCGTTTTTCATCACATACAGCAGCGACACAATGGCTGACGTCGGGAAATACACAAAGTACTCGGCTTTGCCGGACTCGTACAGCACCTTGCCCAACGGCATATCAAGCACCTCCAGATGCGGCAGCCAGCTCTTGAGCTGGGCGTCGGGCAAGGCTGCAAGCAGGCGATTGAGTTTTATCTCGCTCGAGCCGGCAAGCAGGGTCTTGGGATGTGAATCTGCCGAAGCGTGCGTTGTCTTTGCTTTGGATGAAGGCGTAGTCAATGCGGAACCAGGTGATGCGTTGTCTTCGAAAGCAACCGGAGTGGTGCCTGAATCAACCTGGCTTTCAGCATACGGTGTTCACCCCCTTTTGTATGTGCGATAGCGCACAACCGAAAACGGTTCCGCTGCACCCCGACAACCACACTGCGAGCGGATGCGCCCGCCTCACCCGGTGGTGGACTGCAGCGCCACAAGCATCACGATGATGGCGGCCAGGATCAGGGAAACACCTTTCCAGAAGGCCACCGGGTTGCGCTCCAGCAAGGGCGGACGGGTCTTGTCCAGAAAGGTCTGGTTCGGGTGGCGCAGGTCGTACAGAAACTCCGACAGCTCGCCGTAGCGCTTGGCGGGATTGGGATGCACGGCCTTGCGGAGCACGCCGTCTATCCACGCGGGAATGTCGCGGTCTTCGTGCTGCACGGAGTCGTAGCGCAGCTGGTTTTGTGCGGCCCGGGTCCGGCATTTCGCCACTTCGGCGCCATAGGGCAATTGGCCCGTCAACATCTGGTAGGTGATGACACCGAGCGAGAAAAGGTCCGACCGTGTGGTGCCGCTTTCCCCCAGGAAATACTCTGGCGCGGAATACTGGGCCGTGCCCAGAATGTTGTCGTGCCCGCTCAGCACGTCTGCTTCCATGAGGCCGGCAACGCGGGTTGCCCCAAAGTCGATGATCTTGGCCGTGCCCGTCTTGTCGATCATGATGTTGTCGGGCCGCAGGTCCTGGTGCAGCATCTCATGGCGGTGGAACGCGCGCAGGCCTTTGGCAATTTGCTCCACCAGACCGCGCACCGCTTCAAGGCTGGGACGGGGGTTGTCAATCATCCATTGGCTCAGCGTTTGCCCGTCGATGTATTCGGTGGCCACATACACATAGTGGCGCTTTCGGGTCGGCACATGGGGTTTGAGCACATGCGCGCTGTTGATGCGTCGGGCGATCCACTCTTCAGTCAAAAACCTTTCGAGGTAAGCCGGGTCGCCGCCCAGGTCTATGGACGGGGTTTTAAGGATGACGAGCGCACCCGTTTCGCTGTCGGTGGCCAGGTAGATATGACTGCGGCTGCTGCCATGCACTTCGCGAATGATGGTGTAGCCATCAAATTCCGTCCTGGCGTCGAGGATGGGTGGCAGGGGCAGGCCCGACAGCTGCTGGACCATTTCAGCGGCCTGCCAGTGGGGCAGCTCATCGACGCGCACCACCTGGGCCGTGAGGTTGTCGGCGCTGCCCTGCTGCAAGGCTTTTTCGACCATGGCCTTGGCTGCGGCATCAAGCCCTTCGGGTGCATCGGCACTGCTGCGGATGATGCCGGCCATGTCGTGCTCGCTGACATGTTCGTACACGCCGTCGGTGGCCAGTAAAAAGATGTCGCCCTGCTCCACCTGCTGGGTCTGGTAGTCGATTTCAAGCTGGGGCTTGAAGCCCAGCGCGCGGCCCAGGTAGCTTTGGCCCTGGGCGATCCAGACTCGGTGGTCGCTGGTCAGTTGTTCCAGCGCCTTGCCACGCAGGCGGTAAATACGTGAATCACCCACATGAAAAATATGCGCGGTGGTCGACTTGATGACCATGGCGCTCAGCGTGCACACATAGCCTTTGTCCTTGTCGTAGCGGTACTGGCTTTTCTGCGTCTGGGCGTGCAGCCAGGAGTTGGTAGCGCTCAATATCCGCTCGGCCGATGTCTTGACCGACCAGGCTTCAGAGGTGCAGTAGTAGTCTTCGAGAAAACCGGCGACGGCGTATTGGCTGGCGACGTCGCTGACGGCGCTGCTGCTGATGCCGTCGGCCAGTGCAATGGCAATACCCTTGGCGCTCAGCTGCGGCTCTTTCGGTACATAAATGCCGTGGAAATCCTGGTTGGTTTCCTTGCGTCCCTTGTCCGAATACTGACCTGCCGATATCTTCAGTTCACTGGACATGTGGGGTACCGAAAAAGCCCTAGGGCCTGTTCACACTACGGATGCAAGTGCGAACGTGGTTAAAACAGCGCCAATCTAGGCGCGCGACGACGCTCAGCCTGGGCGGCTGGGCTAGGAGTGCAACGACGAGTGGCGCTGTTTTAACCACGTTCCCTCCGGGTTGCGGCCAAAAAGGCCATGCGCAGCGTTGCAAAGCCTGGCCGGGCGTCAGCCCGGCTGCATTTTGCGCCTCACGCATGGCCTTTTTGACTCGCAACGCATCTTGCATCCGTAGTGTGAACAGGCCCTAACGCATCTTGCATACGCGAGGGCTTTTGTTTTTAAGGCTGATTATTTGAGGGCGCGTGTCGGGCCGGTTTTGATGTGCGTAGCATAAAGCGTCAGACCGGTGAAGGCCAGGCCGCCCACCAGGTTGCCCACCACCGTGGGGATTTCGTTCCAGATCAGGTAGTCCATGATGGTGAAGTGCGCGCCCAGCAGCAGGCCGGATGGGAACAGGAACATGTTCACGATGGAATGCTCAAACACCATGTAAAAGAACAGCATGATGGGCATCCACATCGCAATCACTTTGCCGCTGACCTGGGTGGAGATCATTGCACCCACCACGCCGGCCGACACCATCCAGTTGCACAGCATGCCGCGCACGAACAGCGTGAGCATGCCGTTGGCGCCGAATTTCTGGTAGCCCAGGGTGCGGTTCTCGCCGATCACGCCGAGGGCCTTACCGACGGCGTTGGGCTCGGTAGAAAAGCCGTTGGTCACGTAAATGGCCATCATCACGGCCACCGTGAAGGCACCTGCGAAGTTGCCGACAAACACCAGACCCCAATTGCGCAGCACGCCCTTGAGGGTGACACCCGGGCGCTTGTCGATCAGCGCCAGTGGGCAAAGCACGAACACGCCGGTCAGCAGGTCAAAACCAAACAGGTACAGCATGACGAAACCCACCGGGAACAGCACCGCGCCCAGCAGCGGCTGGCCGGTCTGCACGTTGATGGTGACGGCGAACCAGGCCGCCAAGGCCAGGATGGCACCCGCCATGTACGCCCTGATGACGGTGTCACGGGTGGACATGAATATCTTCGACTCCCCCGCGTCGACCATCTTGGTCACAAATTCCGAAGGCACTAAGTAAGCCATACGATCCCCCAAATCCTGTTTTGCAAAAAAAATCCACCTCAAGATCTTCAAAAAAATGAAAACCGAAGTGGACGCCGTTATCCATTCAGATCAATAGGGCACGCGGGTTTCGCCTTGCCCTGCGCAGGCCTGGTAGCCTGACCCCAGGGATAAAGCACATACCGTGCCGCGAAAAATGCACCATGAAACCAGCCTGGCTGCTTTGTGGCACTGTTACGGCCAGTGCGACGCCCCAAATTTGTGCACTTCGACGCTGAACGGGTCAACATTTGGTGCCAGCCGAACCCTTCGCCTGGCGCGGCGAATTTCCGCAACACGCCTTCAACTGCTAACGACATTCGCTGAATAAACGCAGATTCCGGCCTATGAAGCCCGCGCAGGACCCCGCCTAAGCCCGCAGCCACTGCGTTGCCGAATAAACGGCAACGGTTTCATGAAGCGGACATGTCGGCCCGGAAAAATAAAACCCTTCCTGTTTTACTTCTGGAGTTTCCATGGATCGCCGCACATTTTTAAACTCAAGCACGGTTCTGGGTGGCACGCTTGCCGCCCTTCCCGGCTTCACCCTGGCGCAGGCAGCCCCCGCCCTCATCACGCGCGAAGCCATGCGGCCCCAAATGGCCCACGGCATTCAAAGTGGCGACCCAAAAGCGGACGGCGCTGTCATCTGGACCCGCGGCGACCGGCCTTCACGCCTTTGGCTGGAGTGGGCAACGACCGCCAGTTTTGCCAATGCCACGCGCGTGCGGGGGCCGTATCTGATGGACGACACCGACTTCACCGGGCGTATGGACTTGACGGGTTTGCCGGCGGGCCAGGAGATTTTCTACCGTGTCGTGCTGCAAGACCTGCATAACGAACGCGTGTTATCGGAAGCCGTGGCCGGCCACCTGCGGCTGCCCAGCGCAGGCGCCAAGGCCGTGC
Organism: Polaromonas sp.; assembly: GCF_039930745.1. Lineage (GTDB taxonomy): Bacteria > Pseudomonadota > Gammaproteobacteria > Burkholderiales > Burkholderiaceae_C > Polaromonas. The sequence goes on along the minus strand of NZ_JBDTTH010000087.1, from coordinate 295 downwards.
GCAACGTGCGCTTTACATGGAGTGGCGATACGGCCGGGCAAGGCTGGGGTATCAATGAGGCATGGGGCGGCATGAAAATCTACGAGCAGATGCGAAAGGTCAACCCGGACTTCTTTCTGCATTGCGGCGACACGATTTACGCCGACGGCCCGATTGCGGCCCAGGTCAAACTCGCTGACGGATCCCTGTGGAACAACGTGGTCACTGAAGAAGTCAGCAAGGTCGCGGAAACACTCAACGAGTACCGTGGCCGCTATCGCTACAACCTGATGGACGCCAATGTGCGCCGCATGGC
>NZ_JBDTTH010000086.1:0-18552 GCF_039930745.1 Polaromonas sp. | reverse complement strand
ACGCAGCCAAATGAGGCTCCCTTCCATCGCCCAGCGGGGCGAGGGAAGGGTCGGGATGCGCTGCCTGACTCGCGCCATGCGCGTTCAGATCCACAACGGGATGATTTGCTCGCCAAACCCCTTGCGTGTGCTAAAGCACACGCAAGGGGTTTGGTGAGTAAAGGGCCCGTTTTGGTCCGAACCCAAAGGGGCGTGGTTTTGCGGGCGATCCACTTCGTTGCAAAACCAGGCAAGGCGGAAAGCCTTGCCTTGGGTTTTGCGCCTCGCGGCTCATCCCGCAAAAGCCCCGCCGCGCACGGCGCGAGTCAGGCAGCGCATCCCCGAGGGTTGGGAGTGGGGAGTCCGTCCTACTATCCGTAGCAGACCGCAAGCGCAGCGTGATGCATATGATAGGCATGCTATCAATTCAATAGCTGTTAGCGGCCGAATCCAAAGGGCTAGCGGCATAAAACGCTTGTAAACCCAGCGTTATTCCCCCCAGGGCAGCATCATCGTCACCATCGACAGCTTGGCAAACTCCGGCACAAACTCGTCAATGATGCGCTGCGGCTCGGGGCAGAGCGTGCTGTCGGTGATCACGCCGAACTGCACGCCGCCGCCGTAGCTCAGGATGGAAACCCCAAGGCCGACGTCGCCCGACTGCGGCACCCAGAACATGCTTTGTTCCAGCGTGGCGCCGCAGAACTTGAGCTTTTCACGCGGGCCCGGTACGTTGGTCATGACCGCCGTGGTCTTTTTCGAGAACAGGTTGAGCATCGCGTCCTGCGCGGGCTTGATCAGCAGGCCGGCCACCGCCAGCAGGCTGAAGGCCAGCAGCGGCTGGTAGCTGCCCTTGAGTGCCGCCATGCGGCGCCGCACTTCGTACACGCGCTCCACCGGGTTGTCCACGCCGATCGGCAGCACCAGCGGCACCAGGCCGAAACGGTTGCCCAGCTTGTAGGCCTGCTCGATGGGCCGCAGGTTCACCGGCACCATGGCGCGGATTTCCTGGCCTTTCACGTCATCGCCGTGCGACTTGAGGTATTCGCCAATGGCGCCTGCCACGCAACTCAGCAGCACGTCATTGATCGAGCAGTTCAGCGCCTTACCGACCGCCTTGACTTCATCAAGCGGAATCGGCTGGCACCAGGCGACCTTTTTGGCCATGCCCGGTTTGCCCTTGAGCCGGGTCTTGGAGTCGTCCGGCATCAGCGCCAAGGCGGCACTGTCCTTGAGTACCTGCAGCAAGACCTTGGCAATGTCCAACGAACCTGCCATGCCTTTTTGGGGATCGCTCAGCAGGCTGAATGACTTGGCAGCGCCGTCGCCCGCCGCGCCCAGCGCCTTGACCGTGAGGTCGGTAAAGGGTTTGAGCAGGGTGTCGGCAATCCAGTCTTCGGCGCCACCGCTGCTGGCTTCTTTCTTCTTGCGCTCGGGCGGCGCCGCGCCGCCATCGACCAGCGACATGGTCACTGAAATCAGCGCAATGCCGTCGGCAATGCAGTGGTGGATGCGCACAATCATGGCGCTGCCCTTGACGCCGTCGGGGCCGGTGTAGTCCTCGATCAGGTGGATTTGCCAGAGCGGGCGTTTGCGGTCCAGCGGCTGCATGGCGAGGTGCGCGACGCGGTCTTGCAGTGCCTCCTGCTCTTTGCCCCTGGCCGCCTTCGGCAGCTTCTCGGCAATGACGTGGTTCTGCAGGTCAAAGTAGCGGTCTTCGACCCAGGTGGCGCCTGCGGCGTCCTCGATGACGCGCTGTCGGAAGCGGCCATATTTGAGCAGGCTGTTTTCGATGCGTTCACACACCGCCGCGTGGCTGACGCCGGGCGTCAATTGCCAGACGCCGACGATCATCATCAGGTTCGAAGGCGTGTCCATGCGCAGCCAGGCCGTGTCCACCTTGCTCATGCGCTCGCCCGACAGGCCCAGCGTGCCGGAGACGGCGCGGGTGACGTTTTTCTGGACGTTCTTTGCGACCTTTTTGCCCGCTGCCTGGGCCGAAACGCGTGTGACCATGAAAACTCCGTGAGCCAACCCCCGAGGATGGGGGGAATTCCCTATTTTGCAGGCAAGGCAGTGGCTAAGATACCGGGCAGTTACCCGAATTCATCCTGACTTTCAACCACAACGGAGCAACCCCATGGCAGACATCAAAGCAGCTTTCGACAAGGCAATGGCCGATTCCAAAAACCTCAGCGAGCGCCCCGACAACGCCACCCTGCTGAAAATTTATGCACTCTACAAGCAGGGCAGCGCAGGCGACAACGCCGACAAAAAGCCCGGCTTCGGCGACATGGTGGCCCGCGCCAAGTGGGACGCCTGGAACAGCCTCAAGGGCACCTCGCAGGAAGCTGCGATGCAGCAGTATGTGGATTTGATTGAGTCGTTGAGCTGATTGGCTCTAGGCGTTAGTTGAACTGGCTTTGGGGGCGCCGGTTGCCGCCTCGCGATGGTCAGTTGGCATCAGTTTAGAAGCGCTGCCCCTTGCGGGGCTTGGCAATGACTTGCAAGTCATCCTCGTAGACTATATTCCCTGGGTCTGTGGTCCGAAGCACGTTGACGTGGTAGCCATGAACATCAAGCAATTCCTTAAGTTGCCACATTCGTCGAATGGCCACAGCGGCAGCTGGCTTGAACCAGGAAATTGCGCGTCTGTGTTCAATGTGCTTAAGGACAGCGGGGATGCTTAGATTTTCATTGAACCAAGACAACACCAAACGCAGCTCGCGATGCTCGTCAACCGTCAGATCTCCCTCGTCTCGAAGGGTGTGCGCGACGACAAACACTCCGCTGGCGCGGCCAGAGTCTGGGTCATCGGCAAGAACAGTGAAACGAATGAGCATGGCGGTCGTTGTGACACCTCAACGTTCGAGGTAACTGGTGATAAAGGTGCGACGCGCATAGGTAACCCCCAAGCGCAATTTTCGGGGCGTCAGGTTCACCTTAGGGGTAGCCGTGATTTGCGATGGAATATCCCCCCAGTTCCTGTAGAACAAGGGCATCTCCGTCATCTGGCATAGGGTCACAGGCATTTAATGTAAGACCCACCCCCAACCCCTTTGATTCTTATTGTTCTCTCGTCAGCAGGAAATGCCACCAGTTCTCGCAAGAGTACACACTACAGTGAGGGTCTCGAAATCGTAAAACGCTGAATGCCCGATTTCACCGCTTGGCTCGGGAACACCTATGGGCACAAAGAAGACGGCTCTATATTCGTTCAGTAAACCGGAAGGGTAAGTGAACTTATTAAGCACGACATATGCGCGTGATATGTCTACTCTAGTTACAGAAAGAGCATCTTCTGTAACCGGCACCGGCAGGCTTTTTCTGGTGTACTTTTTTTCAACGTAAGCATCCCGAAATGCCCTCACATCTTCTGCCGTTGCTTTACGAATAGAGCCATCTCGAATGGCTTTATCAAGAGCAGGTCGGGGGTCTTCGATTTTGTCAATGACTCGTCCTGACACAAGATCGTTCGATTTCACCACCACCTCCGAGCCGACTGGAAAGTCCTTCACATTCAGCGATCCCGCCTGGAACCCGCAATCTGCCCCAATTCCTGCGCGGTACAGCGTGTGCTCACTGTCAATAGACAAATCCGGCCCGGAGGAACGAACTACTCGAATTCGCAGAGCAGCAATCTCGGTTGCCGGTGCGTTCCCTCTCGCGGGAACGAAACCTTTAGCCTCACCGACGACAACCCCAATAAACTCATACCGGAACGTGGGCTCAGGGGGATGCACCGTTCTTCCGGTTGGGTCGAAAGTAGGAGGTGGAGGAGAGCAAGCTATTGCAATGCTCCCAAAAAGAAGAAGTGACGCCGAGAGAACCCGCGTGACGTAAAGTTTTTTCATGGGAGTCTTAACGTGAAGATGACCGGAACACAACGCTTAGCGGCGACGCCGCCTCCATCCGTTGTGGATCCGTGTCGATTGATGTTAAGGCACATCACCGCTTACCTGGCTCACTCAGTTTACCCAGCACCTGACCATAGTTTGCAGTTGTAAGGCCTCGAACGTCATTGTGATAGCCGAACTCATGCGATAGCAGCTGTCCGCACCGATCGAACGCGAAAGGGAGTAGCGAATCTCCTCGCCGTTCAGGGTTGACAACGAGCACGACCTCGATTTCATACCCACTGTTCCAGAACCATCCGACCCCAGAAGTTCGCGACACAGTTTGAAGGCTACGATCACTCAGACTCAGACGCCACATTCGATACCGATCCGGGTGGTTCTGCTTCCGCGAACTAGTGCGCCCAGTAGGGTAATGGAGCCTCGGACGCACATAGTTCCACTCGTAAACGTCGACAGCGGTCTGGATGAATTTAGCATCTGCAATGGCTGCTCCGTTCGAGTCGCATGCACCCGCACCCGTAGAAACTGCGCTCACTCCACTGATGACGAGTGCAAAGCCCGAAGCCGTGACAGCAGCGCCGGCGAGCAGAGCATAGTGCTTTGGTGCCATCTGATTTTTTGCGTCTTAACGTAAAAATGACCGGACCGCTACCATTCGCGGCGAAGCCGCCTCCTGCAGGTGTGGGTCCGTGTCAACACGTTAGGCGGCAGGTTCATTTTCACAGGAGGCTTGTGCCGCCACGCAAAGCAAGCAACGCCGAGGCAAGAGCTACAAGGCCGATCACTGTGCGGAACCAATGCCAGGAAGCCCAACGCGCCAGCTCGGCAGGAAGAGCCTCGTGTGTGATGCTCGCTTCGGCAAAGCTGGCGTTGGCGCGCCGAAAGTACAGAACGTACGTTGAGAGAATGACCAATGCGAGAACGGCAGCGACAACCGACGCAGAACTTTGTGGACGATCTGTGGCGACGGATGTAATTGCGGCAACAACCGCAAGAACCGTTGCGCTCGCAGTAAGTGGCGCAAAAAACGTGTACAGGCGATGAGCATGCGCGGCATGCAGTGTGAAAAATTCTTGTGGTTGCAATGTTCGCCACATGGGAACAAGCACCATAGCCTCTGTAAATAGAGCGCCAACGAACAGAGCAAGGCCCGCAGCAGACAGAAAAGGCATTATCTCGGCGAGCAGATTCATAGACTTTCCCTTAAGGTTATTGGACGTCTAGACGTTTGACTTATTGATGTTTTCGCAATTCATGACGCCACACCGTTCGGGCTGAGCCTGTCGAAGCCCTTCGATAGGCTCAGCCCGAACGGTCATAAGTTGCCGGTCATGATTTACGGAAGGCTCAATAAGCGGCGGGCCGGAGGCACGTCCGCTTGAATGATGGTTAGCCGCCACCGCTACGGAGTGCAGTGCCGCTGGACGAACGAGAATACATCGTCGAACCAAGTTGCACTGCCTGCATACGCGAAACTGTGGCCTTCTCGACTTGAGGTCCCATAGGGCGGATAGATCTTCAACTCTGCTTCCTTGGCTACGGACTTCATTTCTGCGAACAACGCTCTGCTCGGAGAAAGGTCAAAGTCGTTTTCGGCTTGAAAGAAGAAGACTGGCGCTTTCGACGCTCGAACGGCAGTCTTCATGAGTATCTGAAGTTCTGGTGCAGACCTCCAACTTTCCGCGCCACCTGACGCGTCGACGGCCGCACAGTAGTGCCCTTGTGAGGCACCAAGGACGGTTTCGATTCCACCGAAAGAATTCCCAGCAACGGCAATGCGATCCTTCTGCACGAACTTCTGGGACGTTAGCCAGTTCAGCGCGGCGAACTGGTCCTGCAGATGAACTGTACTCAGAAGGCGCACCATAGTGGTGGCACCTTCTCTGGTGCCCCCGCGCGCCCGAGCCTGCGCGATCTCATCGCCGATGTACGGTCCGGCTTTGGTGCTGAGTCCTTGGCCTCTGCGGTAGGGCATGAAAAAAACCCAACCCTTCTGCGCGAATAGTGGGCCGATGCTCCCACTGGCCTGGCTACTCAGCATTCCTGGCGCGCTGCCATGGTTGTACAGAATTGCAGGAAACGGCCCGTCGCCGTTTGGCTTGAACAACTCGCCGGCGAGCACAACGTTCTGATTCGTGAACTGAACAATTTCGGGCTGATGAGAACTGCCTGCCGCTTGCGCTACACCCACAACCGTCAATGAAGCCGTGGCAGCCAAGAGAAGCAGTATTCGCATAGTTGATGGGCTGGCAACTATGGCAAGTGACGGCTCAATGTATACCGCACAGCCTGCGGCATAACTCGGCCGCTGCGGTACAACTCCGGCCGTTGACTTGTCGACAAGTCCTTGTCGTACCAAGAGTTTTTACGCATGAACGCTCTCCGTCATGTAGTTAAACCGCACGCTGAACACCGCACGATTCTAGGTCTGCATGGCCTACTAGCCAAATGTGCCATTGGCCCTTATTCCATGGGTGCGAACAGCTATTAATAAAGTAGCAAAAAGCTCTTACTGCACAACGCCGCGCTGCCTCAACGCACTGATCTGCACCTCCGTCAGCCCGACCTCACGCAGCACCGCATCGGTGTCCTGACCCAGTGCTGGCGCGTTGCGGCGTTGGCTGCCGGGGGTGGCTGAGAGTTTGGGGACGAAGCCGGGTACGGCCAGGTCGGAGCCGTCGTCCATGCGCACGTTTTGCAGCATGCCGCGCGCGGCGTAGTGTGGGTCGGCGGCGATGTCGGCGACGGTGTAGATTTTTCCTGCGGGTACTTCTGCGCTTTCCAGTGCTGCCAGGACTTCTTCCACGGTCAAGCCGGCCGCCCACTGGCCAATCGCGTCGTCAAGCTCCTGCACGCGCAGTACGCGGCCGTCGTTGCTGGCCAGTGCGGTGTCAGCGGCCAGATCGGGTCGGCCTATGCAGAGCATCAGTCGTTTGAAGATGCTGTCCCCGTTGCCTGCGATGAGAACATAAGCCCCCACGCTCCCCGCTTCGCGTGGTTCGCTGCCCCCCGAGGGGGCTGGCCTTGCTTGGGGCGGCCCGGCGCTGGCGGCCGACCCACCATCCTTGCAGCGGTAGGCGTTGGTGGGGGCAATGCCGGGCATGGCACTGCCGGCCGGGCCGCGCACTGCACCAAAGGCGCTGTATTCGGGCAGCAGGCTTTCCATGCAGTTGAAGACGGCTTCGTACAGCGCCACATCAACGACTTGCCCCTGGCCTGAAGCATGGCGGTGTTGCAGCGCCAGCAAGATGCCGATCACACCGTGCAGCGCGGCCAGGGTGTCGCCTATGCTCACGCCGACGCGTACCGGCACGCGGCCGGGCTCGCCGGTCAGGTGGCGCAGGCCGCTCATGGCTTCGGCCACCACGCCAAAACCCGGCCGGTCGCGGTAGGGCCCGGTCTGCCCGTAGCCGCTGATGCGCAGCATGATGAGACGCGGGTTGAGTTTGAGTAGTTCATCAGGGCCCAGGCCCCAGCCCTCCATGGCGCCGGGCCGGAAGTTCTCAATCAGCACGTCGGCGTCGGCGGCGAGTTTGCGCACGATGTCCTGTGCTTCAGCCTGTCGCAAATCAAGCGCCACCGAGCGCTTGTTGCGTGACTGCACCTGCCACCAGACCGAGGTGCCGTCTTTCAGCAGGCGCCATTTGCGCAGCGGGTCGCCAGTGCGGGGCGCTTCTATCTTGATGACGTCGGCGCCAAAGTCGGCCAGCGTCTTGGCGGCAAACGGGCCAGCGATGAGCTGGCCCAGTTCCACCACCTTCAGGCCCGCCAGCGGACCGGGGTGGACCGCCGCCGTCATTTCGCGGCTGTCTTCTTTTTGACGGCTTTGGTTTGCGCCAGCAGGGTGTCCAGATTTTTCACGATCTCGCCCTCGATCTTGTCCTTGAACGCGCCGAGCAGAAAACCCAGCTTGGCGTCCAGCTCGAACAGGTCTTTGGTCACCTTGAGCGTGCCGCTGACGCCTGATCGTGTGAAGCTGACTTCGTCGCAGGTGGCGCCCTCTTCATAGGTGCAGCTCATGTCGAACTTTTCCTCGACCTGTTCGGCCCACTGGAAAGCGGTCTTGCGCGCCTGCGCCAGCCCCAGGCTGTGCTGGCGTTCGATATGGATGTCAGCCATCGGGTGTTTCCTTGCTCTGGTTGTTCATGAAGGTGTGGAGCAGGGTGTGCCGCTCCTGTTTGGGCAGGGTGGCCAGCTGCTTTACTGCGGCGTAAAACCGCCGCCAGTCGCTTCCTTCGCGGGCAAACAGCGCTTCGAAGCCCGGGACCATTTCATCATAGGCAGCCAGGGAGGCCAGCGAGGCGTTGTTGGTGCTGGCTACCCAGCGGTCATAACCCGTGTAGCCGTCCCAGGAGGCCTTGAGCTCGGCATAACGTGCGTGAAAAGTCTGCATTGCTACGCTTTTCATAGCTGCTTGCGCCCGCCGGTCAAGGGCTGAGGCCGTATTTTGTTTATAAATTTCACTGAGTTCGCGGCGCAGGCCCAGGGTCAGCATGCGGAACTGCTGGCGGCGCTCGTTGTACTGCGCGTACTCCTTGCGGGCGGCGGCGCTGCCGTGTTGGGTCAGCCAGCGCGTGCTGCCCAGGCGTTCCACGGCGGTGGCAAAAGATTCGTTGAAGTCCATGTCGTCGGCGGCATACACCACCTGGTGCGCCAGCTCATGGAAGATCAGCCGCGCAAGCTCGCCTTCGGGGTAGCCAATGAAGGTGTTCAGCAGCGGGTCGCCGCCGGCCCAGTTCATCCAGCCCAGGGTCGAGTAGGCCGGCACCCCGTAGATACTGACTTCCAGGCCTCCCGCGCCCAGCCTGCCGGCTTCGGCGCGTGCTTCGGCTTCCTCGAAAAAGCCCTTGTAGCCGACGCAGCCGGTGACCGGGAAACACCAGGTATGCAGGGTCAGGGAAAACTCGGGCGCGGCGGACACGTTCCACACCACGGCCCTGCGGCGCAGGTCGGCGTAACGCTGGTAGCTGGCGTTGTCGGGCAGCTGGAGCTCGCTGACGGCAAAGCGCCGGATTTTCTGCGACAGGGCCAGGCGGGTCTTGAGCTTTTCAGGCGTCTCGCTGTCCTGCAGCCAGTCGTCCACCGGCCGGGCGGCGTTGATCAGCTGCAGGTGGCCACTAACCGACTGCCAGTAATAGCCCAGGTTGGTGCAGCCGGGCAGGCCCAGCAGCAGGGTGCCTGCAAACAGGGCGGCGGTTCTGGGTGATATCCGCAGGGAAGGCATGGCTGTGTCAGCTTGCCGGCGCGGTGTCTGCCTGCACTTCAGCCTGCACTTCGACCAGGCAGTCGTAAAACACCGGGCCATGGCCCAGGTCGGTCAGTTGCTGGCTGGTCAGCTGGTTGACATTGGTGCCGTCCAGCCCGAGCTTGCGCCACCAAATGCCCAGCCCATGGACCACCCCCGGCCGGGCGCGGGCGGACACCTCGGCCTTGACCCGGTAGTTGCCGCGCTGGTTAAACACCTTGACCACGGTACCGGTGCTGATGCCGCGTGCCAGCGCGTCGTCCGCATGGATTTCCAGCACCGGCTCGCTTTCAATATCACGCAGGCTTTTGACGTTGACGAAGCTGGAGTTCAGGAAGTTGCGTGCCGGCGGCGAGATCATGGCCAGCGGGTAGCTGGCAGAGCTGCCGGCCGCTTCGTGATTGGGCACATGGTTGGGCAGGCCATCCAGCCCCTGCGCGGCAAGGCGCGCGCTGAAAAACTCACATTTGCCCGAAGGCGTGGGAAAACGGCCTTCGGCAAACGGCGCGTCGGGCACCGGCAAGGTGGCGAAGCCCTTGTCCAGCAGTTCATTGAAGTCAACCCGGTCGCCGTCCGGGTGGCTGAAGGCCGTGCGGCACAGGGTTTCGTCGTCCTCCAGAAAGCAGGGCTCGGTCCAGCCCATGCGGGCCGCAAGGCCGCGGAAAATTTCGGTGTTGGGCCGGGCTTGGCCCACGGGCGCAATCGCCGGCTGGTTCAGCAGCACATCGGTGTGGCCGTACGCGCCGTGCACATCCCAGTGCTCCAGTTGCGTGGTGGCCGGCAGGATGAAGTCGGCGTAGTCGGCGGTGTCGGTCTGGAAGTGCTCCAGCACCACGGTGAAGAGGTCTTCCCGCGCAAAACCCTGCACTACCTTGCCTGACTCCGGGGCCACGGCCACGGGGTTGCTGTTGTAGACAATCAGCGCCTCGATCTTCGGGCCGAAAGCGGCAGAACTTTCCCGCAGCAGGTCGTCGCCGATGCTGATCATGTTGAGCAAGCGCGGCTGCCGGCCGGCAAGCAGGTCGGGCCGCTGCAGGGCCGCCCGGTTGACGGGGACTGTGCCCGAGCTTGACAGCAGCATGCCGCCGGCACGGTGCCGCCATGCACCCGTCAGCGCCGGCAGACAGGCCACCGCGCGGGTGGCGTTGCCGCCGCCGTGCACGCGCTGCATGCCGTAGTTCAGCCGTATCGCCGCCGGCTCGCCCTTGGCGAAACACTGGCCATAGTCGCGCGCCAGCGACCGGACCTGCTCCGCCGGAATGCCGCAAACCTCTGCAACACGCTCCGGATTCCATAGCAGTGCACGCTCGCGCAGCAAGGGCCAGCCGATGGTATGGCTCTCAATGTAGGCGTGGTCCAGCCAGTCGTTGACGATCAGCTCATGCATCAGGCCCAGGGCGAGCGCGGCGTCGGTGCCGGGCCGCAGGGCGATGTGTTCGTGGCATTTTTCGGCGGTTTCGGTTCTGCGCGGGTCGATGCAGATAATTTTTGCGCCCTGGCGTTTGGCCTCCTGCACATAACGCCAGAAGTGCAGGTTGCTGGCAATCGAATTGCTGCCCCAGATCAGGATGAGTTTGGCCTCGGCAAAAAACTCGACCTTCATGCCGACCTTGCCGCCCAGCGTTTGCACCAGGCCCTCGCCGCCGGCGGCTGAACAGATAGTGCGCTCCAGCAGCGAGGCGCCCAGCTTGTTGAAAAAGCGCGCGGCCATGCTTTCGCTTTGCACCAGGCCCATGGTGCCGGCGTAGCTGTAGGGCACGATGGCCTCGGGGTTGCGCTGCGCGATGGCTTGCAGCCGGCCGGCAATCTCGCCCAGTGCCGCGTCCCAATTGACGGTCTCGAATTTCCCCGAGCCCTTGGGCCCCACCCGCTTGAGCGGCTGCAGGATGCGGTCGGGGTGGTAGCTGCGTTCGGTGTAGCGAGACACCTTGGTGCAGAGCACACCGCCGGTCTGCGGGTGCGCCGGATTGCCCTGGACTTTCACCGCCACCCCGTTCTCCACCGTGGTCAGCAGGGCGCAGGTGTCCGGACAGTCATGTGGGCAGGCGCCGCGCACTTTGCCCGAAGCTTTCTCGAAACTGACATTAGGGGAGATGCGGATGGAGGAAGGCATAAATAAGAACTACATTTTCTTACAAAGGAGTCGTCCCTCGCCGGACGAAACGGGAAAACCATCATGAAAACATTTCAAACTCTAGGGCAAGCCGCCATCGTAGCGGCCCTGCTGCTGGCGAGTACATCGGGGCGAACCCAGGACGGCGTCAGCAAGACAGGCATTGTGCTGGGGCAATCCCTGCCTCTGACCGGTCCGGGTTCGTCGCTGGCCAAACCCTTCCATCAGGGGGCCAAGCTGTACTTTGACCGTGTCAACGCGGCCGGCGGCATCCATGGTCGCCAGATCGAGCTGGTCACGCTGGATGACGAAGGCTACGCGGCGACTGCGGCGGCAAACACCCAAAAACTGCTTGGGCAGGGTGTGTTTTCTCTCTTTGGTTTTTATGGCTCTCCCCAGGTCACCATGATTTACCCGTTCATCAAGAACAGCGAAACAGTTCTGTTCGCGCCCATGGCTGCAGCCGATGAATTTCGGGGCCCCCTTTACCCCAATGTTTATTCGCTGCGCCCCGGCTACTCGGAGGAGGCCACAGCAGTGACAAAACATGCTGAAACCCTGGGGGCCCGAAAATTTTTCATCCTTTACGCTGGCGATAGCGAATCCCAGGCGGCGCTGGATTCTGCAACACGCGTCTTCACCAGTCTTGGTGTGAGTTTGTTGGGCAAAGACACCCTGGGTTCGGCTGGGCTCGCGGCCACGGTCGAGAAGGTGCTTGCGGCTCGGCCTGAATCGGTTCTCTTGATCAGTGATTCTGTTGCCGCTGCTCCCGCGGTGCGCGCCCTGCGTGCCAAGGGTTTCCGTGGGGCTATTTACGGGTTTTCCAACACGGGTGAAAGCCTGTTGGCCGAGCAACTTGGCCCGGCAGGGGCCGGCGTGGTGGTGGTGCGTGCGGTGCCAAAAAGCGACGGCAATCGCGTGGCAGTGGTGCGCGAGTTGCAAGAGGACGCGGCGGCCGCCAAGCTGGGCAAGCCCAACGTGTACATGCTCGAAGGCTACGTCGCCGCGCGGGTGTATGCCGAGGCATTGCGGCGTGTTGGCAAAGACCCCACGCGGGCCAAACTTAAAAGGGCTATTGATGGGCTGAACGAGGTGAACATAGGCGGTTTTCGCGTTCACTTCGCCGAAGACCGTGTGGGCTCCCGCTTGGTGGAGCTCAGCCTGATTGATTCCCAGGGCCGCGTGCGGGAGTAGTTGGTACGCCGCGACACAAGACTGACGAAAGGCTGACGGAAAATAAAGGGTTTACCCTTAGTTTATTGATTTTGAGCACTAAGGTATCCATTTTTATGGATCGCTGACAGCGGGTGAATTCGGGGTCAGACTTCCAGAGGGCTTGTTTGGCGAGAATGTAAGCATGCTTATCAATCGCCGAAAATTCTCCCTCACCGCTGGCGCGGCCATGCTCGCCGGTTTCAACGTTGTCCGAGCTCAGTCCGACAGCAAAATCATCCTTGGCCAGTCGGCTGCCTTCACCGGCCCGGCCGCACAGCTGGGCATCCAGTTTTACCAGGGCGCAAAGGTCTATTTCGACCAGGTCAACGCCCAGGGCGGTGTCGGTAGGCGCCAGATTGAGATCCGCAACCTGGACGACGGCTACGAGCCGGACCGTTGTGCCGAAAACACCCGCAAGCTGATTGGAGACGATGTCTTCGCGCTGTTCGGGTACATCGGCACCCCAACCAGCCTGGCCGCCTTGCCGCTGGCCACCAAAGAAAAAGTCCCGTTTATTGCGCCCTTCACCGGCGCCATGGGTTTGCGCGATCCCTTCAACAAATACGCCTTTCACGTGCGGGCGTCCTACAACGACGAGACCGGCCTGATCGTCAGGCAGCTGACGGGCCTGGGCTTGAAAAAAATTGCCGTGTTCTACCAAAACGATGCCTACGGCAAAGCCGGGCTGGACGGCGTGAACCTGGCCCTGAGCAGCCTGGGGCTGAAGACCGTGGCCCAGGCCACCGTGGAGCGAAACTCCGTGGACGTTGCTGCCGCCGTCAAAACCCTGGTGGCGGCCGCGCCCGACGCCGTGGTGCAGATCAGTGCCTACAAGTCCTGCGCTGCCTTCATTCGTGAAGCGCGCAAGGCTGGTTATGGCGGAACGTTTTATAACGTGTCTTTTGTGGGGACCCAGGCGCTGGCCGACGAACTTGGCAAGGACGGCGCCGGTGTGGTGGTGACTCAAGTCGTGCCTTCGCCATACAACGCGGCGCGCCCGATTGCGCGCGAGTTTGCCGACGCGGTCAAGGTCGCGGGCAAGGGCACCCAGGTCAACTTCTCCAGCATGGAAGGTTATGTGGCGGCCCGGCTGTTTGTCGAGGGCCTCAAGCGCGCGGGCGGCAAGGTCTTGAGCCGCGAGTCCCTGATTGCCGGCCTGGAGGGCATAGGTAGCCAGTCGCTGGGTGGTTTTTCCATTTCGTTCTCTCCCACCGATCATGTGGCTTCGAGTTTTGTCGAGTTGTCCATGCTGACCGGCGACGGGCGCGTACGCACCTGAGCCCGAGAGAGGGTAGGGCTGCAGACGCTATTGTTTTGATAGCTGTCTGCACAGGTTGGTAAAGGGCTACAGGCCTTTTTACACGTAAACGTGCTCGAAAAGCCGGGCCACGGCGTTCGCCGCAGGTCCGGGTGGCGGGCGCAAAGCCCCGTCAGTTATGCTTGACGGCGACCGGTCGTGCTCATGCACCGGCGTCCACCACTGCACACACTGCCCATGCGCTTATTGCCCAGCCTTGCCGCCCTGATGCGGCCTCACCAATGGCTCAAAAACGCCTTCGTGTTTGCCGGCCTGGTGTTCAGCGAGAGCTGGAGCAATGGGCCGCTGGCATGGCGGGTTCTCCAGGCCTTTGCCGCGTTTTGCTGCCTGTCCAGCATGGTCTACATCCTCAATGACTGGCTGGACCGCGCCAGCGATGCACGCCATCCGGTCAAGCGACACCGCCCGCTGGCCAGCGGTGCCGTGCCACCTGCGGTAGCGCTCATGCTGGCCGCGCTGCTGGCGGCTGCGGGCCTGGCTTTTGCCTGGGGCAGCAAAACCCTGATGGTGTTGCTGGGCATTTATGTCCTGCTGAACCTGGCGTATTCCTGGCGGCTCAAGCAGGTGCCGGTGGTGGACGTGTCCATCATCGCCTCGGGCTTCATGCTCAGGCTGCTGGCCGGCACGCTGGCGGTGGGCATTCCGCCTTCGCGCTGGCTGCTGCTGGCCGGGCTGTTTGTGGCGCTGTTTCTGGGCTTTTCCAAACGCAAGGCGGAAAGTTTTCATGACGAGGCCGGCCAGCGGGCCGTGCTTGAGCATTACCCGCCCGCCCTGCTGGACATGTTCATGGCGGTGACCATGACGGCCAGCCTGATGACCTACGGCCTGTTTGCCACCAGCCCGGAAGCACAGCTGCAGCACGGCGACCGCCTGGTTTACAGCGTGCCCATCGTTATTTTTGCCATGCTGCGTTATGCCTACCAGGTGCACCGGGGCCACGGCGAGGACGTCTCGCGCGACTTGCTGCGCGACCCCTGGATCCTGCTGGCACTGGTGGCCTGGCTCGGGGTGTTTCTGGGGCACCGCCTTTGACGCAGGACGCACCGCCGACCCGCCTGCCGCTCAAGTCCCTGCTGCTGGTGCTCGGTCTGGCTGCCACGGCCTACGCCGTGGCGCTCGCCGTGTTCGGCGAAGGCCAGCGGCTGGCAACCCTTCAGCGCCTGGTTTCCATGGTTGGCCTGCAGGCCGCAGCGCTGTGCCTGCTGAACTACTTGCTGCGCGGCCTGCGCTGGCGCATTTGGATGGCCGCCCACGGGCGGCCGCTGGGGCTGCTGGAAGGCTTGCGCCTTTACTTGGCAGGCTACACCTTCACGCCCACGCCGGGCAACATCGGCGAAGCCGCGCGTGGGCTGATGCTGGCGCACCGTCCGCTGGGCGCAGCGCAGAGTCTGGCCATTTTTGGCGCCGAGCGCCTGGCCGACCTGCTGTGCCTGCTCCTGATGTGCCTGCCGGTGGCCTGGTGGCTGGTGGCTCTGAACGAGCCGCTGGCCTGGCGCCTTGCCGTACTTGCCGGATTGCTGGCGCTGGGAATGGGCGCGCTTTTCTGGGGTTTCCGGCGGCGCCTGCTGCTCCGCCTGTCCTGGCTGCGTGATGCATGGCATTGCCTGGCAACCCAGCCCCATGTCTGGCTGGCACTGACCTTGGTGGCATGGGCTGCCCAGGGCCTGGCCGTCTGGCTGCTGTGCCGTGAGGCCGGGCTTTCCATCGGGGTGCTGCAGGCCGCCGGTTTTTATGCGGTCGCCATGGTCGCCGGCGCGCTTTCGCTATTGCCGGCGGGCCTGGGGGGCATGGAGGCCGTGTTGACCGGACTGCTGGTGGTGCATGGCGCCAGCGCGGCCCAGGCGCTGGGCATCACGGTGCTGGTCAGGCTGCTGACCCTGTGGCTGGCCGTGGCCATCGGCGCGCTGGCGCTGGTCTATAGTGCCGCCATTCGCGACATCAGTTTCAGATAGCCATCACACATGCTTGAACGCCCCGGCCTCCCGGCTGACACTCTTTTTCCTCCCTCCCTGCTGCGCTGGCTGATCGCTGTCGGCGCGCTCTCGCTGGCCCTGCGGCTGTGGATTGCTGCGACTTTCCCGATCACCGGCGATGAGGCTTTTTTCTACTGGTGGGGCGTGTACCCGGACTGGGGCTATTACGACCACCCGCCCATGGTGGGCTGGCTGATCGCCGCAGTGCGCGCGACGATGGGTGACACGACCTGGGCAATCCGCCTGCCAGTGGTCCTGCTGCCGCTGGCGCTGGGTGGGCTGGTGGGCTGGGCGCTGAGCCCGCTGGATCGCGTGCGCGCCGCCTGGGCCGTGCTGTTTTTCTGGCTGGCGCCGATCAACTGGCTCAACGTGCTGATCACGACCGACACACCGCTGATGTTCTGGTCGGTGCTGTCGGTGGCCCTGCTGCTGCGCGCCGAGCGGCGCGAGCGCCTGGACGGCACGGCCTGGCTTCAATATGCGCTGTCGGGGCTGTTCCTGGGCTGCGCCTTTTTGTCCAAGTACTTTTCTGTGGTGCTGGGCCTGACCTACGTCGTGTATTTCGCGCTGTACCGGCGGGACCGCTGGGCTGCGTTTGCACTCCTCGTGCTGTGCGCGCTGCCCGGCCCGGCGATCAACATTGCCTACAACATGTCGCACGGTTGGTCGAACATCATGTTCAACCTGTACAACCGCAACGAAGGCGAGAGTTTTGCCTGGAACAAGCCGCTGCTTTACCTGGCCATGATGGTTTACCTGGTCACGCCGGTTGCGGCCTGGCTGGCCTGGAAGCAGCGCGCTGCGTTGGCCGCCGCGTCGCGCCAGCAACGTCTGCTGGCCTGTGTGGTGGTCGTGCCGCTGCTGTTTTTTGCGCTGTTGTCGCTGAAAAAAGTGGTGGGGCTGCACTGGGTATTGTCGTTTTACCCCTTCGGTTTTGCGCTGCTGGCTTTTGCCCTGCCACGGGACAAGCTCAAAACCTGCGCTGTCGGCATGGCCGTGTTTTCGGTGCTGCACGTGCTGGTGGTGGCCGGCCTGTACGCCAGTTCGCTGGACAACTGGAAAAGCACCAGGCTGTATCCGCAAATCATCCGCAGCTACAAGACCGCGGAGATGCTCAAGCAGGTGGTGGTTCCCGGCGTGGTGCTGATGGCCAGTGCCTACACGCCTGCATCCATCTACGGGTACGAACTGCGCCGGTATGTACCGGTGTTCGGGCCGGGCAACTTCCATGCGCGCCAGGACGACATGCTGGTTGATTTCTCGCTGTACCAGGGCAAGACAGTGCGCATCCTGCGCATGGACGCCCCCCGCCTTGAGGAGTACCAGCCTTATTTCGACAGCCTGCAGGTGCTCAGCTTTTCTCAGGACGGCGTGCCTTTTTACGCGGTCGAGGGCAGGGGGTTCAACTACGCCGCCTACAAGGACGGTGTGCTGGCCACCATTTACAGCCGCTACTACAACATTCCGGCCTGGCTGCCCATGACGGGCTGCCCGTTTTGCGAGCGTTTGTGCGGCCAGGTGCGATGCACGAAGTAGCTGCCGATCAGGCGCCACCAGCCATGGAAGTGGCTGCCTTTGACTTTGACGGCACACTGACGCAGCGCGACTCCCTGCTTCCCTACCTGTATCGCAGCCTGGGCTGGCCACGCTTTTTGTTGGCTTTGATGGAGAGTGCCCCCTGGTTGGCGGCTTATGCCTGCCGCATCATCAGCAACCACCGGGCCAAGGCCAGGTTGCTCCAGGCCAGCTTGGGTGGGTGCAGCGTGGCGGACATCGAGCGCTGGACCGCTGATTTTGTAAGCCACTATCTGCCACAGCAATGGAATGAAGCAACACTGGCACGGCTGCACTGGCACCAGCAGCAAGGTCATTGCTGCGTGATGGTGAGTGCCTCGCCGGGTATTTATTTGCACCGCGCCGGTGAGGTTTTGCGCATGGACGCGGTGCTCTGTACCGAGTTGGAAACAAAAGGCTCAGTGCTCACCGGCCGCATGTCGACCCGCAACTGCCACGGTGAGGAAAAGGTGCTACGCCTGCAGGCCTGGCTGACTGGCCGCAGCCCTGCCGGCGGGCGGGTTGTTTTGCACGCGTATGGCGATTCCAGTGGCGACGTTCCCCTGTTAAATCTGGCAGACTATGCGCACTACCAAGGCCAACCTTGGGTCCGCAAGCCCTCCGCCAACGAGGATACGCCGCGGGCCTGACCAACAGAGGATTGCATGAAAGTCATTGATTCCATCGTTACGCAGGCCGCCGGCATTGCCGCTGTGCGCCGCGATATCCATGCCCACCCGGAGCTGTGTTTCGAAGAGGTGCGCACCGCCGATGTGGTGGCGCAAAAGCTCACCGAATGGGGCATTCCGATTCACCGCGGCATGGGCACCACCGGCGTGGTTGGCATTGTCAAAAACGGCAATTCGAAACGCGCCATTGGCCTGCGCGCCGACATGGATGCGCTGCCGATGCAGGAGTTCAACACCTTCGAACATGCCAGCAAGACCCAGGGCAAGATGCACGCCTGCGGCCATGACGGGCACACCGCCATGCTGCTGGCAGCTGCGCAGCATTTTGCGAAAAACCGCAATTTCGACGGCACCGTCTACCTGATTTTCCAGCCAGCGGAAGAGGGCGGCGGCGGCGCGCGCGAGATGATCAAGGACGGGCTGTTTGACAAATTCCCGATGGATGCCGTGTTCGGCATGCACAACTGGCCGGGCACCCAGGTTGGCAAGTTTGCTGCCAGCGCCGGCCCGGTGATGGCATCGACCAACGAGTTCAAGATCACGATTCGCGGCAAAGGCGGCCATGCCGCGCTGCCGCACAACGGCATCGACCCGGTGCCGGTGGCCTGC
>NZ_JBDTTH010000085.1:0-18810 GCF_039930745.1 Polaromonas sp. | reverse complement strand
GCCAGGTGGAAGCGCATCTGGCCAGCCACCTGGAACGCCTGCCCGAAGGCGACCATGCCTCACGGGCCATCGTGGCGCAAATGAAAGACGACGAAGCACGCCATGCGCAGGAAGCGCAAAGTGCCGGGGCATTTGCACTTCCTGCGCCTGTTCGGGCATTGATGCGGACCGCGGCCAAGGTCATGACGACGACCGCGCATCACATCTAGACAGCTATCTTTTCGATAGCTACCCACGGTTTACCCATAAGGGCTGGGGCCCGATTTAAGCCGCCTCAGGCTTCGATCAGTTCGAAGCTGGTGGTGATGTCGGCGGTTTTGCCGAGCATGATGGTCGCCGAGCAGTATTTGTCGTGGCTCATCGCAATCGCGCGTTCCACAGCGCTTGCCGCAATGCCGCGCCCGGTGACAACAAAATGCATGTGGATTTTGGTGAACACCTTGGGATCGGTTTCGGCTCGCTCCGATGTCAGCTTGACCGTGCAGCCGCGTACATCGTGCCGGCCACGCTTGAGAATCAGCACCACGTCATAGGCCGTACAGCCACCGGTGCCGGCCAGCACGGTTTCCATGGGGCGTGGCGCCAGGTTGGCGCCGCCATTTGCCGGCTTGGCAGCGTCCGGGGCGCCATCCATCACCAGCGTATGACCGCTTCCCGTCGTTGCCAGAAAACTCATGGCCGAGCCAGAAGTTGTTGTAGCGCCTGTGCCGGCAGGGGTGCCGGTCCAGCTCACTGTGCATTCCATGAATAAACCTTATCAAGATCAAAAATATTTGCCGAAAAGAAGCTGCGAGTGTTCATTTTTCGCAACAAAGCATTGTTGCAGCGCAACATGCCTCCGCTATACTGAAATCATCGCATGAAGCTGCATTTGTTTTCATGCACAGCTTGTCTCCTCCATCCCTGAAAGGGTGGATTTACAGGCCCAGACCGCAAGGTCTGGGCCTTTTTTCTTGCCCACTATGATGTCGGGCTACGAGAAAAATACATGCCCACCCCTCCAAAACCAGCTCCCCGCCCCTCTCCTGGCGTCTCGCGGCCAACCCGCGCCAAGGCGCTCAAACCCGCCGACTACCTGAAAAAAATCCTGACGGCCCGCGTCTACGACGTCGCCGTGGAGTCCGCGCTGGAGCCGGCAAAAAACCTGAGCAAACGCGTGCATAACACGGTGCTGCTCAAGCGGGAAGACCAGCAGGCGGTGTTCAGCTTCAAGCTGCGCGGGGCGTACAACAAGATGGCGCACCTGAGCGCGGCCCAGCTCAAAAAAGGCGTGATTTGCGCCTCGGCCGGTAACCATGCGCAGGGCGTAGCGCTCGGCGCGCACAAGCTCGGGACCCGCGCCGTCATCGTCATGCCGGTCACCACGCCCCAGGTGAAGGTGGATGCCGTGAAGTCGTTCGGCGGCGAGGTCATCCTGCACGGCGACAGTTATTCGGATGCATACATCCACGCGGTCACGCTCGAGAAAAAAAACGGCCTGACTTTTGTGCACCCGTTTGACGACCCGGATGTGATTGCCGGCCAGGGCACGATTGCCATGGAAATCCTGCGCCAGATCCAGACCATAGGCAAAGGCTCGCTCGACGCCGTGTTTGTGGCCATTGGCGGCGGCGGCCTGATCTCCGGCGTGGCCAACTACATCAAGGCCGTCCGCCCCGAAGTCAAGGTCATTGGCGTGCAGATGAATGATTCGAACGCGATGGCGCTGTCTGTCGGCGCCGGCAAACGCGTGACGCTGCCGGACGTCGGCCTGTTTGCCGACGGCACGGCCGTCAAGCTGGTGGGTGAAGAAACCTTCCGCATCAGCCGCGAACTCGTCGACGAATTCATCACCGTGGACACCGATGCCGTGTGCGCGGCCATCAAGGACGTGTTCATCGACACGCGCAGCATCGTCGAGCCTTCGGGGGCCATGAGCGTGGCCGCCATCAAGCAGTACGTCGCCACCCACAAGACCAAAGGCGAAACCTACACAGCCATTCTGTGCGGCGCCAACATGAACTTCGACCGCCTGCGTTTTGTCGCCGAGCGAGCGGAAGTGGGCGAAGAGCGCGAGGCCCTGTTCGCGGTGACGATTCCCGAGGAGCGCGGCAGCTTCCGCCGCTTTTGTGAACTGATCGGCGAGCTGCCGGGCGGCCCGCGCAGCGTGACCGAGTTCAACTACCGCATCAGCGATGCCAAGGAAGCCCACGTGTTTGTCGGCCTGACCACGCATGGCAAGGGCGAAAGCACAAAAATTGCCAATAATTTCAGCAAGCACGGCTTCAAAACGCTGGACCTCACCCACGACGACCTGGCCAAGGAACACATCCGCCACATGGTCGGCGGGCACACCGACCTGTCCAACAATGAGCGCCTGCTGCGTTTTGTGTTTCCCGAACGGCCCGGTGCATTGATGAAGTTCCTGGGCGCCATGAAACCGGGCTGGAACATCAGCCTGTTCCACTATCGCAACCAGGGTGCTGACTACGGCCGCATCCTGGTCGGCCTGCAGGTGCCCAAGGCAGACAACAAGGCCTTCAAGGACTTTCTCGACACCCTGGGCTACCCGCACGTGGAAGAAACCGACAATCCGGTTTATCGCCTGTTCCTCCAGGCTTGACGAGCTTTTTCATGACAGCAGCAGGCACCAGCGCGAAACCCAACTCGTCGTGTCCCCGCTGCGGCGCCGCTTTCCGCTGCGGCATGGTGGGAGGGGACGCCGAATGCTGGTGCGTCAAGCTGCCCCACATCATGCCGGTGCCGTCCAGTTCCCCATCCACCGCGACAACCACAACCGGCACGGCGGAAGCTTCATGCTTTTGCCCCGCCTGCCTCCAGAAAATCACCGATGACCGACAACACGACACTCCGCCTGCCCGCAATTGAACCGACGGCGGACACCGCGCTGGCGGCCAAGCTGCAGCACAAGATCGACCACAAGACCAAGCCGCAGGGCGCCCTCGGCCAGCTCGAAGCCCTGGCGCTGCAGCTGGGTTTGATCCAGCGCAGCGAGGCCATCCACTTTGAATCACCGCAAATGGTGGTATTTGCTGCCGACCACGGCATTGCCAGCGAAGGCGTGTCGGCCTTCCCGCAGGCCGTGACGGTGCAGATGGTGGGCAACATGCTGGGCGGCGGCGCCGCGATAAATGTGTTTGCGCGCCAGCATGGCTTTGCCCTGCAGGTGGTGGACGCCGGTGTCGCCGCCGACCTGGCCGACCATCCGCAACTGCAACAGCGGAAAATTGCCCCGGGCACGCAGAACATTTGCGCAGAACCCGCCATGTCGCTGGAACAGACCCATGCAGCACTGCAAGCCGGCATGGCCGTGGTGCGTGAGCTGCCGGGCAACGTGGTGGCTTTCGGCGAAATGGGTATTGCCAACACCTCGCCCGCCGCCCTGCTGCTGGCCCGGCTGGCCGGCCGGCCAATCAAGGACGTGACTGGACGCGGCACAGGGCTCGACGACACACAGCTTCAACACAAGCAAGCCGTGTTGCAACGTGCGCTGGACCGGCATGCGGATGTTCACGAGCCGCTGGCCGTGCTCGCCGCCCTGGGCGGCTTCGAAATTGCCATGATGAGCGGCGCCATGCTGCAAGCCGCCAGCGAGCGTCGCGTGGTGCTGGTCGATGGCTTTATTGCCGGCGCGGCGGCCCTGGTGGCGCAAGTCCTGCTGCCGCAGGTGCAGGACTACCTGGTGTTCTGCCACCGCTCGGCCGAGCGCGGCCACCATTTGCTGCTGGCCCACATGAAAGCCACGCCGCTGCTCGATCTGGACATGCGCCTCGGCGAAGGCACAGGCGCATTGCTGGCCTGGCCGCTGCTGCAGTCGGCTGCCCTGTTCATGGCGGAGATGGCGAGTTTTGATTCGGCCGGGGTCAGCGGGAAGACGGAAACCTGAAGTCATGGCTGGTTCAGTGACGTGCCTGCACATATCCCGTTATCCCGGACTCGATCCGGGATCCATGCAGCATGTACCCACAAGCGCAGTGATCCAGCATGGATTGCGGGTCAGGCCCGCAATGACAGTCTGTGCAGGGGCAGAGTCATGATCCAGTTCTTGCGTCACTACCTGCTGGCCGTCCAGTTTTTCACCCGCATTCCGGTGACGGGCCGCCTGGCCGAATGGGTAGGCTACAGCCCGGCCATGCTGCGTGCCAGTGCGGCGCATTTTCCCGGTATTGGCTGGCTGGTCGGCGCCGTGGCGGCCGGGGTGTATGTGTTGTTGCTGTCGCTGCTGCCGCCAACGCTGTTCGCGCCACTGGTGGCCGCTGCGCTGTCTACCGTGGCTACCGTGCTGCTGACAGGTGGCTTTCACGAAGACGGACTGGCCGACGTGACCGATGGCCTGGGCGGCAGCTCCGAACGCAACCGGGCGCTGGAGATCATGAAGGATTCACGGGTCGGCGCCTTCGGAGCCATGGCGCTGGTCCTGGTACTGCTGTGCAAGCTGGCGCTGCTGGCCCTGCTCGGCTCCGCCGAGGGTGTGGCGCCCGGCCTGGAAGAAGTCCCGACCGATGCCCCCTTCAACGGCTGGCTGGTCGCGGTGGCGCTGTTTGCGGCGCACGTGGTCTCACGCACCCTGCCACTGCTTTTGATCCGCCTGCTGCCGCACGTGGGTGATGCCGCGGGCTCCAAGTCCAAACCACTGGCCGACCAGATCACGCTTGGCAGCCTGGGTATTGCAGTCTTGTGGTGTTTTTCGGCATTGGCCCTTGCGGGTTATGCGCTACCAGCTATTAATTTGATAGTAGCCTGCAGCTTTTCCATGCTCGCCCTGCTGTGGATGGCCAGGCTGTTCACGCGCCGTCTGCAGGGTTTCACCGGCGACTGTCTGGGCGCTACGCAGCAAGTCTGCGAAATCGCCTTTTACCTCGGCCTGGCCATCGCGCTATGAAGCTCTGGCTGGTGCGCCACGCCCAGGTATTGGCCGAGCCGGGCACCTGCTACGGCGCGCTGGATGTGGCGGCGAACGCCGAGAGCACCCGGCAATGCGCGCTGGCACTTGCCGGTGTACTGCCTGCGGGCGCCGCAGTTCAAAGCTCTCCGCTACAAAGATGTGAGCAGCTTGCGCAGGCGCTGATTGGGCTGCGGCCCGATTTGACACTTCAGATCGACGCCCGGCTGCAGGAAATGAATTTCGGCAACTGGGAAGGCCGGCCCTGGAGCAACATCGGGCGCGAGGAGTTCGACGCCTGGACGGCCAACTTTGCCGACCACCCTGTTGGCGGTCATGGCGAAACCGTGAGCGCCGTGATGGCGCGTGTGGCCGAGGCTTTTGACGAACTGCCCGTTGGGCCAGACACCATCTGGATCACCCACGCCGGCATCATCCGCGCCGCCCAACTTGTGGCACGCGGCATCCAGCAGGTCAGCCGCGCCGACGAATGGCCGCAGGACAGTGTGGCTTGCGGGCAATGGCGCACACTTGCGTTATCTTCTGCAGATTCCGCAGTAAACAGGTAAACCCATGGCAGCCAATCTGGACGGACAACTGGTGGTGGCAATTTCTTCGCGCGCCCTGTTCGACTTTGAAGAAGAAAACCGCGTCTTTGAAGACGGCATGGTGCAGCCGCCCCAGCCCGGTGCCAAAAAAGACGCCGCTTACATGCAGTTGCAGCTGGATCGGCTGGATGTGCCGGCCAAACCCGGCGTGGCGTTTTCGCTGGTGCAAAAGTTGCTCGCCTTCAACGACGCGCCTGCCAGCCTGGACGAAGCTTCCCCTGCAGCCAAACTGGCGCAGCGCGTGGAGGTGGTCATACTTTCCCGCAATGATCCGGTGTCGGGTATGCGGGTGTTCCGCTCGGCCCAGCACTACGGCCTGAATATCCAGCGCGGCACCTTCAACCGCGGTGAGGCGCCCTGGCGTTACCTGAAGCCGCTACACGCCAACCTGTTTTTGTCGGCCCACCTCAGCGATGTGCGCGACGCATTGGCGGCCGGCGTGCCTGCAGCGCAGGTTTATCCGCAGTCGGCCCACGCCAGCGACAAACACCCGAATGAAGTGCGCATTGCCTTCGACGGCGACGCGGTTATTTTTTCCGACGAGGCCGAACGCGTGTTCCAGTCACACGGCCTGTCGGCCTTCCAGCAGCATGAGCGCGACAAGGCCGCGCAGCCGCTGCTGGCAGGCCCCTTCAAGCCATTGCTGGAGGCCCTGCACCGGCTGCAGCAGGTGGGAACCTCCAACATGCGCATACGCACGGCCCTGGTTACGGCACGCAGTGCGCCGGCACACGAGCGTGCCATCCGCACGCTGATGGACTGGAACATCGAGGTCGATGAAGCCATGTTCCTCGGTGGCCTGCCAAAAGGCGAGTTTTTGCGAGAGTTCGAACCCGACTTCTTCTTTGACGACCAGACCGGCCATGTCAACTCGGCCTCGCAGCATGTGCCTTCGGGCCATGTGGTCAGCGGTGTGTCGAACCAGCTGTCCTGAGACGGCACCGCCCATCCTTTGTCATTGCGGACTTGATCCGCAATCCATGTCAGCAGACCTATAGGCCGGTGGTGCATCCGATATGGATCCCGGGTCACGCCCGGGATGACACCAGATGAAAGCCTAGCGCCCCCGAAACCGGGCTGCGCGTTTCTCAACAAACGAGCGCACCCCTTCGGCAGCATCTTCGCTGAGCGACAGTCCCTTTTGCACCGCGATGAAATCCTGCATCGCCAGCACGGGGCCATGCTCCACCGCTTTGAGTGCATTTTTTCGCGTTGCCACCACCGCCAGCGGCGCCTGCGCTGCAATGGCTTCGGCAATACGGACGGCTTCGTCCAGCAGCTGATCGCGGGGCAACACCTTCTGCACAAAGTTGAGGCGCAGGGCTTCGGCGCTGCCAAACTCGTCGCCGGTCAGCAGATGCAGCAAGGCATTGCCCAGACCGGCGCGCTCCGCCATGCGCAAGGTGGCGCCGCCGGTGGCCATGATGCCGCGTTTGACTTCCAGTTGTGAAAACCGGCAATCGTCAGATGCCACCACAATGTCGGCCGCCAGCATCAGCTCGATGCCCAGCGTATAGGTGATGCCCTGCACAGCCACCACCATGGGTTTGGTCCGGCGTCGGTAGCCTTCCATGCCCAGGTTCAGCGGATCGACCAGGCCCAGGGGAACGGCTTTCTCGCCGCGCTGCATCAGCGGCGCGATGGTCGGCAGGTCCAGCCCTGCTGTGAAATGCTCGCCCACGGCATGGAGCACGCCAACGCGCAGGGCCGGGTCATCGTCCAGGCGGGTGTAGGCCTCACCCAGCTCGCGGAACATCTTCGGTGTGAAACCGTTGCGCTTGGCCGGGCGGTTGATGGCAATCAGCAGCAGCGGGCCGTGCACGGTGCAGTCAATGCTGCCGTCAAGCGAAGGAGAGAGCGTGGCGGTGGTCATCCCTTCATCCTAGCGGCGCCAAGGCGGTCCACCATTCGCCAAAGCGACAGGCCGCCGCACTACACTAGGCAGCCATTTCCCCCTCCAGGATGACGCCCATGCCTTCGACGCCTCCGCCAACCGCCGTTCACGGCAAAATCGCCGCCTTCAAGGACTTCAGCAGTAAGGCCTGGGCGCTGACTAAACCCTATTTCCAGTCCGAGGACAAATGGAAGGCACGCGGCCTGCTGCTGGCCATCGTGCTGTTGAATCTTGGCGCGGTCTACATGCTGGTGCTGCTCAACGAATGGAACCGGGTGTTTTATGACGCGCTGCAGGAAAAAAACCAGCCGGTGTTCTGGGAGCAACTGGGACGCTTCACCTACCTGGCTTTTGCCTTCATCATCATTGCGGTTTACCGCTTTTACCTGACGCAGTTGCTCGAGGTTCGCTGGCGCGCCTGGATGACCGCGCATTACCTGCAGCGCTGGCTGGCCGACCATGCCTTCTACCAGATGGAGCTAGCACGCTACGCCAGCAACGAAGACAAGGCTACCGCCACGCCGGACAACCCCGACCAGCGTATTCAGGAAGACCTGAACCTGTTCACCACCTACACCATCTCCCTGAGCATGGGCCTGCTCAATGCCGTGGTCACGCTGCTGAGTTTTGTCGGCATTTTGTGGAGCCTGTCGGGCCCGTTTGCCTTCGCGCTGGGAGGAAGCAGCTTCAACATTCCCGGCTTCATGGTCTGGATGGCGGTGCTGTACTGCACCGTAGGCAGCGTGTTGACGCATTACATCGGGCGGCCACAGATCCGGCTCAACTTTCTGCAGCAACGGTATGAGGCAGATTTTCGCCACCACCTGGTGCGGGTGCGCGAGTACAGCGAATCGATTGCGCTGGACAAGGGCGAAGTGGTTGAACGCGCGCATCTGGACACGCGGTTTTCCACCGTGCTGGGCAACTACCTGACGCTGATCAAAAAGCAGAAAAACCTGATCTGGTTCACCAACTTTTTTGGCCAGGCCGCCGTGGTGTTTCCCTTCATCGTCGCCGCTCCCCGTTTTTTCAGCGGCGCCATCCAGCTCGGGCAGTTGATGCAGATCGCCTCAGCTTTCGGCCGCGTGCAGGACTCTCTGAGCTGGTTTGTCGACAACTACAGCAGCCTGGCCGCCTGGCGGGCCACCACCGACCGTTTGACCGGATTTGAAGAGAGTTTTGTGGCTCTAGCCCAGGCACAGCGGGCGCAAGCAGCTATCAATTCAGTAGCAATCAATGACTCCGCCAACAGCCTCGATACGCAGGATCTGACTTTGGCGCTGCCCACGGGGGCGGTGTTGCTGTCGGGACTTTCACTGCACGCCGAAGCTGGCGACAACGTATTGATCAAGGGCCCGTCGGGCAGCGGTAAATCCACGCTGTTCCGTGCGCTGGCCGGCATCTGGCCCTTCAGCCGGGGCCGCACGGCCCTGCCCGCCAACGCGATGTTCATTCCCCAGCGCCCCTACTTCCCCAATGGCAGCTTGCGCGACGCGCTGGCCTATCCGCAACCGGCCGCCACCTACAGCGATGCGCAGCTTCAGCAGGCACTGGAGGACGCCCTGCTGCCCAAGCTGACTCACCGGCTCGACGATGAAGACGCCTGGAGCCAGAAGCTCTCTGGCGGGGAACAACAACGCCTGGCCATCGCACGCGTGCTGCTGAAGAAACCGGCCTGGCTGTTTGCCGATGAGGCCACCAGCGCACTCGACGAAGACGCCGAGAAGACGCTGTATGAACGTTTGCTGGCCCAGACGAAACAGGCAGGCGGCGCCATTGTTTCCATCGCGCACCGGCCGACAGTGGCGGCGTATCACGGCAAGCGCTGGGAACTGGAGAAGCAGCCTGAAGGCTCGCCTGCGCTGTACACGCTCAGGGAAAGTGCGGCTCAGTAGCGCTACGCGGCCGCCCTCACCCCTGCCCTCTCCCAAGGGGAGAGGGAGTTATGCCTCTTGCCCTTTCCCAGGGGAGAGAGAGTCCGCCTGGTTCCCTCTCCCTCTGGGAGAGGGTTAGGGTGAGGGCAGCCCGGCGGGAGGAGGCGACCATGCCGCGCTTCTTCGCGTGTACCGCTCATACCCGCGCGCACGCAATTCGCAAGCCGGACACTGGCCGCAGCCGTAACCCCACGTGTGCCGGTGTTCCCGGTCGCCAAGGTAACAGGTGTGGGTGTGCTCGATGATCAGGTCTACCAGCGGCCGGCCACCCAGCACTTCGGCCAGCGACCAGGTGGCGGCCTTGTCTATCCACATCAGCGGCGTTTCGATCAGGAAGCGCTTGTCCATGCCCAGCGACAGCGCCAGTTGCATGGCTTTCATGGTGTCGTCGCGGCAGTCGGGGTAGCCTGAAAAATCGGTTTCGCACACGCCCGTCACCAGCACCTGCAGGTCGCGCCGGTAGGCCAGCGCTGCGGCCAGGGTGAGGAACAGCAGGTTGCGGCCCGGCACAAAGGTATTGGGCAGGCCCGAACTTTCCATCTTGAAAGCCGTGTCGCGCGTCAGCGAGGTTTCACTGACCTGGCCCAGCACCGCGAGGTCCAGGAAGTGGTCTTCGCCGATCTTGTGCGCCCACTGCGGAAACTGCGCCCTGATTTCGCGCAGCACCACAAGGCGCGCCTGCAGCTCCACGCTGTGCCGCTGGCCGTAATCAAAACCCACGGTTTCCACGCGTTCATATTTCGACAGTGCCTGGGCCAGGCAGGTGGTGGAGTCCTGGCCTCCGGAGAAAAGAACGAGGGCGGTGGTGTGCATGAAAAATCAGCCGACAAGGAAGCGGCTATTGTGCCCCGCGCAGCTCCAGCAGCATCTGGTCCAGCGCATAGTTGCAGTCCGCCGGGCCGCGCTGGCAGAACTTCGCAATGCCTGCCACATCCACCGCCTTGTCCATCTGGCCGGGCCGTTGCACCAGCAGGTGCCCGGCTTCTGGCGCCAGCACCTTGTACGCCGGGTAGTGGTCCGTGATCTTGCTGCTGACCAGCGTGTCCCACGAAGGCGGCGTGGGGGAACACGCTGCCAGCAGAGCACAGAGGAAGCTGAGAGAGGTTACGCGCAACATGGCAGCCCTAGAAGCGGTAGCTGGCCGACAGCGAGAGCACGTAGTTGCGGCCCGCAGCCGGCTCGAAATAGCGGCCATTGCCTTCGTTGACGATGACGGAGCCCGCGTAGCGGCGATCGGTCAGGTTGTCGATGCGGGCTGTGGCCACCAGTCGCCAGCGGTTGATTTCCGCCACATAACCCACATGGGTGCCCAGTGTCACGAAAGAAGCCGCCGCGTCGCTGTTGACATCGTTCACGGCCACGCTGCCGAGGTAGCGCGCATCCAGCCCCGCACGCCAGCCGGTGGGCGGCCTCCAGCCCACATCCAGGGCCAGCGCGTTGCGTGCCGTTCCGGGAATGCGGTTGCCTGCAGGCACCACCCCCGCAGGACAGAGATTGACATTGACCGGGCAGGCAAAAGCATCGCGGTAGCGGGCATCCAGCAAGGTGTACGACACCTGCGCCAGCCAGTGCCGCGCGGGCTCGATGCTGGCTGCAAGCTCCAGGCCGCGGCGGCGCGTGGCTCCTGCGTTCTGGAAAGTGCTGCGGCCACCGACATTGCTCTGCGTGACGATCTCGTCCTGCGTTGCCGTATGGAACACCGCCGCCGTGGCTTCAATGCGCGTGGCCGCGCCTGGGAGCGTGCGCCATTTGACGCCGGTTTCCAAGTTGTCGCTGCGCGAAGGGCGCAAGGCAAAGTTAAGGCCGGTGCCGGTCGGCCGATAGGCCAGCTCATTGAATGTCGGTGTTTCGAAACCGCGGCCGGCCGCGGCATATATACGCCATTGCGTCGATGGCGCGTAGGTGACGCCGGCAGCAGGCAGGGTGGCGCTGTAACGAACACTGCCACTGTCATTGCCGTTGGTGCCCACGATGTAGCGGTCGGTGGAACTGAAACGCACCAGGCTGTGGCGCGCGCCAGCGTTCACCGTCCAGCGTGCAGCGGGCTGCCAAGTGGCTTGCAGGTAGGGGTCCATGCTGGTGACGCGGTTGTCTTCCTCGCGGCGCAGGGTACCCTGCACGCCCAGTGTTGTTCCCTGGAAATTCTGCCAACCCCGTCGCTCTTCGTTCATCACGTCATAGGCCAGCCCACTGACGATCTCCAGCGGCTGCTGCGCCATGTGCGTGCGGTGTGTCCAGCGCAAATCGGCTCCGCCGTAGTTGCGTTCGAGACCGATCACGCCGCCCGGATGCAGCGGGTTGTTTTGAACACCGGTTGGAATAGCCTGGTATTGTGTGGTCGCACGCTCGCCGCCATACAGCATCAGGCGCAGCTGGTTGTCGGCATCAAGGCGGTGCGTGTACACCGCGCCGGCCTGGCTCTGGCGCACGGTCTTGCGCGTATTGAAGGTGTTTGCCGAGGCATCGGCACTGCGCGGTGCCGAATCGAACTGCGCACGGCTCAGGCCCAGCGGATCCTGCGCCTCGACCGACAGGGTGTTGGCCAGCAAGGTCAGCTTGCGGTCATCATCCAGCGCCCAATCGAGCCGCACATTGGCGCCCTCGCGCTCCGCGGCACTGTGCTCGCGAAAACCGCCGATGCTCAGCCGCCCGGCACTGAGCACATACCCCAGCGATCCGCTAGCGCCGCTGGCCTTGACATCAAAACGCCTGAGGCCATAGGAACCGGTGGCCACACTGCTGGCGAGCACCGGACTGCCCTGCCCCTCTTCCGTAAAAACCTGCATGACACCGCCCGACGAGTTGCCATGCAGCACTGAAAATGGGCCGCGCAGTATCTCGAGGTGCCCGACCGATGCCAGGTCGATATGTGAAAGCTGTCCCTGGCCATCGGGCATGGTGGCAGGAATACCGTCCACGTAAAGGCGCACGCCGCGCACGCCGAAAGTGGAACGCGCACCAAAACCACGCACCGAGAGCTGCATATCCTGCGCCTGGTTTTGCCGATCGCGCGCAAGCAGACCGGGCACCAGCCCCAGGCTTTCAGACAAATTGACTTGCGGCCGGCCGTCGCCACGGACACGTTCGCCGTCGATCACGTCCACCGAAGCCGGCACATCAAAGGGTGGCCGTTCCGTGCGGGTCGCCGAAACGGTCACGGGCGCAAGGGTCTGCCCGCAGGCCAGGCCATGCGCGGCCCACGCAAAGCCCAGAAGGGCAGCATGAACCGGGCAAAAAAGAGAAGGGGTTTTCACGGGCAGACCGCTTAAGTTGCGTTGATTCTGCCCGCGGCCGTGGCATCAAGGACGCAACGCGCCCCTCAACACCGGTTTTTCAACGTAATACCCAATGGCCGGAACCCGCTTATTTAGCGGTAGCCGGCTCTGAAATATCTTCCAGCACGGAGCCCACCTCTTCGTTGTCGGTTTTGGTGGCGAGATCACCCAAGGAGAAAATGCCCACCAGGTCTTTGTCGCGGCTGACCACCGGCAGGCGGCGAATCTGGGACGCGGCCATGGTTTCCATGACTTCATCCAGCGGCTGGTCTTCAAAACACCACTTGACGTCTTTGCTCATGATGTCGGAAAGCAGGGTTTTCTCGGCATCCAGGCCCTTGGCCACACCCCGCAGCGTGATGTCACGGTCGGTCACCATGCCCACGAGCTTTTGTCCATTGCAGACAGGAATGCTGCCCACATTGAGTTCCCCCATGCTTTGCGCAGCGCGGCGCACGGTGTCTGTAGGCGCAAGGGTACGAACGTTGCGGGTCATGATGTCTGCGACGGTGGTCATAAGAGGTTCCTGAAGTTGTTGCACGCAGCGACGCCGTGTGCCAAGTCAGCAAGTCTTATGGATGCGGCGGCGCGCTCCTGTCGGACAAGCGCGGTCTTGGGCGTAGGAAGGTCAAGCGCGCCGAACCTGCGTCCAGTGCAAGCTTCAGGCGATGCCGAGAAACTGGAACTGCGGCAAAGGACGCTGGCCGTCGATCAGCTCGGCGATGGCTTTGCCCGATCCGGCACCGTGGGTCCAGCCCAGTGTTCCATGGCCGGCATTCACCCAGAGCTTGCCCACCCCGGTTTTGCCGATGTAGGGAATGTTGGTCGGCGTGGCGGGCCGCAGGCCGGTCCAGAAGTTGGGTTGCCCGCCCTGGGCTTCATTGCGGGTGTCGCACACCCCCGGCAGCACCTGCTCGATGCGGTCGGCCAGCATCTGGCAACGGGCCCTGGCCAGCGGGGTGTCGAGCGCCATGCCGTAACCGGCCACTTCAATCGTCCCGGCCACCCGCAGGCTGTCGCCGAGCCGGCTGATGGCGCACTTGACTTCATCGTCAATGGCACTCACCCAGGGCGCCAGCTCGGGTTTCAACAATTTGAAAGTCGCGCTGTAGCCCTTGCCGGGATAGATGGACAAGTCCACGTCAGCGGTTCGAAGCAAGGGTGCCGACCAGGAACCGCAGGCCACCACAAAGGCATCGGCCTGCCATGACAGCAGTTCGCCGGTGTCGCGCTTTCTGAGCTGGACAGCGGCGATGGCACCGCCGGTTTTTTCCAGCCGGACGATGTCGTGCCCGTAGACAAAGCGCACACCGGCCCCTTCGCACCTTTGCGCCAGCTCCTGCGTAAACACCCGTGCGTCGCCGCTTTCGTCACTGGCGGTGTAGGTGCCGCCCACAATTCGGTCTCCAAAAGAGCGGTAGGCGGGCTCTATCTCGAACAGTTCACTGCGGCTGACGACCCGGCGATTGACGCCGAAGTTACGCATCAGCGCCGCTGCTTCTGCGGCCGAATCAAACGCCTGCTGGTCGGTGTAGTAATGCGCAATGCCGCGCTCGAGCCGGTTGTATTCAATGCCTGTGCCCTGCACGATGTCCTTGAGCGCTTCGTGGCTGTAGGCGCCCAGCGCCACAATCTGCTCGACATTGCGCCGGAAGGCCGCGTTGGTGCACTGGCTCAGAAACTGCAGCCCCCAGCGCCACTGGCGCCAGTCCAGCCGGGGCCGGAACAGCAGCGGTGCATCGTTGCGGAACATCCACTTGAGCAGCTTGGCCGGCGCCTCCGGGTTGGCCCAGGGTTCGCAATAACTCACGGAAATCTGCGCCGCGTTGGCGAAACTGGTTTCCATGGCAGCGCCGCTTTGGCGGTCCACCACCGTCACTTCGTGCCCGCACTGCACCAGATGCCAGGCCGTACTGACGCCGATGATGCCGGCACCCATCACAATGATTTTCATGGGCGTTAGTGTCCTGTCCCGCAAATAAAGGCGATATGAAATCGCCCATTCAGCCGGCATGCGGCGTTGCTCGTCGTTGCCATAGCTACGGCTATGTCGCCTCCTCGCGCCTTGCCTGACGACTGACTGGACAATTTCATTTCATCACCTTATTTACGGGGCAGGCCACTAGTCTGTATGAGCTTGCCGCAAATTAACAGCTTCGTTAAACTCTTTGCAAAATCATTAGGAAGGCTAATACCTTATGTATGACCCCCTCGCCCTGGAGTGCCTGGCTGCCATTGTGGAAGAAGGTGGTTTTGAGCGTGCCGCCCAACGCCTGAATGTCACCCAGTCGGCCATTTCGCAACGACTGCGGGTGCTGGAGGGCCAAGTGGGCGCCATCCTGATCGTGCGTAGCCGGCCGCTGAAAGCCACCTCGGCCGGCAAGCTGCTGCTTAAACACACGCGGCAGCTTCGCCTCATACGCGCCGACCTGGAGCGCGACCTGAAAGAGCTGGCGCCTGGCCTGTCGGGCGGTGTGCGCGAAGAGGAACGCATCTCGATTGCGGTGAACGCGGACAGCATTGCAAGCTGGGCGCTGGATGCACTGACCGGCCTGGTCAGGCAGGGCTTGCCGGTTGAAATCATTGTGGACGACCAGGACTTCACGCACGACTGGCTGCGCCAGGGCCATGTGCTGGGCTGCGTCACCACGCTAAAGCAAGCGCTGCGCGGCTGCAAGGTGGCCCATCTCGGCGCCATGAACTATGTGGCGGTGGCTGAGCCGGCTTACGCAAAGAAGCACTTGTCGGGCGGATTGGATGCTTCCAATTTTCGCGCCGTGACCTACGTGGCCTTCAACCGCAAGGACGACGGGCAAAGCGAATTTGTCGCCAAGGCCGTCGGGCTCAAACGCGTTGCCCTGAGCCAGCTTTTCGTGCCCAGTTCTGAAGGCCAGTTGCGCGCTGCCCTGGCAGGCTGGGGTGTCAGCGTGCTGCCGGAACTGCTGGTGCGCGGCCTGGTCAAGTCCGGCAAGCTGGTCAATGTGGCGCCCGGACATGCGTTGCCTGTGCAGCTGTTCTGGCATTGCTGGAACCTCGAATCGGCGGTACTCGATTCGATTTCCTCTGCCCTCTCGGCCGAAGCGGGCCGGCAATTGCACTGAGCCCTGCCCGGCTTTGACCTTTGCGCGAAAATAACGTCTTCCCTTATTTCATTTCCTCATCCCTTCATACCCATGAACATCGAAAAAGACACCGCCGTCACCCTGCGCTTCAAGGTTGCCGAACTCACAGGCAAGCTGATTGAAGAAAGCAAGGAACCCATGGTTTACCTGCACGGCGGCTACGGCAACACCTTGCCCAAAATCGAGGAAGC
The DNA here is from genome assembly GCF_039930745.1 of Polaromonas sp. Lineage (GTDB taxonomy): Bacteria > Pseudomonadota > Gammaproteobacteria > Burkholderiales > Burkholderiaceae_C > Polaromonas. Next base: position 2,904 of record NZ_JBDTTH010000085.1, on the reverse strand, counting down.
GCTCGATGGAAAAACGAGCGGCTACCAGACCACACTTGAACTGCAGCCCGAAGACGCCTTCGGCCTGCGCGATGAAAACCTGCTACGGACCATTCCCAAAAGCCAGTTTCCACCGGGCGTGAAGGTCGGCGGCCAGCTTGAAGGCCGCGACAACGACGGCAAGCCGCACGCCTTTACCGTGACAAAAATCAAGGGCGACACTGTCCTGCTGGACGGCAATCACCCGCTGGCCGGCAAGGCCCTGCGTTTCAGCCTGACCGTCACCGACGTGCGCAAAGCCACTGAAGAGGAAATAGCGCACCGCCATGTACACGGTGAGCACGGGCACCATCACTGAACCGGTGAACCAGCGGCTTGCGCCGGACATTACAAGCAAAATATGCCTCCAGCCCTTATTCCACGGGCGCAAGCAGCTATATTTTTAGTAGCAATCTGAGACCTGGCGCTGTGCAGACCGCGGCGACACAAACCACTGCATACATCTGGCAGCGGGCCTTGCAGGCAAAAACTGACGGCGTCCGGAGCGGTTGCCGGATTCAAACCGACAAGGCAACTCGCCGTTCTGCTGCGCAAAGCGTAAGCAGCCCGGCCGCCTGCTCGCGCAACTGCGGCAACAGGCGCAGGGCCAGCAGCAACAACGGCGCCTGGGGGTTTCGCTGCATCTGCGTCACCGGCGCATCGGCCGGACGCGAAAGCGCATCGAGCCACGCCAGCTCTGTGGACGTCGCCGGTACCGGCAGCGCCCGCCCGGTTTCCAGCGCGTCGGCCAGCAGGCCCAGACCGTCCAGCAAACAGGTCGCCGCGCTGGATGCGACGCTGTCGTCGTCCGGCTGCTGCTGCAGCTTGCGGTGTGCGCCCAGGGCCGACAGGTAATTCAGCAGCGTGTGCGACAGCACCAGGAACCGTGTTCCGGCGCCCGCATGGCGGCGCACATACACCGGCTCCTGGAACACCGCGTCCATGGCGCTGGACAAGGCGGCTTCGGCATTGTGTGCGTTGCGCCGCGCCAGCCGGTAGGCCAGGTGGTCCTGCTTGCCGGCGCGGTACTGCGCCATGATCTCGCCCAGGTACAAAGCCTGCGTGCGCATGGCTTGTGCGGCCATGCCGTGCAGCCGGCGCGAGTGCCAGCTGGGCAGCACCAGCCACACCGCCAGCCCCGAGATGACGCTGCCGGCCAGCGTATCCAGCAGGCGCGGCACGATCAACCCGAAGCCATCGCCCACCTGGTTGAAAGACAAGAGCACCAGGGAAGTCACCGCCGCCGTGGCCAGTGTGTAGCGGGTGTGGCGGGTGACAAAAAACAGCGCACCCGCCGCCACCGTGAAGGCCGACTGCACCAGCACATCGGGAAACAGCCGCAGCAGCGCCCAGCCGACCACCAGGCCCAGTACCGTGCCCCAGATGCGCTGAAGCAGGCGCGTCAACGTGGCGCCGTATTGGGGCTGGCAGACAAACACAATGGTCAGCAGTATCCAGAAACCATGACTGTCGCCCGTGGCCAGCATGGCGGCATAACCGGCCACCAGCGCCACACTCATGCGCAATGCATGACGCATCAGCGGGGACGCCAGGCTCCACTGGGCACGCACGCGCTGCCAGGCATCACGCGCGCTGCGAGGACGCCGGTCCAGCAGGCTGGCATCAGCGGGAAGGCGGTCGGGGAGCGGCGCCAGCGCACCCCCCAGCACGCGGTGCAGCCCCTCCAGGTTGGCCGCCAGGGCGCGCAGTGCACGCAGCGGCCCGGCCGCCGGCGTAGCCTCGTGCGCCTCGACATGACGGATGGCAGCCGCCAGGTCTTCGAGGGCGCGCGCCGTGGCACCGCCACCTGTCACCCCGCCGTGCGGTTCAACGGCCTGCGCCAGCAGGAGGCAGTCCTGGCCCAACAGCGCCACCACGCGCTGGCAGCGGTACAGCACATCGCTGTGAAAAAAGGCATTGGCCAGCACGTCGTAATGCTCATGCGAGGACGTGATCCGCTCATGCACGTCCTGGGCCACGAAGTACAGGTGCAACGCCTCACCCAGCCATGCCGGCGTGCGGCCCGGTTCCGTGCGGATGAACAGGCTTTCCTTGACAAGGTTCAGCGCCTCGACCACGCGGCCGTTGTGCAACGCCAGCGCCAGCCGGCGTTGCTCCAGGTCGATACCGCGCACGGGCTCGAACAGCCGGGCCTTCAAGCGCAGGTAGCTACCCAGCACCTCGTACAGGCCGGCCATGTTTTGCCGCACCGGCAGCATGGGCAGGGCCGCCGCCCACAGCACTGAAACCGTCCCGTACCAGGCGGCACCGGCCAACAACCAGGCGACCGGCCATTGCGTCATGGGCGGGCCGGAAGACGAAGACGGTAACGACGGCGGCGCGGCCGCCAGTGCGGTGTAGATCGCCAGGATCAGCGTGGCGATGGCCATCGCGCGGTAACGTTCGCCCAGCGCGCCGAGCAGGGTGAGCCCGAACGCCGCCAGCCCCAGCACCGCCGCCAGCAGGCCGGGGTACGGCAGGCTGGCCTGCACCACCAGCGCCATCACGGTGAAACACAGCAGCGTCGTGAACTGGGCACGGATCTGGCCGCGCCAGCTGTCGTCACTTTCGGCCAGAGCGCCAGCGATCACGCCCAGCAGCAGAGGAATGACCGCCTGCATCTGGTTCAGCCACCAGCCGCCAAACACCACGCTGGCCAGCGCCAGCAAGACACGCATGCCCCGTGAAACCGCTTCGCGCTTCAAGGCAGACCGCCAGACTTCGCGCCACTCGTCCATCATCATGCGCACCTTTTTTCCCTTGCCAGGCAGCTGTCATGCAAGGATCGCGCCGCACACGCAAATCGGGGAGGCCCTCATCCTAACCCTCTCTACAGGGACTTCCCAAATAGTCAACAGCAACGCATTTTATTTTCTCTTGACAAGC
>NZ_JBDTTH010000084.1:0-19244 GCF_039930745.1 Polaromonas sp. | reverse complement strand
ATTTCACACTCCCCGACGATTTGATCGCCCAGCACCCGGCCGCCGAGCGCAGCGCCTCACGCCTGTTGGACGGCCGCGACGTCACCCCTGTGGACCGACGTTTTACCGAATTGCCGGATCTGCTGCAGCCGGGCGACCTGCTGGTTCTCAACGACACCAAGGTCGTCAAAGCCCGCCTGTTCGGTCAGAAAAGCAGCGGCGGGCGGCTGGAGCTGCTGATTGAGCGGGTGCTGTCACTCACGCCGGATGCTGGCCATGAAGTGGCCGCCCACATGAAGGTCAGCAAGAAGCCGCTGCCGGGCGCGGTGCTGCAGATGGACGGCGGCTTCAGCGCGAAGCTGCTAGGCCGCTGGCCCAACGACGACGGCCCGCTGTACCGCTTCGCGCTCAGCAGCGACCCGTACGCGCTGATGGAAAGCCACGGCCATGTACCTCTGCCGCCTTACATTACCCACACCGATTCGGCCGATGACGAGCGACGTTACCAGACCGTGTTTGCGAAAAACCCGGGCGCGGTCGCGGCGCCCACGGCGGCGCTGCATTTTGACGAAACCGTACTGGCCCAACTCGAGGCGCGCGGCATACAGCGCACCAGCGTCACGCTACACGTGGGCGCCGGCACTTTCCAGCCGGTGAAGGCCGAGAACATCGCCGACCATGTGATGCACTTCGAGCGTTTTGAGGTACCCGATGCCACGTTGCAGGCGATTGCCGCTTGCAAGGCCCGCGGCGGCCGCGTCATCGCTGTCGGCACCACCAGCGTGCGCGCCCTCGAATCGGCGGCGAAGTTCGGCCCCGACTGCCACGACACCAATATCTTCATCACACCGGGCTTCGAGTTCCAGGTGGTGGACCTGCTGCTGACCAATTTCCATTTACCCAAAAGCACCCTGATGATGCTGGTCAGCGCCTTTGCCGGGTACGAGCACGTCATGGCGCTGTATCGCCACGCCATCACCCAGCGTTACCGCTTCTTCAGCTACGGCGACGCCATGCTGCTGCAACGAACCGCGCCCTGAGACAATCGCTCCATGCTGAACTTTGAAGTCCTGAAAACCGATCCCGCCGAAGGTGCTTACCTGGGCTCCTTTGCACGCCGCGGAACGCTCACGCTGAACCATGGCGTGGTGCAGACCCCAATCTTCATGCCAGTGGGCACTTACGGCACGGTCAAGGGTGTGATGCCGCAGTCGCTGCATGAGATGGGCGCCCAGATTATTTTGGGCAACACTTTTCACCTGTGGATGCGCCCGGGCCTGGAGGTCATGCAACAGTTCGGCGGACTCCACAAATTTGAAAGCTGGCACAAACCCATCCTCACCGACAGCGGCGGCTTCCAGGTCTGGTCGCTCGGCGAGATGCGCAAGATCTCGGAAGAAGGCGTGAAATTCGCGTCGCCCGTCAACGGCGACAAGCTGTTCCTGACGCCCGAAATCTCGATGCAAATCCAGACCGTGCTGAACAGCGACATCGTGATGCAGTTCGACGAATGCACACCTTATGACACCAAGGGCCATATCACCACCGAAGCCGAGGCCCGCTTTTCCATGGAGCTGAGCCTGCGGTGGGCCGGCCGCTGCGTTGCGGAGTTCAGCAAACTGCAGAACCCGAACGCACTGTTCGGCATCGTGCAGGGCGGCATGTTTGAACATTTGCGCCAGGAGTCACTCGACGCGCTGGTCGCGCTAGACCTGCCCGGCTATGCCATTGGCGGCGTCAGCGTCGGCGAGCCCAAGGAAGAGATGTTGCGCATCATGGCGCACACACCGCACCGGCTGCCAGAGAACAAGCCACGCTACTTGATGGGTGTGGGAACGCCGGAAGACCTGGTGGAAGGCGTGGGTGCCGGTGTCGACATGTTCGACTGCGTGATGCCGACGCGCAATGCACGCAACGGCCACATGTTCACGCGTTTTGGCGACCTGAAAATACGCAACGCACGCTACAAGACCGACGACCAGCCGGTCGATGCTACCTGCAGCTGCTACACCTGCAAGAATTTCTCCAGGGCCTACATGCACCACCTGGACCGTTGCGGCGAAATGCTGGGCCCCATGCTCAGCAGCATCCACAACCTGCATTACTACCTGAACCTGATGCAGGAAGTGCGCGACGCCCTGGATGCCGGGCGTTTTGGAGAATTTTCCACCGGTTTCCGCACCGATCGCCAGCGCGGAATCTGAACAATCCATGCCCGTTCAGGGCTGTTTATGCGCGAGAATGTCGCGCAACACCTCAACTCCGTGACAGGAATTCCATGAAACGTTTGTTCCTGCCCGGATTCATCCTGGCCGCGCTGGCTGCTGTTGCGTTGAGCGGATGTGCGACCGACCTCAAGCCTCACGAGACCACCGGCCTGCCCTCACTGAGTTTCCAGAACAAGGCCCTCAACCCCCGCAACGGCGGCCAACTGGTGGAGGCCGATTCACTGCGGCCGGGCGACATCATCCTCACTGCGGAAAACGGCTTGAATTCCGTGGGTATCCGGCTGGCCACGCTGTCGCCCGTCAGTCACGCCGCGGTCTACATGGGGAACGAACAGGTTGCAGAGGCAGTGGGCTCGGGAATTCGCCGCCGCAGCCTGACCGCACTGATGAATGAAGAAGCCACCATTGTCGCTTTCCGGCATCCGGATATCACGATGGAGCAGGCGGACAGGATCAACCTCTTTGCGGCGCGCCATGATGGCAAGAAGTACAACTATCTAGGTGTCATGCTGCAGGCCCCCTTTGCGCTGGAGCGTCGCATGTGCGAGCTGCCCTTGGTGCCTTCACTGGTACGAGATTTCTGCATTCGCGGCATTGCCGCAATACAACTCGGCCTGGGACGCAATGACCAGTTTTTCTGCTCGCAGTTTGTGCTGGAGGCCTACCGCAGCGCCGGCCTGCCACTCACCGACGCTGACCCGCGCCTGATCAACCCCGGTGACCTGCTCCACATGCGGGAGGGCGATGTGCCCTCCGTCAGGATTCACAAACCGCTGCGGTACGTGGGGCACCTCAAGTCAGCACCCGACATCGTGGCTGCCGACCAATCGCAGCGATAGCCCGGAAAATCAACTCCCCACGTGCATCGTGAACTGGGCACCGTTGGACAGCCTGCAGTGCCCGGTGCCCAGCGTGGCCGAGTTCATCTGGTATTTGCAGTTGATGTAGCTGCCGCGGTTACCCGCACCGTTGGCGACACCTTCACGCGAAGACGACGTAGCCAGGCGCGTGGCCTCACCGGTGAAGTTCTCACCATTGATGATGGTGCTGAAGCTGCCGCGCCCGTTCAGGTCGTTGGTGACCACCGCGTTGACCATGCCATAAGCCGCAGCGGCGTCATTCGCCGGATACAGCCGAGCCGCAAAAGTCATGCTGGCGGGCGGCGCCGGCGCGGCATACACCGTTGGCACCATCTGCGAATGAGCAGGGTGCACAGGCACGACATAACAGCCCGTCAGGGCGGTGGCACCCAGTGCCATGCCCGCCAGAACAGCGCGGCGTTTCAGCGAGGCAAAAGAGAACATCGACCGATTTGAATTCATACATTAACCAATGGCCCAAGCAAATGCTTGTGGGGAAAGTGTGCGCAGGGAACAGATAAAAAGTCTCTCTCAATGAGTCAGGTACCACTCCACAGCACTGAAAGTAGCGCCAATCAATACTTTTGCTTCATGCCGCCCATCTCGCTACTCAATTTTTCGCCCGGCTTTGGTACGCTTGTCCCAGCGACAAGGAGGCCAGGGCGCTCAGGCCTCTTCTCCCCAACCAGCTCTTGCCACCAGGAAATTGACCATGCACTACCGCCGCCTTGGAAGCAGCAACCTGAAGGTGTCCACCCTTTGCCTGGGCACCATGATGTTCGGCCAGCAGACACCCGACCATGAAGCCGCGCGCATTGTTGCGTCGGCAAAAGAACACGGCATCAATTTCATCGACACCGCCGACGTTTACAACGAAGGCGCATCGGAAAGCCTGCTGGGTAAGTTGCTGGCTGGACAACGCTCGCACTGGGTGCTGGCCAGCAAGCTGGGCAACAAGGCGGGTGAAGGCATCAACGACAGCCACTATTCGCGCCGCTGGATCATGCTGCAGACCGACGCAATCCTCGCGCGGCTGCAGACCGATTACCTCGACATCCTGTACCTGCACCGCGACTTCCACGGCGAAAACCTCGACGAGGCGGTTCGCGCCATTGGTGACCTGATTCGCGCAGGCAAGATTCGCAGCTTCGGCCTGTCGAACTTCCGCGGCTGGCGCATCGCCGAGATCGTGCGCCTGTGTGAGCAAGCCGGCGTACCGCAGCCGGTGGTCTGCCAGCCCTACTACAACCTGCTCAACCGTGGCCCCGAGGTCGAAATCCTGCCCGCCTGCGGCCACTACGGTTTGGGTGTGGTGCCTTACAGCCCCTTGGCGCGCGGCGTGCTCACCGGCAAGTACCCGCCGGGCCAGCCGCCGGCCGAGGGCACACGTGCCGGCAGTGGCGACAAACGCATTCTGGAAACCGAGTTTCGTGAGGAGTCGCTGGTGATTGCGCAGAAGATCAAGGCGCGCTGCGAGGCCAAAGGCTGGGTGCCGGGGCAATTTGCAGCCGCCTGGGTGCTGGCCAATCCACTGGTCAGCTCGGTCATTGCCGGGCCACGCCTGCTCTCGCATCTGGAAGATGTTTACGGTACAACCGAGCTGGTGCTGGACAAGGAGGACGAGGCCTTCGTCAACGAGCTGGTCATTCCGGGCCACGCCTCCAGCCATGGCTATCACGACCCGAGCTATCCCTTTTACGGCCGTCCTGTCTGAGGAGTTGCTATTTAATCAATAGCTGCTCGCACCCTTCCTACAAGGGCTTCAGGCAGTTTTTCTCTAAATTTCTGCCTCAACCCTGCTTCTGGAACAGCACGAGCTTGGTCTCGGTGGCCACCATGCCGTCCTTGCCCGCAGTCATCGACACCTCATAACGCGTACCAGGCAGCGGAAGTTGCGGCGTGAAGCTGAACGAGAAATTGCCGTTGCCATCGGCCTGAACCCGCTGCGTCAGCAGATCCTGGTTCATGCCAAACAGGCCCGCCAGCGTGCCGACGGCGGCGACTTTGACATCAACTATTGCGCCGGGCGCGGTGCGACCGCGCACCACCACCGGGCCACCTTCGACCGCGGCATTGTTCGCGTGGCTGGTTACCTGCAACAGCACGGTGGCAGGCGCGGCGCTCACGGCGGAAGCCACATCAAAACTCCAGGTCTGGCGCACGGCGTTGCCCACCATGTCCTTGGCCGTCACGTCCGCTGCATAACGACCGGCAGGGAGGTCCGCGCGATAGGTGAAAAACTGCGGCGTGATCTGTGCAGCGGCGGTGACATCACGCCCCGCCAGCAAGATGCGCACGCTTTTCGGGTCCACACCCACGCCGCCAGCATCGTCAAAGGTGCCTGACACCGAAGTCGTCGCACTGCGCGTAATGGATTCGCCGTCACGCGGCGACATGTTGCGGATCACCGGCGGCTTGGCATCGGCGATCAGCGGCTGGGTCAATGTGGACGTGACAGCCCGGCCGCCAACGCGCAGGGTGGCGACAACCGGCCGTGACGGCGCCAGGTTGTCCAGGCGGCGGATGGTGTAGGCCCCCTCATACACACCGGGTCGCACTTCGCGCATCGCAACATTGCTGATGACACCGGGGATGTCGAACTGCGCCGTGCCGCCGGGTGCACCGTTCAGGGTGAAGCGCAGTTCTGCGCCCGGCTCAAGCTTGTCAACGGGAGCCACCGTGAAGCGATCGATTCTCAGGCCGGTCGGCGCCGCCACGGCCGGGCTGGCGATGCCGGCCGGAAAGGTGTAATTGGTCGCGATGCTGCGGTTGCGCACCTTCAGCGTGGCGCGTATGGCGCTGCTTTCAGTGACCCGGTCCTGGCGCTGGATGGTGTAGCCTCCCGAGTACACCCCGCGTGCGGATTCCTTGAGCACGATGGTACGGGGTACGCCGCGTACCGTGAGGCTGACATGGCCGCGCGGTGTGCCTTCCACTGTGAAATCCAGTCGGGCTCCGGGGCGAAGTCCGTCATCGGTGGCAACCTGCAGCGACCGCAATTCGGGCTTCGCCGGCTGCGCCGCGGCGATGCCCGGAACGGCGAACAGCACGGTGGCTGCGGGAAGCAGCAGAAAAAGGGCTGCCACCTGGTTGCGTATCTGTTTTTTCATGATGATCAAACCTTGTGAATGGGTTTGCCCACTGTGAACGCAACACAGAAAAAACCTGTAGGCGCCCAAGGCCGCTAGACGTAGGCCGGCAGCCGGAAGCATCAAGGACAGGACGCCGCGCGCACGATGCCTGAGTTGCGAAGCTTCCACCCCTTCGGTGCGAGCATCGCGGCAGCTGGTTCTGTAAGACGTCTATGGCTCGGTGGACTTGGTACTGGGCCGCGAGAGCGAAGCTTTCGTCAACGAGTTGGTCATTCCGGGCCATGCTTCTAGCCATGGTTATAACGATCCTAGTTATCCGTTTTTTTGGCAGGCCGACAGCATAAAATTAGTGGCGGCCGGATTTTTGCGCTGCGATGAACTCATAACCAGGATTACTCATGAGAAAAAATGCCTCCGCCACTGCAGCATGGCTTGTACTTGCAGCCGTGTTCGTCCTCGGCGGGTGCGCGGCCAAACGGCCAGCTCAGCCCAAAGAAGTGATACAAAAAATTTCGCTGATTCCTGTCATGCCGCCAGCGTCGCTTTATACAAAAAACGATCTTTTCATTCCGTTTGCTCCGGCGCTACCTGTGCACCTTGGAAGCGCGGCCGCCAATCGCAACAAGAGCGCGGAGTTCAACCAGAAAATGGAAAGTACGCGCTTGACGCTGGGCTCCAAGCTAACCTCAGCCATACAGGAAGAATTGCGGTCTGCCGGCTTCGAAGTCACCGTTCTGAACAACGTAGAGCGCCACAAGGACGATCCGGAAGACATCGACTACGCCAAGTTACCAACACGCGATGCCGTTTTGCATGTCTGGTTCTCCGACGTCAGCATGTACTCGAGCCGTATGTCTTCCGTGTACCTTCCTCGCATGAACGTAAGTACTCATCTCCTGCCCAGACCTGAGTCAGAAGACGCGGTTTACAGCGAGACGCTCTACTATGGCGCGGACTCCCGCGGAGATAAATACTGGAGCCTTCCAAGCGACCCCAAATTCAGCTACCCCAGTTTCAACGACATGATCGACAGGGCTGACGACGTGGCGCAGGGCTATGACGCGGGCGTACAGGCAATTGCCAAGCGCCTTTCTCGCGAACTGCGAAAATAGTTCGGGCCGCGGATTGAAGCAGCATTGAACTCCAGGTCTGGCGCAGACCACGTCCCGCACAATGCTAGGGCTGGATGGCAGCGCTGGGGACGGAGTCGGGCATAAGCCTCGGCCGCTTGCCATCGGCGCCGCAGGCGTGGCAGAACTTGGCAAATGCGCTCTTGCGCGTCGTGCATTGCTGGCAATGATCAAACAGGCCAATGCCACAGTGCGGGCAGAAATCGACCGCTGTGTTTTTCAGGTCCACCGCACGCTCGCAGCCAGGGCACACGCCTTTGGACAGGCGCGTCAGGGCAGTGTCGTAGCTGAGTTCTTCGCGGCGCTGCGCGTCGGGCAACTGCTCGGCGAGCTTCTGCTTTTCCAGGTAGCGGTTCAGCGAAACAATGGCCTGCCGCCCGACCAGCACCGTGATCAAAATGCCAACGATGTAGCGCACATAACCGCCGTAGCTGGGCAGGTAAGGCACCAGCTCGACGAAAAACGCGAACAGCGCAAAGAAGATGAAACCCCAGACAAAGGGCCAGTAAGTGCTCTTGCGCTTTTTGGCAAACAGCCAGCCTGCTGCTGCCAATAGCGGCAAAGTCAGCGCCAGGCGATAGAGAAACACCCGCAGCTCCTGCGCGCGCCGCGCACTTTCCCATTTGTCCTGCGCAGCATGCTCCAGCGCGTCAAGCTGCTCGCGGGTGCCGGTGGCACCTTGGCTGGCATCAAGCGCCTTTTGCTGCTCGGCTTCCATGTTGGCCAGCGCCTGCCGCTCGACCGCCTTCAGACTGTCCAGCGCGCGGGTGCGCTCGACGAGTTCGGGGTCTTGCTCGGCCCGCTCGGTCGCGCGCCGCGTTGCCAGCCAGTTGTTGAAGGTCTCGCTCGCCGAACGCGAGTTGGCCTGCGCCACCCGGTGCTTGAGCCTGGCCTGCTCCAGCGCTTCCTGCGCTTGACGGCCCTGGCGTTCTGCCACCTTGAGCTTCTCGCGCAGCTGGTTCGCTGCGGGCTGCTCGATGAAGTCATCAAGGGTCAGGCTTCTTTCGACCTGCGGCAGGTCGCCCACAACCGTACTGCCGAGGCCAATGAGGAAACCTGCAAACACAAACGCGACCAGCCACAGGCCGCGTTGAAACCATTTTTCAGACAGACGTAATGCTTTGCTCATGGGAACTCCGGGCGTTGAACAGCCATTGTTAAAGTTTGACGAGGGTCGGCGGCTTGCCGTTCGCTGCCAGCTGCGCACGCTGCAGCCAGGCAAACACTGAATCCACCGTGACGGTTTCGATGCGGTCCGAATAACGTTTGTCGTTGGGGTGATCGTCAAACGCGACATTGGCCGCGGTCATGCGCCCGCCCAGCCGCGTCAGCGGGCCCAACTTGAGGACGGTGGGTTCATAGCCCTTGAACTGCAGCCAGGCCTGCGCCCGCTCGCGCGAGTTGATGCCTGGTTCTACGGCAGCCGCCAGTGTCTCAATCGCCCATTGATTGGACTGCTGGTATTTGCGGCCCCAGGCGTAGCTGACGATGCTGTAGGGCTTGTGGTGCATGGCCACCGTGCGCGTGGGATCCTGCAGCAGCGCCAGCAGCTTGCCCTGCACTTCGGGCGTGGGAGCCACCCAGGCCGCTTCAAAGCGCCACGGGTCATCCAGAAAAAACTCGCCCAGGCCCTGGCGGTAAACCGCCGATTCACTGGTGCCACATTCATTGAGCTTGTGCAGCACACGCCAGGTGTGGCCACCCCGCCCGTCGGGCTGCTGGTAAGCCAGCCCCAAGTGGGAATAACGCAGACCGTATTTGCTCAGGTCCTGGCCGGCGCGTGCCAGCAGCACGACCTTCTCGCCGCTGGCATTGAGCGAGGCCAGGGTTTTTTCGGCCAACAACATGCCGCGCTCCACGGTCTGCGGTGTGACTTTTCCGGCCTCACACGAGCGGCCTGCGTGGGCCACCGGTACCAGCATGCTGGCGGCCGCGAGGCCCAGGCACAGAAAAGCCAGCGGGAATTTCTTCATGGTGTTTTTCCCCAGCGCTTTCTCAGCGCGTCAGCCGCTCGTTGTGCAGCAGGGCCTGGCCCAGGGCATTCGGAATGAAGGCAATCGCCTCGCCGGCCGCTGACAGCACCACGCCGGTACCGATCACGCTCACGACCACGGCCGTCCCCGCCACCATGGACGCGCCCGCCACACCCTTGCCCACCACTTCAATGCTGGCCCGCGCACCGTCGGAGGCCCGCTCCAGCATATACACCGTCCCGCGAGCCGTGCTCTCCACGGTCTTGACGACCAGCACCGCGCCGGTCGTCGACAGCACCACAGGCACCGCCACCACGGCGCCGGCAACCGCGCTGGTGCCGACCACCACGGACGCCACCGGCAAGGCGGACACCGCACTCAGGGCCGAAGCGCCGGTTTGCGCATGGGTATGAAAAGAGGCTGCAGCCCCCGACACCATTGCGCAAGCCGCTATTAAATAGGTAGCAAATTTCTTTTTCATGATGTTTTCCCGCATTTTCTGGATGAGGCTTATTCGGCGTCGGTGTTTCGCACCGTGCGGCCGGCCAGACGCGCTTCGCTCAGTTCGGCTTCGTGTTTGTCACGCAGGGTTTTGGCCAGCGTGAAGCTGCAGGTGATCAGGTAGAGCCAGCTGACGCCGAGAAAAGCCTTGTAGGTCTCGTTGACCTCCATGCGCCACAAGCCCCAGCCGGTGAGCGACATGGCCAGAAAAAAGCCACCCCACACAACGAGCTTGAACATCGGCGTTTCGGTCAGCTTGTTTTCGACCTCGGCCTTCTCCTGGTCGCGGACATATTTGGCCAGTACAAAAGCCGCTGACAGGCAGAAAAAATAACCCATGATCATGAAAGCGCGGTCCAGGTCCTGGCCGGGCAAGTAAGACAAGCCAACGGCGCACAGGAACACGGCGATCAGGAAAGAGGCCCAGACCTGAAACTGCCAGGGTTTGGAATCGCGATGAATCAGTACTTGCATAAAACTTTCTCGGTTGTTGAGGTGGCGCCAATGTGCACCGGGCTGGCCGGAAGCAGGGGCAAATAACAATACAGTAATGTTTGGATGCCCTATTAGTATCGTATTTGGATACTTTTCAGGGTTTCATGAGGGCGGCAACACGGGCACGCAGGATCTCGGGTTGTGCCTGGGCCAAAGGCATGGCGGGCCCGGCATTGAGGCCGACACGGCTGAAGATGCCGCGCCTGAAAGGCCGCACCATCGCACCGCCTTTTTCAATACGGCTGAAAAACGAGCCCCACAGGTTGGTCAGCGCCATGGGAATGACCGGCACGCTGAGGCCGTCGCGCTCGGCGTTTTCCAGAATCTTCATGATGCCGCCCTTGAAGGGCTGGAGTTCACCGTCCTGGGTGATACCGCCCTCGGGAAAGATGGCCAGCAGGTCGCCACTGCGCAGCACCTTGGCGGCGGCCTCGAAAGCAGCTTCATAGGCCGCGGGATCTTCGGCCCGCGGGGCGATCGGTATCGCCTTCGCCAGCCGGAACAGCCAGCCGAGCACCGGCATTTTGAAAATGCGGTGGTCCATCACGAAATAAATAGGCCGCGGGCTGGCCGCCATCATCAGGACCGGATCAATAAAACTCACATGGTTGCAGGTCAGAACGGCAGCGCCCTGCACCGGAATGTTGTCGTCGCCCGTCACCTTGAAGCGGTAAATGCAGCGCGAGGCCACCAGCGCAATGAAACGCAGCAGGTACTCGGGCACCAACATGAAGATGTAGAACGCCACCACGGCATTGGCCAGGCCTACCAGCAGGAAAATCTGCGGAATGGTCATCCCCAGGCCCAGCAGAATGCCGGCAATCACCGAACTGGCAATCATGAACAGCGCATTCAGAATGTTGTTGGCCGCGATGATGCGGGCACGGTGGGTCACCTGCGCGCGCAGCTGAATCAGCGCGTACATGGGCACGCTGTAAAGGCCAGCAAACAGGCTGAGCAGCATCAGGTCCAGCAGTACGCGCCAGTGCGCAGGCTGCGCCATAAAACTTGCCAGCCCCATGACGGGGGCCGGCGGCAGGCCACGGGAAGCGAAATAAAGGTCAATCGCAAACACGCTCATGCCGATGGCACCCAGCGGAACCAAGCCAATTTCGACATGACGGCGGCTCACCACCTCGCACAGCAGTGAGCCCGTGCCTATGCCTATCGAAAACACCACCAGCAGCAGGGAGGCGACCTGCTCGTTGCCGTGCAGCACTTCCTTGGCAAAACTCGGAAACTGGCTCAGGAACACCGCGCCGAAAAACCACATCCAGCTGATGCCCAGCAGCGAGCGGAAGACCACGAGATTGCCATGCGCAAGTTTGAGGTTGCGCACTGTTTCCGTGAACGGGTTCCAGTTGATCTTGAGGCCCGGGTCGGTCGCGGGGGATGCCGGAATGTAGTGCGAAACCAGACGGCCCAGCAGAGCCATGCCGACACAGCTGAAACCCACATGGTGGGCACCAATTTCCGGTATGGCAATGATCAGGCCGCCAGCTACATTGCCCAGCAAAATGGCCACAAAGGTGCCCATTTCCACCATGCCGTTGCCGCCCATAAGTTCACGCTCGTTCAGGTGGTGCGGCAGGTAGGCAAACTTGACCGGCCCGAACAGCGTGGAATGCAGGCCCATGAGAAAGGTGCAGCCCAGCAGGATCGGGATATTGGCGCTGAAAAAGCCCCAGGCCGCCAGCGCCATGATGAGCATTTCCAGCCGCTTCACAAAAATGATCAGCGTACGCTTGTCGTACTTGTCGGCAAGTTGTCCGCTGGTGGCAGAAAACAGCAGGAAAGGCAGGATGAACAGCGCACCTATCACCAGCCCCGCCATGGCGGGCGGCAGCCAGCCGATCTGCAGCTGGTAAGTCACCATCACGGTAAAGGCGAACTTGAACAGGTTGTCGTTGGCGGCTCCCGAAAACTGTGTCCAGAAAAAGGGGGCAAAGCGGCGCTGGCGGAGCAGCGCGAACTGGTTGGGGTGCCCGGGTTCCTGCGGCAGGGACGCCTGGACGGCTGTTTCAACACTCATGATGACTCCTCTTTTTCAGTTTTGTTATGCAGCAGGCGCCGGGGGGCGGCCTGTAGGCACCCCTGCTCTGTAGGGTGAACCGGATTCTGCCCTGCTTTTCATGACACCCATCAGCGCGGCGACAACCGGCCAGGCAGCGCAGCTGGCCACAATATGTTTAAGGCTGTGGCCGGAAATGATGTGCCCTGTCCACTCAAACACCTGATGGTCCCCCAGTTCCAGTACCTTGGCCAAGGCATACAAGGCGATCAGCAGCGACCAGCGAATGGGCAGGCCGTGGTGCAGTTGCCCGCCGGCCGTTTGCGTCCGCAGGCAGGCCAGCCCGACGATCAGGCCCATGCCGCCGAACTGCAGCACACCCCAGGGCAACAGATTGCCTGACATCGCCCACACCTGGACAGACACCGGCCCCAGCACCAGCACGGCCGCTGCCAATACCACACCAGCCCGGGCACTGATGCCCTGCCACGCGGCCAGACCCAGCAACCCGGCGAAAGCCAGCACCATGCCGCCGCGGTCCCAGAGCAGTCCTGCGTTGTCCGGCTGCCAGTGGTATATCGCAGAGACAGCGGTGGTTACCATCAGTCCGCCAAAAAACAGACCCGCCAGCCAGGCCGCGGTCCTGTCCACCGCCTGCCGGCGAAGCGCCTGAACCAGCACGCCCATACCCACCAGCCCCCACAACGCAAAAGGCAGGTTGCTGAGCACGTCCATGGCATGAGGCAGCGCGCCCCAGGAACGCTGGTCGGCAAAGTCGTGGTAATGCGCCGGTTGCACCAGCGCCGGCCCGGCCACGGCCACCAAAGCCAGCAGCAGAACAGCAAGCAGCAAGCCGCGTTCGCGCGGCCAAGCTGGGGAGTGCGTGGGCCTCATTTTCTGCCGTGGCCCGAGGTGAAGACTGTGTTGCATGAGGATGGCTCCTGAAATGAATGAGCCTGCAATGTGCCGTGAGGCACGCTTTCAAAGCATCAATATTTGATCCAGTCTTTCCCGTTGAACCCAAAGTATTGATAATCGATACCCATGAGCACCACTGCCGACCTCGTGACCGTCCTGAAAAAAGAACTCAAGGCCGCCCGTATGACTTACGCCGGCCTGGCGGGCAAGCTGGGCATGGCGGAATCGAGTGTCAAGCGCATGCTGGCCCGAGGCGACATGCCACTGTCGCGCATCGACGCGATCTGCCGCGCGCTGAAGCTGGACTTTGCCGAACTGGCGCGGCAAGTGGCCGACACCCAGCCCCTGCTGGCTGAACTCACCGAGTCCCAGGAAAAAGCCGTGGTGGCCGACAAGAAGCTGCTACTGGTTGCCATTTGCGTGCTCTCGCAATGGACGCTGGAGCAGATCACCAGCAGGTACCGCCTGACGCCGGCCGAAGGCATCAAGTACCTGGCCCAGCTGGACCGCATCGGCATCATCGAGCTGAAGGCGCTGAACCGCTACCGGCTCAAGCTCGCCAAGACCTTCCGCTGGCGCCCGCATGGACCGGTGATGAACTATTTCAGGGACAACGCCCTGCTGGATTATTTTTCAGGCGGCTTTGACGGCGGCGGCGAAGGTGTGCTGCTGGTCCACGGCACCATCAGCCGCAGCCTGGCGCCTTCATTCCTGGAGCGCATGCAACGCGTCGCGCAAGACTTTGCGCAGCAACACCAGACCGACCAGAAACTGGCTGACAAGGACTGCGAAGGCTATACCTTGCTGCTGGCAATGCGAAGCTGGGAATTCGAAGCCTTTGCAGCCTTGCGCCGTTGACCCGTTTTTTTCAGCGTTTCAGGGTGGTACACATGGCGGCTTGTGCCTTGTCGCAGCCGCCCGTGCAGACGGCATCGCCATATTGGCTCTTGGCCGCAGCACCGCCACTCTGCCTGGAGCAGAATGCATCGCCGCGCATGTCCAGCACACAGCGGCCTGTGCCGCACTGCGCCACACCATAACGATCAGCAATCACACCGCCATCCGGTGGCGAGCACTTGATGGCGCCGCCATGCTTTTCCATCAGGCAAATGGTTTTTGCAGGCGGACACACGGTGTTGTTATGCAGGTCCACCATACATTCGCCAGACTGCGCACTGGCCAGCCCGCTTCCAAGCGCAAGCAGCATCGCCGCGATAAAACCCACGGCACCGCTGCGCCCCATGGCTCTGAAACTTCTCATGCTCAAGATCCTTCCACCGTTGTGAAAACAGTCAGAACACCAGTGTAGCCATACAGGTTGTGACGCGCGATTTCGCCGCCGGCGAAAAAACCAACCAGCGGCACATCCCCCAGGGCGCGCCGCACAATCTGCAGCTCGGCACTGGGCGCACCAAAGTGCGGGCCGCCACGCCCGGCGCAACTGACATAAATGGCGCCGGCAATACGCCGGGCCGGGTGCGGCGCCGACTCGGCCTCGGACGCACTCAGCGCACTGGCCACTTCCAGCGTGAGCTCCTGCGGCTCCAGCTCTTCGCGGATTTCTGCGCAGACGCGGACCAGGTCGGCGCGCGCAGCCTCGGCATTGCGCTCGCAAAAGGCCAGTTTCATGCCCACGCGAGGCGCTTCGGCAATGGCGATGCCCTGGCGCGCCGGGTCCAGGCCAATGATGTGGCGCACCAGCACATCAGCTCCAAACTGGCCGCGCCGCTGGACGCGGCCATCCTGCAGCCCGGACTCGGCGCTGCGCAGGCCGACCAGCGTGGTGCGCACTTTTTCCAGTGCCTCACGCGGCGCGTCCAGCGACACGCCGAGGTCGGCCAGCATCACGTCGAGCGCGCTCTGGCCGTCCAGCGCCGTGACCACATTCCCGTCACAGGCGGTGATTTCATGTTCGCGCGACACCGGCTGGCAGCCCTGCGTCACACGCGACATCAAGGCTGCACCCTGCGCAAAGGCCACGCCGCTCAGGCCACCGCTGAACACGCCGCCGGCCGCGCCCTGGCCCTTGACATTGCCATTGCCGCTGAGCGCGAACTGGACCGCCTTGCTGCGGCTCGACGCCAGGCCGCCAAACACATAGCCGCTGCCGGTACGCTGGGCCATCTCGTCGATCAACTCCGCCACGTCCGGCGTAGCGGCGTCGGCATGCACCAGCGCGGTGTGAGCCTGAAAATGGCTCGCACCGGTCGGCGGCAGCGGCGACACGCCGGAAAACACGCGGTACTGGTCGGTGGGCAGCTCGCAGAGCATCACGGCCAACGCCGGCTCGTCGAAGTACTCGACATTGTTCGACGCAATGCCGATGCCGACAGTGCCTGCCCAGTCGGTGATTTCAGGCAACTCGGCGCCAAGGAAATCAAGGATGTCCTGCGCCTGTGCCGTGTAGTGGTCGGTGATGTAAAGCAGGCCCAGGGCAGGTGCGTTGGCATAACCGTGCAAAGCCATCTGAGCGCGCAGCTGCGCGAGTACCAGGCCGGCAGCCATGCGCCATTGCGGATGGGTGGCGTGTCCGTAAGGGAAAAGTTTCATGCTGTCGCCATGGTAGCTTGCTGACGCGGCGGCCTCACTCCATTTCTAAATCATCCGTGCCCTTCGCCTTCGCGTTCACGAGTGATGTAGAAATAGGATCACCACTTCGGCAGCAATCGCTCTCCAGGAAGCACATCGTAAGGCGAAGCCCAGCCGGGAAGCCGGCGCAGGCGCGCAAGCCACGCTTCGATGTGGGGGTATCGGCCGGCGACCTCATAGTCGCTTTCTTCCACCGGATAAAACAGATACGCACTGAGCGAGAAGTCGGCAATGGTGGGCGCCGCGCCCACCATCCACTCCTGCGAAGCGAGGTGCTTGTCAACGATGCCGAAGGCAGCGTCGATGCGCGCACGCAGCCAGGCCATCACGGCCGGGTCTGGCGCCGCCAGGCCGAAGGCCTTCATGAAGCGGTAGGTGGCGAAATAACTGGTGAATTTGTGGTTGTCGAAAAACAGCCAACGCAGCACTTCCAGCCTGTCGTCTTCGGTGGCCCCTTCAAACGCGCCATGTTTCCTGGCGAGGTAGCCCAGGATGGCGCCGGACTGCGTGAGGCGACGCGTACCGTCCTCCAGCATCGGCGCCTCGCCCATTTCGTTGGTCTGCTCGCGCCAGGATTCCGTGCGCGTGACGCCGTTCATGAAGTCCACGAAAACGGGCTCCCAGGGCTGGCCCAGGGCACGAAGCAGAAACGCCACCTTGAAAGTGTTGCCCGATTGGCAGAAGCCATGAAGACGGTACATGTTCTCTCTTTCTTTCCTGCAGCAATTCGATCAACGCGCCGTTTTGCGCGCGGCCTTGCGCGCCGGTGCCTTGGGTTTCGCTTTCGGGCGTGTTGTGGTTTTCCCCACCGGGGTCGCGGCTGGGGTGGGCCAGGCCTGGCTGCTGCGCAGCGCCGTGTTCATCGCGGAGCGGGCGCTGTTGGCCACCGTTTTCCCTGCGGATCCGGCCATGCCCTTGGCCATGCCGGTGGCGGTTTTCATGGCGTCCTTGGCCAGCCCTGTGGCCATGTGTTTGGTGGCGCTCATGGCGGCTTTTTTTCCCGCATCCTGCATGGCCGTGGTGGCGATGTTCTGGAACTGCTGTGTCAGCGCACCCCACCATTGCATTGGGTCCACCACGCCAGGCACGGGCGCCGCAGCTTGGGAGTCCGCCTTCGTGGCACGGGCCTTGGTTTTGGGTTTCTCCGCCGATTCATGGCCCTGATAACTCGTTTCGGGTATTTCCAGCCCAGAGAAAGTTTTAGCCTTGTCGGCCACTTTCTGTACACCGCCAGCAACGGTGTCTGCCACCTTGAGCTTGAAGGCGTTGGCCACATCGCCCATGTTGAAGTTCATGCCCTTGAGTGTGGCCAGGGTCATCTTCTGCACTTCCAGCGCCTGGATGGTCGCCTTGAGCGCCATGGCGTTCTGGTCGAGCCAGAACTGCACGGCCTTGAGTTCCTCGATGCGCTTGTCGAGTTCCTCCACATTAAGCGTCGGGGCGATCCAGTTTCCGAGGTTGGGCAGTTGCGGAATGGTTTGCGCCGCGCTGCCGGCCGCCTGCTTGGCCAGGTTCTGCAAAAAGTCGAATCCCGGTACCAGCTTGCCGAAGCCGGCTGAAGAAGCGTTGTCTGCGTCGCTCATGCTTGTCTCCTGATGTTGTAGGAAGTGCCCGAAGGTTCACGATGCATTCATTGTGCAGGGTCGCGGCGGCACGTCAACCCATTGATGCAAAGGCATACCTTGTCGCGCAAACCCTGCCTCCCACTTCGCCCATCCGGCTGGCAGGGGCTGATACTAAAAATCTAACGTCCAAGGCAACCGGTCCGCAACAACTGCGGCGAAGCCGCCTTCTGCTGTTGCGGGTCCGTGTTGGCCGAAATGTTAGCCGTCCGGTTGCTCATGGGGTACACAGGAACATGCGAATGGTACCTACGGGCCTGGCCGAAGCAAATGAGATGTCCTTTGGTGTATCAGGCAAGGCTGCAAATATCGCGGGCCGAACGGCTTCTAGGTCCCGCAGCAACTCCACTTCATTGGCCTGCTTATAAACAAACTCTCCGACAAATACCGCTTGGTCTGCTGAAGCAGAAAAATACTTTGCGCCACCACGCAAGCTGGGCGCCCCCCAGCTTCCGTAGACGTAATCGCCAGGAGGCACCTCGAAGGAAAAGTACTTCGTCGGGCCAGGCTTCCCCGAAACCAAGGCCACAGTCCGATTGAGGCGCCAACAGCCTCCGTCAAGGGCTTCCTCCTTCACGTTGTACGCGTCGAGACTGACTTGGAATTGCGGGGCACTCCAAGGGCTATCAACTCGGACGCCGTAAATGATCACCGCTTGGCCCGGACCCGGGATACCGCCCTTCTCCAAGGATCGGGCGGCGTTCAGTCCCAGGCAGCCATGGAGCAGCGGCAGTACGGCGAACATCGTAGCAAGCCATAGCGAGTGACGGTGATTCATGAACGGCTAACGAGGCTGTAAATAAACCCGTTTTTCGTGCACGCCATTTCGGCCATGCACGTCCTGCGGATTGGGTTTCAGGAATTGAGCGCTCATGCCCGAAGTGTGCCGCAAATTCGCTGATTTTTGCGCCTGATGGCGCCTCAAGCTCCTCATTCCCATCCTATTGAACCCTGTGCTGTCCCAAGCTCGTCTTCGCCAGCTTTTCGATGTTGTGCACCATGCAGTACAGGTTCCACTGCGTGTTGACCTTGACGCGTCCCCGGTGGTTCAGGCGGGTCAACCGCTTGTTGTGCCGGATGTTGCCAAACACCGGCTCCACCGTGCCAATACGCTGGCTGTAGAGCTTCCTGCCCCTGGGTGAATCAATCGCCCGGCGCATGAGCTCACTGGGGTTGCTCGGGTCTTTTTGCTTGGGCGCAAAGCGGGTGACCTGTCGGCCTCGTCCGTCATTGGGTTTGATCGGGCCCTTGAAGCATTGACCGCTGAGTTTGCAGGCGTTGCAATCTACTGCTTTGGCGGTGTAGGTCTGGTAGTGCAATCCCGTTGCCGTTTTGTAGACGCTGCCCGGGCTGATCAGCAACTTGCCCGCCGGGCCGTTGGCTGTGTTGTCATCGTTGAAGCTGAAGTCCTTCGGCCGGAATCGTTTGACTGCTTTTGACGTGCTTGCAGCCTTCTTGTCGGACAGCGGGTCTGGCTTGCCTTTGTACTTTTCCTGGCTTTCAAAGCGCTCGTCGCGGCTTCGCATCTGGTTGTCGGCCACCAGCGCAGGGATGTCCTTTTGCAGGAGATGTTCGATATTGGCATCGCTGTGGTAGCCCGCATCTGCTGTGACCAGAGTGTCAGGCGTTCGATAGGCGCTAGCCTGCTCAATCATGGGCATCAGCATGGCCTGCTCTGAGCCTGAGCCAATGACGTCGGCGGCAATGATGATCTGGTGGGCGCTGTCCACGGCAGCCTGGGCCGCGTAGCCCTGGATGACGCCTTTGCTGGTGGCCATCTTGGCGCTCTCAGGGTCGGTGACGTTGGTTTTGAGTTCCTGGCCTTTGCGGTTCAATCGCTTGGGGT
>NZ_JBDTTH010000083.1:0-19904 GCF_039930745.1 Polaromonas sp. | reverse complement strand
TGGTCGCCTTCGGGCAGGCGTTCCAGGTGGCTGGCCAGATGCGCTTCCACCTGGCGCTCGGTTTCCACCACAAAACCCAGGCTGACCCGGTCACCCAGACGGCCCGCCAGCAAGCCGAGCCCGAAGGCGCCGGCATACCACAGCGGGTTGAGCAGCGAAGGCCGGGCACCTAGCTCCTCCAGCCGTTCACGCGTCCAGGCCAGGTGGTCGCCTTCTTCCTTGCTCGCCTCCAGGAATTGCTGTCGCAAGACAGGGTTTCGCGTGCTCAGGGCCTGCGAGGCGTAAAGCGCCTGGGCACAGACCTCGCCGACATGGTTGACGCGCATCAGTGCTCCCGCCAGCGTCTTGTCGGGAGCGCTCAGCTCCGTGCCTTGCCCCGGAAGGGTCGGGCAGGTGCGGCTCGCATGCGGCTTGGCAAACAGGGTGCGCAGGGCGCTATCGGCGGCATTGAGCAGGGTGTCCATGGCGGTGTCCATCGCTTGTCCGTTGGTAGAAGTGCAGATGAAAGTTTATCCAGTCGTGCCTCATGGTGGAGGCTGCGCTTGTCGAGGGACGCGTCCAGCACTGTGATTGCGATCGAAACACAAGAAACTGCCCGCCGTACACCGCGTTGGGAGAGGGGAGGCGAATCCAGCTGCGTCACTTCGCGGCGACGCCTCGTGGGGTTAAAAAGTTTCCACTCTTCCGCAGCAGCATGCACCTGAAAAGTGTCGCCGGGCTTCGCGCAGGAAAATGTTCCATACTTGCACATAGCATTTCCATTCTGGGATAGGGCTGGTTTTCATTGTTTAATTTGTAACTTGTAATACAAATTGCAGCACTCTGTTCCCGGCGATAGACGGTCTTCCTGTTGGATTGAACGGTCGGCTTTCGGGTCGATGGTATTTGTTGCAGGGGTGCAACGGAAATGAATTTATCGGGCTAATTCCTTTGCGAAAGCCTTCGGCCTCTGGTGCAATACATACAACTTCCTAAATGGAGGTTGGCCCGGGGATCCAAAATCCTGGAGCCCTATGTTTAACCTTGGAGAAACTCGCAATGAAAAAATCCCTAGTCGCTTTGGCTATTCTGGCTGCTGCCGGCGTGGCTTCGGCCCAGTCTTCCGTGACCCTGTTCGGCGTTGTTGACGTGGCTTACGCTCACGGTTCCGGTTCCGGTGCTGGTTCTTCCAGCAAGAGCCAACTCATCAAAAATGGTTACAACTCTAGCCGGCTTGGGTTCCGTGGTACGGAAGACCTCGGCGGCGGCATGTCTGCTTCCTTCTGGCTGGAAGCCGGCTTCGCTCCTGATTCAGGCACCGGCGAAGCTAGCAATACGAACAATCAAAACCCCAGTGCTACTGCTCTGAATGCTGGGGATACACAGCGTCTGGCCAACAACCAGGGTCTGACTTTCAACCGTCGTTCGACTGTCAGCCTGGCCAGCGGCCTGGGTGAACTGCGTCTGGGCCGTGACTACACGCCTCATTTCTGGAATCAAACCGTGTTTGATCCGTTCGGCACCAACGGCGTGGGCACCAACCAGACTCTGAATTCCGGCCTCGGCGGCGTAACTGCTGTCCGTGCTTCGAACAGCGTTGGCTACTTCCTGCCAGGCAACCTGGGCGGCTTCTACGGCCAGTTCCAAGCCTACATGGGCGAAAACAACAAGAACGGTGCAGTGACTGAAAAAGACGGTAGCGGTTCTTCCATCCGTCTCGGTTGGGCTAACGGCCCGGTCAACGTGGCTATTGCAACGTCCAGGACCAAGTTCGCTCGGACTGGGGCTGTTGCTGCTGTAGCTGCTACTCCGGGCAATGTCGGTGCGGCTGCTGTCGCTGCAGGCGGCGGCGATGTCAAATCGACCAACATCGGTGGTTCGTACGACTTCGGCGTGGCTCAACTGATGGCTTTGGCTACCCGTGACCGCGTTGATTCAGCTACCGCTGTGACGGGCAAGGGCGCTTTGATCGGTGGCTTGGTTCCCCTGGGTGCTGGTCAGATCCGTGTGGCTTACTCCACCTACAAAACCGACACAGCTGCTGCACCGAAGTCCAAGAAAATTGCTCTGGGCTATGTGCACAACCTGTCCAAGCGTACGGCCCTGTACACCACGTTCGCTCGCGTGACGAACAGCGGTGGTGCAACCCAGGCTCTGAACGGTGCCACTACTGCAGCGAACAACCGTTCGACCGGTTACGACTTCGGTATCAAGCACTCCTTCTAATGGCTGGCTGGCCTTGTGTCAGCTTCCAACAGAAAGCTTAAAAGCCGCCTTCGGGCGGCTTTTTTTATGGGAGTGCAGGAACGTCGCTTTGATGGAATTTCAATGAAACAGCGTTGTGCTGCGCGATGGCTGGGTGGATGTGCGGTGCTTGTGGTCCTGCTGCAATTGATGGCTTGTTCATCACTGACACCATCGCCCGAACAGACAAGCCCAAGCCAGACACCCTGGGTGATGCTGTCTGTCGGCAGTCAGCACGCGCCTGGCTGGAAGCATCACGTTTTTCCAGGCAAATCCGCCAGCCAGTTTCGCTATGTACAGAAGGATGGCCGCGCGGCAATGGCGGCGAACTCTTTATCTTCTGCCAGCATGCTGCGTCAGGTGATGCGTGTGGAGCCCAGTGAACTGGCCAGCTTGCGGTTTTCGTGGAAAGTGCCTGCGCTGATAACGCGCGCCGACATGGCTTTGCGTGACGCCGATGATTCGCCGGTGCGCATCCTGCTGATGTTCGAGGGGGATCGTGGAAAATTCTCCAGCAGAAACACCATGTTGTCAGAGCTTGCGCGCGCTCTGACCGGTGAGGAGCTGCCCTACGCAACCTTGATGTATGTGTGGTGCAACACGCGTGCTCCAGGCTCGGTCATTGTGAACCCCCGCACTGACAGGATACGCACGCTGGTTGTTGAGTCAGGTGTTGGCAAGCTCCAGCAATGGATCGACTACGAGCGTGATATCCGTGCGGACTATGAAACAGCTTTCGGTGAAGCGCCGGGTGCACTTGTCGGCATCGGCATCATGACGGACAGCGACAACACACGCACCAGCACTCAAGCCTGGTATGGGCCTGTCACCCTCGGAACTGCTGCAAAAGGGCGCTGACCGGTGTTCTGGCCTGAGAGTTGCGTGTGTCTCATTTGCGCGCAAGTTTTGTGCGCAGCACATGGACGTATTTCAGGGGAAACCCCTTGCGTGCCTCCGATATCGCGGTTGTATATTTGTCCCTTCCTTCCGAGAGAGAACCATGAAATTCCAACCCCTCCTGATCGCGGCTGCGGCAGCCGCAGTGCTGGCCACCGTGCCGGCCCACGCCAAGACCTTCAAATGGTCCAGCGCGAGCGACATTCCGACCTTCGACATTCATTCACAAAACAATGCACTGGGCAATGGTGTCCATGCGGCCGTCTACGATTCGCTGGTTTACTACAACAGCCGCACCTTCAAGGTGGAGCCACAACTGGCCGCCGCGTGGCGCGAGGTTTCGCCAACACAGGTTCGCTTTACTCTGCGGTCCGGTGTGAAATTCAGCGACGGTTCGCCGCTCACTGTCGAGGATGTGGTTTTTTCTCTCACGCGCGCCACCGCCAAAACTTCAAACTACGCGGTTTATACACAAGGCATTGACAAGGTGGTCAAGGTCAACGATTCGACCGTGGACATCATGCTGAAAGGGCCGAACCCGGTGCTGCTCAACCAGCTGACCGAATTGCGCATCATGAGCAAGGCGTGGGCCGAGAAGAACAAATCGGTGGAGCCCAAGGACATCCGCGCCAAGGACGAAACCTTTGCCCACCGCAACGCCATGGGCACAGGCCCCTACACAGTCAAGGAGTGGCAGCCTGACCAGAAGCTTGTTCTTGTTTCAAACCCCAATTACTGGGGCAAGAATGAATCCAATGTCACCGAAATCATCTACACGCCAATCAAGTCAGAAGCCACCCGCGTGGCAGCCCTGCTGTCGGGGGAAGTCGATTTTGTCCTGGATCCGAGCATCCAGGATCTGGGTCGCCTGCGCAGTACGGGCAACCTCAAAGTCATCGATGGGATTGAAAACCGCACAATTTTCTTTGGCATGGACCAGTTCCGCGAGGAATTGCCGGGTTCCAACATCAAAGGAAAAAACCCGCTGAAAGACCAGCGTGTGCGCATGGCCCTCTACCAGGCCATCGACATCAACGCCATCCAGCGCGTGACCATGCGTGGCCTGAGCCAGCCAACAGGCGCCATCGTGGCTCCCCAGGTCAATGGTTGGGCTGAAAGCGTCCACAAGCGCCATCCTTATGACCCGGAGGCTTCCAAGAAGCTGCTGGCCCAGGCGGGTTACCCCAACGGCTTCGAGGTGGACTTCGCCTGTCCGAACAACCGGTATATCAACGACGAGGAAATCTGCCAGGCCGTGACTGCCATGTGGGCGCGCGCTGGCGTGAAAGCCAAGCTGCGTACCTTGCCGCTGGTCACCTATTTCCCGATGATCCAGCGTTACGAGGCCAGCATCTACATGCTGGGCTGGGGTGTGCCCACCTTCGATGCGCTCTACAGCCTTCAGTCACTGGTTCGCACCGTGGGCGCTGGCGGGGACGGCAACTACAACGTCGGCCGCTACAGCAATCCGCGCATGGACTACATCGTCGATCGCGTGAAGGTCGAGACCGATCTGCCGGTACGCAACCGCCTGCTGGCCGAGGCCCTGCAATTGTCCAATGACACGGTTTCGCACATTCCGCTGCACAACCAGATCATTCCCTGGGCGATGAAGAAGAACATTGACGTGGTGCATCGGGCCGACAACCGGCTCGACTGGCGACTGATCAAGGTCAATTGAGATCGATGCCAAAAGAAGGCCCTTCGGGGTCTTTTTTTTGCGATATTTTCTTTAAGCCTAAAGGAAATCCCGGTATCGGCACAGTGCTTGCTCTGCTAGCATTGGCCCTCGCTCAAAACCATACCCCGATGTTTGCATTTATTCTCCGTCGCCTGTTCCAGGCCGTGATCGTGATGGTTGCTGTGGCCTTTATTTCCTTCATGCTGTTCCAGTATGTAGGTGACCCGTTGGTGTCTCTTCTGGGGCAGGACGCAAAACCTGACCAGATCGCAGCGTTGCGCGCCGATCTGGGGCTGGACAAGCCCTTTTTCGTGCAATTCGGTCACTTTCTGCTCAATGCCGTGCAGGGCGAGTTTGGCCTGAGCCTGCGCCAGGGCGCCAAGGTTTCCCGCCTGATTGCCGAACGCTTTCCTGCCACGCTGGAACTTGCGCTGGTGGCCGCAGTGATGGCGCTGGTGATTGGTGTTCCCATGGGTGTGTATGCGGCGCTGCGCCGCGGGACCTTTTTGAGCCAGGTGCTGATGACAGTGTCTCTGCTGGGTGTGTCGCTGCCCACCTTCCTCATCGGGATTTTGCTGATCCTGTTTTTCTCGGTCGGCTTGGGCTGGTTTCCCAGTTTCGGACGCGGCGATGTGGTGCAAATGGGCTGGTGGAGCAGCGGGCTGTTGACAGCCCAGGGCTGGCACCATATTGTCTTGCCGGCCGTGACGCTAGCCATTTTCCAGCTGACGCTGATCATGCGGCTGGTGCGCGCCGAAATGCTGGAAGTGCTGCGTACCGACTACATCAAGTTTGCCCGTGCGCGTGGGTTGTCCAATCGCGCCATTCATTTCGGGCATGCGCTCAAGAACACCCTGGTGCCGGTGATGACCATTACCGGCCTGCAGCTCGGGGGGCTGATCGCTTTTGCAATCATCACCGAAACCGTGTTTCAGTGGCCCGGCATGGGCTTGTTGTTCATCCAGGCCGTGACCTTTGCCGACATTCCCGTGATGGCGGCCTACCTGTGTTTGATCGCGCTGATCTTTGTGGTGATCAACCTGGTGGTTGATCTGCTTTACTTCGCCGTTGACCCACGCCTGCGCATGGGCGGGGGAGGCCACTGATGCTCGCGCCCCGTCCCGCCCCGACACTGAAGGCCAGCGGTCGCGCGTTTGCGAAAATTTCCGAATTTCATCCTGAACTTACGGCCTTTCGCCGTGACCTGCATGCTCACCCGGAGCTCGGTTTTGAAGAGATCTACACCGGTGCCCGTGTGAAGGAAGCGCTCGAGCGTTGCGGGGTGGATGAGATCCATACCGGCATCGGCAAGACAGGACTGGTCGGGGTCATCAAGGGCCGGCAGAGCAGCAGCGGCAAGATGATCGGCCTGCGGGCCGACATGGACGCCCTGCTCATGACCGAACACAACGACTTTGCCTGGAAATCCTCGCGTGCCGGCCTCATGCACGGCTGCGGCCACGACGGGCACACGGCGATGCTGGTGGGCGCGGCGCGCTACCTGGCCGCCACGCGCAATTTCGACGGCACGGCCGTGCTGATTTTTCAGCCCGGCGAAGAAGGCTTTGCGGGCGCTCGCGTCATGATTGAAGACGGTTTGTTTGATCGCTTCCCGGTGCAGGCCGTGTATGGCATGCACAACTGGCCATCCATGAAACCCGGCACGGTGGGAATCAACGTTGGTCCCATGATGGCTGCGGCGGACCGGATCACCATCGACATCATTGGGCGTGGCGGGCATGGCGCCCACGCCTACATGACGGTAGACCCGGTGCTGGTGGCAGGGCACATCATCACGGCGGTGCAAAGCATTGTTTCGCGCAACGTCAAGCCCATTGACAGCGCCGTGATCAGCCTGTGCGCCATGCACGCGGGCGACCTGGGCGCCATGAGCGTGGTCCCGGGCAAGGCCACACTGGTGGGCACGGTCCGTACTTTCAGCCCGGACGTGCAGGACATGATAGAGCGGCGCCTTCATGAGTTGTGCGGCGCGATTGCCTTGGGTTTCGGTGCCACCGCCTCCGTGAACTACGAGCGCATTTACCCTGCTACCATCAATTCGGACAAGGAGGCCGTGTTCGCTGGCGACGTGGCCGAGGCCCTGCTGGGTACAGACCACGTGGTGCGCGACATGGAGCCCAGCATGGGCGCGGAAGATTTTTCATTCATGTTGCAGGTCAAGCCCGGTGCCTATATGCGCATCGGCCAAGGCGCCGAAAACGGCGTCGGCAGCTGTTTCCTGCACAACAGCCGCTACGACTTCAATGACGACATTTTGCCGCTGGGCGCCGCTTTGCATGCGGGCCTGGTGGAACAGTCCCTGCCTTTATCCGTGTAGATCAGAAGACATTTCATTCAACAGGAGCATTCCCATGAACTTCAAGAAAAAAGCGACACTGGCCCTAATTGGCTCTGCGCTAGCAGCTGCAAGTTTTGTAGCGTCCGCAGTTACCCTGCGTGTTGCCAACCAGGGTGATGCGCAGTCGCTGGACCCACATTCGCTGAATGAATCCTTGCAGCTCTCGGTGGTCGGCAATGTTTACGAGCCGCTGGTTACACGCGACCGCAACTATAAACTCGCGCCTTCGCTGGCCACCGACTGGAAGCAAACTTCGCCTACCGTCTGGCGTTTTAATCTGCGCAAGGGCGTGGAGTTCCATGACGGCACGCCCTTCACCGCCGACGACGTGATCTTCAGCTATGAACGCGCCAAGGGCGACGGTTCGGACATGAAGAGTTATGTCGGCCAGATCAAGGAAATCAAAAAAATCGATGCGCACACCATCGACTTCGTGCTGAACAACCCATTCCCCATCCTGCCCGAGCTGTTCACGCAGTGGCACATGATGAGCAAGAAGTGGTGTGAGACCAACCAGGCAACCAAACCGGTGGATAGGCGCAAGGGCATTGAAAACGCCGCTTCCTTCCGTGCTAATGGCACCGGACCTTACCGTGTGCGCGAGCGCCAGCCGAGCGTGCGCACCACTTTCTCACGCAATGGCAACTACTGGGGCAAGATTGACGGTAATGTCGACGAAGTTATCTTCAACGTGATCGGCAACGACAGCACCCGCGTGGCCGCTTTGCTGTCAGGTGAGGTCGATGTGATGGAGCCGGTACCTGTGCAGGACGTGGCCCGGATCCAGGCGAACACCGCCCTCAAGGTGCTGCAGGGTCCTGAACTTCGCGTGATTTTCCTGGGCATGGACCAGAAGCGAGACGAACTGCTGTTCTCCAGCGTCAAGGAAAAAAATCCCTTCAAGGACAAGCGCGTGCGCCAGGCCTTCTACCAGGCCATCGACATCGAAGCCATCAAGAGCCGCGTGATGCGCGGTGCCGCCACACCCATGGCATTGCTGCTTCCGCCACAGGTCAAGGGTTACGCCCCCGACCTCGCCAAACGCCTGCCGTTTGACGTCGAAGCCGCCAAAAAACTCATGGCCGATGCCGGTTACGGCGCCGGTTTCGAGCTCAAGATGAATTGCCCCAATGATCGTTATGTGAACGACGGCGAGATCTGCCAGGCGGTCGCGGCCAATCTGTCGCGCATCGGCGTCAAGATCAACCTCGAAGCCGAAACCAAAAATAACTACTTCCCCAAAATCCTGCGTCGCGACACCAGCTTCTACATGCTGGGCTGGACCGCCTCCACGGTGGACGCGCACAACGTGCTCTACCCCATCATGTCCACACCCGGTGAAGGCGGCCGCGGCCAGTTCAACCTGGGTTCGTACAGCAACGCCAGGGTCGACGAATTGACTAACCTGGTGGCGTCCGAAACCGACGACAAGAAGCGCAACGAGATGATCCGCGAAGCCCTGAAGATCCACCAGGACGATGTGGGCCATCTGCCGCTGCACCAGCAGGCCATCAATTGGGCAACCAAAAAGAGCATTGAACTTGTTCAGTGGCCCGACAACGGCATGCCTTGGAAATTTGTGAAACTCAACTAATAAATCCGGTTGATGAAGCGCGCGCTATCCCGCTTGTGGGACGGCGACGTCGGCTACAGCTTTCGCACCTCTCCGGTGGCGATGTCTGCGGCCGCAGTTGCCCTGATCTGCATTTTCTGTTCGGTGTTTGCGGGCTTCGTCGCGCCGCACAACCCGTTTGACCTGACCACACTCGAACTCAGCGATGCCCGCCTGCCTCCGGCCTGGTCGGCAGAGGGCTCGAGCAAGTACCTGCTGGGCACTGATGATCAAGGCCGCGACATATTGTCGGCGCTGATGTACGGCGCCCGTGTTTCACTGGCCGTCGGCTTTGCTTCAGTGGTTCTATCGGTCGTGTTCGGTGTCGGCCTGGGTCTTCTGGCCGGTTTTTATGGCGGCTGGATTGACTCGGCCCTGATGCGCCTGTGCGATGTGATGCTGTCTTTCCCGGCCATTCTGGTAGCCCTGCTGATTGCCGGTGTGGGTCGCGCGTTGTTTCCCCATGCGCAGGATTCACTGGCCCTGGGGGTCCTGATCATCTCGATCACGCTCACGGGCTGGGTGCAATACGCCAGGACGGTGCGCGGCTCGACCCTGGTCGAACGCAACAAGGAGTATGTGCAGGCCGCGCGCGTGACCGGTGTCGCGCCCCTGCGCATCATGCGCCGCCATGTGTTGCCCAATGTGATGGGCCCGGTGCTTGTGCTCGCGACCATCCAGGTGGCTACGGCCATCATCACCGAAGCGACCTTGTCCTTCCTGGGCGTGGGCGCACCGCCCACATCACCTTCGCTGGGCACGCTGATCCGCATTGGCAATGACTACCTGTTTTCCGGCGAATGGTGGATCACCGTGTTTCCCGGCCTGATGCTGGTGACGATTTCACTCAGCGTCAATTTGCTGGGCGACTGGCTGCGCGATGCGCTCAACCCGAGGTTGCGGTGAATGTGGCCCCCACGCTTGTCGCTTCGCGTACTGCGCTGCCCCCCGAGGGGGCCGCTGCGCCTGCGAGCCGGCGGAGCCGGACCCGTGGCCCCTGCTTGAAAAAGAGAAGTCAATGAGTCTTTTACAAGTCAAGAACCTGATCGTCGAGTTTCCCGGCCGACGCGGCACTTTGCGCGCGCTGGACGATATCTCCTTTGATATCGCACCGGGAGAGATTCTTGGTGTGGTCGGCGAATCCGGCGCAGGCAAGTCGCTGACCGGCGCGGCCATCATCGGCCTTCTGGAGCCGCCGGGACGCATAGGCGGCGGGCAAATTCTGCTCGAAGGGGAGCGCATCGATAACCTGCCTTACGAGCAGATGCGCCATATCCGTGGACGAAGAATAGGTGCGATCTTCCAGGACCCGCTGACTTCGCTGAACCCGCTGTATTCCGTGGGGCGGCAACTGATCGAAACCATCCAGACCCATTTGCCGGTGAGCAACGCAGAAGCGCGCCAGCGCGCCATCGCCTTGCTGCAGGACACCGGCATTCCGGCTGCCGAGCAGCGCATCGAGCATTTCCCGCACCAATTTTCGGGTGGGATGCGTCAGCGCGTGGTGATTGCGCTGGCCCTGGCCGCCGAGCCCAAACTGATTGTTGCCGACGAACCGACGACGGCGCTCGATGTGTCCATCCAGGCGCAGATCATCATGCTGCTCAAGAACATC
The DNA here is from genome assembly GCF_039930745.1 of Polaromonas sp. Lineage (GTDB taxonomy): Bacteria > Pseudomonadota > Gammaproteobacteria > Burkholderiales > Burkholderiaceae_C > Polaromonas. The sequence goes on along the minus strand of NZ_JBDTTH010000083.1, from coordinate 9,517 downwards.
TGCAAGAAGCGCGGCGCCGCCGTCATGTTGATCACCCACGACATGGGCGTGATTGCCGAAACCTGCGATCGGGTGGCCGTGATGTACGCCGGGCGCATTGCCGAAATCGGCCCCGTACACGAGGTCATCAACCATCCGGCCCATCCCTATACCGCTGGCCTGATGGCGGCAATTCCCGACATCACCATGGACCGCGAACGGCTTAACCAGATTGACGGCGCCATGCCGCGGCTGAACGCCATCCCGACAGGTTGCGCCTACAACCCGCGCTGCCCCAGGGTGTTTGACCGCTGCCGGCAGGACAGGCCAGACCTGTTGCCTGCCGGGGCTACCCGCGCCGCCTGCTGGCTGCATGACGTCTCCGTCGGAGTTGCAGCATGAGCACCCCGGCACCACTCGTTCAGGCCAACGACCTGGCCAAGACTTTTGACGTATCGCCACCCTGGCTGAACCGGGTGCTTGAAGGCAAACCCAGGCTGATGCTGAACGCTGTTGACGGTGTCAGTTTCGAGATTGAAAAAGGCAAGACCCTGGCCCTGGTTGGCGAGTCGGGTTGCGGCAAGAGCACGGTGGCCCGCCTCTTGGTGGGTTTGTACGAGCCCACGCGTGGCGGGCTGACCTTCGACGGGAAGGACGCCCATGCCGCGTTCAGGACGCCGCGGGGCCGGCGGCTGCGGCGGCGCATCCAGATGATTTTCCAGGACCCCTATGCGAGCCTGAACCCGCGCTGGATTGTCGAAGACATCGTCGGTGAACCGCTCCGAGAACACGGCCTGATTACCAACGAAGCGGAGCTCAAGGCCAAGGTGGGCGAGCTGCTCAAGTCGGTGGGCCTGTCGCCGCTGGACATGGTCAAGTACCCGCACCAGTTTTCCGGCGGCCAGCGCCAGCGTATCTCGATTGCCCGCGCGCTCGCTACGGAGCCGGAATTCCTGGTTTGCGACGAGCCGACCTCGGCACTCGATGTCAGCGTGCAGGCGCAGGTGCTCAACATCATGAAAGACCTGCAGCGCGAACGCGGGCTGACCTACCTGTTCATCTCGCACAACCTGGCGGTGGTGCGCCATGTGAGCGACCAGGTGGGCGTGATGTACCTGGGGCGCCTGGTCGAGCTGTCCGACAAGCAGACCCTGTTTGCCAGCCCGCGGCACCCTTACACGCGCATGCTGCTGGACGCGATACCGAAGATGCACGACATCGGCCGGGACCGTACGCCGGTGCAGGGCGAAGTGCCCAACCCCCTGAGCCCGCCGACCGGCTGTACCTTTCACCCGCGCTGCCCGCATGTCAATGACCGTTGCCGCACCGAACGGCCGCAGCTCCTGAGCATCCACGGCGTGAAGATTGCCTGCCACGCAGTGGAAGAGGGGCGCATCTAGTTGCTATATATTTTGTAGCTGCTCGCGCCCGTCGAATAAGGGCTTGCTGTCGATTTCACTCTCAAAAAGCGTGAAATTAGCTTTTTCTAGCATGACGTTGCGCCCGTGGTCTGCTGTGGACAGTAGGACGGACTCCCTACTCCCAACCCCCGCCCTTCCATCGCCCCGCTGGGCGATGGAAGGGAGCTTCATTTGGCCGCTTGTGCTGCTGCCGCGTGCAAACATCACGGCCGCGTTCTCGACCTGGCGCGCAAAGCGCGTCAGGTCTCCCCGTATCCGAACCCGCTCCCGCTTTTATCCCCCACCCTTCTGTATGCGCCGAGGAGCGCAGGTCCAGCCGGATCAGGGCGAGCGATTGTCTGAGCGTAGCGAGTTCGAGCTCGACCCCGGCTGGACCGAGCACCGCAGGCTGCCCCCGTAGCGACAGCGAAGGGGGACGCAGACAGCAGGGTCGCCTTTTTCTTTGCTTACTTTCTTTTTGGCGACGCAAAAAGAAAGTGAGTTGCCGCCGGGCAACCCCCGGCTTGCTGGCAAGCCACAACCTCGGGAAGCAAAAGACGACTTAAACAAGCTGAACCCGAACCCCAAACGAAGAAGCTCAAGCGTACCGCTTACTCCGCAAATTGTTCTTCATTTCCTTGAGCAGGGGCTGCAGCTTGTCGCCGCCAATACGCAACGCCACTGTGGTCGCCAGGATGTCGATGATCATCAGGTGCAGCAGGCGGGACACCATGGGACTGTAGCGGTCGTAGCCTTCCGGATGATCCGCGGCCAGGTGAATATGGCCGGCGGCGGCCAGCGGCGAGCCGCTGGCGGTGATGACGATGGTGGTGGCGCCCTTTTTGCGGGCAATGTCGCAGGCATCCATCAGGTCGCGCGTGCGCCCCGAGTTGGAGATGATCACCACGCAGTCGCCCGGTTTGAGCAGCGAAGCGCTCATGACCTGCAAGTGGCCGTCACTGTAGGCGATGGCGTGCACCCCAAGGCGGAAGAACTTGTGCTGCGCATCCTGCGCGACGATGCCGGAGTTCCCGACGCCGAAAAATTCGATGCGCTGCCCGCTCTTGTAGGCGGAAACCAGCGCCAGCGCCGCCTTCTCGATGAGCGCCGGGCTGGCGTCATTGCGGTACTTCAGGAAGGCGGCCACCGTGTTGTCGATCACCTTGACCAGCACGTCGCCGGTCTTGTCATCGGTATCGACACTGCGGTGGATAAAAGGCACTCCTTCGCTGACGTTGCCTGCCAGCTTGAGCTTGAAGTCCGACAGGCCGTCATAACCAACGCTGCGGCAAAAGCGGATCACCGTCGGCTTGCTGACGCGCGCGCGCGCAGCCAGTTCGGTCACAGGCAGGTTGGCAAAGGCACGCGCGTCGCTGAGCACCAGATGCGCAACACGCTGCTCGGCAGGCGCCAGCGAAGGCAGACAGGCCTTGATGCGGTCAAGCACGGGATGTGGCCCCCACGGTCGTTCGCTTCGCGTAACTCCCTGCCCCCCGAGGGGGCCACCCCGCCTGCGGCCCGGCGAAGCCGGTTCCGCGGCTCGGACTGGTATTTCGGTGACTGGGAGTTTGCGGCGAATAGAGCGCCGGAGGTAGCAAGCCAAGGTCGGGATGGAAACTGCAAGCAGGGGCCGCGGGACTGGCTTCGCCAGACCGCAGGCGCAGCGGCCCCCCCGGGGGGCAGGAAGCTACACGCAGTGAGCGACCGTGGGGGCTCAACTCTCTTCACTCCACCAGTGGTTGTCCCGCGCAATCATGGCGCTCGACGCGCTGGGCCCCCAGGTGCCGGCGGTGTACGGCCGCGGGCCGTCCGCGTCATGTTTCCAGGCGTCAAGAATGGGCTCAACCCAGCGCCAGGCTTCTTCCTGCTCGTCACTGCGCACAAACAGGTTCAGCCGGCCGTCGATCACGTCCAGCAGCAGGCGTTCGTAGGCGCCGACGCGTTCGGTGCCGAAGCGTTTGTCAAAGTCAAGGTCAAGCTGCACGGGTGCCAGGGTCTGGCTCGCTGCACGAGCGCCCTGACGGTTGTCCTGGCCCTGCGCCAGCAGGTGCAGCTCCAGCCCGTCCTTGGGCTGCAGGTTGATCACCAGGCGGTTGCCGGCTCCTTGTGGTGATTTGAAGATGGCATGCGGCGTCGGGCGGAAGTTCACCTCGATATGCGCATCGCGGTCGGCCAGGCGTTTGCCGGTGCGAATGTAAAACGGCACGCCGGCCCAGCGCCAGTTGGCGATCTCTGCGCGCAGGGACACAAAGGTCTCGGTCCGGCTGTCCGGGTTGACGCCTTTTTCCTGCAGATAGCCGGGTACCGATTCACCGTTGATGTTGCCCGCGGTGTACTGGCCGCGAATTGCATGCTGCTTCAGGGTTTCGGGTGTCCAGGCCTTGAGCGAACGTAGCACCTTGAGTTTTTCGTCGCGTATTGCGTCGGCATGCGCATTGATCGGCGGCTCCATGCCGATGGCGCAAAGCAGCTGCAGCGCGTGGTTTTGCACCATGTCGCGCAGCGCGCCTGTGCTGTCGTAAAAGGCACCGCGCTTCTCAACGCCGAGCTCCTCGGCAATCGTGATCTGGATGTTGGCAATCGTCTCGCGGCGCCACAGTGGCTCGAACAACGAGTTGCCAAAACGCAGGGCAAACAGGTTTTGCACTGAAGGCTTGCCCAGGTAATGATCGATGCGGAAGATCTGCTTTTCCGGCAGCACGCGCAGCACGGCTTCATTGATCGCGCGGTTCGAGGCGAGGTCATGGCCCAGCGGTTTTTCCAAAACCACACGGGTTTGTGGGCCGTTCAGGCCGACGGCTGCCATGTTTTCGCAAATGGCCTGGAACAGCGTGGGTGCGGTGGCCAGGTACATCACCACGGTGTCGGCTTGACGCTCCTTGAGCATGGCGGCCAGTTGCGCATAGTCGGCCGGGCCGGAGAGGTCCATGCGCAGGTAGTGCAGCAAGGCGGCGAAACGCTCGAATTCATCGCCGGTGGGGCGCTTGGCGAGCTCCACGCTGTCAAAGCGTGAGCGGATCAGCTCGCGGTACTGGGCGTCGCTCATGGCATCGCGGCCCACGCCCACAATGCGGCCGTCTTTCGGCAGTGAGCCGTGGCGGAAGGCCTGGAACAACGCAGGCATCAGTTTGCGCCAGGTCAGGTCGCCAGTACCGCCAAACAGGACCAGATCAAAGCTCATGTTTTCCTTTCCAGGCGTATGTAATAAAGTTTCACGTATTGTTGCCATAATGGTAACTCAATCGGGTTTTGGTCTTACAGTGCCATGGCCGGGACCCACTTACACTTTCATCATGAACCAACTCGAAGCCCTCAAACAGTTCACCACCGTGGTGGCCGACACCGGTGATTTCAAGCAGCTCGGTGCCTACAAACCGCAGGACGCGACCACCAATCCCTCGCTGATCCTTAAGGCCGTGCAAAAGCCCGACTACCAGCCTTTGCTGGCCGAGGCAGTGGCGAAGTTCCGGGGCCGTGCTCTGGACGAGATCATGGACCGGCTGCTGGTGCGGTTTGGCTGCGAGATCCTGTCCATCATCCCGGGCCGGGTGTCAACCGAAGTGGATGCGCGTCTGAGCTTTGACAGCAACGCCACTTTCACGCGCGGCGAACGCATCATCGAGCTGTACCAGGCCGAAGGCATCCACATCGACCGGGTGCTGATCAAGGTGGCCGCCACCTGGGAAGGCATCGAAGCCGCGCGCCGGCTCGAAGAACGCGGCATCCACACCAACCTCACGCTGCTGTTCTCGTTTTGCCAGGCCGTGGCCTGTGGCCAAGCCAAAGTGCAGCTGATCTCTCCCTTCGTTGGCCGAATTTACGACTGGTACAAGAAGTCGGCCGGCGCAGCCTGGGACGAGAGCGCCCATGCCGGTGCCGATGATCCTGGCGTCCGGTCAGTGCGCGAGATCTACAACCACTACAAACATTTCGGTATCGCCACCGAGGTCATGGGGGCGAGTTTTCGCAACGTGGGGCAGATCACCGCGCTGGCTGGCTGCGACTTGCTGACCATCAGCCCAGAGCTTCTTGGCCAGCTGGCTGCCAGCAGTGCGCCGCTGGAGCGCGCGCTCGATGCCAAGGCCGCCCAGACACTGGATTTGCCGGCAATTAATTTTGACGAGGTGACTTTCCGTTATGCGCTCAATGAAGATGCCATGGCCACCGAAAAACTGGCTGAAGGCATACGTGCTTTCGCCGCAGATGCGGTCAAGCTTGAACAATTGATGCTGGCCGCATGAGTGCGCCCGCCACCATCCGTTGTCATCAGACGCCTGCCTGGGCGGGATTGCAGGCCTGTTTTGAGGCGTCCGGGAAAACCTTGGACCTGCGCGATGCGTTTGCCGCCAATCCCCAGCGGTTTGCGGAATTCAGCCAGGATGCGCCGTATGTTTTTGCGGATTTGTCCAAAAACCTGATCAACGCGTCCATCCAGGCCCTGCTGCTGGACCTGGCGCACCAGTGTGGCCTGGAGCAACACCGGGATGCGATGTTTGCCGGCGAGAAGATTAACTGCACGGAAAACCGTGCCGTCATGCATTTTTTATTAAGAAATCCGGCTCCAACCCCGCAGGGACGGGCGCAAGCAGCTACTGAAAAGATAGCGCCTGAACTTTCCCTGGTGCATGAAACGCTGGCCGCCATGCTGGCCTACGCGGAACAGGTGCGTGCGGACGAGGGCATCACCAACATCGTCAACATAGGCATTGGCGGCTCCGACCTGGGCCCGCAAATGGCGGTGCTGGCGCTGGAGGAGTTCCGCCTGCAGGGCAAGCGCCTTCATTTTGTTTCCAATGTTGACGGTCATGAGCTGGCCGGTGTGTTGGCGCAACTCAAGCCGCAGAACACACTGTTCCTGATTGCCTCCAAGACCTTCACGACCACCGAAACCATGACCAACGCCCTGTCGGCAAAACACTGGTTCGAGGCGCAGGGTGGCAAGGACGTCGCACGCCATTTCGCGGCGTTGACGACTAATGTTGCGGCAGCCAATGAGTTCGGCATTAGCACCACCTTTGGTTTCTGGGATTGGGTAGGGGGGCGCTACTCGCTGTGGTCGGCCATCGGCCTGCCGCTGGCGATTGCCATTGGTGCGCAGGGCTTCCGGGATTTGCTGGCCGGAGCGCACGCCATGGACGAGCATTTTCGCAACACGCCGCTGGAGCGTAATTTGCCGGTGCGCCTGGGCTTGCTTGATGTCTGGTACCGCAACTTTCATGGTTTCACCAGCCGCAGCATCGCGCCTTACAGCAGCGCCTTGCGCCGCCTGCCGGCTTACTTGCAGCAACTGGAAATGGAGAGCAACGGCAAACGCGTGGATGTGAACGGGCAGGCGTTGCCTTTTGCCACGGCACCCGTCCTCTGGGGGGAGCCGGGCACCAACGGCCAGCATGCCTACTTCCAGATGCTGCACCAGGGTACGGACGTGGTGCCGGTGGAGTTTGTTGCGGTCAAAAAAGCCGCGCACAGCTTGCCCGGGCATCACGACAAGCTGCTGGCCAATGTGCTGGCCCAAGCTCAGGCGCTGATGCTGGGCAAACACGACGGGGGTGGCCACAGGCACTTCCCCGGCAACCGGCCCAGCACCTTTTTGCTGCTCGATGAATTGACACCTGCCAGCCTGGGTTCATTGATTGCCCTGCAGGAACACCGTGTCTTTGTCAGCGGCGCCATCTGGGGCATCAACAGCTTTGACCAGTGGGGCGTCGAGCTTGGCAAGGTGCTGGCCCGCGACATAGAGACCAGACTGGCGACCGGTGATGATGCAGGGCTGGACGGCTCCACTGCCGGACTGTTGCAAAAGATCGTTTCGGGCTGATTCCCGCTCGGCTTTGTGCAATATTTCATTGCACAACCGCAGAGCTTCATGGTCAACTTCCCGTCTTGACCTGACTACTTTTCTCGCATCATGCTGATTCCCCCCGTGCCGTCTCAACGCGCGCTCACTCAACGCGGCTTCCACTTTCCGTTTTCAAGCCTGCAGGCATTCCAGGCGCGGCGTTTTAGCGGCCTGACTGCGGCATGCCTGGCCGTGAGCCTCATGGCCGGATGCGCAACACATATGGGGCAAGACGCAGACGTGGAGGACGCAGAGCCGGTTTCGCAAGGCGGAACGCTGGGCCCTGCGCCTGAAGTCACGGGCACGGCCTGGGCCGAACTGAGTGTTCCCGTGAAAGCTGACGGCTTCAAGGCCAATGACCTGTCCTGGGAAATCTTTCGCGTGCCAGGCAAGCAGCCCACTCGTTACAGCTATGTGCAGCACGCGGGACGCGACGCGGTGCGCGCCGAGGCCGATGCGACGGGTAGCATTTTGCGGCACCGCCGACGCATTGAACCGGCTGACCTGGGACGCATCAGCTTTTCGTGGAACGTACCACCACCGGGGACGGATGCCAACGCTTCGCTCACAGAACTGGAAGACGTGCCTGTGCGCGTGGTGCTGGCCTTCGAGGGCGATCGGTCGCGCTTCTCGATGAAAAACTCCCTGCTGTCGGAGCTGAGTCTTCTGCTGACCGGTGAGGAGTTGCCTTTCGCCACGCTGATTTATTCCTGGTCACGCGTCAACAAACCCGGTGATGTCGTCACAAACGACCGCACAGACCGGATCCGCAAGATCGTGGTGGATTCGGGCGACCAAGGCTACAACCAGTGGCTGAGTTATGAGCGCGATATCCGGGCGGATTACCGCAAGGCCTTTGGTGAAGAGCCCGGCGCGCTGCTGAGTTTCGCTGTGTTTACCGAGGGTGAAAGAAACGAGGGCAGGCTTCAGGCGTTCTACGGACCGCTGAAGCTTCTTCCGGCGGTGACCTCTGCACAGAAATAGAGCACGCCTTTTCGCTGCCTGCGGTGCTTGGGCGACGAGCGTGGCTGGCTTATCATGGCGCGGGGGAATTTGCCCTTGCACACTCCTGAGGAGGAGAACAACATGAACTTCGGCCAAGCCATATCGACCTGTTTGTCCAAATACGCCACTTTTTCCGGCCGCGCGTCGCGCCCTGAATTCTGGTGGTTTTTCCTGTTCCAGGTTCTGGTTTCCATCGTGGCTTCGATGATCAGCGATGTGCTTAATGGTCTGGTGGGACTGGCCCTGCTGCTGCCGGCTCTGGCAGTCGGCGCACGCCGACTGCATGACATCGGCAGGAGCGGCTGGTGGCAGCTCATCATGCTGACTGTGATTGGCTTCTTCGTGCTGATTTACTGGTGGGTCCAGCCCGGTAGCGAAGATGGCATTGAGTAACGCTGCCGCATTGGCCTGATTTCAGACCCGCATGAAAAAACCCGCAGGGCGTGAGCCCTGCGGGTTTTTGTTTTGGTCGGGAGCCTTTCAGCCGCCGGACGCAGCATGAGGGCTTAGCGCAAGGCGCCGGGTCGAAGACAGTACCAAAGGTACGGCAAGATCCGGCAACGTGGCGATCAGCCCTCAGACAAGGACCCTTACATGCCCATGTCGCCCATGCCGCCCATACCACCCATGCCACCAGGCATGCCGCCGCCGGCGCCGGACTCGTCTTTCGGAGCCTCGGCAACCATGCACTCGGTCGTTAGCATCAGCGACGACACGGACGCTGCGTTTTGCAGGGCAGTGCGGGTCACTTTGGTGGGGTCCAGAATACCCATGTCGATCATGTCGCCATAGGTTGCATTGGCGGCGTTGTAGCCGTAATTGCCTTTGCCAGCCAGCACTGCATTGACCACAACGCTTGGCTCTTCGCCAGCGTTAGAGACGATGATGCGCAGCGGCTCTTCGATGGCGCGCAGGATCAGCTTGATGCCGGCATCCTGGTCAGGGTTGTCACCCTTGATGGTGCCAGCCGATTGCTTGGCGCGCAGCAGGGCCACGCCGCCGCCGGCCACAATGCCTTCTTCCACAGCAGCGCGGGTAGCGTGCAGGGCGTCTTCAACGCGGGCTTTTTTCTCTTTCATTTCGACTTCGGTGGCAGCGCCAACCTTGATCACGGCAACACCGCCGGCCAGCTTGGCCACGCGCTCTTGCAGTTTTTCACGGTCGTAGTCGCTGGTCGCTTCTTCGATCTGGACACGAACCTGCTTGACGCGGGCTTCGATGTCAGCGGCCGCGCCGGCGCCGTCGATGATGATGGTGTTTTCCTTGCCCACTTCGATGCGCTTGGCCTGGCCGA
>NZ_JBDTTH010000082.1:0-19933 GCF_039930745.1 Polaromonas sp. | reverse complement strand
GCCAGCAGGTTGGACGGGCCGTTCACGATGCCCTTGCCGCCCAGAATATCCATGGCGTGGTTCACAGAACGGCGCCCCGCTTCCGTCAGGTGCACTTTCAGGATCGCGCTGGCCACGCTGGGCTGCTCGCCCTTGTCGAGAGCCGCCGCCGTATAGCGCCGCGCGGCGTCGGTGGCATACAGTTCGGCGGCCATGCCGGCAATGATGCCTCCGATGGCGTCGAACCTGCCAATGGGCAGGCCGAACTGCTGGCGTACCTGGCCGTAACCCGTCACGACAAAAAGCGAGGCCTGCTGTGTTGCAGCCCCGAGCGCCGGCAGGGAAATGGCACGCCCTGCGGCCAGGCATTCCATCAGCATGCGCCAGCCCTGGCCAACCTTGTCCTCGCCACCGATGATCCATTCCATGGGCACAAACACTTTCTGGCCTTCGATCGGGCCGTTCATGAAGGCGCTGTGCATGGGGTGGTGACGGCGGCCAATCTGCATGCCCGGCTGGGGAACGGGGATCAGCGCGCAGGTGATGCCGAGTTCCCGCTGGTCTTTCGGGCGGCCTTCATCAATCGCCCGAAACGCGAGCCCGACCACGGTGGCCACGGGGGCGAGCGTGATGTAGCGCTTGGAAAAAGTGATGCTGAAGCCACGCACCCGAACGCCGTCGATCTCGCGCTCTGCCAGCACGCCGCGATCGGGCATGGACGCTGCGTCCGAGCCTGCGTAGGGAGAGGTCAGGCCAAAACACGGCAGATCCGTACCGTCGGCCAGGCGGGGCAGGTAGTACTGCTGTTGCGGCTCGGTGCCATAACGCAGCAGCAGCTCGGCCGGCCCCAGCGAGTTGGGCACCATCACCGTGACCGCAGCCGAGACATTGACGGTGGCAATGCGCGTCACCACGGTGGCATGGGCGTAGTGGCTGAACCCCAGGCCGCCCCATTGCGTGGGAATGATCATTCCGAAAAAACGTTTGTCGCGCAGGAACTGCCAGACCTCGGGCGGCAGATCGCGCGCTTCGTCGATGACGAAGTCATCCAGCATGGCGCACAGGGTGTGAACTTCGTTGTTGAGAAACGCCTGCTCGGCCGTGCTGAGCACGCCTGGTCCCATGCTGATCAGCACATCAAAGTCAGGATGGCCGGCGAAGAGCTGGCCTTCAAAGCCAACGGTGCCGGCCTCCAGTGCGGCGCGCTCTGTTTCCCCCATCTGCGGCAGCGCTTTGGAGAAAGGGCCCATGGCAGCGCGTCCCAGCAATTTGGCGAGTCCCATGGACGGTCTCCGGTGTTGATGGTGACCATTCAGTCTAAACCGCGCACCCGGTAGCGCGGTGTAGTCCGCGGCCGGCAATCAATGTGGAGGTACGGCGGCAGACGGCTGTTCGCCACTGCGTTGCGGCAAGGTAGCCAGCAGCACGCCAAGCAGCGCCAGGGCGAACGCGACGACTTGCAAACCGCCCAGTGTTTCGCCAAGAACCCCCACACCTACCGCAGCAGCACTGACAGGCAGCATGACGGTGAAGACGCCTGCCTGGCTGGCCGGCAGGCTCTTCAGGCCCGTCATCCACAGCCACACGGTCCAGACGCTGGCGGCCAGCGCATAAAACAGCAGCAACAGCCAGCTGCCTGGCGTGACGGCGGCAAAGTCAAAGCGCCAGGCCATCCAGAGGCCTGCGGGCGTGACCAGCACGAAACCCCAGAGGTTGATCAGGGCGGTGATGCGTTTGGGGCCGAGCGTGCCGGTGAGCCGTTTGCCAATCACCGCGTAGGCTGCCTCGCAGAACACCGCGCCCAGCAGCAGCAGGTTGCCCATCCAGGCGGATTTTGAAACCAAATCGGCCTCAAGCCCTTGTGTAGTGGGCGCAAGAAGCTCTGTTTTTGATAGCGAAACCAGCGCGATACCCAACACCGCGCAGGCCACTGCAAGCCAGACACGCGCTGTGATGCGCTCGCGCAGAAAAAGCCAGCTCAGCACGGCGACCACCGCAGGAATGGACGCCATGATGACGCCGGCCGCCACTGCGCTGGTCAGGCTCACGCCGAAGAGCATGCAGATGGAAAACAGGAAATTGCCGAGGAACGATTCGAGAAACACCAGCTGCCGCGTCTGCCGCGTCATGGGTGCTTCGTAGGCGGGTTTTTTCAGCCAGTGCAGCATGGCGGTCCCGCCGATGCCAAAGCGCAGCCAGGCCAGCAGGAAGACCGGGAAAACCGCGACCAGCGGTTTGGACAGTGCGACATAACTGCCGACCAGGGACATGCTGAGCGCCAGGCAGGCGTAGGCCACAATGCGATTCATTCAACCGGGTTTTCTGTAAAAGTTCAAAGGCGATGCTGCTGCGCTTTCAGCGACTCAGCCACCGTGCCTTCGCAACAGGATACTTGTGTTCGATGCCCGAAATCATGCCCTACTTTCATGCCTGAACCGACCCCACCTGCCGACACGCACCATGTCTTTGTCTATGGCACCCTGCGCCGCGGCGATGTGCGTGACATCACGCGCATGCATCCCGCGCCGCAGTTTGTCGGCATGGCCAGCGTGGCAGGCACGCTTTATGACCTGGGGTCGTATCCGGGCGTGGTGCTGGGCGGTCCTGGCCGCGTGACTGGCGAGGTTTACGCCATCAGTGCCGAACTGGAAAGCCAGCTTGACGTCATCGAAGAAGTCTGGCCGCAGCAAACCGGGGAGTACAGCAAGCAGCAGGTGAGGGTGCAAGTGCGCGATTCCGGGACGGCGGTTGAAACGCTTGAACTGGATTGCCTGGTTTATGAAATCAACACCGCGCGCACGGCGGGCAAACCTGTCATCGCCAGCGGCGACTGGCATGAACGCCGCCCGCCCCGCTAAAGAGGAAAGAAAGAGGCGAGGCCGCCCCAGCCCTGGTTGTGGCGGTGTGCTGGGTGCTCCGACGCGTCGGCACCGCTATCTCATGATCCGATAATCAATTTCCGTATCATGGAATTTAAAAATGCTGCACTGCGGGAAAATTTCTCAATATAGGAAATTAATTTTTGCATAGTAAAAGATCAGTAAAAGTTCGTTGATTTTATTAGTAATAAATTTTGTCTTATATAAGACATAAGATCTTCACAGGGTCTTGTAGAAGACTTAAAGTGGACACCAGAGCAAACGAGATAAAGCCAAAAACAGTGCCGCGCCGTTTGTCCCATTTTTTCAACCTCTGGAGTGACCCCATGCCACAGACCCTCACCGAACAACTGAGCCGCGAACAGCAGATTTCCGCCCTCGAAAAAGACTGGGCCAGCAACCCCCGCTGGAAAGGCATCAAACGCGGCTACAGCGCCGCCGACGTCGTGCGCCTGCGCGGTTCTTTCCCTATTGAGCACACGCTGGCGCGCCGCGGTGCCGAAAAGCTGTGGGATCTCCTGCACAACGAGCCCTACGTCAATTGCCTGGGCGCGCTCACAGGCGGCCAGGCCATGCAGCAGGTCAAGGCTGGCGTGAAAGCCATCTACCTGTCGGGCTGGCAGGTTGCTGCAGACAACAACAGCTACTCGGCTATGTACCCCGACCAGTCGCTGTATCCGGTGGACTCGGTGCCCAAGGTGGTTGAGACCATCAACAACACCTTCCGCCGCGCTGATGAGATCCAGCACTCCAAAGGCATTGATGCCGGCGACAAGGGCTACGTTGATTACTTCGCGCCCATCGTGGCCGATGCCGAAGCCGGTTTCGGCGGCGTGCTCAATGCCTTCGAACTGATGAAGGCCATGATCAAGTCCGGCGCAGGCGGCGTGCATTGGGAAGATCAGCTCGCATCGGTGAAAAAATGCGGCCACATGGGCGGCAAGGTGCTGCTGCCAACCCGCGAGTCGTGCCAGAAGCTGATCGCAGCCCGCATGGCGGCCGACGTCTGCGGCGTGCCGACCCTGGTGATTGCCCGCACCGATGCTGAAGCGGCTGACCTGCTGACCTCCGATTACGACGAGATCGACAAGCCTTTCCTGACCGGCGAGCGTACGGCTGAAGGTTTCTACAAGACCCGCAAGGGCCTGGACCAGGCCGTGGCCCGTGCCAACGCCTATGCCCACTATGCCGATCTGGTGTGGTGCGAAACCGGCACGCCCGACCTCGACTTCGCCAAGAAGTTCGCCGATGCCGTGCACAAGGTTCACCCCGGCAAGATGCTGGCCTACAACTGCTCGCCATCGTTCAACTGGAAGAAAAACCTCGACGACGCGACCATCGCAAAGTTCCAGCGCGAGCTCGGCGCCATGGGTTACAAATACCAGTTCATCACGCTCGCCGGTATCCACTCCATGTGGTACAACATGTACGACCTGTCGCAGGACTACGTCAAGCGCGGCATGACGGCGTACATCGAGAAGGTGCAGGAGCCCGAATTCGCAGCACGCGACCGCGGCTACACCTTTGTGTCGCACCAGCAAGAAGTGGGCACCGGCTACTTCGACGAAGTCACCACCGCCATCCAGGGCGGCAAGTCCAGCGTGACCGCATTGACCGGCTCGACCGAAGAAGAGCAGTTCCACTGAACTCAGTCCCGAAGGTGACTGCCGCTTGAGGTGGTCCGAAGCCCGGTTGAAGCCATGCAGCTTCGTCCGGGCTTTTTTCTTGGGCATTCGGCTTTTTTCGCGTAGAGTGCGGCTGATTGGGGTTCAACAGCGGGAGAGCACATGTCAGAAGCCACGATGGGATTCAAACGCACGCCGTGCCCGGACTGCAATGGAACGGGCGAACTGCGCATCGACAGCGAAAACATCAACGAGGATTTCGAGGTCGAAAAACAGACGGTCATCACTGAGTGCCCGCGTTGCCTGGGGCTGACCTTTTTGCCACCCGGCTCGCCCGAGCCGGCCTGAGCCCGAAGCTGCCGTAAAATAACGCCATGCAATCAATCAAGCTGGAAACAGGAAGGATCGCGCGGGTTATGACACCGCGAACTACGACCACGCCTCCAGTTTGGAGTCATCTCGGGCGCTAGCCGCATCCCCAGGTGATTTATAGCTACTGAATTAATAGCATACCTCCAGCCTAACCCAGTCAAAGCGCGGCAGTTACCGCGCTTTTTTATTTTTCGAGCCAGACCATCATGATCAAAATTACGCTGCCAGACGCCTCGATCCGTGAATTTCCCGAGCCCGTGACGGTGGCCGAGGTCGCCGCTTCCATTGGCGCCGGTCTGGCAAAAGCCGCGCTGGGCGGCAAGGTCGATGGCAAGGTGGTGGACACCAGCTACCTGATCACTGCCGACAGCCCGCTGGCCATCATCACGGCCAAGGACCCCGAAGGCCTGGACGTGATCCGCCATTCGACAGCTCACTTGCTGGCCTACGCAGTCAAGGAACTGTTCCCGGATGCGCAGGTGACCATAGGGCCGGTGATCGAGAACGGCTTTTTCTACGACTTCTCGTACAAGCGCCCCTTCACGCCGGACGACCTGACGGCCATCGAGAAGAAGATGACCGAACTGGCGTCCAAAGATGAGCCGGTGACTCGCCGCGTTTTGCCGCGCGACGAAGCCGTGGCTTACTTTAAGGAGCTGGGCGAGCACTACAAGGCTGAAATCATTGCCAGCATCCCGGCCAATGAAGACGTGTCGCTGTACCGCGAAGGCAAGTTTGAAGACCTGTGTCGCGGCCCGCACGTGCCCAGTACCGGCAAGCTGAAGTTCTTCAAGCTGATGAAGCTGGCCGGTGCCTACTGGCGCGGCGACCACAACAACGAGATGCTGCAGCGCGTCTACGGCACGGCCTGGGCCACGAAAGACGAACTGCAACAGTACCTGACCATGCTGGAGGAGGCGGAAAAGCGCGACCACCGCAAGCTGGGCCGCGAGCTGGACCTGTTCCACATCGACGACCATGCGCCTGGCCTGGTGTTCTGGCATCCCAAGGGCTGGACGGTGTGGCAGGGCGTCGAGCAGTACATGCGCAAGGTCTACCAGGACAACGGCTACCAGGAGGTCAAGGGGCCACAGGTCATCGACAAGACGCTCTGGGAAAAAACCGGCCATTGGGACAAGTACCGCGACAACATGTTCACGACCGAGTCGGAAAAGCGCGAGTACGCACTCAAACCGATGAACTGCCCCGGCCACATCCTGATCTTCAAGCAGGGCATCAAGAGTTACCGTGACCTGCCACTGCGCTACGGCGAGTTCGGTCAGTGCCACCGCAACGAGCCCTCGGGCGGCCTGCACGGCATCATGCGGGTGCGCGGCTTTACGCAGGACGACGGCCACATTTTCTGCACCGAAGAGCAGATTCTCAAGGAATGCGTCGACTACACGACCCTGCTGCAGAAGGTCTATACCGACTTCGGTTTCAAAAACATCATCTACAAGGTCGCCACTCGTCCGGAGGCGCGCATCGGCTCCGACGAAAGCTGGGACAAGGCCGAACATGCGCTGATGGAGAGCCTGCGTGCTTCCGGTTGTGAATTCGAGATTGCGCCCGGCGACGGCGCGTTTTACGGCCCGAAGATCGAATACACGCTGAAAGACGCGATTGGGCGGCAGTGGCAGTGCGGCACCATGCAGGTCGATTTTTCGATGCCGGAGCGGCTGGATGCGGAATATGTGGGTGAAGACGGTGCCCGGCACCGCCCCGTGATGCTGCATCGGGCCATCGTCGGCAGCCTGGAGCGTTTCATCGGGATTTTGATCGAGGAGCATGCCGGTGCGTTGCCCACCTGGCTCGCTCCGGTGCAGGTTTCGGTGCTCAATATCACCGATGCCCAGGCTGATTACTGTCGTGAAATAGCTAAAAGGCTTCAAAATCAAGGGCTTAGGGTCAACCTCGATCTGCGCAATGAGAAAATTACGTATAAAATACGGGAGCACTCAATGCAAAAGCTGCCTTACATCCTTGTCGTGGGTGACAAAGAGAAGGAAGCCGGCGCGGTTGCCGTGCGCGCCCGGGGTAACAAAGACCTTGGCGTCATGTCGCTCGAAGCCTTCGTCCAGACGATTGCCTCTGACATTACCCAAAAAGCCTGATTGCTGACTTATTGTGAGTCAAATCGGCTATTCGTCTTTGCTGGACGGGCGCAAGCAGCTATAGCTTTTATAGCAAGTTTTATAGGATTACAACCATCGCTACTGAATTTCGTGACCGCCGTCACCGTGAAGAACGCAAGCACCGCTTGAACCGTGAAATCATGGCCCCTGAAGTACGCCTCACAGGGCCGGACAATGAGCCTTTGGGCGTTGTCAGCATCATGGAAGCCCTGCGCCTGGCAGGTGAGGCGGACGTTGATCTTGTTGAAATCTCCCCTACGGCGGTTCCGCCGGTGTGTCGGTTGATGGATTACGGCAAGTTCAAATACGCCGAGCAGAAAAAAGCGGCTGAAGCGAAGTCCAAGCAGAAGGTCATCGAGGTCAAGGAAATCAAGTTCCGGCCCGGTACCGACGATGGTGACTACAACATCAAATTGCGCAACATCAAGCGCTTTTTGGAAGAGGGCGACAAGTGCAAGATCACCTTGCGTTTTCGCGGTCGTGAGATCACGCACCAGGAACTGGGTTTGGCCCTGCTGGCGCGCATCCGTGACGAGTTGGCAGATTTGATAGTGGTGGAGCAGTTTCCCAAGCTCGAAGGCCGGCAGATGGTCATGATGATCGCGCCGGGCAAGAAGAAGGTGGCCGCCAAGCCCGCCGCGGCGCCTGCAGAGGCAGCGCCAGTAGCACCGACAAGCGCCTGAGTCGCTTGTCGAAAAGTGAGTTCAGCCTGACGGTGTAAAACCACCGGCAGGCTTTTTCAGGGGGTGCGAAGGCACCTCCAGGACGGCAGATAAAACTGCTGTCCAAAAAGCGGGAGCGTCAAAGTTCTCGCTGCAGGTGGCAAGGTAAAACTTGCTGCTTACAAGTGGCTCGGGGCCATCAAGTCTGCGTAAGGTTCGCAGCGCCTCACGAGCACAAATGAAAAGGAGCATTTAAATGCCCAAAATGAAGACCAAGAGCAGCGCGAAGAAACGTTTTCGCGTTCGTCCGGGTGGTACCGTCAAGCGCGGCCAAGCCTTCAAACGTCACATCCTGACCAAGAAGACCACCAAAAACAAACGCCACCTGCGTGGTGCGGTTGCTGTTCATGAGACCAATATGGGTCACATGGCACAGATGCTGCCCGGCATGGGCATTTAATTAACGACGAACAAGGAGTACTCACATGCCTCGCGTCAAACGTGGTGTAACGGCTCGCGCCCGCCACAAAAAAGTTTTAGCCCTTGCAAAAGGTTTCCGCGGCCGCCGCGGCAACGTCTATCGCATCGCCAAAGAAGCGGTGATGAAGGCCGGGCAATATGCCTACCGTGATCGCCGCACGAAAAAACGTGTGTTCCGCCAGCTGTGGATTGCGCGTATCAACGCCGCCAGCCGCTCATTTGGCATGACATACAGCCAGTTCGCCAACGGCCTGAAAAAAGCCGGCATCGAGATCGACCGCAAGGTCCTCTCCGACATGGCGATTCACGACAGCGCTGCTTTTGGCGCTATCGTGGAGCAGGTCAAGGCCAAGCTTGCTGCCTGATTTTTGAGGGGCAATCAGCTATTGAATTGATAGCTGGTCGCGCACAAAAGACGAGGGCTGGAGCTTGAAAAGGCTCTAGCCCTTTTTCTTTGCCCAAGCTGCAGGGAAGGTAGCTGGGCGGTTTCGCTATTTACAAGAAATTTATGAACGAACTTGATGCCCTGGTGGATTCGGCGACAACCAGTTTTGCCCAGGCTGTCACACCAGCCGATCTGGAAAACGCCAAAGCGCAGTTTCTCGGAAAATCTGGCCGCGTTACCGAGCTGATGAAGGGCCTGGCCGCGTTGCCCGTGGAAGAGAAAAAATCTCGCGGCGCTGCCATTAACCTGACCAAGCAAGCCATCGAAGCCGCGCTGACAGCGCGCCGCCAGGCGCTGGCCGACGCTGAATTGCAGGCGCAGCTCAAGGCCGAGGCGCTGGACGTTTCATTGCCGGGCCGCCAGCGGTCTGCCGGCGGCCTGCACCCGGTGTCGCTGACGCTAGAACGCATCGAGGCAATTTTCGGATCCATGGGCTTCGACGTGGCCGAGGGCCCCGAGATTGAAACCGACTGGTTCAACTTCACTGCGCTGAACACGCCCGAAGACCATCCTGCGCGTTCCATGCACGACACGTTTTACGTGGAAGGCGGCACCGCGGCCGCCCCCAATTTGTTGCGCACGCACACCAGCCCGATGCAGATCCGCTATGCGGTGCAGCATGTCAAGAAACACCGCGCGCTGATTGACGCCGGCGGCGTGATGCCGGAAATCCGCGTGATCGCGCCGGGTCGCACTTACCGCGTGGACAGTGATGCCACGCACTCGCCGATGTTTCACCAGTGCGAGGGGCTCTGGGTGGGCCAGAACGTCAGCTTCAAGGATCTGAAGGTCGTGTTCACCGACTTCTGCCGCACCTTCTTCGAAAGCGATGACCTGGTGCTGCGCTTTCGTCCCAGCTTCTTCCCGTTCACCGAGCCCAGCGCCGAGATCGATATCCAGTTCCAGACCGGTCCGTTGGCGGGCCGCTGGCTGGAAGTAGCCGGTTCCGGCCAGGTGCACCCGACCGTGGTGCGCAATATGGGGCTGGACCCCGAGCACTACATCGGTTTTGCATTCGGCATGGGGCCGGATCGCCTGACCATGCTGCGTTATGGCGTCAACGATTTGCGCCTGTTCTTTGACGGCGACCTGCGCTTTCTCTCGCAATTCCAGTAATCATCGGATCCCAAAAAAATGCAATTCCCAGAATCCTGGTTGCGCGAGTTCTGCAATCCGCCCCTGAGCACCGAACAACTGGCCGAAACACTGACCATGGCCGGGTTGGAGGTGGAAGACCTCAAGCCTGTCGCACCACCCTTCAGCAAGATTGTGGTTGGCGAGATCAAAGAGGCGGTGCAGCACCCTGACGCCGATCGCCTGCGCGTCTGCCAGGTTGATGTGGGGCAGGGCGCACTGCTCAATATCGTCTGCGGCGCACCCAATGCGCGCGTCGGCATCAAGGTACCCTGCGCGCTGGTCGGTGCCGAGCTACCGCCCGGCGACGACGGCAAACCTTTCCTCATCAAGGTTGGCAAGCTGCGCGGCGTGGAAAGCCAGGGCATGCTGTGTTCGGCCCGTGAACTCAAATTGTCCGAAGACCATGGTGGACTGCTCGAACTGGCTTCAGATGCTCTCCCCGGCCAGAACATTCGCGAGCATCTGAAGCTTGACGACACCCTGTTCACGCTCAAACTCACGCCCAACCTTGCGCATTGCCTGAGTGTGTACGGTATTGCCCGTGAAGTGGCCGCGCTGACCGGCGCCCCCCTGGTCGTACCCTCATTTCCTCCCGTGGCTACTGCCACCGCAGACAAGCTCGCGGTCAAAATCAGTGCGCCTGATCTGTGTGGCCGCTTTTCAGGCCGCATTGTGCGCAACGTCAATACCCAGGCCACCACACCTTCCTGGATGGTGGACCGTCTTGCGCGTTGCGGTCAGCGCAGTGTCACCGCGCTGGTTGATATTTCGAACTATGTGATGTTCGAATTGGGCCGGCCTTCCCATATTTTCGATCTTGACAAGATTCATGGCGGACTCGACGTGCGTTGGGGCAAGGCGGGCGAGCAACTCAAATTGCTCAATGGCAGCACGGTGACGGTGGATGAAAAAGTAGGCGTGATTGCCGATGACAGCCAGGTCGAATCGCTGGCCGGCATCATGGGTGGCGATGCGACGGCCGTGTCTGATGAGACGAAAAATGTCTATGTCGAGGCCGCTTTCTGGTGGCCCAAGGCAATTGCCGGGCGCTCACGCCGCTACAACTTTTCAACCGATGCTGGACACCGTTTCGAACGTGGTGTCGATCCCGGCCTGACGGTTGAGCACATTGAGCGCATCACACAACTGATCATCGACATC
Source organism: Polaromonas sp. (assembly GCF_039930745.1). Taxonomy (GTDB): domain Bacteria; phylum Pseudomonadota; class Gammaproteobacteria; order Burkholderiales; family Burkholderiaceae_C; genus Polaromonas. The sequence continues at coordinate 9,058 of NZ_JBDTTH010000082.1, read as the reverse complement.
TGCGGTACACCCGACACGGTGTGCGGGCCGATGGACGACCTGCAGGCCAGCCTGCCGGTCAACGCTCCGGTGACGCTGAGGGTAGCGCGGGCCGCCAAGGTCATCGGCATGCCTTTGACGCAGGCGCAGTGTTCCGGTGCGCTCCGTCGTCTGGGGTTGCCTGTCACGGAAGGTGAGGGCACGCTGACGGTGATACCGCCCAGTTATCGCTTTGACCTGCAAATCGAGGAGGATCTGATCGAGGAAGTGGTGCGCATGGTGGGTTACCAGCAGCTGCCCACTACACCACCGCTGGCGCCCATCACCTCGCGCATACGCCCCGAAGCCAGGCGCAGCCCCTTTGCCGTGCGCCGCGCGCTGGCTGCGCTGGGCTACCAGGAAACCATCAATTTCAGTTTTGTCGAAGAGCGCTGGGAGCATGAGCTCGCTGGCAACCCTAACCCCATCAAGTTGCTGAACCCGATTGCCAGCCAGCTGAGCGTGATGCGCTCGTCCCTGCTCGGCTCGCTGCTGCAGGTACTCAAGTTCAACCTGGATCGCAAGGCCGGCCGGGTCAATGTATTTGAACTCGGGCGGGTCTTTCTGCGTGATGCACGCAGCCAGAACAGCGACACCACCGTTGCTGGGTTTGCCCAACCCATGCGGGTGGCCGGCCTGGCTTATGGGCCGCGCGAGACCCTGCAGTGGGGGACCTCCGACAAGGGCGTTGATTTCTTCGACGTCAAGGGCGACGTGCAGGCTTTGCTGGCGCCCTTGCAGCCCGTGTTTGCGCCTGCAGCCCATCCGGCCATGCATCCGGGACGCTGTGCCAACGTGACCCTGGACGGTGTGGAAATCGGCTTTGTCGGCGAGCTGCATCCGCAGTGGCGTCAAGGCTACGAGCTGGCGCAGGCGCCCATTGTTTTCGAACTGGCGCTCGATGCCGTGTTGCAGCGGCCGGTACCCAGTTTCCAGCCGGTGAGCAAGCTCCAGCCCGTTGAACGGGACATTGCCGTCATTGTTGCCGAAGCAGTGACGCATTCGGCGCTGATGGCCGCGATCGAGGGTGCGGACACGCGCGGCCTGCTCAAATCGGCCACGCTGTTCGATATCTACCGTCCGCAGCAGGCCAATGCTGTGATGCAGCTTGGCGAAAAAAGCCTGGCCGTGCGCTTGGTGCTTGGCAGCGACGACGCTACACTGACCGACGAGCAGATTGAGGCGGCGATCAAGGCCGTGCTTGAAAATCTTGGTAGTAGCCTGAAGGCGCGTTTGCGTGCCTGAGGTTTGAGGCCACAAGAACAATGAACAGCGAGGAGCGCGTCGTGGAATTTTCCGTTGAAAGTCTTGAGAGCCCTGCACTGACCAAGGCTCATCTCGCGGAGCTCCTGTTCGAACAGATCGGCCTGAACAAGCGTGAATCCAAGGACATGATTGACGCCTTCTTCGATCTGATTTCCGACAGCCTGGTCGACGGCAACGATGTGAAAATTTCCGGTTTCGGCAATTTCCAGATTCGCACCAAGGCGCCGCGTCCAGGGCGAAACCCGCGCACCGGCGAGTCCATTCCCATTCAGGCGCGTCGTGTGGTGACTTTTCACGCCAGCCACAAACTCAAAGAGCAAATTCAGGGGCTGACCGGTCCTGCTTGAAAAGGCAGGGCAGGAGAGAGCTCGGGGGGTTAGCACAAGTTTCGCGCTTTTAACTGCCGTTCAGGGGCTGGTCGGCCCCGCTTCCTGCTTCCCCGGCAAGCCCTACAAGCTACGTCCCGCATAGGGTTTGTCCCTGGTCAGCTTTGTTGCTGGGTTGGCGGCTTTCACGGTACCGCTTGCGACCTAAACAACACATCGCATTTAGTTGTTTGTAACTATTTGCGCTAAGTTTGGACTTAGAGTAGATTTGTAGCTTCACCTCATAGCGCATTGATTTAATTGGAGAAAACTCTCCCACCCATCCCCGCCAAGCGCTACTTCACGATCGGTGAAGTCAGCGATTTATGCGGCGTCAAACCTCATGTGCTCCGTTATTGGGAGCAAGAGTTCACGCAGCTGCGCCCGATGAAAAGGCGTGGTAATCGCCGCTACTACCAGCATCACGAGGTGTTGATGATCCGGCGGATACGCGATTTGCTGTATGACCAGGGGTTCACCATCAGCGGAGCACGCAACAAACTGCAGGAGATTGTGCAGACCGAGCGTGACAAGCGCCGCAATGGCGAGGTGATGCTTGAAGGTGTCGACATGGTGGAAGCCGGTGATTCCGTCATGGGCGACTCCATCCTCGATGATTTTGGCGACTCGGTGGATTTCGAAGACAGTGCGCCCGACATGGTGGCCCCCTTGCCCGACGGGAATGCAGCCCAGCAACGGCTGCAGCTGCTGCGCCGGGAATTGTTCGAAATTCGTGATTTGCTCAGTTCCACTTACTGAGATAGCTCGCATTGGCACGTTATAATTCGACCTTCGACGGTGTGTGGCGCAGCCTGGTAGCGCACTTGCATGGGGTGCAAGGGGTCGAAGGTTCGAATCCTTTCACACCGACCATTTATTTCAGTGTTGACTGAGCAAAAAGATCCGCTTAATGCGGATCTTTTTTTGCCGGTACTTTTTACGCGTCAGCGAGTTCGGTGGCCGGTTTTGCGGTTTCCGGTGTGGGAGAGAGTCCATCGGCGGAGAGTTCGCCACCCAGCGCCTCCAGAAGATCCGGAATCAGGGCCGAGAGCTCTCCCGTGACGATGGCAGCGTCGGCATCGAAGCCGTCATCATCCTTGCCCTTGTCCTGCACGCCATCGAGCACAACATCCAGCAGTTTGAGTTTTCTTACCTGCGCCGCATCGGTGAGGACAAAGGATACCCGGTCGTTCCAGGTCATGGCCAGTTGCGTGGGTACCTTGCCGGCCGCGATATGTTCGGCAACTTCGTCGATCTCCAGCGTGTGGCGTGAATAGCGGACGGTTGATTTCTGGTCGTCGGGCATCTTGAGTTCGCAGTCACGGTCCACGGTGAACCCGACCGGTGCCTCACGGCTGGCCAGCCAGTGCGCCATGGCAACCGCGGCCGACATCGTGGTCTGTACCGGTCTCGCCAGGAGTCCTGGACCAGACCCCGGCATTTCACTCAATACCTCCACCAGCTGGCTCAACACCTTGTCGGCACCTGTCAGGCTGACGGAATCCACCACCAGGAACTTGTTGACCGGGTCAATCCACAAGGTCGTCGAGGAGCGTTTGGTGAAGGCGCGCGGCAGCAGGTCGAGGATGGCTTCTTCCTTGAACTCCTTCTTGATCTTCGCTCCCACGCGTTCATGACCGGTTTCCTGCTTGTACTGTTCGATGCGTTGCTCGACAGCGTCCTTGACCGCCGAGGCGGGCAGTGGCCGGCGTTCGGTGCAAAGCCGCAAGATGAGTTGCTGGCCAATACTCTCGGCCAGCACTGTGCTTTTGTTGCCGCGTGGCGCGACCCAGCCACTGGATTCCGGCTGTGTTGCGCCGCAGGGCACGAATCGGCTGGCCTGAAGGGCCTCTTCAAGTGCATCCAGTGGGGGCAGGGTGAAGTTGTCGGCGATACGGAAGAAGGAAGCAGCTTTGAACATGAAATCCACGGAGGTGAGGGGGCAGAGGGAGGGCGGCGTAGTTGCCGGTCATGGAGGCGCGGTGGGCGCAGCTGGATGCAGAAATTCTAAGTGACATACCGGCCAAAAGCCGCACTTGCTTACCTTGCTGCCTAGGCTGCGGGCTTCACCGCGCACTCATGCGATGTCGATCACATGAATACCATAAGTGCCTTTGCGACGGTCGGAGAAATAGCAGGCCAGGGTTTCCTTCACGGTTTTGAAGGCCAGCTCGTCCCAGGGAATTTCCGCCTCGGTAAACAGCCTGGCTTCTATCGTTTCATGCCCTGGATTGAATGTATCGCTGAGCAAGCGGGCACGGTAGTAAAGGTGAACCTGGCCGACACGCTCGACGTTCATCACGCTGAAAAGGTCTTCCATTTCAAACTGCGCACCGGCTTCCTCGTCCGTCTCGCGCGCGGCCCCCTGCGAGGTGGTTTCATCAAGCTCCATAAAGCCTGCGGGTAGCGTCCACTTGCCCCATCGCGGCTCAATGTTGCGCTTGCACAGCAACACCCTGTCGCCCCAATGCGGCACGGTGCCGACCACATTGAGCGGGTTTTCGTAGTGGATGGTGCCGCAGGCGGGGCACACGGCGCGTTCCCGTAGGTCGCCGTCGTCCGGCAGCCTGTAGAGCACGGCGGTACCGCAGTTTTTGCAATGTTTGATGGGGCTGCGGTGCATTGAAGACAGTGTAATTTGAAAGCAAAAAGGCTCCCTCGGGAGCCTTTTGTGCTTGGTGCCTATGCTCAGGCTTTGGTGGTTTTGGTGTGTTTTTCGATCAGGCTGCGTGCGGTGTCCAGCATTTTCTTGCCGTCGAAGCCACGCTTGTTCATGTCCTCCACCCATTCGACTTCCACGGTACGCGATTTACGGCGGAATTCCTGCGCTTCGACCGGGCTGACGGTATAGATCGTGTTGCCGCGGTCGCTGGCGGTTTTACGGCCCGAGACGTCGTTGCCCTGTTGAACTTTGCCCAGCCAGGCGGAGGTGGCCATGCCGGAATTGTTGTCTATGACTTTTTTCAGGTCGGGGGCCAGCGAGTTGTACTTGGCCTTGTTCATGGCCATCACGAAGGTCGTGGTGTACAGGCTGCCACCCGCCGGGTCGAACTCTGCATGGAATTTGGTGAGTTCGTTGACCTTGACCGAAGGCACGACTTCCCAGGGAATCACGCAACCATTGATGGTGCCTTTGCTCAACGCGTCGGTGATGGACGGCAGAGGCATGCCGACCGGGATGGCACCGAGCATACCCATCAACTTGGTGACCTGGCGAGTGGGCGCGCGCATTTTGAGGCCACGCATGTCGGCGATGGACCGGACCGGCTTGTCCACGGTGTGGATCACACCAGGGCCATGGACGTGAAGCGCGAGAACCTGGGTGTCCTTGAACTCGTCCGGAGCCATGGTCTGCACGTATTCCCAGTAGGCCTTGGAGGTGGCCTCGGCATTGGACATCATGAACGGCAGTTCAAACGCCTCGATGCGCGGGAAGCGGCCCGCTGTATTGCCCGGCAGGGTCCACACGATGTCCACGACCCCATCTTTGGCTTGGTCGTACAGCTGCACGGGTGTGCCGCCCAGTTGCATGGCCGGGTAGGCCTCGAACTTGATGCGGCCGCCGGACTCTTTTTCGACCTTTTCCATCCAGGGTTTGTGCATGCCCAGCCAGACATTCGATGCCGGGGACATGAAGGTGTGGAACTTCAGGGTGACAACCTGCTGGGCCAGGCTGGCGAGGGCGGGCGCGCCCAGCGCAGCCGCTGCGCCGGTTTTGAGAAGGGTACGTCGCTGAATCATGTGGGGTCTCCGGTGTGTGTGCTTGGAAAGTAATGCACGATGAACTGTTTGGGAACCGGTAATAGCCCTGATGAAAGGGCACTCGCCTGCGAACCGGGGAGCGGGTTCAGGCCACTTTCACCGTCAGGGTACCCAGGCCCTTGACTTCACTGACCATGGTGTCACCCGACACCACGGCGGCCACGCCTTCCGGTGTGCCTGTGTAAATCAGGTCGCCCGGTTGCAGCTCCCAGGCCGCCGACAGGTGTTCGATGGTCTCGGCAATGTTCCAGATGAGCTTGGAGACATGGCTGCGCTGGCGGTCCTTGCCATTGACCTGTAGATACAGCTCGGCGTTCGCCACATCGCCGGCCTGTGCTGCCGGGGTGATGGGGCCGATGGGCGCTGAGTGGTCATACGCCTTGCCGATGCACCAGGGGCGGCCCTGCTTTTTCATTTCCCCCTGAAGGTCGCGGCGCGTCATGTCCAGTCCCACGGCGTATCCGTAAATGTGTTTGTGGGCATCAGCGGCTTTGATGTCCTTGCCGCCCTTGCCAATCGCCACCACGAGCTCGATTTCATGGTGCAGGTTTTTGGTCAGGCTGGGGTAGGGAATGGTGCCGGTCTGGCCGGCCTCCACCACCACCACCGCATCAGCAGGTTTCAGAAAGAAAAAGGGCGGCTCGCGGCCGGTGAACCCCATTTCCTTGGCATGTTCTTCGTAGTTGCGTCCCACGCAATAGACGCGGTGAACGGGAAAGCGCTCGCTTGTGCCGACAACCGGTACGGAAACTGTTGCGGGTGGGGTGAAAACAAAACTCATGACAACCTCTCTTCTCTGTGTATGCCTAGTGCCTGGTGCACGGGGCGGTCTGAAAAACTGAACAGCACACAGCCTTGCGCAGAACGCAGGCTGGCCGTGTGCCACGACGGAATCACAAAATGGTCGCGTGGACCGAACTCAAAAACCTGTTGCTGGCCGGCTTCCCCGACCAGCACGCTACCGTGGCCTTCGACAACGCTGAACACCGCGCCATCGGTCTGTCGCCAGGGCTGACCGGTAAAGCCGGGCGGCAGACGCTGCATGAAAGTGCCCATGGTAGGCATCGGCCAACCGCCGCTTGCCGGGTTCACGTAACGCAACTTGACGCCGTCCCAGGCGTCAACAGGCGCCTGCTGCTCAAGCGTGTGCAGGGCTTCACGTGTGCGTTCGTAAGGGTAGCTGAAGATGGGCGACGTCTGGCCAAACGGCGCGTCGTAACGCATCGGCAGCATGTTGGCCCCGTAGCGCTGGTAGCTGGTGCCTTCGGCTCGGGTGACAGGCTGCGAACGTTCGGTGTGGTTCTCGGCGAAGCCTGCGTCGAAAAAACGCAGCATGGGAATGTCCAGGCCATCGAGCCAGACCACCGGCTCGCCGCCTTCCAGCGCGCTCCGGTTGCCGTGGTCGTGCCAGGTCCAGCTCGGCGTGATGATGAAGTCGCCGGGCGCCATGGTGGTGCGCTCGCCATCGACGGCGGTGTAGGCGCCGCGTCCTTCCACTACAAATCGCAGGGCGCTTTGGGTATGACGGTGGCTGGGCGCGACTTCGCCCGGCAGGATCAGTTGCAGGCCGGCATAGAGCGACTGCGTGATGCAGGACTGGCCCGGCAGCGCCGGATTTTCCAGGATGAGCACGCGGCGCACCGCTTCTTCGGCGGTGATCAGCTCACCGGCCTGCGTCAGGTAGGGGTGCACCCTGTCCCAGGCCCAGAATGCCGGCACGCAGGCCGTGGCAGGCTGCTGGGGCACCAGAGCGTGCAACACTTCCCACAAGGGCGTCATGTGCTGCGCACGGATGGCTTCGTAAAAGTCCTTGCGCGCGCTATCGGGCGGTGGGGTCATGTCCATGGGCCGTACTCCTGGTTGTGAGGTTTCAGCGGTCCAGATAGACGCCGTCATTGCGCAAGTGCTGCTGCAGGCGGGCGACGTCCATGGCGGCAAAGGCTGCGCCTTCATCGAGCAGGGCGGCGGCGGTGCCTGCTGCCTGGCCCATCACAAAGCAGCCTCCGCTGGCGCGCGCTGCCGACTGGCCTTCGTGCGTCATCGATGCGCAGCGTCCTGCCACCAGCAGGTTGTTCACTGCGGGTGCTACCAGCATGCGCCAGGGCAGGTCGTTGTACGCCCTGCGCTCGTCACGCGGAAACCCCCAGCTGATGGCGCCATCGACATGCATTTCCATGGGCCAGGCGTTGATGCCGATCACGTCATCGAAGCGGGCCGAGGACAGGATGTCTTCGCCACTGAGCGCATAGGCGCCGCAGATGCGCCGCGTTTCGCGGATGCCGACCTGGGGCGCAATATCGACAATGGCGGAGGTCTCAAATCCCGGCACCTCGTTCTTGAGGAAGCGGAAGTATTCGGTGATCTGCCGGCGGCCTTCCATTTCGCCCTCGCTGAGCTGGCGCGCGTCGGTCGCGTCCATGGCGTTGCCATCGGCATTGCGGATTTGCGTGACATTGGCGCGCCATTCCGCGGGATTTTTCTGGGGGCGAAGTATGGCGCCCTTGCGCGGGAACTGGTAGCGCCCGGGATGGCGAGCCTCGCTTTGTTCCATCAGCTCGTTGATGGCCTTGAAGTCGCCGACGGCCGCGAGCGCCGGCTCCGCATCGACGTGGCCGACACGAAACATGGTGGACGGGAACAGGGCACTGCCGTGTCCGTCGCCGAGCTCAAAAGGCACGCCGGCAAAATGGGCCACGTCGGCATCGCCCGAGCAATCGATGAAGCGCTTGGCCCGGATGGCCTGGCGTCCGGACTTGGTTTCGACCACCAGGGCTTCGATCGCCGGGCCGTTCATCACGACCGAGGCCGCCCAGGCGTGAAAAAGAATCTGCACGCCAGCGGCCAGCAACAGCTGGTCGGCGGCGCATTTGTAGGCCGACACATCGTAGGAGCGAACCCGTATGCGTCCCTGCATGCCATCTTGCGGGTGGTTCAAGCCGCCCAGCGCATCAATACGTGCCAGCAGCTCATCCACCACACCGTGCACCAGCTGCAGCATCTCGCCGTCCTTGCGGCCGTAGAGGCCCGCAAAGTTGGTGACACCGCCGGCCGTGCCCATGCCGCCCAGAAAGCCGTAACGCTCCACCAGCAAGGTGCGCGCACCATGGCGCGCCGCACTGACGCTCGCCGCCAGTCCGGCCGGCCCGCCACCGATCACGACCACATCGAATTCACCATACACCGGCAGCGTGCGTGCCGGTTCGGTAACGGTTTTAAAGTTGGATGAGATCATGGCAGGTCAGTGAGCTACACACCGCGACCATGCGGTCTCTTCAGTCAAGCACGGGCCGCGGGTCCGGCTTTGCCGGCCCGCAGGCGCAGCGGCCCCCTCGGGGGGCAGGGCGCTACACGCAGTGAGCAACCGTGGGGGCATTCTCAGTCAATCTTGATGCCACGTATCGCAATGATGCCGCCCATGATGGAGGTTTCATTGCGGATACGGCTGGTCAGGCCTTCGGGTGCAGTGCCCACGGCTTGCCAACCCTGGTTGAACAGTTTCTGGCGGGTGTCGGCGTCGCGGATGATGCGGGGCACTTCCTGGGCGAGGCGGGTCTGCGCCGCCTTGGACAATCTGGCCGGGCCGACCAGCGCCGTCCACACTTCCAGGTTGAAGTTGCGCACTTCCGCTTCGGCCAGCGACGGGATTT
>NZ_JBDTTH010000081.1:0-20082 GCF_039930745.1 Polaromonas sp. | reverse complement strand
GACGGGCCTGCACTACCAGAGGTACACGGCCAAAGCAGCGGACTGCAACGCCTGCAAACTCAGCGGTCAATGCTTCAAGGGCCCGATCAAACCCAATCACGGACGAGGCCGACAGGTCACCCGCTTTGAGCCCAAGCAAAAAGACCCGAGCAACCCCAGTGAGCTCATGCGCCGGGCGATTGATTCACCCAGGGGCAGGAAGCTCTACAGCCAGCGTATTGGCACGGTGGAGCCGGTGTTTGGCAACATCCGGCACAACAAGCGGTTGACCCGCCTGAACCACCGGGGACGCGTCAAGGTCAACACGCAGTGGAACCTGTACTGCATGGTGCACAACATCGAGAAGCTGGCCAAGACGAGCCTGGGGCAGCAGAGGGGCAGATAAGGCACATCAAGGGCAAGAGGCTGTCCATTGAGGCTAAAAATGGGAGAAATTGCGGCACACTTCGGGCATGAGAGCTCAGATCTTGAACACCAACCCGAGAAACGTGCAAAGCCAAATTGGGGTGCGCGGAAAACGGGTTTATTTACAGCCTCGTTAGACCGCACTATGGGGCCCTTCCCGCAACTTGAAACCCAGAATCTCGCTTTGCGGGAGATTGCTGAAGCTGATGCCGCGAATTTGTTGAGCATTCATGGTGACCCCGAACACATGAAATGGTTTGGTTCGGATCCCTTGGCCGACATCAATGGGGCGAAAAAACTGGTTCAGACGTTTGCCAAGTGGCGCGAGGAGCCTGCATCCGGCACTCGCTGGGGCATACAGCTGAAAAGCACGCCGGGCCTCATCGGAACCTGCGGACTGTTCCGCTGGAATCGAAGCTGGAGAACTTGCGTGGTGGGGTACGAGATCTCTCCGTTGCATCAAGGACGCGGTCTTATGAAAGAGGCGCTGGCTGCAGTTTTTGAATGGGGATTCGAGGAGATGGAGTTGAACCGAGTGGAAGCACAAGTGCATCCGGAAAACCGAGCGTCCCTGGCATTGCTGAGGAGGTTTGGTTTCGTCGAGGAAGGGCGCCTGCGAGAAATTGGCTATTGGGCGGGGTTGCACCATGACTTGATGCTGCACTCCCTTCTGAAGCAGGAGTGGAGGAGCGGCCGTGCGATCTAACAGGTCGTTCGACACGGACGCGCATGTGTTTCCGTGCGCTTCGCGCACTCACTTCGCGTGCGCCGGTCAACGCCGACATTAAACCTGTCCGGCAGCGACGGATTGAACGGCTGTTTTCTCTATCAAGTTAAGACCGCTTTCGCAACATAGAAGTCGTTGGGCTTGTCATCGCCGGGTTGGACCTCCGGTTCGAGCCTCGGACGGGATGCCGATCAGGACTCGAACTCGCGAGCGGTGAATGGCCAAAAAAAAAAGCAGTTCAGGCAGGTAAGCCAAGCGACTAGAGCTGTCGCTTGCTGCGCATAAGCGCGCGCCTACCTACCTGCCGCCCGCTACATCCAGAAAGGCTCCTGTGGTGTAGCTGGAATCCTCCGACAGCAGCCACACAATGGCCTGCGCTACTTCGCCGGCGGTGCCCGCCCGCTGCATGGGCACCTGCGGCGCCAGGTCGCGCGCTCGCTCGGGTAGGCCGCCCGAGGCGTGGATTTCTGTCTCGATGATGCCGGGCCGCACCGCGTTGACGCGAATGCCTTCGGTGGCGACCTCCTTGGCCAGCCCGACGGTGAAGGTGTCGATGGCGCCCTTGGCGGCCGCGTAGTCCACATACTGGCCAGGCCCGCCCAGGCGCGCCGCGGCGCTGGACACGTTGACAATCGCGCCGCCCGCACCGCCGTAGCGCGTGCTCATGCGTTTGACGGCTTCGCGTGCGCAGACCATGGCGCCTATGACGTTGATGTCAAACATGCGCTTGAGCCGCGCCACGCTCATGCCATCTACGCGCTCCGTGCGGTCCACCACACCGGCGTTGTTGACCAGCGCGGTCAGGCGGCCGAGTTTGGCGCCCACCTTGTCGAACATGGCCAGCACCTGGCTTTCCTCGGCCACGTCCGCCTGCACGGTGATGGCCGTGCCGCCGCCCTGGCGTATCTGCCGAACCACTTCGTCGGCTGCCAGCGAGTTGGCGGTGTAGTTCACCGCCACGGCGTAGCCGGCGCGGGCGGCCAAAAGGGCGGTGGCTGCGCCTATGCCGCGCGAGGCGCCCGTGATCAGGACAATTTGGGACAAGACCGGTCTCCAGCAATAAAGTGCAATCCCGGGTACAACCCGTGGTTGACCGAATCTACCTCAATCGGGCGCAGCAGCTAAGACGATTTACTTTCAGGAGACACCATGAGCATCAGCATCGACTATTACTTCACCCCGCAAAGCCCCTGGACCTACCTGGGCCACGACCGTTTTGTGCAAATTGCCCGTGCGGCCGGCGCCGCAGTGCGGGTGCTGCCGGTGGACTTCGGGAAAATTTTCCCGGCCTCCGGCGGCTTGCCGCTGGGCCAGCGCGCGCCGCAGCGCCAGGCCTACCGGCTGGTGGAACTGCAGCGTTTCGGCGAGCACCTGCAAATTCCGCTGAATCGCCAGCCTAAATACTTTCCCGTGGGTGGCGACCCGGCCGCGCGCCTGATCACCACGGTGGACCAGCAGGACGGCAGCGCCGCGGCCCTGGCCCTGTGCGGCGCCATTTTCCGGGCGGTCTGGGCCGAAGAGCGCGACATTACCAGCGAGCAGGTGCTCGCAGAAATCCTGCACGCCAGCGGCCTGGACGCTGGGCGGTTGGCGCAGTCACACAGCCCGGCTGTGCAGCAGCTGTATGAAGCGCACACCCAGCAGGCGTTGGACGCGGGTGTGTTTGGCGCCCCCAGCTATGTGGTGGAAGGCGAGATTTTCTGGGGCCAGGACCGCCTGGACCTGCTTGAGAAAAAACTCGCCGCCGAGTAAATTGAATCGTTCACCCCCATCCCGACACTTATCAGGAGATTTTCACCATGGGTAAATTCATCGACCTCCAATCCGCAGACGGTTTTGTTTTCCCGGCCTATGTGGCTGAACCGGCTGGCAAGCCGAAAGCCGCCGTGGTGGTGGTGCAGGAAATTTTCGGCGTCAACTCGCACATCCGCTCCGTCGCTGACGGCTACGCGGCTGCCGGTTACCTGGCCGTGGCACCAGCCACTTTCCACCGCGTCCAGCAGGGTGTGGACACCGGCTACACCGACGCCGACATGAAAGCCGGCATGGCGCTGAAGGCCGCGGTGGAGGCCTTGCCGCCACCGGGTGTGCTGCAGGACGTGCAGGCGGCCATCAACCACGCGGCACAAACCAGCGGCGGCAAAGTCGGTATTGTTGGTTATTGCTGGGGCGGCCTGCTGACCTGGCGCGCGGCCTGCACCTTGTCCGGCTTGTCCGCGGCCGTGCCGTATTACGGCGGGGGCATGACAGCGGGCGACGAGCCTGCCCGCAAACCGGCCTGTCCGGTGATGGTGCACTTCGGCGACCAGGACCACTGGATTCCGCTGGACACCGTCGAAGCTTTTAAAAAAGCCCAACCCGGCGTGCAGGTACATGTCTACGAGGCCAACCACGGCTTCAACTGCGACCAGCGCGGCTCCTACAACGAGGCGGCGGCCACCCTGGCCAGGGCGCGAACGCTGGAGTTTTTCGCCAAATACCTGGGTTGAACTGTGGATAGCCCGCGTTTCAAGTGTTTTTGGCCTCTAGCCCTTGATTGGCGGGCACCAGTAGCTATTATTTTGATAGTGTCTGCAGCCTGCGCGCAGGCCGCAGACTACAGCGGCCCCCTGTTTGATGCGCACCTGCACTACAACGAGGAAGCCTGGAACGGCAGCGTAGGGCCACATGGCCCTGCCGATGTGCTGGCGCGCATGCAGCGCAACGGCGTCAAGGCCATCGTTGCCAACTCGCGGCCCAATGACGGCACCAAAGCGCTGGCCTCGCTCGAGCAGACCAAACAGGCCGGCGTCACCGTCGTGCCTTTTATCCGCCTGTACCGCAACCGCGCCGATTACACAAACTGGTTTCGCGACGAAACGATTTACGAGATGGTGCTGTCCGAATTTGCGCGCGGCGTGACCGGCAGCCAGGCTGGTCCGTACAAAGGGATTGGTGAATTTCATCTGTATGACAGCGCCAATGCCAACGGAGCAGTCGCCAAAAAGCTGATGCAGTTTGCCGAGAGGAACAACCTGGCCATCCTTTCGCATGTGGACGACGTGGCGATCGACCTGCTGATGGCGCATGCGCCCAGAGCGCGGCTGATCTGGGCGCACACCGGCATAGGCGGTGCACCGGCGGCGCGTGTGGACGCGCTGTTTACGCGTTACCCCACGCTGATGGGAGAGTTGTCCTACCGCCCGAGTTTGACCTGCGACGGCGGCAAGCTGTGCCCCGAGTGGCGCGCGCTGCTGCTCAAGTACCCCACGCGTTTCATGATCGGCTCGGACACCTGGGTCAACCAGCGCTGGCAATACTACGACGAACTCATGAAGGGCTACCGCGCCTGGCTCGGCGACCTGCCCCCCGATGTCGCGCGCAAAATCGCCTGGGACAACGGTGCCGGCCTGTTCGGACTGAAGTAAGCTTGCCGTGCGCCCACTCTCACGCCACGGCAGGTTTTGACCGCCGGGCCCGCGCAACAGCGGGGCGGCGTGTACGCAATGCGGCTGCATAGGCCTGGCGCGCCCAGACCAGCAGCATTTGGGCGTCGTCCCGGGCCTCGGCCGGTGCTTCGTAATAACTGGCCACGGTGATGCGCCCGGCCCGGGTAGCGTAGGAAAACGGGGCGAGCGCCAGTGCTTCAAAGCGGGGACGTGTTTCGCTGTCGGTGCGCAGGTACAGCGTTCCCTTCATGATGAAGCCGAAATACACCCCACCAAGAACCAGCCCGGCACCGCCGAAGAACTTTTTCACCTCGATTTTCCCCATGGTGCCGAGGCTGTCGGCTATCTCCGCTGCATGCCCCAGCGCAAGGTGGACGGTCATGGCGTCCTCATCGCGCAGCTTCGATGGCGGAATCGAAAAAACCGGTGATGTGCTGCAAGCGCCCGTCCGGACTCAGCGCGGCAAAACTTTTTCCCGACTGCAGCACGGCGTTGCCTGTGCCTCGAAGTTCCCACACGCTCAGGCTGCGGCCATGGTGTTCGGCGGCGCTCAGGATGTGGAACTGCGCACCAGACATCGCGCCCTGAAAGCCGCCCATGTAGGCCGACAGCGCAGCTTGGCCCACAAGCTGTCCATTGACGTCGCTGTAGCTGCAGTCTTCATGCAGGCAGGCTTGCAGTTCAGAGGCGCGTGTTGCCGGGTCTGCCGACCAGATGCCGGCGTAACGTGTCCACAAGGCGTGGGGTGTCATGTTTGGTGTCATGTTGATTTTCCTTCCAGGGTGTTGAATTCGAGGTCTATGGCTTGCTTGAGCTTGCGTTTGTCGTAACCGGCGCGGACCAGTACCAGCAAGCCCTGGTAGAAGGCCACCAGTCTCAAGGCGGCAATGGCGGGGTTGAGCCCTTGGGGCAAGCGCTTTTCTTTTTTTGCGTCTTCCAGGCGTTGCTGCAGCGCGGCGCGCAGGATCTCAAAGGCCTCAGCCAGGGCGTCTGCCGGCAGCGTGCCGCCGCTGCCGAACTCGATGGCCGAGTTCGTGATCAGGCAGCCGTGGCTTGCCCCGCCCGGCTCCCGCAGCAGGGACTGGAACAGCGCGCGCATGCCGGCAAGACCTTTGTCCGGGCTGGCATAGCTGGCAATGCGCGACTGAAGCACCTCTTGCAGGTAGTGGGCAAACGAGGCCTTGAACAGGCCGGCTTTGTCCCCGTAGGTGTTGTAGATGCTGCCGGCGCTCAGGCCGGTTGCTTCCTCTAGCGTGCGGATTGAAATGGTGGCGTACCCGGTGCGGCGAAATGCATGCATGGCTCCGCCGAGTACATCGTTTTCATCAAAGGCGCGTGGTCTTGGCATGTGGTCTTTTAATTTGGATTGTCCATTCTAGAATATTCGTTCTAGAATTGATTGTCAACCGGTTGCGGGTTGTGTGCCGGATCTGTGCGGTAGCATTGACTCATGATCCAGCTCTACTACGACCCCAGCACCGCGTCCATGGTGCCGCACATTGTGCTCGAAGAAATCGGTGTGCCTTACCAGCGCGTGCTGGTGGACCGCATGCAAAACGCGCACAAGTCGCCGGACTACCTCCGGCTCAATCCGAACGGTCTGATCCCGCTGCTGGTCGATGGCGACCTGGTGCTGTATGAAACCGCGGCTATCTGCCTGCATCTCTGCGACACGCATCCGCAGGCAACATTGGCTCCTCCACTGGCCAGCATCGAACGCGCCCATTTCTACAAGTGGCTGATGTGGCTGACCAACACCCTGCAAGCCACGCTGATCATGTATTTCTACTCGGATCGTTTTGTGGCGCCGGGGAACGCGGCTGGTGCCGCCGAGGTCAAGGCGCAGGCCGAAATCAAGGTCGGCGGCATGCTGGACCAGCTCGACGCCGAATTGGCGCGCCATGGCGGCCCCTGGTTCATTGGTGAGAAATACAGCGCACTGGACGCTTATGTGCTGACCTTGTGCCGTTGGACGCGCAATTTCCAGTCGCCCGCCGCGCGCACGCGTCCGCATCTTGGGCCTTACCTGCAGCGCGTGCTGGCGCGGCCCGCGGTGTTGCGGGTTTTTGAAGCAGAGCAGCTCGCGCAACCCTGGGTCTGAGTGGCGCTGCAGGGCCCGCCTAACGAGGTACCTGGGAATCGTCGCGCTGTACCTGCTCGATCTGCTCTACCAGCGCTTCCGGATGTGTCGCCTTCTTCAGGATGCGCATCGTGGGATCGTCGTCCACGGACACACCCACTTTTGTGGCGATGCGCTCCAGGATCTGCAGCATCTTGGTATTTTCCTGCTCAGTCAGCAGGTTGATCTGCAGGTCCAGCTGGTTGCGCCGGTCGCTGGTTCGCAGCTCATAGTTCTGGCTGATCAGGATGAAGGTCGACAGGAAGATGGCTTCGAGCGACACCACCAGCGTGAGGAAAGTGAAGGGGTAAGGATCGAAGTGGGGCAGTGCGGGGATGGAATTGAAAAGCAGCCAGATGCTAAATAGCACCACGTGCACCGCCACAAAAGTCATGGAACCGCAAAACCGGGCGATGAAACCGGCGATGCGGTCGGAGAAGCTGCGGGATGCGAGTGCGGCCTCTTCAAGGCGTCGCATGGCCTGCACGTTCTGGCGGGTCAGGTCGTCAACGCATGCCGGCTCTGCGGCGGACCCGGGATCACCGTAAGGGGCGGATCTGGCTGTGGCGGCTGGGTTCATCGCAACTCCTTCGGTTTGCGGCGGAGGAAATGCCGCTGTCAGGGGTCCGGATCCTGTACGGCGCGGCTGGTGTAGAGGGCATTTTCTGTGGCCGCGCCTAAAGCGGTATTGTCAAAAATGCACCAGACCGTGTCAGCCGCCGCCGCTTCCAGGGTGACTCGCTTGGCCAGCCGGTCCAGCAGGGTCTGGCTGTACGGCGAGTAGTAAATGCGCGGCGACCCATGCAAGCGCAGGTAGACCAGACCGGGCCAACCGCCGGGCCTCGCCCCTGCCTCAAACAGCACCGGGTCGGCCAGCACGCGGGCCACCTCAAACGAACGCAGCAGCGTTTCGGCGGAAGCGTCGAACCAGCTGGCATGCCGGGGCTCGAGTGCGACGGGCCCCGCGTGCTGTTTCCTCAAGGTTTGCAGAAAATCCGACGCCACGCGGGCGTCCAGTGCCAGGCTGGGTGGCAGCTGCACCAACAGGCAACCCAGCCGGTCGCCAAGGTTGCGTGCCTGGGCCAGGAAGCTGCCCAGCAGCGCCTCGCAGTCGTGCAGGCGCTTTTCATGGGTGATGGTTTTGGGCAGCTTGACCGAAAAGCGAAAGCCCGCCGGCACGCTGGCGGCCCAGCGTGCGTAGGTGGCGCTTTGGTGCGGCCGGTAGAACGAAGAATTGATTTCCACCGCGTTGAAGCGCTGGGCGTAACGCTGCAGATGGGTGCCGGTGTCGGGAAACTGCGGCCAGTGTTCCCGTGGAAGGCTCCAGCCCGCACAACCGATACGCACCTCCGCCGCCATGCCCCGGGTTCCTAACGCTTACTTCTGGCCAGGTAGCGCTTACGCCAGAAGATGGACACGACGACCACCACCAGCAGCACCATGAAGCCGGTGGTCCACCAGAAACCGCTGGTCTGGTGAATCAGAGGCATGAATTCGAAGTTCATGCCGAAAAAGCCGGTGATCAGGTTCAGCGGCAAAAACACGGCGGTCAACGCAGTCAGCGTGCGCATGATGTCGTTCGTGCGGTTGCTCTGGGCACTGAAATGGATCTGCACCACCGTTTCGGCGGATTGTTCCAGCCGGCGCGCGTGATGTACGACGCGCTGGATGTGTTCAATCACGTCACGCGCTCGCGCGACCATCTGGTCGCGCCGGGTTTGCGCCAGCTGGTCATCGGCGGCAAAAGAAGACATCGGTTGCTCGCGCAGCGAGTCAAGCCACTCCTGCATCGCGTCATGCTGCTCGTCGCACAGATCTTCCAGTACGTGCAACTGGCTGCGCGCACCCATCAGCGAGCCCCAGTTGATGAACCGCGAGTCAGGTTTGAGCAGCTCGCCCTGCCAGTGCTCGAGCTGGGTGGTGAGCTCCTTGCGCACATCCAGGTAGCTGTCCACCATGGCGTTGACCATGCGCAGCGTCAGGTCCGCAGGGCTGGGAGGAATGCGGCTGCGTGCCGACACGCTGTCCACACTGAAGCGGGCGTCGGTCAGTGAGCGCTGGATAAAACTTTTGGCGGTATAACACCCGCGCGGGTGCACGCTGATCAGCAGCCGGTCAAACACCGCAAACCCGACGGCCTTCGAGCTGATGCGATTGAAGGCGGTAAGCCCGCCACGCGGTTTGGGGCGCGGCCGTTCACCCTGGCCTTCGGAGGCCCCGACTGCTTCCTGTTCGGTTTCGGCCCGGGTTTCCGCCTGCGTTGCGAGCCGGCGGAAGATGATCAGGTCGTAGATCGAGGTGTAGTCATAGTGCGAAGGATGGGAGGGGTTGGCCAGGTCCTTGCAGTGCAGGTCCAGCAGGGCAGAGCGGCCCAGTTGCAGCGCCGCCTGCTGCAGGAGCGCCTGGTGGGTTTCGAATTCGTCGCGATCAAGAAACAACCAGACAAAACCATCCGACGGCGCCTGCGCCGGCAGGGTGTCGGAGAAGCGCAGGCTGTCGGCGGTGAATTCAACAATTTGCACGGTGTCTGTCCGGTTGGTGGTCAAATCGGGTTCTAGCCCCTGTCTGTTGGGTGCAAGTAGCTATCTTTTTTGTAGCAAACGTGCTGCCGCCATGGCGAAGTAAGTGAGCACGCCGTCGGCACCCGCGCGCTTGAAAGCCAGCAGGCTTTCCATCATCACCGCGTCATGGTCAAGCCAGCCGTTCTGCGCGGCCGCCTTGAGCATCGCGTATTCACCGCTGACCTGGTAGGCAAAAGTCGGCACCCCGAATTCGTCCTTCACGCGCCGCACCACGTCCAGATAAGGCATGCCGGGTTTGACCATCACCATGTCGGCGCCCTCGGCAATGTCCATGGCCACTTCGCGCAAGGCTTCGTCGCTGTTGCCCGGGTCCATCTGGTAAACCTTCTTGTCGGCCTTGCCCAGATTGCCCGCCGAGCCGACCGCATCGCGAAACGGGCCGTAAAACGCGCTCGCGTATTTGGCGCTGTAAGCCATGATGCGCGTGTGGATCAGCTTGCGCGATTCGAGCGCCTGGCGGATCGCGCCAATGCGGCCGTCCATCATGTCGCTGGGCGCGACGATGTCCACGCCGGCTTCGGCCTGGGCCAGTGCCTGCCCGACCAGCAGCTCAATGGTTTCGTCGTTCAGGATGTAACCGGTTTCCTTGTCAGGCAGGCCGTCCTGGCCGTGGCTGGTGAAGGGGTCGAGCGCCACGTCGGTCATCACGCCGAGTTCGGGAAACCGCTTTTTCAGTTCACGCACCACACGCGGCACCAGGCCGTCAGGGTTCAGGGCTTCCTTGCCATCGTAAGTCTTGAGCGAACCGTCGATCACCGGAAACAGAGCCATCACCGGGATACCCAGCTGCACGCACTCTTCGGCCACCGGCAGCAGCAAGTCCAAGCTCAGGCGCTCCACACCGGGCATGGATGCGATGGCCTCGCGGCGCTGGCTTCCTTCTGTGACAAACACTGGGTAGATCAGGTCGTGCACACCGAGCGCGTTTTCGCGCACAAGGTTGCGCGTGAAGCTGTCGCGGCGCAGGCGACGCGGGCGGCCGAGCGGGTAGGGGGCGTAGGAAGTCATGGGCAAATTGTGCCAAAGCTTTGCCAGGGGCGATGAATGCTCTTTCGGGCCGCTGCTTTGTGCGCTGCCGCACAGAGGCGCCACTGAGGTGCCACTGAGGTGCAATAGCTAGCGAAACTATCGGATACTTTCGCCCGACAGCCCTTGTCATTGGCTTCGGGGCGTGGTTAGAATGCGGGCGTGTTCTCACCTTTTGGTGGGAGCATCCCGCTTTTCCTCCCTGAGCGGGTGCCTTTAGTGTCACAGCAAAAAGGCTTCCAGGCCCGGCTGACCTAGCGTCACCCGGGCATTTTTTTGTTCCGCGCATTCATAAATCCGTTTTCCGGGCGAATCGCCGCGTTACGCGGTGCTCGGAATCCTCATGCACGCAAGTGCATTCCGGTGTCCTGCGCTCCGGGCGCCTTGCGCTTCATCCCGGCAAACGAATTTCTGAATACGCGGCGGCCCAGGGGTAATTCCCCGCATCACGCGAAATGAAAACTGGGGCGCAGCAACGGATGGGGAGGTCTTAGACCAGCAGGGGCCGCGGGACTGGCTTCGCCAGACCGCAGGCGCAGCGGCCCCCTCGGGGGGCAGCGCATTACACGAAGCCGCAGGCGAAGTGAAAAGCGTGGGGGCTAAACTACGCCGATGCTCTGGGTCAAATCACTTCACATTGTTTTTGTTGTCAGCTGGTTTGCGGGCCTGTTTTACCTGCCGCGCATTTTTGTGAATCTGGCGATGGTGCCGGCTGAAAGTGTGGCCGAGCATGCACGGCTGATACTGATGGCGCGCAAGCTGCTTCGCTTCACCACGCTTCTGGCGGTGCCGGCACTGGGCTTTGGCCTCTGGTTATGGTTGGGCTACGGTATCGGGCGCGGCCCCGGCAATGGCTGGATGCACGCCAAGCTCGTCGTCGTCGCCTTGGCGCTCGGCTACCACCATGCCTGCGCCCGCATCCTCGGAAAGTTTGTGGCCCAGCGCAATACGCGCAGCCACCGCTGGTTCCGCTTCTTCAATGAGGTGCCGGTGCTCCTGTTGCTCGCGGCCGTCGTGCTGGTGGTCGTCAAGCCGTTTTAGTACACAGGACGACACCGCGTGAAGTCCTCCCTCCCACCAGCAGACGCGAGCGAACCGGCTTCGCCGGGCGCCATGCGTCGCCCCCTGCAGGGGGGAAAGGAACTACACGGAGCAAAGCGAAGTGAGGACGATGGGGGTGTGCCAACTACCTCTTGGCCCCTGGCGCTAGCCACGGTTTGCCTGATTGTGTATGCCAGCCTCTACCCCTTTACCGGCTGGCGCAACCAGGGCATCTCGCCGCTGACTTTCCTGACGGCGCCCTTGCCGCGCTACTGGACCGGTTTTGATGTGGGCGTCAACCTCGCCGGCTACGCACCGCTGGGTTTCCTGCTGGCCCTGGCCGCACTGCGCAGCGGCCGCGCGCGATGGGCTGTCAGTTTGGCGGTACTCGGTGCAGGCGTCCTCTCGCTGGGGATGGAAACGCTGCAAAGCTACCTGCCTGTTCGCATCCCTTCGAATGTGGACTTTGCCCTGAACGTGGCCGGTGCCTGGCTTGGGGCGTGTACGGCGTGGTTGCTGGAGAAGGCGGGCGCGTTGGACCGGTGGAGCCGGGTCCGGGCGCGCTGGTTTGTCAGCGATGCCAGCGGCGCACTCGTGCTGCTGGCCCTGTGGCCGGTGGCGCTGTTGTTTCCGGCTTCGGTGCCACTGGGCCTGGGCCAGGTGCTGGAGCGGCTGGAGTACACACTGGCCGATGCCTTGGTTGACACACCGTTCCTCGAGTGGCTGCCGGTGCGTGATATTGAGCTGCAGCCGTTGGTGCCCGGCGCCGAAGTGATTTGTGTGGCGCTGGGCGCGCTGATTCCCTGTCTGCTTGGCTACAGCGTGGTGCGTACCCTGGCACAACGCACCCTCTTTCTGGTGCTGACCTTGCTGGTCGGTATTGCTTCGACCGCCCTGTCCGCCGCGCTCAGTTATGGCCCCGACCATGCCTGGGCCTGGCTGGACCTTCCGGTGCGTGTCGGCCTGGTGATGGGCGGCGTGCTGGCCTTGCTGTTGCTGCCGGTGCCGCGCCGGGGCAGCGCCGCCCTGCTGTTGCTGGCCTTGAGTGTTCATTTGTCCCTGCTCAACCAGGCGCCGATGGGTCCTTATTTTGCGGAGACCCTGCAGATCTGGGAGCAGGGACGGTTTATCCGTTTCAATGGCCTTGCGCAATGGCTGGGCTGGCTCTGGCCGTATGCGGTGCTGCTGTATCTGCTGGTGCGCCTGTCCGGCCGCAGGCCCAGCGAGCTCGCGGAAAGTAAAATCGGCCCATGACCCTCCCCAGCATGAAAGAAAGCGCGGCACCGGCTGCGCCAACGAACGCTTATTACGAGCGGCACATTTTTTTCTGCCTGAACCAGCGCCACAACGGAGAAGACAGCTGCGCCAACCACAAGGCCCAGGAAGGCTTCGACCGCTGCAAGGCCCAGGTCAAGGCCGCCGGGCTGGCCGGCCCCGGCAAAGTACGCGTCAACAAGGCCGGCTGCCTGGACCGATGTGCGGCCGGTCCGGTGGCGGTGGTGTATCCCGACGCCGTCTGGTACACCTATGTGGATGCTCAGGACATCGACGAAATCGTCGAGTCGCACCTGAAAAATGGCCAGGTGGTCGAGCGGCTGCTCACGCCCGCGCATTTGGGGCGCTGATTCGGCGCAACATGGCCACGAGCAGTACGTTAAGCATGTTTTATGGCTCTAGCCCTTATGTGGCGGGCGCAAACAGCTATATTTTTGGTAGCAATCGGGGTTGGACTGGATTTTCCTCATGAACGCACAAACCCAGAAAAGCAGTGTGGCCGGCCCGGCTGGCGCGCTGGAGGCCGCGCTTGATGCGCCTGCCGGCGCGTCGTCGCGAGGCGTGGTTGTGATTGCGCATCCGCACCCGCTGTTTGGCGGCACGATGGACAACAAGGTGGTGCAGACGCTGGCGCGCGCCTTCACCCAGGCCGGCTGGACCGCTGTGCGTTTCAATTTTCGCGGTGTCGGCGCCAGCGAGGGCGCGCACGACGAAGGCCGCGGCGAGATCGACGACATGTTGGCGGTGGTGCAGCAGATGGCGCCTGACGGCGAGCTGGCGCTGGCCGGTTTTTCCTTTGGCGCGTTTGTGACTTCGCATGTTTTTGAGCGCCTGCATGCATCTCGCACCATTGCCAGGCTGGTGTTGGTGGGCACGGCAGCCAGCCGCTTTGCGGTTGCGCCTATTCCCGAGGCAGCACACGGGCGGACGCTGGTGATCCATGGCGAACAGGACGACACGGTGCCGCTGCAATCGGTGCTGGACTGGGCGCGTCCGCAGGTACTGCCTGTTACGGTTGTCCCCGGGGTCGGGCATTTCTTTCATGGACAATTGCCACTTCTGAAAAATTTGGTGGCGCGCCACCTCAGCTGACTTTTCAGGTTGGCTTCGGGCTTTCGGCTTTTGCCGTCTGCGTATGTTTTTCCATCCGTTTTTCATTTCCAGGTCTATTTCCTCCATGCTTTCCCTGCACCGTTTTCCGTCTGCTTTTCGTGGCTTTGCCTCCTCGCTGGTGCTGCTTTCTTCCCTGGTCGTGCCGCTATCGGTGCAAGCCCAGATGCCGCAGCCGCCCGAAGTGGCTGCCCGCTCCTACCTGCTGCTCGATGTCACGGCGAATCAGATCCTGGCCGCCAAGGACATCGACTCTCCCGTCGAGCCTGCATCGCTGACCAAACTGATGACGGAATACCTGGTGTTCGATGCGCTCAAGTCCAAAAAAATCACCCTCAAGCAGACTTTGCCCGTCAGCGAGCGCGCCTGGAAAATGCCGGGCTCGCGCATGTTCATTGACCCCAAGATGCAGGTGCCCGTGGAAGATCTGATCAAGGGCATGGTGGTGCAGTCGGGCAACGACGCCACCATGGCGCTGGCTGAAGGTGTGGGCGGCAGCGCCGAAAATTTTGTTCGCCTGATGAACGAACAGGCCAAGGCCCTGGGCATGAAGTCCACAAGCTACAAAAATCCGGAAGGCCTGACCGAGCCGGGCCACACCACCACGGCTCGCGACCTGAGCATCCTGTCGACCCGTCTGATGCAGGACTTTCCCGACTACATGGGTTTTTCGGCGATCAAAAAGTACCGTTACGCCGGCACGCCGGCCGCCAACGACACCAACCGCAACACCCTGCTGTTTCGCGACCCCACGGTCGATGGCCTGAAAACCGGCCACACGGCCGCGGCCGGCTACTGCATGATCGCCACCGCCAAACGCGACTTTCCAAACCTGGGTGCCGCTGGTGCGCCGGGCGGCCGGCGTCTGGTGGCCATCGTGCTGGGCGCTGCTAGCGACAGTGCCCGCGCCAATGAATCGCAAAAACTGCTGAATTGGGGCTACACCGCCTTCGAGGCGGTCAAGCTGTTCGACGCCGGCCAGGCCGTGGCTTCGCCCAATGTCTGGAAAGGCCGGTCCGGCACCGTCAAGCTCGGCCGGCCCGAAGCCATCGTGATTGCCATCACTGCCGGCAGCTCTGCCAAGGTCCAGACCCAGGTCGCCAGGCCCGACCCCCTGGTTGCGCCTTTCACCAAGGGGCAGGTGATCGGAACGCTCAAAGTCAATCTGGGCGGCGGCGAGACGGTCATCGACATCCCGCTGGTGGCGCTGGAAACCGTTGAAGAAGCCGGCATTCTGGGCCGGGCCTGGGATTCGATCCGGCTCTGGATCAAATAACAGGCCGGCCCCCACGAAAGGGTGCTTCAAACCGGGTGAATTTGCAGATGATCATCCAAACTGCTACACTCGAGGGCTTTTCCGGAATTTCCGGGGAGATTCACGTTTTCACGTAAATAGTCAACTATTTAGTCAAGTCAGAAATCAGACGTTTAGGGACGTTTTAAATGCCAACCATTAATCAGCTAGTCACTCAGGGACGCCAGGTCGAAAAGATCAAGTCCAAGAGCCCTGCGATGGAGAATTCTCCACAGCGGCGCGGTGTGTGCACCCGTGTGTACACCACAACCCCCAAGAAACCAAACTCCGCTCTGCGTAAAGTCGCCAAGGTGCGCCTGACCAACGGGTTCGAGATCATTTCCTACATCGGCGGCGAAGGCCACAACCTGCAGGAACATAGCGTGGTGCTGGTTCGCGGCGGTCGTGTCAAAGACTTGCCCGGTGTGCGTTACCACATCGTCCGTGGCTCGCTCGATCTGCAAGGCGTGAAAGACCGCAAGCAGTCGCGCTCCAAGTACGGTGCGAAGAAGCCAAAGGCTAAATAAGCCAAACCGGCTCGGGTTTTATCGCCCGCGCCAGAGGATGTCGTCATGACGTCTTCAAAACAGGTGTTTGAATCGCCCTGGCAGGTGTTTCAAGCGAAGTGACCCAAGTGCAAATTGTTTGTACCGGTCGAGTAAGTGAGGGTTTTGATAACTCTCGCGGTGCTGCCAAAAGCGGTGCCAACTGAAGCAAAGAGGTGAAAAAATGCCACGTCGTCGCGAAGTCCCTAAACGTGAAATTCTTCCTGATCCAAAATTTGGCGATGTTGATCTCGCCAAGTTCATGAACGTGATCATGCAAGGCGGCAAAAAGGCCGTCGCCGAGCGCATCATTTATGGCGCGCTCGATTTGATCGAGAAAAAGAACCCCGGCAAAGATCCGCTGGAAGCGTTCCACATGGCCATCGGCAACATCAAGCCCATGGTTGAAGTGAAGTCCCGTCGCGTTGGTGGTGCGAACTACCAGGTGCCGGTTGAAGTGCGTCCTGTCCGCCGCATGGCTTTGGCGATGCGCTGGCTGAAAGAAGCAGCCAAGAAGCGTGGCGAAAAATCCATGTCCCTGCGTCTGGCCAACGAGCTGATGGAAGCTACCGAAGGCCGTGGCGGCGCCATGAAAAAGCGTGACGAAGTTCACCGCATGGCCGAAGCCAACAAGGCATTCAGCCACTTCCGCTTCTAATTTTCGTTGCATGTCCGCTGCGCGGAAGTGACGTGTTGCCTGATGGCCCGAGACGCTGCCGGCGTCTTGACTCCTGAGGGTTCAACCCCATTTTCTGCGGGCTGCATGCAAAACGTGCAGCCCGCAGACGCGTAGAAAAACAAAAAAAGTTTTTGGCAACGAGTCCTTGTTCGTCTTTCGAACTGAAAGTAATTTATGTCCCGCGCTACCCCCATTCAAAACTACCGCAACATTGGTATTTCCGCGCACATCGACGCAGGCAAGACCACCACCACCGAGCGGATCCTCTTTTATACCGGCGTGAACCACAAAATTGGTGAAGTGCATGACGGCGCTGCCACCATGGACTGGATGGAGCAGGAGCAGGAGCGCGGCATCACGATTACTTCCGCTGCAACCACTTGCTTCTGGAAGGGCATGGACACGTCCCTGCCTGAGCACCGCATCAACATCATCGACACGCCGGGCCACGTTGACTTCACGATTGAAGTCGAGCGCTCCATGCGCGTGCTGGACGGCGCCTGCATGGTGTACTGCGCCGTGGGCGGTGTGCAGCCCCAGTCGGAAACCGTCTGGCGCCAGGCCAACAAGTACAAGGTGCCGCGTCTGGCTTTTGTGAACAAGATGGACCGTACCGGTGCCAACTTTTTCAAGGTTGTGGACCAGATGAAGCTGCGCCTGAAGGCCAGCCCTGTGCCCATGGTGATTCCTATTGGTGCCGAGGAAAACTTCACCGGCGTGGTCGATCTGCTGAAGATGAAAGCCATCATCTGGGATGAGGCCTCACAAGGCATGAAGTTCACCTACAGCGAAATTCCGGCCGAGCTGCTCGAACTGGCCAAGGAATGGCGCGAGAAAATGGTTGAGGCTGCTGCCGAATCATCTGAAGAGTTCATGAACAAATACCTTGAAGAAGGTGATTTGAGCGAAGAAGAGATCAAGCTCGGCATCCGCACGCGCACCATTGCCAGCGAAATCCAGCCGATGTACTGCGGCTCCGCGTTCAAGAACAAGGGCGTGCAGCGCATGTTGGACGCCGTGATTGAATTCATGCCGTCGCCTGTCGATATTCCGCCTGTCAAGGGCATGGATGAAGACGAAGCGCCTGTGACCCGCCGTGCGGACGACGCAGAGAAGTTTTCTGCACTTGCCTTCAAGCTGATGACCGACCCGTTTGTGGGCCAGCTCACCTTTGTGCGCGTGTATTCCGGCGTCCTGAAAAAGGGTGACAGTGTTTACAACCCGATCAAGGGCAAGAAAGAGCGTATCGGCCGTATCGTGCAGATGCACGCCAACAACCGTGAAGAAGTCAGCGAAATCCGCGCCGGCGATATCGCCGCCTGTGTCGGCCTGAAAGACGTGACCACGGGTGAGACCCTGTGCGATCCAGATGCGATCGTCATGCTCGAACGTATGGTATTCCCTGAGCCTGTGATTACGCAGGCCGTGGAGCCCAAGACCAAGGCTGACCAGGAAAAAATGGGCATTGCCCTGCAGCGTCTGGCGCAGGAAGACCCGTCTTTCCGCGTCAAGACCGACGAAGAGTCCGGCCAGACCCTGATTGCCGGCATGGGCGAGCTGCATCTGGAAATTATTGTTGACCGCATGAAGCGCGAATTCGGCGTGGAAGCCAACGTGGGCAAGCCGCAGGTGGCATACCGCGAAACCATCCGCAAGACCGTGGAAGACGCCGAAGGCAAGTTCGTGCGCCAGTCCGGCGGCAAGGGCCAGTATGGCCACGTTGTGCTCAAGATCGAACCCAATGAAATGGGCAAGGGCATTGAGTTCATCGACGCCATCAAGGGCGGCGTGGTTCCGCGTGAATACATCCCTGCTGTGGAAAAAGGCATTCACGAGGCCGTGACCACGGGCGTGCTGGCCGGGTACCCGGTGGTGGACGTCAAGGTCACGCTGCATTTCGGTTCCTACCACGATGTGGACTCGAACGAAATGGCCTTCAAGATGGCTGCGATCTTCGGTTTCAAGGAAGGCTGCCGCAAAGCCAGCCCGGTGATCCTGGAACCCATGATGGCCGTTGAGGTGGAAACGCCTGAAGACTACGCTGGCAACGTGATGGGCGATCTGTCCTCACGCCGCGGCATGGTGCAGGGCATGGAAGACATGGTTGGTGGCGGCAAGGCCATCAAGGCCGAAGTGCCACTGTCCGAGATGTTCGGTTATTCGACCACGCTGCGTTCGATGTCGCAGGGTCGCGCTACCTACACCATGGAGTTCAAGCATTACTCCGAGGCTCCGCGCAATGTGTCCGAAGCCATCATGGCTGCGCGCGCCAAGTAAGTAAACCGGTGCCGGCTCCGCAAGGGCCGGCATCCCTCTTTTCCTGTCTGCGATTGTGTGCCCCTCACTGCCCGTGGTGATGGAACAAGCAACACAGTGCAAACGTTAAACCATACACGGGCACGTTCTTTATCTGGAGTTAAAAATGGCAAAAGGCAAATTTGAGCGGACCAAACCGCACGTCAACGTCGGCACGATTGGGCACGTTGACCATGGCAAGACCACCCTGACAGCGGCGATCACGACCGTGCTCGCAGCCAAATTCGGCGGCGAAGCCAAAGGCTACGACCAAATTGACGCGGCCCCCGAAGAAAAGGCCCGCGGCATCACCATCAACACCGCCCACGTCGAATACGAAACGGCCAACCGCCACTACGCCCACGTGGACTGCCCCGGCCACGCCGATTATGTGAAAAACATGATCACCGGCGCTGCCCAGATGGACGGCGCCATTTTGGTGTGTTCCGCCGCTGACGGCCCCATGC
Organism: Polaromonas sp.; assembly: GCF_039930745.1. Classification (GTDB taxonomy): domain Bacteria; phylum Pseudomonadota; class Gammaproteobacteria; order Burkholderiales; family Burkholderiaceae_C; genus Polaromonas. Next base: position 1,089 of record NZ_JBDTTH010000081.1, on the reverse strand, counting down.
CCCAGACCCGCGAGCACATCCTGCTGGCCCGCCAGGTCGGCGTGCCTTACATCATCGTGTTCCTGAACAAGTGCGACATGGTCGACGACGCCGAGCTGCTCGAACTCGTTGAAATGGAAGTGCGCGAGCTCCTCGACAAATACGACTTCCCCGGCGACAAGACCCCCATCATCCACGGCAGCGCCAAGCTCGCCATGGAAGGCGACAAAGGTCCCCTCGGCGAAGAGGCCATCATGAAGCTGGCCGACGCCCTGGACACCTACATCCCCCTGCCAGAGCGCGCTGTTGACGGCGCCTTCCTGATGCCCGTCGAAGACGTGTTCTCCATCTCCGGCCGCGGCACCGTCGTGACCGGCCGTGTCGAGCGCGGTGTGGTCAAGGTTGGCGAAGAAATCGAGATTGTTGGTATCGCTGATACGCAAAAAACCATCTGCACCGGCGTGGAAATGTTCCGCAAGTTGCTCGACCAGGGCCAGGCCGGCGACAACGTCGGTATCCTGCTGCGCGGCACCAAGCGTGAAGACGTTCAGCGTGGTCAGGTCCTGTGCAAGCCAGGTTCGATCAAGCCGCACACCCATTTCACCGGCGAGATCTACGTTCTGTCCAAGGACGAAGGCGGCCGCCACACACCTTTCTTCAACAACTACCGTCCCCAGTTCTACTTCCGCACGACGGACGTGACCGGTGCGATCGAGTTGCCAGAAGGCAAGGAAATGGTCATGCCAGGCGACAACGTGTCGATCACCGTCAAGCTGATCAACCCGATCGCCATGGAAGAAGGCCTGCGTTTTGCCATCCGCGAGGGCGGCAAGACCGTCGGCGCTGGTGTTGTGGCCAAGATCATTGCGTAATTCTGAAGAACATCAAGGAATTACAAAATGGCCACCAAGCAAAAAATCCGCATTCGCCTGAAAGCGTTTGACTACAAGCTGATCGACCAGTCGGCAGCCGAAATCGTTGACACCGCCAAGCGCACCGGCGCGATCGTCAAGGGCCCCGTGCCCCTGCCGACCCGCATGAAGCGTTTTGACATTCTGCGTTCGCCCCACGTCAACAAGACGAGCCGCGACCAGCTGGAAATCCGCACGC
>NZ_JBDTTH010000080.1:0-20145 GCF_039930745.1 Polaromonas sp. | reverse complement strand
TCATGGCTCAATCCTCTCAGAGATTTGAGCCTCCTCAAAATACGGGGCGATTCATTTCGCTTTGGGTGGCGTTCGTGGGGTCCGCCAGTACGAGGCAGATACATCGTCCACGACAACGCGGCGATTCGTCGGGCGCGGTGATGCCCGAGGTTGCAACTTGCGCCTGTGGCGGGTGATTTGCTACTTTGTTGATAGCTGCTTGCGCCCGCGCTGATTGGGCTGGAGCACGATTTTCATATAAATTCGGTTTGAACTGATCTGGCGAGGACGGTTTATGCGGTAGCCGAAACTTTGGCGGTCAGCTCGATGCCCAGCGCCTTCATGACTGCCAAAGTCGTTTTCAGGGTGGGGTTACCGTTCTCACTGAACGAGCGGTAAAGCTGTTCGCGGGAAAGCCCGGTTTCCCCAGCAATTTGCGCCATGCCTTTGGCACGTGCAACAACCCCCAGTGCATGCGCGATATAGCCTGCGTCGTTCGTCTGGAACGCTTCCGCCATGAAGCTCGCAATCGCTTCGTCAGAAGTCAGGTCTTCGGCGGGATCGTAGGTAGTCAGTTTTTCAGCCATTTCATTCACTCCATTCTTCAGCCAGGCGTTTTGCAGTCTTGATGTCCTTCGCTTGCGTGCTTTTATCGCCGCCGCACAGCAGGACAATGATCGCGTTTCCCCTTTTTCGAAAGTAGATGCGGTACAGGGCCATGGTGGATACGCAGTTCGCTGATTCCCTGGCCCACCGGTTCCGCATCGCCCGCAAGTCCAAAGGCGAGACGGTCCAGGCGGGACGCGATCAAGGCACGCGCCCGTTCGTCCTTGAGCTGTGTCCGCCACTTCCGGAATGTCTCGGTTTGTTTTAACTCGATCATCAGGTTAGAGTGTAGTTTTTAGACTACTGAATGCCAATCATTCCCGCATCATCTACTTGAGAAAAGCCAGTACTCACGAAGTGAAACCTTATGCCAAAACTTAAAACCGGAACCATCCTCCCCACCTCTGCCGAGGACGCCGCCATCACTGCCGCTGCCTTGGCAGACCCCGACGCCGTTCCTTTCACCGATGCCGAATGGGTGCAAGTCAAACCACTGGTGCGTCGTGACCGTCCGCTGGGCAGTGGCAGCAAGACGCAGGTCACCCTGCGTCTTGACGTGGAGGTGGTGGAGAAATTCAAGGCATCGGGCGATGGCTGGCAAACGCGTATCAACGACGTTTTGAAAAGTTGGGTGCGGACGCAGGCGTGAATGCGCCGAGCCGCAGCGCGTCCGGCGGCAAGCACCCGCACTTCATCGAACCAAGCAAGACCGGCAGAGGCAAGCGTACAGACGCGGCTACTTTGATGCTGCTCATTGGGGCGACCTGGCAGACTACGCGGTATGCAAGAGTGCCAGTGGCACGCGGCTTGCATCACCCTTGTCCGCACAGTATGGCCATGAACAGCGGCGAGATTGACACCTTCACGGCGCGGTTGCCGTGGTTCGAGGGAATGCTCGGCGGACCTGTTCAGACCTTCCCCAGGTCGGGAGAAAGGCGCGCCGCAGCGCAGACGTAGGTTATGTCGGCGATGGCTCTGGTGATGCTGCATCCTCATCAAGGTCGTTCCATCCGCAAGACTGACACAGCGAGACGTATGAGGGATCGCGAGGGATTTCGGGATCAAAAATTGCTGCAATGCGATACGAGCCACAGGTTGGACAAGTCGCTGGCGGTTCTGCCTCGTTTCTCACGACGACCCGAGTAGTCATAGTTAGTAAGTGTGATGTCGCATCCAGTCCAAGCTGAGCATCTTGAAGTCCGGCGCTCGATGTGTGCGTGAGCCAGTTCAGAAGCTGCCACGTCTCCTGGGCGGTCGTCCTGAGGTAGCTTCGAACACGTTCGTTTCGAGACCCAGGGGCGTGATGACGTGCGATGTGATCGAACCAATCAGGAACATTGGATGCTTGGGGGCGCGCTTGGCCCTCAGGTGTACCTATGGGTTTTTGAAGCGACTTTACGAGCGCGACAAGAGTCTCGCGACAACGCATTCCCACTGCCTGAAAATCTTCGGCCTCGGTCGCACCGTCGAGCGCTTCCATCGCAGTTTCCCACCTGCGCCACGCTGCTCGCAAGCGCTGCGCTTCACGAGATGGTGCACGTTTTGAACTGCGTGATGCTACGCGGGCCATGAGGCCAACATGAAGAGAAAATGTGTAGTCCAGCGAAGGGAAAAGCTCCTGTGAGTACAGGTTTGTGGGACCGGTTATGACCCACCATCGTCTTGGCTCATTTGTGTGCACGTCCCAGGCCACGTGCTCTGTACCGAACACTGTCTCGGACTTCACCCGTTCGAGATAGGTAACTTCAACCGCGCTGTCCTTCGATTTGTTCGATTGCCACTCTACGTATTCGACGATGTCATCCCGTTCGTGGTCAGCTTCTTGAAATGCGACGTGTTTCATCGCATCAATCGATGGCGTTTCAGGAATGGTGCATGGCGATTTGGGCTTCTTTGGCATGCGCGACCTTTCGAATGACCTTCAGGCTCTAGCAGATCGCTGACATGGTAGTTGATGCTGAGTCCGCATCAGACCTATTCACAGACGCCGCTCTGACGCCGTGACATACAAAAGAAAAAGGCCATCACAAGGATGGCCTTTCCAAATCTAACTCCTTGATTTCTAAGGAAGTTGTGGTGCCGGAGAGATGAATCGAACACCCGACCTTCTCATTACGAATGAGCTGCTCTACCGACTGAGCTACACCGGCTTATCCTTTAAATACAGCCTGCGATTATAGCCGGGCAGAATTTACTGGGCGTGATCGCGGGTGAGTCGCCCAGCAAACTGGCGCGGCAAATCTGGCAGCGAGTCAACATGCATACAGCATGTGTATTGCACAGGCCCCTTGGCGGCATGTACCTGGACTTCTGGCTTCCAGCATGGCGCCCTTCATGCCCAGAATTTAGAAGCTCATGCATGCCGTCACCTGGCCGGCATCATGCACCCCTTTGATTGCCCGAAGTCCTGCGCAAGGCCTGAGCATTCATCAGCGGGTTATTCCCGGTTATCACCACGGGCGCTGTTGGCTATGCTGTTACACCACTCAGATGAGGCGGGCTTGTTTCTTGCTAATCTAGCTCACGCAGCCAACCTTTCCTTAATCCATTCAGAAATCCTTCAGGAGAATTTCAAATGCCAGTCAACATCGCTGACCGACCGACCCTGCGCCGCGGAGTGATGACCGCCGCGATGGCCGCCATCACCGCATTGTCGACCGGGGCCTATGCGCGCGACCTCGTTGTGGCGCTCAAGACCGAGCCTACCTCGATGGACCCGCAATACCACGCGCTCACGCCCAATATCCAGCTGTCGCAAACGCTGTTCGATGGCCTGGTGTGTGCCGATGCTGACCTGGCCATCAAGCCCTGCCTGGCAGAGTCGTGGACGGCGAGTGGCAAGAGCTGGACATTCAAACTGCGGCCGAACGTGAAGTTCTCGGATGGTTCGCCGCTCACCGCCGCCGACGTGGTGTTCACGCTCGACCGCGTGGCCAAGGTGCCCAACAGCCCTTCGTCATTCAAGGTGTACCTGCAAAAGGTCGAGAAGGTGGAGGCGCTTGATCCGCTCACGGTGCGCATCACCACGTCCGAGCCTTACCCGCTGCTGGCGATCAACATGGTGGGTCTGCCCATCATGTCGGCCAAGGCGGCGTCCGGCTCCGCGGCTGAAGGCAAGACCACCACCGAGCTCAATTCCGGCAGCGGTCTGGTGGGCGCAGGCCCCTACCGTTTTGTCTCCTGGAAGCGCGGCAGCGAAATTATCTTCGAGCGCAACCCGCACTACTGGGGTCCGGCCCCCGCGTGGGACAAGGTTATTTATCGCCCCATCAGCAACCCCGCCGCGCGCGTGGCGGCCCTGCTGGCCGGCGACGTGGACCTGGTCGAAGACCCGCCCACCGACGACCTCGAGCGCCTGCAAAAAGACCCCAAACTGACGGTGGAAACCAAGGCGTCCAACCGCGTGATCTACGTGGCGCTCGACCAGAATGGTGAAAAGACGCCGGGCATCGAGGGCACCAACGGCAAGAACCCGCTGCTCGACAAGCGCGTGCGTGAAGCCCTGTCACTGGCCATTGACCGGCAGGCCCTGGTGGCCCGCATCATGGGCGGCGTGGGCACGCCGGCCGCCCAGCTCTTGCCTTACCCGATGTTTGGCGCCAGCAAGAACCTGGTGACGCCGGCCAAGGTCAACACCGACAAGGCCAAGGCGCTGCTGAAAGAAGCCGGTTATCCTGATGGCTTCACCATGGTGCTGGGCTCGCCGAACGGCCGCTACATCAACGACAGCAAGGTCGCGCAGACGCTGGCCGCCATGTGGACGCGCGCGGGTGTCAAGACCAGCATCGATTCCAACGCCCCCGCCGTGTTCTTCAAGAACCGCGACAGCTATGCCTACAGCGCCTACATGGCGGGTTGGGGCACGGCCACCGGTGAAATGTCCAACACGCTCAACTCCCTGCTGGTGACCCCCAACAAGGAAAAAGGGCAGGGCACCACCAACCGCAGCCGCTACTCCAACCCTGAAATGGACAAGCTGGTCGCCGAGTCGGCCAACCAGATGGACGACGGCCAGCGCGCAGCTACGCTGGCGAAGGCCAGTGAGGTCGCCATGGCCGACTTCGCCATGCTACCCATCCACTTCGAGCATTCGGTGTGGGCCATGAAGAAGGGCATCAGCTTCAAGGGCCGTGCTGACCAGCAGACCATGGTGCAGTACGCCACCGTAGCCAAGTAATTCCATTTCTAAATCATCCGTGCACTTTGTCGGCTTCGCTAGCCGTACTCATGGCCCACAGTCTGTACTGTCGTCGCTTCGCCTTCGCGTTCACGAATGATGTAGAAAAGGAATAAATCCCCGGCGACCCCACAACCCTCCAGCCCGCCGCCCCGGCGGCGGGCCATTCAATTCATGCTTGCTTTCATCATTCGCCGCCTGCTTCAGGCCCTGCTGGTCATGGCCGTGATGTCTGGCCTGGTTTTCGTCGGTCTTTATGTGGTCGGCGACCCGGTCTCCATGATGGCCAGCCCCGAGGCCACCGAACTGGAGCGCGACGCCATCCGTGCCAACTTCGGGCTCGACAAACCCTTGCTGGAGCAATACGCCATCTTCATGTCGCACGCCGTGCGGTTTGACTTTGGCAAGAGCTTCCTCACGGGGCAGTCGGCCATGGGCCTGATCCTGGAGCGCATGCCGGCCACGCTGGAGCTGGCGGTGGTGTCCATGCTGCTGGCCGGCCTGGTGGGTGTGCCGCTGGGCATCTGGGCCGGCTTGCGGCCTGATGCACTGAGCACGCGAGGCATCATGACCGGCTCGGTGCTTGGTTTTTCGCTGCCCAACTTCTGGGTGGGCCTGATGCTGATCATGGTGTTTGCCGTGTACCTGGGGTGGGTGCCGGCCAGTGGCCGCGGCAAGACGGTCATGCTGGGCCCACTCGACCTGAGCGTGCTGACGCTTGATGGATGGAGCCGGCTCATCTTGCCGGCCTGCACCATCGCCATGGCCAAGGCGGCGCTGATCATCCGCGTCACCCGGGCCGCCACGCGCGAGGCGCTGCCCATGGACTACATCAAGTTTGCCCGCGCCAAAGGCCTGAGCTGGAGCCGCATCCTGCGCGTGCACCTGCTCAAGAACATCATGATTCCCATCGTCACCGTGTTCGGTCTGGAGTTTGGCCAGGTGGTGGCGTTTGCAGTGGTGACTGAAACCATTTTTGCCTGGCCGGGCATGGGCAAGCTGCTGCTCGATTCCATCATCACGCTGGACCGTCCGGTGGTGGTGGCCTACCTGATCCTCATCGTCTTCTTCCTGGTCATGCTCAACCTGCTGACCGATATCCTTTATTCGGTGCTCGACCCGCGCGTGCGCCTGCAGGCAGCCAAGGCATGAATACCCTGACAGACTCCGCGGTGGTGGCTGACCCCACACCGCTGCCGCCCCCTGAAACGCCGTGGCAACGCCTGCGCCGCGAGTTCTTCGCCGACAAGCTCGCGGTCATGGGCCTGGTGCTCTTGCTGCTGGCCGTCGGGGTGGCCGTGTTTGCTCCGTGGATATCGCCGCAGAACCCGTACGACATCGGCAAGCTCGACATCTTTGATTCCAAGCTGCCGCCCGGCAGCAAGGACGCCGCCGGCACCATGACCTACTGGCTGGGCACCGACAGCCAGGCGCGCGACCTGCTCTCGGCCATTTTTTACGGCCTGCGCACTAGTCTGATGGTGGGCGGCATCTCGGTGGCTGCAGCGCTGGTCATCGGCAGCATCGTGGGGCTGGCGGCCGCGTATTTTGGCGGCTGGGTCGATGCCCTGCTGATGCGCATTGTCGACATCCAGCTCTCTTTCCCGTCCATCCTGGTGGCGCTGATCTTGCTGGCCATCCTGGGCAAGGGGGTGGACAAGGTCATCCTCGCGCTGGTCATCGTGCAGTGGGCCTACTTTGCGCGCGCTGCGCGCGGCGCGGCACTGGTGGAGCGCGCCAAGGAGTACGTGGAGGCCGCGCAATGCATGGCGCTGGGCTCTACGCGCATCCTGCTGCGCCACATGCTGCCCAACTGCCTGCCGCCGCTGATCGTGATCGCCACCATCGACCTGGCCCACGCCATTGCGCTGGAATCCACGCTGTCGTTTCTGGGCGTGGGCGTGCCGGTGACCGAGCCCTCGCTGGGCATGCTGATTGCCAATGGCTTTGAGTTCATGCTCAGCGGCCACTACTGGATTTCGTTCTTCCCCGGCATCGCACTGGCCCTGGCCATTGTTGGCATCAATCTGGTGGGCGACCACCTGCGCGACATCCTCAACCCGCATAACGCACATTGAGCGCGCAGCTAACCATGGACGACTCACGCAACACACCGGTCTTGCAGATCAGTGGCCTGCAAACCCATTTCTTCACGCACGGCGGCGTGGTCAAGGCCGTGGACGGCGTTGATCTGCAGGTCAACGCCGGTGAAATCCTCGGGCTGGTCGGCGAGTCCGGCTCGGGTAAAAGCATCACCGGTTTTTCCATCATTGGCCTGATTGACCCGCCGGGGCGCATCGCGGGCGGGAGCATCCGCTACCTCGGGGAAGAGCTGGTGGGCGCCTCCGAGAAGCGGCTGCAGCAGCTGCGCGGTAAGGAGATCGCCATGATCTTCCAGGACCCGATGATGACGCTCAACCCAGTGTTGCGGGTGGACACGCAGATGGTCGAGGCCATTCACGCGCACGAAAAAGTCAGCCCTGCCGCCGCCCGCGCGCGCGCTCAGGATGCCCTGGCCATGGTGGGCATTCCGTCGCCCGCCGAACGCCTGTTGTCCTACCCGCACCAGCTGTCGGGTGGCATGCGCCAGCGCGTGGCCATTGCGATTGCGCTGCTGAACCAGCCCAAGCTCATCATTGCCGATGAGCCCACCACCGCGCTCGACGTCACCATCCAGGCGCAGATTCTGTACGAGGTGCAAAAGCTCTGCCGCGAAACCGGCACCGCCATGATCTGGATCACCCACGATCTGGCCGTGGTGTCCGGCCTGGCCGACCGCATCGCCGTCATGTACGCCGGCCGCATTGTAGAGAGCGGCGCCACCGCAGACGTGGTGCACCAGCCCTCGCACCCTTACACGCAGGGGCTGATCAACTCCATCCCCACACGCGCGACGCATGGCAGCCTGCTGCGGCAGATTCCGGGAATGACGCCCTCGCTGCTGCATTTGCCGCAGGGCTGTGCCTTCAGGCCGCGCTGCAGCTACGCAACCGACCAGTGCCTGACCGTGCCGCAGCCCAGCGAGGCCGCGCACCACAAAGCTGTGCGCTGCTGGCACGCACTCGCTTGAACGTTTTCAACGCCGCCTGAATGACCCGTATGGACGCCTCCGTAAACCCCACTTCTTCAGCCAGCGCGCCGCTGTTGCCACTGCTGCAACTGCGCGGCATCAGCAAACGTTTTGTCCAGCCGGTTGATCTGGCGGGCAAGATCGCCAACCTGCTCGGCGCCCGCAATACCCCCGCCGTGGTGCAGGCCGTGTCAGAGGTGGACCTGGACATCCACGCCGGCGAAGTGATTGGTGTGGTGGGCGAGTCGGGCTGCGGCAAGTCAACGCTGGGCCGCGTGGTGGCGGGCATCAACCCGCCTACGGCCGGTGAGGTGAGCTACAAAGGTAAGAAGCTGGCCGACATGAGCGCCACCGAGCGCCGCGCCTACGGTCTGGGCGTGCAGATGATTTTCCAGAACCCCATGGCCTCGCTCAATCCGCGCATGCGGGTGCTCGACATCATTGGCGAGGCGCCTGTGGTGCACGGCCTGGTGCCTGCGTCCGGCATGGCCGACTACGTGGCCGGCCTGATGCGGCAGGTGGGGTTGGACCCCGACTATGGCCAACGCTACCCGCACCAGTTCTCGGGCGGCCAGCGCCAGCGCATCGGCATTGCGCGCGCGCTGGCGCTCAAGCCGCAGCTCATCGTGTGCGACGAAGCCGTGGCCGCGCTGGACGTGTCCATCCAGGCCCAGGTGCTCAACCTGTTTCTGGAGTTGCGCCGCAGTTTTGAGCTGACCTATTTGTTCATCAGCCACAACCTGGGCGTGGTGGGCCATGTGTCGGACCGCGTGGTCATCATGTATCTGGGGCGTGTGGTCGAGGTGGCGCCCACCGAAGTGATCTTCAGCCGGCCCAATCATCCCTACACGCAAGCCCTGCTGTCGGAGTTGCCCACGCTGGACACCCAGCGGCGCGACTACCAGCCCATCAAGGGCGAGTTGCCCTCACCGCTGCGGCCGCCCACGGGCTGCGCCTTTCACCCGCGCTGTCCGCACGCCATGCCGCGCTGCCAGATCGAACTGCCCCCGCTGCGCACCCTGGCCACCGGCCACCTCAGTGCCTGCCATCTCAACGACGCGGCGCCGGCCGCGCCCAGCCTGACCTCATGACCCATCCTGTTCTATCCAGCGTATCCACCCCTTTTGACCCCTACACCCTGCGCCTGCCCGAGGCCGGCGCCGTGCCGCTGATCTGCGATTCACCGCACAGCGGCACGCTGTACCCCGACGACTTCGGCTACGCCCTGCCGTTTGAAATATTGCGCAAGGGTGAAGACACCGACGTGCACGTGTTGTGGGAGGCGCTGCCGTCCGTCGGCGCCACGCTGCTGGCCGCCAACTTTCCGCGCGCCTATGTGGACCCCAACCGCGACGTCGAAGACCTGGACGCAAGCCTGCTCGACGCGCCCTGGCCCACCCCGCTGGCCCCCAGCGAAAAAACCCGCCTGGGCATCGGCTTGATCTGGCGCGACGCCAGCAAGGGCGGGCAAGACCCCATCTACAAGCGCAAGCTCAGCGTGGCCGAGGTGCAAAACCGCATCAGCCGCTACCACGCGCCGTACCACGCGGCCATGCAGGCCCAGATCGAAGCGGCCTACGCGTGTTTTGGCGCTGTCTGGCACCTCAACCTGCATTCCATGCCCGCAAATTCATACGAGAGCCTGCAGATCAAGAGTGACCACCCGCTGGCCGATGTGGTGCTGGGCGACCGCGACGGCACCACCGCCGCGCCCGAATTCACCGCCATGGTGGCCCATGCGTTTCGCCAGCGCGGTTTCAGCGTCGCCATCAACGACCCGTTCAAGGGCGTAGCGCTGATCGCCCGGCTGGGCCGGCCGGCCGAGCGCCGCCACAGCCTGCAGATCGAACTGCATCGCGGCCTTTACATGGACGAGAAGACCCGAGCCCGTAGCGTGGACTTTGTCACCCTGCAAAGCGCACTGGCCGGCATTTCTGCTGAAATTGCGGCTTACGTCCAAGCCCAAACTTCTTCCTGAACCAGAGAACCCCGCCATGAGCCTGATTGCTGAAATCGAAGCCACGCACGACGAATTCACCGCGCTGCGCCGCGACATCCATGCCCACCCCGAGCTGGCCTTTCAGGAAAACCGCACGTCCGACGTCGTGGCCGAGCGGCTCGCTTCGTGGGGCATTGAGGTGCACCGCGGTCTGGGCCAGACCGGTGTGGTGGGCGTGCTGAAGGGCAGCCAGACCAAAGCCGGCAGCAAGCCGCGATCCATCGGCCTGCGCGCCGACATGGACGCGCTGCCCATGCCCGAGCACAACCGTTTTGCCCATGCCTCCAAAAATCCTGGCCGCATGCACGGCTGCGGCCACGACGGCCATACCGCCATGCTGCTGGGCGCCGCCAAGTACCTGGCCGCGCACCGTGACTTTGACGGCATCGTCAACTTCATCTTCCAGCCGGCGGAGGAGGGTGGTAACGCCGGCGCCAAGGCCATGATGGCCGATGGCCTGTTTGACAAGTTTCCTTGCGACGAGATTTACGGCATCCACAACATGCCGGGCTTTGACGTCGGCCACTTCGGTTTTCGCAAGGGGCCCACCATGGCGTCGAGCAATCGTTTTGACATTTTTGTGCGCGGTACCGGTGGCCACGCCGCGCAGCCGCACAAGTCGGTGGACACCATCGTCATCGCGGCCGAAATGGTGGGCGTGCTGCAGACGCTGATCTCGCGCCACAAGAACCCTATCGATATTGCCGTGCTCAGCATCACGCAGATTCATGCCGGCGACGCCTACAACGTGTTGCCCGGCGAGACCGTGATCCGCGGCACCGTGCGCACTTTCAGCACCCAGGTGCTGGATGAAATCGAGTCCAACATGCGCCGCGTGGCCGAGATGCTGCCCCAGGTGCATGGTGGCACCGGCGAGCTCAAGTTCCACCGCGCCTACCCGCCACTCGTCAACTGGGACGAGCAGACCGACTTTGCCATGAAGGTGGCGCAAGACGCGTTTGGCGCTGACCATGTTGACGGCAACACGCCCCAGCACGGCGGCGCTGAAGACTTCTCTTTTTATCTGGAGAAAGTGCCCGGCTGCTACCTTTTCATGGGCAATGGCGAAGGCGCGCACCGCGACGAGAAGTACATCGGCATGGGCCCCTGCGAGCTGCACAACCCCAACTACGACTTCAACGACGCACTGCTGCCGATTGGATCGAGTTATTGGGTGAAGCTGGCGGGCGCGTTTTTTGCGCGATAGGGTATAGCTGAAGTTTGGCGGCCCTTTGGGCCTTGGTTATCGGGTAGGCACCTGCAGAGCGAGCGTACCATCCCCGATAAACAGCGTTCCGGGAGGATCAAGAGCTGCCACCGCCCGGATTGGGCTTTGCGCTTTTTGTGACCGCACGAGCCAAGGTTTCCGCGTCGAACCCGGGCAGCATCCCATCCAGAACCAACATCGACAGACCATGCACGAGCGCCCAAGAGCGCAGCGCGGTGAGTCTGCTGTCGCTTATGACGCCTTTGCACGCCTCCATACCCTGATTAAAAACCCTGGTGGATTTCGCGATGGCGGCCACAAGATCCGGACTCCGACTCCGGTCCGCCACAGATGGCCCGAACATCAGCCGGAACATCCCCGGGTGGTCCACTGCAAAGCGAACGTAGGCCACACCCATTTCCGCGAATGGCTCGGGAGACTGGGCGGATGCCTTCTTCATGTCCTCTGCAAACGATTCAAAGCCTTGGGTTGCCAAAGCGGCCAGCATCGCGCTCCGGTCCTCAAAGTGACGATACGTCGCTGTGGGTGAGACGCCCGCTCGTCGCGCCACTTCGCGAACACTTATGGCTGCCTCGCCGCCTTCTTCGAGCAACGCATTCGCCGCAAGCAGCAAGGCGGCCTTCAGGTCGCCATGGTGGTAAGTGGACCGATTCGATGTTGACACAGTAAACATTCTTAGCTAGAGTTCCAAAAGTTTACGATGTAAACATAACTGAGTCCAATATGAATATTCAAATTTGCGCCGTCGGAAGTCATGGCGATGTTCTTCCCTTCATCGCCCTCGGTCGGGAGTTCCGTCGCCGGGGCCATGCACCTCGAGTATTTGCCAACGCCGCGTTTGAACATCTGGCGAAGGAGGCTGATCTTGAATTCACCGCCACGGGCTCCTCCTCTGACATGTCGGCGCACCTTGGCAACCCCGACAGCACGGATCCTATGAGAGGGATGGCGTTGCTGGCCAAAGCCATGATGCGTAGTGTCGAGCAAAGTTATCCGTTGCTTTGTCGCGAATTCGATCCTGGCAACACGGTTGTCGTGGCGTCCTCACTCGCATGGTCTGCGCGACTTTTGAGCGAAACGCATCAAGCGCCCTGCACTGTCGTCCATCTGGCGCCTTCCTGGTTTCGCTCTGAACATGTCGCGCCGAGTATCGGCCCATTGGGACACCTCGCGAGGGCTCCACGCTTCGTGAAGCGCTGGGCTTTCAAAGCTATGGACAGGCGATTTCTCGATCCGCTCTTCACGATTCCATTTAACCGCGTCCGTGTCGGCTTGGGCCTTGCTCCCGTAGAGCACACGTTCGACGCCTGGCTTCATCAAACCGATCTCGTTCTGGGCCTGTTCCCGGATTGGTTCGCGCCTCGACAGCCCGATTGGCCGAAGCAGCTTGAGCTTCACGGGTTTCCCTTGTACGACCATGGCCAAGAGGCGCCGCTGTCTAGCGAAGTGACTGCATTCATGGCCGCAGGGGCCGCGCCCATCCTGTTCACGGCCGGAACAGCGAATGCATCTTCACACGCATTCTTCTCAGCATCTGCAGAGGCCTGTCGGATCTCTGGTCACCGCGCCATCTTGCTGGCCCAAGACGTCCGGCAAGTCCCAGAAACAATGTCCGAAGAAGTCGCCCATTTCTCCTACATTCCCTTCCAAGCACTATTGCCTCAAGTCGCAGCAATCGTTCATCATGGTGGGATCGGGACGACCAGCCAGGCACTGCTCGCAGGAATTCCCCAATTGATCCGGCCGATGGGGTTCGATCAATTCGACAATGCATTGCGTGCTGTCAAACTCGGCGTGGCAAAACAACTGATGCCGCGGCGCTATGGACCCCAAAGCGCGGCGCGAGCGCTGATTGCACTGACCTCCGACGACCAGATTCGAGAGCGATGTGCTGTCGTTGCCCGTCAAACGGCGGCGAGCCGTGGGGTGCAAGGCTGTTGCGATGCGATTCTTCGGCTACGTCCGCGCATGGTTTGACGCTGAGCATCGCAATGCCAGTTTCAACTCATGGCCGAAAGCCGAAGGCGCACAACCGACCCCTTGCGACGCTTGACGGCATGTCATTCTCCTTGGGCGTTGAACTCGTAGACCAGTGACGTGAGGTCCCCCACGAAATAGGGCATTCCTCCTTTGCTGGCCGTGCCACGGGTTGGCACCATCATGCCGTGGTGCAGATGGTAGTCCGAGACGCTGCAGTCCCAGGGGAGCATGACCATGTCCTTGCCCACCCCGGAGCCACGCGCATCGGCATGCACTGACGCGATCAGCCCGGCCTCATCGAACCTGAACAGCAAGGTCAGGCCGATCGGGCCGTCCACCAGCGTGGCATGGGCCGAATGATCGTCCACGGCCTCCCAGCGCACGCCCGCGCTGGGCAGCAGGGCGGTCGGGTACCACGCCATCTCGGCGAAGTAGCGCATCAGTTCGCCGCGGGCAATCTCGCCGTCGCCCTGCACCTGCGCCACCGTGAACAGACCCAGCATCGCCGCATGGAGCCTGCCCACGCCGGCAATGTAGCTGTCGTGCACATGCGCGGCAATACCCGGCAGCATGGTCACCCGGCCGTTCCAGAGGAAGCCCGGGCGGTGGGTGACAGCGCGCTGCGTCGATGTGAAGGGCATCCACCGCTCACCGCCGCTGTCCGACATGTTGATCGTGCCGGCGAGCCCGAACGTCGCGGCGGCGATGAGCGGCTGCCCGTCCTTCAGCGCAGCGCGGAAGTAGCGTTGGACCGGCGCGGGCAGACCGGCGATTTCGCGTGCGTCATAGCGGCCCGCAGGCGCTGGCAGCCTGGCGGCTTCGAGCAGCGCCATTTGCACCTGTGTCGCGCTGGCCCATCGGGAACTGCCGAAAGCGGCCAGGCCCACGCCCGCGGCCACCAGCAGGCCCATGCCTGCTGCAGTCCATCCCATCCAGTTCATGGCATTCCTCCATGGGTTTGAACTTCGCGCATTCAGACCAGAACCGCCTGCACGGGCCGCCGCATCGACAGCGGCAAGGCGGGGCCGCGTCCAAAGCGCACCACCAGATCGGGCCGTTGGTGGCTTGCGAGGCCCAACCAGGCCGCGAACTGTGGCCGGACCGCGCCGACCTCGACCGGCTGGTTCAGGAACGCATTGCGGATGCCCAAAGCCGTGGCCTGCAGTGCGAAGCGTTCGTAGCAGCGGCCAGCCTCGATCCAATGTGCCTTGTCACTGCGCTCGGAGACAAACACCGCGATCCCGGCCGAATTGCGGATCTGCCGCGCGTATTTTTCGTTTTCGGATTCCGGTGTGAAGAACAGGCCCATCACCCGGGTGCCAAGCCACCGGGGCAGCGCAGGGTTGCCCGAAGCGCCCGTAAACAGGCCGTCGCCGGTGCGCTGCGCCTCGTCGGCGCTGAACCGGATCCATGCCTTGAGTTCCGAGACGAACGCTGCGTCGTTCATCTGCGACGTGTTGCCCGCGACAACGTGCTCCAGTACGCCTTCCACGGCTGGGCGCGCGGTCAGCAGCCGCAGGCTGACGCCGTCTCCCGTGCCCGCCTGCTCCAGCTGGCGCAGCTCAGCCGGTGAAATCGGCTGGCCATCGTAGTCACCGCGGGTGCATTGCCGCTCGGCGATGGCGTGAAACAACGGCGTGATCCGCGGCTGTGTCGCCTCCAGATTTACCGCAATCTTCCCGTCGCCATCGGGATCGAAGCGCGGTTCGGCATGGAGTCCTGCGGCAAGAGCCGCATGCACCATGTTTTCCGCCGCGCAACCCAGCGACACGAAAACATGATGGTCATCGGGATCGACGACAGGGCAGCGGCGCGTGAGATCCGGCGCCATGGTGATCGACCGCGGTGCGAGCTTGAAGCGCCAGCACTGCGTGTTGTGGCTCGAAGGGGCCAGAGTGGCCTGGCGCACCAGTTCGTGCATCCGGGCATTCGCGGTTTCAGACGAAGGCAACACCGGCGTCCTCAAGGCGCGCGCAGCTTGTTGTTCGGAGTCGCCCGACGAACACGCGGTCAACGCAGGCGCTGCACTGGCGCAAGCAGCCGCCAGAAGCAGTTGCCGCCTGGATGAGGGGGTGGGCGTGCTGATGAGAAGTGCGGTGGGGGGATGCATACGCCGACCGTACCATCACCAGGCAATCCAGTCAGTTTGCTTCCGCACGCACCGGGTGAGCGACGCGGCTGGCACGTCCATCACTTTAAACTTGTAGCCGGCCCAGGTGACGCTGTCGGTGCGGCGGGACACGCGGCGCAGCATGACCATCAGGAAGCCGGCCAGGGCTTCGTACGCTTCCTCGTGCGGCAGTTCGTCAATGGCCAGCGCCACGCGCGTGTACGAGGATTGCGGTTTCAGGGTCGCCGGGCGCAATGTGGTTTACCGCAAGCCGTTGGTGTTGCGTCGGCCGTAGCCCTCTTGTTGCCCTTTGCGGCCACCTGCGCTGCCTCAGACTGCTTCCGGCAGAAATGCAGGGCTGATGGCCTCGATGTCCGCACCTGAGACACCGTGCTTCTGGAACAGCGCGCGCCAGGTCGAGACCACCTGGCGCATGCGGTCCACCTCTGCCTGGGCCTGCTGCCGCGACAGGCCGAACACCTCGGGACGTGACAGCAGGTTGTAGAGACTCGCAGCGCGGCCGAACTCGCCGATTTCCAGGGCCAGGTCACGGCGCTCCAGCGAGATGAGGGGGACCGGGACGATGTCGTAGGCTGGCGAGAGGCGCCAACTGCCATCGTGCTGCAGCAGCGCGTGGTTGCGCGGGTGGTCGTCGGTGTTCGTGACCATGGCGTTGAACACCATGCGGCGGAACAGCTCCAGGCGGTCCTGGTCTGGCCGGCTGGACCAGCGCCGCAGTTCGTCGGCAAGCAGCAGGTACGACCAGCGATCACGGCCGGAGTATCCGTCCTCGGCATCAAGTACCGTGAGGCCCGAGACCAGCCCGAACCGCGCATAGGCGTTGGCATCGGGATTCCACTTGCGGTCGAAGCGCTCCAGCATCAGGGCTTCGCGATCGCCTACCTCCTCTACCCGGGTGCCGCACACATCCAGACCCGCGGCGCGCGCTAGTTCCAGTGTGGCGTATTCGATCCGCTGCATGTTCAGCTTGTCGCCCTTCTCCGGCAGTTTGGCCAGCCAGATCCTTTGGCCGTCTTCCACCGTGACCTTTGGCCGGGCACCGCCCATGCTGGTGCCGGGCTCCAGTTGCTCCAGCACCTCGTGCGGCAGCTTGCCTTCCTCCTCCAGTTTCTGGGCGGCCTGGACCAAAGCTTGCAGCTGGTGGATCCGGTTGAAGGGGCGTGACGCCTTCGCAAGCGTGGTGGTGGGAGCGAAGCGCAGGTTGCCGGCGGCGTCATCGGGGCCGTTGAGCAGGTAGTCGATCTCGGAGACGTTCGCCTCCGGCAAACTGAGCTTGGCCTGGATCACGCGCCGCCCCCACGCGTCGGGGCTGGCGTCGCGTAGCGCCCCCGGGATGCCTTTGAGCTTGGTGAACTCCTGGGGGCGCGCGGACAGCGGCAGGTGGAACTGATCGAGCGCGACCGCATTCTTGCGGTCCCGGTACGAGCGACCATACTGGAAAGTGCCCACATAGCTGTTGTGGCCGACTTCGCGCACGCGCAGGGAGCCGCAGATCACCCACTCGAAAATCCCAGGCAGCTGGATGAAGACGTAGCAGGACTGGTCAGCGGCCGGCATGCTGGCGCTCTTTAAAAGTCGTCACTCGGCGCAGGCGCCCGCGTGCGCTTGGGGAGGCGGGCGAGTTCAAGCGTTTTGCCGTGCTCGTCGGTGTCTGGATCAGCAATGCCGGAAGTTGTTTGGAGCAAACCAAGCGTCCAGAGCACGCTCAAGGCGTTGCCCAGCGATACCCCCTCATCGCCCTTTTCAAGGCGGCGCAGGGTCTTGTCGTTGACGCCCGCTTTGCTGGCCAAATCTTCCTGGCTCATACGGCGGCGCTGGCGTGCGACGCGGACGTTTGCTCCGAGCCGACGAACCCGTTCGGTGACGTCGCGGGGCAGTGGAGTTTTTATTTCGGACATATTTAGGCGCTTTAGTTCGTTAAAAAACCAAATATGGGTGAGTTTAGCATCCGCCGCGGTTCAAAATCAAAAAAACCGCTATTTATGCCCGACAAAACATATTGTTCGGGCATAAATGTCTTAATTAATACCGGGGTTGCTGGACGAGATCGAGTCCAACATGCGCCGAGTAGCCGAGATGCTGCCCCAGGTGCATGGCGGCAGCGGCGAGTTCAAAGCCCACCGCGCTTAACCGCCCCTCGTCAACTGGGACGACCAGACCGACTTTGCCATGAAGGTTAGGCACAACGGCGCGACGGCATGACGAGACGCCTGAAATACAGGCGGTAACTATGGCTTGGCGGGTTTTCCGTCGTGGTAGCGGGTGAGCCGCTCGACCTCGTTTTTCGAACCCAGAATCACACTCACGCGCTCGTGCAGCTTGGTAGGCTGGATGTCCAGGATGCGCTGATGCCCGTTGGTGGCGGCGCCGCCTGCCTGCTCGATCAGCCAGCTCATGGGGTTGGCTTCGTACATCAGGCGCAGCTTGCCGGCTTTCTCTGGCTCGCGCTTGTCCCAGGGGTACATGAAGATGCCGCCGCGGCACAAAATGCGGTGCACGTCGGCCACCATGGCTGCGATCCAGCGCATGTTGAAGTTCTTGCCACGCGGGCCGTCGGTGCCTTGCAGGCATTCGTCGATATAGCGTTTGACGGGTTCGTCCCAGTGCCGCATGTTGCTCATGTTGATGGCGAACTCCTGCGTGTCGGGCGGAATCTGCACGTTTTCCTCAATCAGCACAAACGAGCCCTGCTCGCGGTCCAGCGTGAACATGGCCACGCCGTCGCCTACCGTCAGCACCAACGTGGTCTGCGGGCCGTAGATGCAATACCCCGCCGCCACTTGTTTGCTGCCGGCTTGCAAGAAATCGGCTTCGTCAACGCCACGGTCGTCTTCAGGCATTTTCAGCACGCTGAAGATGGTGCCTATGCTGACGTTGATGTCGATGTTGCTGGAGCCGTCGAGGGGGTCGAACAGCAGCAGGTATTCGCCTTGCGGGTAGCGGTTGGGCACCGCATAGATGCTGTCCATTTCTTCAGACGCCATGCCGGCCAGATGGCCGCCCCATTCGTTGGCCTCGATCAGCACTTCGTTGGCGATGATGTCGAGTTTTTTCTGAACCTCGCCCTGCACGTTCTCGCTTCCGGCGCTGCCCAGGATGCTGTTCTCGCCCAGCGCGCCCTTGTTGACGGCCTGGCTGATGCTTTTGCAGGCGCGGGCCACCACTTCAAGCAGCAGGCGCAGCTGCGAGGGAATGTGGCCGTCAATCCGCTGCTGCTCAACGAGGTAACGGGTCAGGGAAATTTTTTGGGACATGGGTAACTCCAGTCGTCGAAATTAAAGGGGAGGCTCAGTCGCCATCACGCCGTACAAGCAGGGGCCGCGGAACCGGCTTAGCCGGGCCGCAGGCGCAGCGGCCCCCTCGGGGGGCAGCGCAGTACACGAAGTGACAAGCGTGGGGGCCATCTCTAGTCCGCTAATGCGCGTGTAACGACTTCATGGGTGTCCTTGCTCAGGTCAGTCCGGGCGGCAACGCGGGCGATGGCTTCGCGGGCGGCGCTGCGGTAGGGTTCGGCCAGCTTGCTCCAGCGGTCCAGTGCGCGGGCCAGGCGAGCAGCCACCTGCGGGTTCATGGCGTCGAGTTCAACCACGCGTTCACTCCAGAACACATAACCGCCCGCGTCCGCGCGGTGAAACCCGGCCGGGTTGCCCTGGCAGAAGGTGCTGACAACGCTGCGTGCGCGGTTCGGGTTGCGCAGGCTGAAGTCGGCGTGTTTCATGAGCTGTTTCACAGCCGGCAGGATGTTGCCGCCGCGGTCGGTCGCGCTGGTCTGCAGGCTGAACCATTTGTCGATGACCAACGCCTCGTCCTTGAACATGGCATGAAATCGCTGCAGCGCCTGCGCGGCCAGCGAATGGCCGCTGGACACCAGGGCGGCCAGCGCGTTGAAGCGGTCGGTCATGTTGCCGGCGTCCTTGAAACGCTGGTAGGTCTTGCCGGGCCAGACGGTATCTCCGCTGGCGACAGCCGCCAGGCACAACTGGGTCAGCGCCATGCCGGCCAGCGCGCGGCGGCCCGAGGACAGCGGGTCGGGCGTGTAGGCGCCGGTGTCGTGGTTGGCCTCAAAAGCGGCTTCCCAGTCGGCCTGCAGTTCGGTGGCAAGCTGCAGGCGCATGGCTTCGCGCACCGCATGAATGCGCTGCGGGTCCACCACATCGAGCTGTTCGGCAATGTAGGTTTCCGACGGCAGGGTCAATACCAGTTCTTTGAAAGCCGCGTCCAGCGCCGGATGGCGCAAAACGCTGCGCATTGCCCAGATATAAGCATCATTTAGCGGTTTAGCCCTTTCGGCATCAGCGCCACCAGCTATTGATTTAATAGCACTTCGCACGGCCAGTCGTTGCCCGGCTTCCCAGCGGTTGAAGGGGTCGCTGTCGTTTGCCAGCAGATGCAGGAGCTGGGCGTCGCTGTAGTCCATGTCCAGCACCACCGGCGCGCTGAAAGCCCGCAGGATGGAAGGAACGGGTTCGACATCAACATTGACAAAGCGCAGGGTTTCGCTGGCTTGCGTCAGCACAAAAGTGCGCGGCGCGGCCATGGGCGTGGCTTCACCTTCCAGCTGCAGGGGCAGGTCTTTGCCGCTGGTCCCCAAGAGGCCCAGGCCGACCGGTATGACAAAGGGCTGCTTGTCTGTCTGACCGGGCGTGGCTGCGCAGCTTTGCGCCAGCGTGAGGGTGTAGCTGCGCGCGGAAGCGTCGTACAGCCCTTCGGCATGCACGCGCGGTGTGCCGGCCTGGCTGTACCAGCGCTTGAACTGCGGCAGCAGGCGCGCCAGGTCGGAGGCCGGGTTGGCGTCCGCAATGGCCTGCGCAAAATCGTCGCAGGTCACGGCCTGGCCGTCGTGGCGCTCGAAATAAAGCTTCATGCCTTTGGCGAAACCATCACGGCCCACCAGGGTCTGCATCATGCGCACCACTTCCGCGCCTTTTTCGTAGATGGTGACGGTGTAGAAGTTGCTGATCTCGATGTAGCTGTC
>NZ_JBDTTH010000079.1:0-20171 GCF_039930745.1 Polaromonas sp. | reverse complement strand
CCCCGGAGAACCCATGGAATTGACCCCGAGAGAAAAAGACAAGCTGCTGATCTTCACGGCCGCACTGCTGGCCGAACGGCGCCAGGCGCGCGGCCTGAAACTCAATTACCCCGAAGCTGTCGCGCTGATCAGCGCCGCCGTGATGGAAGGCGCACGCGACGGCAAAACCGTGGCCCAGCTCATGAGCGAAGGCCGGACCATCCTGACGCGCGCCGACGTGATGGACGGCATTGCGGAACTGATCCCCGACATCCAGGTGGAGGCCACCTTTCCCGACGGCACCAAGCTGGTCACCGTTCACCAGCCCATTGTTTAATCCCCACCGAGATAGCCACCATGCAATCCAAACTCAAAAACGCTCTTTTTTTGATAGCTGCTTGCGTCCTGTCCACCGGGGCTGGCGCCCATATTGGTCATGAATCCGGAGAGGCAGTCCACAGCCAGGCCGCCCTCCTCAGCGGTTTCCTGCACCCGCTGACCGGCGTGGACCACCTCGCGGCCATGGTCGCCGTTGGGCTGTGGAGCGCGCTGGCCGCGCGACGCGCCTGGCCCGACCTGCTGTGGGCGCCGATGGGTTTTGCCGCCATGCTGCTGGCCGGCGCCCTTCTCGGGCTCCAGGGCGTGCAATTGCCTTTCGTGGAACCCGTGATTGCCGCCTCGCTGCTGGTCATCGGCCTGCTGGTACTGACACGCTGGCGTGTACCCGGCATGGCTGCGGCAGCGCTGGTCGGCGTGTTTGCAGTTTTCCACGGCCTGGCCCATGGCTACGAGCTGGCCGGTAACTTCAGTGCGCTACCGGTCGTCGCGGGCATGCTGGCTGCCACGCTGTTGCTGCACGCTGCCGGCGTGGCCGCGGGCTGGGCCTTGCGCCACGCCAACTTCTGGGTGCCGCGCCTGACCGGCGCGGGCGTCGCCATCTTCGGACTGGCCTTGCTCGGCCGCCTGGCTTGAGGGGCCTCCCATGATTCCAGGTGAACTGCTGACCGACGGCCCCGACCACGAACTCAATACCGGGCGACGCACCCTGACCGTGGTGGTGCAGAACAGCGCCGACCGACCGATCCAGGTCGGCTCGCATTACCACTTCGCCGAAACCAACGGCGCGCTGGCCTTCGACCGCGCCGCCGCGCAGGGCATGCGGCTCAATATTGCCTCCGGCACGGCGGTCCGTTTCGAGCCGGGCCAGCAGCGCACGGTGGAGCTGGTGGACTTCGCCGGCGAACGAAAAATCTACGGCTTTCGCGGCCTGACTCAAGGGAAGATTTGATGCCCCCACGTTCATCACTTTGTGTATTCACTGCCCCCCGAGGGGGCGCTGGCCTCCCTTGGGGCGGCCCTGCGGGAGTCCGTTAATGGCAACGATTGGCAGACAAGCCTATGCCGAGATGTTCGGCCCCACGGTGGGCGACCGCCTGCGCCTGTCCGACACCGATTTGATGATTGAGGTCGAAGCCGACTACACGCTACGCGCCGGCAGTTACGGCGAGGAAGTGAAGTTCGGCGGCGGCAAGACGATTCGTGACGGTATGGCGCAGTCGCAGAAAACACGCGCCGAAGGCGCTATGGACTGCGTGATGACCAACGCGTTGATCATCGACCACTGGGGCATCATCAAGGCCGATATCGGCCTCAAGGGCGGCCGCATCGCGGCCATCGGCAAGGCCGGCAACCCCGACACCCAACCCGGCGTGGAAATGATCATCGGCCCCGGCACTGAAATCATCAGTTGCGAAGGCATGATCGTTACCGCCGGCGGCATTGACTCGCACATCCATTTCATCTGCCCGCAGCAGATCGAGGAAGCACTGACTTCCGGTATCACTACCATGTTGGGCGGCGGCACCGGCCCGGCTACCGGCACCTTTGCCACCACCTGCACACCCGGCCCCTGGAACATAGAACGCATGCTGCAGGCCGCCGACGCCTTCCCGATGAATCTGGGTTTTCTCGGCAAGGGCAACGCCAGCCTGCCGGCCGCGCTGCATGAGCAGATTGATGCCGGTGTGATCGGCCTGAAGCTGCACGAAGACTGGGGCACGACGCCCGCGGCCATCAGCAACTGCCTGGACGTGGCGGAAAAGACCGACACGCAGGTGGCCATCCACAGCGACACGCTCAACGAAAGCGGATTTGTCGAAAACACGATTGCCGCCACCAAAGGCCGCACCCTGTGCGCTTTTCATACCGAAGGCGCGGGCGGCGGCCATGCGCCGGACATACTCAAGGTCGTCGGTGAGCAGAACTTCCTTCCGTCCTCGACCAACCCGACCATGCCTTACACCGTCAACACACTGGACGAGCACGTCGACATGCTGATGGTCTGCCACCACCTGGACCCAGCGATTGCCGAGGACCTGGCCTTTGCCGAAAGCCGCATTCGCAAGGAAACGATTGCCGCGGAAGACGTGCTGCACGACCTGGGCGCGATCAGCATGATGAGCAGCGACAGCCAGGCCATGGGCCGCGTCGGCGAGGTCATCATCCGCACCTGGCAAACCGCGCACAAGATGAAAGTACAGCGTGGCAAGCTGCCCGGTGATCCCGAGCGAAACGACAACGTCCGCGCCAAACGCTACATCAGCAAATACACCATCAACCCGGCGATTGCCCACGGCATCGCGCATGAAGTTGGCTCGATTGAGCTGGGCAAGTGGGCCGATCTGGTGGTCTGGAAACCGGCCTTCTTCGGCATCAAGCCGGCGCTGATCCTCAAGGGCGGCTTCATCGCCATGGCGGCCATGGGTGACCCCAATGCCTCCATACCGACCCCACAACCGGTGCACTATCGCCCCATGTTCGGCGGCTTTGGCGGCGCGATCGCCAAAGGCTCGCTGACCTTCGTGTCGCAGGCCGGCCTGGCCGGTGGCATCAGGGAGCGTTTCGGTCTGGTCAAAACCCTTGCCGCAGTCAAGAACATTCGCGGCGTGCAAAAACGCCACATGATTCACAACGACTACGCGCCGAAAATGGAGGTCGATGCACAGACCTACGCCGTGCGCGCTGATGGTCAGTTGCTGACCTGCGAAGCGGCTATCAGCCTTCCGATGACTCAGCGCTACTTTTTGTTCTAACCACGCATGGAGATCCGAATCGACGACCTGCGCGGGGCGGGTATTGCCGCCTTGCTGCAAATACACCTCGATGCGATGCACGAACACTCGCCGCCCGAAAGCGTACACGCGCTGGACCTCGACGCGTTGCGCCATCCATCCATCACGTTTTGGACAGCGTGCGAGGGAGAAGAACTGATGGGTTGCGGGGCTCTCAAACAACTGACGCCCATGCACGCCGAGCTCAAATCCATGCGCACGGCTGCCGACCATGTGCAAAAAGGGGTGGCACGCGCCCTGTTGCGCCACATCGAGGCGGCTGCGCGTGCCAAAGGCATACGGCAGATCAGCCTGAAACCGGTCCTCACGCTCCTTTTGCTGCAGCACAAAAGCTGTATCGAAGTGAAGGCTTTGTGGAGTGCGGTCCCTTTGCCGACTATGTGCTCGACCCCTACAGCCTGTTCATGACCAAGACCCTTTGCTGAGGGATGCATACGGCCCTGCGCCACAATGCACGCATCCCTGAACACCAGAATTCTTATGCTCCAAGTCTCCAAATGCATCCCCCACGGCCAAGGCCTGGCGCCCGTACTGCTCAAACGCGCGGCCAGCGTCGAACTCGACTGGGACATCCGTCAGAAAAGCCGCTTCGAGGCCACGGATTCGCTGGGCCGCCATCTCGGCATCTTTTTACCGCGCGGTACGCTGGTGCGCGGCGGCGATGTGCTGATCGCCGAAGAAGGCTCGATGGTGAAAGTCATCGCGGCACCGCAAACCGTGCTGCGCATCACCGCTTGTCCAACCCACGGCACGCCCTTCGACCTGACGCGCGCGGCCTACCACCTGGGCAACCGGCATGTGCCCATCGAGCTCAAGCCGGATCACCTGAAGATAGAGCCCGACCACGTATTGGCAGAGATGCTGCGTTCCATGCACCTGATCGTCAACGAAGTCAGCGAAACCTTTGAGCCCGAAGGCGGCGCCTACAGCGCGGGCGGCCATGGCCATGCGCACGAGAGCGAACATGCTCATGTACCAGTAGCCGCCCCCGCGCCACATGTGCACGGTCCGGACTGCAACCACAGCCATGACCACGCGCATGACGATGCGCAGCCGGTCGCGATCCAGATCCACAAACACAAACCGCACAACCATTGAGCGCAACGGCCCAGCCCCTGCCGGCCGCCAGCCTGCTGCAACTGATCTGGCTGGCCTCCCCGGCCCTGCCGGTGGGCGGTTTTTCCTATTCGGAAGGACTGGAAGCCGGCGTCGATAGGGCGGGAGTAGCTACAGAAAGCATAGCGGCAGACTGGCTCAGCGACCAATTGCATCTGAGTCTGGCGAGAGGTGATCTGGCGGTGATCGCGCGGGCGATTCCGGCTTGGCGTAGCGGCGAACTCGACAAAGTGAAAGTACTCAACGACTGGGTGCTGCAAACCCGCGAAACCAGCGAGCTGCGCCTGCAGGCCGAGCAGATGGGCCGCTCGCTGGTGGAATGGCTGCGCAACCACCGCAGCGTCAGCGACACGCACATCGACGCCTGTGCCAAACTGCCGCCAACTTACCCGGTGGCGTATTCTCTGGCAGCCTCGGCACTGACCGCCAGCATCGCCGACTGCCTGGCTGCCTATGCTTTTGGCTGGGCCGAGAACATGGTGCAGGCGGCGCTCAAATCGGTACCTCTCGGGCAAAGCGCGGGCCAACGCATATTGTCGCGGCTGGCGGCCGAAATACCGGCGGCCATCGCTGAGGCTATGGCCCTCGCAGAGCATGAACGCCAGGCGTTTTCGCCCATGCTGGCCATTCTTTCTTCCCAACACGAAACGCAATACTCGAGATTGTTCAGATCATGACCCTGCACCACATACCCAACCGTACAAAGAAGTTGCCACCGCTGCGTGTCGGCATCGGCGGGCCGGTCGGTTCCGGCAAAACGACCTTGCTCGAAATGCTCTGCAAGGGCATGCGCGACAAGTACGACCTGGTCGCGATCACCAACGACATCTACACCAAGGAAGACCAGCGCATCCTGACCGTCAGCGGCGCTTTGGCGGCTGAACGCATCATGGGTGTGGAAACCGGCGGTTGCCCGCACACTGCCATCCGCGAAGACGCCTCCATCAACCTCGAAGCCATTGACCGCATGCTGGAGGACTTTCCCGATGCCGATGTGGTGTTTGTGGAATCCGGCGGCGACAACCTGGCTGCCACCTTCAGCCCCGAACTCAGCGATCTGACGATTTACGTGATCGACGTGGCAGCCGGCGAAAAAATCCCCCGCAAAGGTGGCCCCGGCATCACAAAAAGCGATCTGTTCGTCATCAACAAGACCGACCTTGCGCCTTATGTGGGTGCCGACCTCGCCGTGATGGAAGCCGACACCATCCGCATGCGCACCACGGCCAAAGGCCTCAAACCCTTTGTCATGACCAACCTCAAGACCCAGGCCGGCCTGGCTGAAGTCATTGCGTTCATCGAAACGCGAGGCATGTTGTCCGCGGGGTGATGCGTCTGGATGAGCCTCACGCGGTGCGGAAAATCGCGCGCCGGTTTCTCCCCTGCACCTTCGAGCGTTACAAGCTGGCCTTTCCCGAGTGGAACGAAGCTAGGGCAAATTGATTCCCGCCGTCGTCCCCAGGTACTTCTCCAATACCCCCAACTCACTAGCGCTTGGCGCGCCTTTGCCTGTGATCACGGCGTAAATATGTCCCCCGAAACCGCCACGCGGGTAATAGCTGAGATAGCCCCAGCCGATCAGCAGCTGGTTGTACGCACTGGGCGAAAAAGTCGCCGCCGCACTGGCAACCACGGCTGAATTGACACGCAGCTTCTGCGCACCGGGTGCCGATGTGAATGCGAACACTGCCGGTGTATTGGCCGGAATCTTTGTCGGACTGGCCAGCTCCACTTTCTGCCCGCCTGAATCTACCCATTTGGCTCCCGGAAAGCTGTTCGTGAAATTCAGCTCCGACGTGTGAGATTGCTCGGTCTGCGAAGCTTGAAACAGCACGCCCGTGTTGGATTGACCGGGAACGCTGGCGGCCACCATGACAAAGTGCGCGTCCTCGATGTTGTAAGGCACTCTGTTACTCGGGTTGGGCTGAACACCAGCTCTGCCAAGCGACTTTTTGCACCATAAGCCCCAGGTGTTGGCCACGGTATGGTCCGAGTTCTTCTTACCATTGGTCACGCGCATGATGGGCAAAACCATGGTGCCCATCCCGCCATGAGCCTTGTTGACTCCGTTGATCATCTCCATGGCGTTTCCCGCACTGGAACCGTAGCCCGAATCCGAGATGGCGCGGATCGGCTGGCCGGCCGCTGCGGGCGCACCGAGCATGTAGTCTGTGTAGCCGTCGGAAAGCTCCCATTTACAGGCGCTGTATTTCGCGATGATGGCCTGTGCCGCATCCTGCAGGCTGGTGGCCGCATGAGCCACCGGATCGTTGAGTGAGGATATTCTGCGCGGCGGCGGCACCTGGCCCGAGAGCTGGCCGTCGCTGGTGTAGCTCAGTGTCGCCACCCGGTTGGTCGCCGGTGTATAGGTAAAAGTGTCCTGGCCGTTCGCGCCGGCGGGAATAAGCAGCGACGATTTGCTCAATGTGCCGCCGTTGTTGGAAGCCACCGTCAACGCTACAGGCCGGGCCAGGTTGCCGCGGGCGGACACCGTGATTGCCAGAGGCGTACCGGCGAGCCCGTAGCCCGGGCCGTCATCGAACAGGCTCGCCTGCGCGATCCCGACAGCCGCTTTGAGCAGCCCGGACACCGCAGGCTCCATTGTTCTGTTCTGGTACCAGCTCGGCACATGATTGATCGCATAGTTGCGAATGGGCCAGTGGCTGCCGCCCATCCAGGTGTAGATCTCACACCCGGCCTGGTGCGCGTAGTTGACAGCCTGCGCGAACATGGTTTGCCAACGCGTGTCATCGAGCGGCATGCCGATTTCAGTCAGCGCCAGCTTGACGCCTTTCGCGCTGGCCCAGTCCGTGGCCAGCTTGATGCGGTCCATGCCAGTGGATGGCTTGATGGAGCCGACGCCGAAACCGGCACTGTAATTCTTGGCCACCTCGGTGTCGTAGTCAAAGGCCGCACCGTTGCTGAATGCGTCCAGGTACATGTGGACTTCATAGATGAGATTGGCACCAGCCAGCGGAAACCCCGGGTTTTTTGTGCCTATGACCACGGCCGAGCTGTACTGGTTTCCTCCCACGTAAATCGGGTTCACCGCGTCAACGGCGCGAATGGCATTGATCGCCGCCTGCGCAAAGGCCGGCCAGATGCTCAGGTCTTCCGCAATTTTGACCGTCTCTTCATTCCAGGCAATAACACCACCGGGTTTGGGCATGTCGTGCGGCTCGTTCATCAGTCCGTAACCGCCAAAACCGGGATGATTTTTCCACTTCGTCGCCGCGCGGGTCCAGAAATCCACGAAGTGAGCCTGCTGGAGGGTTGCACCGGCAGCCAAGGCGAAAATACGCGTTCGCACCTGCGTTTTGTCGGTGCTGAACGGGCGAACAAACGGATCGGCAGGAACCGTCAGGCCGATAATCGATCCATCCGGCTGAAACTTGAAGTCCTGGTAACGACAGTAATTGTGGTTGTCGATGATGCATTTCATCCCCACCGCTGCGTGCGCATCAAGCACACCGGTGATGTAGGACTCATAACCAGGGTGAAAAGCACCCGGTTGGCCAATAGCTGTTTTCACTGCGGTGTTTGCAACCGTGTCATGAAGCATGGGCTGCAGGAGTTCCCACTGGATCGGCAAACGGCTCTTGTTGTAGCCGCAAGAAGCAAGGTAGGCAATGTCTGCAGCGCGCGGCACGGTGAAATGCAAATTGGGAGCCGTGCTGGTACCAATACGTAAACCGGGCTTGGCCCACTCCATGCCTGAAAGATTGGTGCCCGCCGGAACAGACCCAATGGCCGCACTGGCCTCAGGAACCATACTGCCCCCTGTCGCCATGATCGCGCTCAGGCGCATAGTCCCTAAAGCAGCAAGCGCAGCCTGCGAAAATTCACGTCTTTTCATTGAGGTTCTCCTGATTCCCTGTTCGGGCCGGGTTGGTCGCGGCGATGGAGAGCTAGGGATTTCGCCAAGGCCTGCAAAGAACAAGCCGCAGAAGGTACCGACATCTTCGAACGAACCGCATAGCGCGGCCCGCTAAGGCCCCTTTAAATCACCTTAGCATGCGGGGAAAATTCTCGATGTTGCCTGCTGTAATACCTGTAATAGAACCGGCAGGCTTGCTGTGAAGGAGCGATAGCAAGGCACAAGCCAGGCAGCCACTTGCCGCCTCACCTGTTAACCGTGCCTGTGCCCTATTGAAAAGTTTAGTCGTGTACCGGTTAAGATATCGGTCTTGGAAGCGTGGCAGAGTGGTCGATTGCACCGGTCTTGAAAACCGGCAAAGGGAAACCTTTCGTGAGTTCGAATCTCACCGCTTCCGCCAGTCCTCAGCCCTTTTAGCCAGCCAAGCTATTGCGGCTGCATGCCCTGTCTTTTCGACAGCGGATGCTGTGACATGAAAACCAACATCTAAACCGGCCATCTCGGCCAGCTGGGCCTGCTTGTCTGCGCCTGGCTCTTTGTGCCCATGGCGCCAGTTGCTCACGACCTGCCGGCTAGTACCTAGTGCGGCGGCTAATTGGTTGTCGCTGCCCAGCGTTGCTGCGGCGCGATCAATCAGAAAATTAATGCGTTCTAAGTCTTGCATGTATACCTTTCTTGGTTTACATTGCGTGACGTAATCCGATATTAGTTTACGTACACCAAGTAAGGTTAATTATGCACGCTCAGGGGCTCGAGGGAAAGTCCGCCAGCAATTTGGCCGTGTCAGGGGTGTTTGCATACCGCACCACCCTGTATCCGGCCGCTGTCAGCCAGCCATCGCGGTCGCCGTCTTCTCGTTCTCTTCCTTTGTGGCTGCTGTCGTCGAGTTCGATGACAGCCAGGACGTCGAATGCTTTGGTGCAAAGCACGAAGTCCGCAAATTTCTGGCTGTATCTGTTGCGTGTTCCTCGTTGGTTGCTCCTGAGAAGCGCAGAAAAACAAACCTGCGACAGCACCACATGCTCGGGAAAGGTCGAGGTTAGCCGGAAGAACATTCCTTGCTCTCGCTTCGACAGCAGATCCTTCTTCCGGACATCGAGCTTGCGAGCGGATCCGCCCTGCTGCTTCGCTTTCAGCACGGTCACTATTGCTATCAGAACGGCAAGCCCTAGCACCAGCCAAATCAAATTTTTCATTTCTCCCTCTTACTGTTCAACTTCACCAGAGATTCGTTATTCAACATTTCAGGTCCTTGTACCTCTTGCGCAGGTTGTAGAGCTCGACTTCTTCCTCAGGAGTCGGAGTGGAAAAGTGAACCATCCCGATATCCAGGGCTTCGCATTCCTGACGATCTTTAAGCGACAGATTGATGCGCTTGATGGCTTTGTCGCGCTGTTCCGGCGCTCGGCCCGTGATCTGTTGCATGGCCTTCCCCATCTCACGTTGGGTTTCTACACGCTGAACATCAGCACCCTTTCGGCTTTGCCCGGAAGTCTTATCCAGACCTTGTGTCGGAGTGGTGTCAACGATTTTCGCCCCTACGCAAGGCTCATCGGAATACGTCACCTTCCCCTGGGTAATGCACTTGTAGGTCGGATCTCCTGCGGCGTGGGCGCTCAACGCAACAGAAAAGAGCAAAGCCGCCAACAGCGAGATGAATTTCATCTTTCGTCCTCCTTGAGCGGACATTTTGGCACTTCGGGTGCGACTGGTTCGGTGAAATTATGAAGACTAAACCGATTTCCTATTCACTCAGTAGTGAACCGTATTCCTACCAGGCGCACGCGGCTCGCTGCGCCGAAGCCGCTCGCTCCCGCGAAGTTCTGGTACAGCACGTGTTGGCCAGGCGCGGCCCCATCGTTTACTGCGCCGTCATCAAGGAACTCTGGGTTACTCCGGATGGCAAGGACTGCTGGACCCTGGAAACCCTGTGGCCGGAGAAAGCCAGGCTGACCATCCCAGTTCGCAACGTCATCCAGTGCGGCGGGGAGTTCTGCAGCTGCAAGGCCGCCGCTGGTGCCTGCGCAGGCCCGGCCCAGGCGGCAAGCGAAGCGCCGCCCAGGGCTGGGCTGGAGCAGGCTGACCCCGACCCCGGTTTTAGTCAGGCGGGCGTGGTAGCACCGCCTGACAGTCTCATTTTTGAGAAACCGCATGCAACGCAGCGGCCTGCGCTGCCGGCGGGTTTCTGACCGTGGCCTACGACACGATCAGATTGAAGTCGCCCACCATGTCCCGGGAATTCATCCGCGCCGTTGAACAGAAATGCATTCTGCGTTCCGGCATAGACATGGCCAGCGGCGAAATGATTTACGAATTGCACACCGGCCAGCTGCTCGGCTCCTGGGATGCCCGGATCTCGGTGATCCCGAAATACGACGACTGGATCGTTGACAAGAACGGCACGCCGCAGCGCCATGCCTGCGAGCCTTACCTGATGGTTGAGGCCAGCGTGCACAAAGTCATGCTCGGCCACAACGTCTACGGCGGGCCGACCAATTTCCTCGAGAGCTGCCGCTACCTGGTGAATTTAATTGCAAAGCTGCTCGAAGTCAATCTTCCGATTGCCGACGTGTGGACCGTCCACCGCGTAGACGTGGCCCACGTCTACCGGCTGTCCAAGGCGGCATGCAAACAGTTCTTCGACACCATGCAGCTCGTCAGCTTCCCGCGTCGGCAGAAGAAGGCCAGCAAGTACGACATGGCCGTTCACTTCCCCGGCAAGACCACGACGGTGAAGTTCTATCACAAGGGCTCCGAGTTCCAGGCGCACGAACCCAACCGGCTGCGCTCCTTCCTTCGCCACATGTTCCGGCACATCTACGGAGAAGACGGCAACAACTTCGAACGCGTCGAGCGAAAGATCAAAGCCCTCCAGCGCCTGGCCGACAACCGGCTGCGCGTCGAGGTCGGCATCAACAGCCCAAAACTCAATTACGACTTCGACAAAGACCCACAGGTTCACGAGTTGACCGACGCCTACCTTGAGGCATTACACGACAAGGAAATCGAGCGCATTTTGCGCGAAGGAAAGCAAGGCATGGAAACAGTACGCACGACAGACGCGGTATGCACACGGCTCCAAAACAAGTACGGCCGCACGGCAGGCAATCGCCTATACGGCTTCTGGCAATCGATGTGCACGGCCGGCAGCGACAAGACGGGCGACCGCTACACAAAGCCGACCTTCTACCGCAACCGGAAGTTGCTCGAGGACGCTGGCGTCAGCTGGATCGGCTCGGACATTGTGATCGTTGCCAATGACTCCCTCATTCACGATTTCACGCCGCAACGCGTGGACAGGCGGTTCTGTTTTTCACCGGCTCGGAACCGCCCTGAGTACCAAGTCAGCCGGGATTTAATGCGGCTCGCCGCGTAAGGAAAAACCATGTCAGCACAACCCGACAACATCAAGGCCATGCCAGGACAGCGGCGCCCGATGGAAGTGAGCATCCGCGGAAAGATCGAGGCCGCCCGCCGCCACGAAAAGAAACATTACACCCGCCTGGTCACGCCGGCGGCTGATGAGTACTCACGGCCGCAGACCGTCGAGATCCGCAGCAACAACCGCGTCGGCCAGATGGGCGACCTGGTCAGCGTCGATTGCAAGCTCGGCGGCTACACCCGCAAGCCCTTCAAGTCCACCGACAAGGAAACCGGCGAGATCTCCATGGTCACGCCGGTAGACATGACGCTTGACGCGATCGAGTAAAGGCCAGCGTTTCGCTTGCGAAACCTGAAAGCAGCCGGTAGCCCTCGCCCGAGGGCCTCCGAGTGTTCTTAGGAGAAAACCATGGTTGATGTAGCCGTAGTTCAACAGTTCTTGCTAGATGTCATACCGGCCGTCGCAACGGTCGGTGTAGCGTGCCTCGGCATCAAGTGGGCCATTGAAACGTTGAGGTTTATCCGCGAACAGATCGGCATCGACGGTGTCGAAGGCGCCGTCAATAAATACGTTTCAGAGGATGGCCGTACGGTGTACTTGGATCGGGACGGCGAAAACATCTACGAGACAGACGCCGTTGCGCCTGATTGGGAGGGTTACACCGCAGCCGACGACGCACGCGACCGTGCTGCAGCAGGCTTGCAGCCTAATCCAAATTGGACGCAGAGCGCAGAAATCCAGAATGCGATGATTTCTCAGGACACGGCGCCGGTTTATCGCCCGGCGACGTCCGAGGAGGCGGCGGTTTGGGCAGACATCAATGCCAGGTTTGATGCCCAGGAGGCCGCCGACGCCGCATTTTTTGGCGCCATGACGCCCTACGAGAAGTACCTCGCTAAGGCTTCGCCAGAGGATCTGGCGCGC
The DNA here is from genome assembly GCF_039930745.1 of Polaromonas sp. GTDB lineage: Bacteria > Pseudomonadota > Gammaproteobacteria > Burkholderiales > Burkholderiaceae_C > Polaromonas. The sequence continues at coordinate 7,762 of NZ_JBDTTH010000079.1, read as the reverse complement.
GACGCCGAACTTGAAGCCGAAAGCGCCGCAGAGGACGCCCGCATCGCCGCGAAATACGGCGTGCCCGTCCTGAGCGAAGCCGACAACAACCGGCTGATGGCGCTCAAGGAAATCAGCAAATCGCAGGACTTCGACCAATGAAGCGCTTCCTCGCCACCTTCTTTAACGGCATCGCCTGGCGCTGGGGCGCCATCGTCGCCGTAGCGATTGCCGGCTACCTGGTGGAAGTGTTCAGCCGTGCCTGATCCCCTCGTCATCGACTGCAGCAGCGCCTGCACCGTCACCGTGGTGCATGAGCTGTCATTGCCACCGCTGCAGCTCGACCTCGAGCAGGGCGGCGCCATCGCAGCAGCCGTGATCGGCGTCTGGGTGCTCGGGTGGGGGATCCGGATGCTGATCCGGTCCATGAATGGAAGTGTGACAGCGGGGCAGGAGGACTCGCTCGGTTAGGCAGTGATTTCAGCCGGGAGGCGGCCAGCGTTGTGAAACGTCGTCGCTCTCTCGGGTGCAATCCCGAATGTTTCGGGACCACCGGAAACGGAGTCCTTATGGAAAACAAAACAAACCTTCTGCAGATGATGCTGGCGCTGGTCCTCATGGCCCTCGCCGCACTGGCTGTGCCCGCACACGCCGCAGCCGTCGATGTTGCCAACATCGTGACCGATATCGGTGCCCAGGCCGTGCCCATCGGTCTGATCGGCGGCGCTGTCCTGCTGATCGTCGTGGCTGTCAAAGCCTTCAAGTGGGTCCGCTCGGCGCTGTCTTAAGCGTCTGCTGAAAAGCTCCGGCGTGCACGCCGGGGTCTTTCACCAAAGGGCCAGCGGTTGACCCTTCGTTGAAAGGCAAGTGTTGGGAATTTTTGTGGTTATCGCACTGCTGGGGGCCGCGTGGTTAATTTTTACCGCGTAGGCACTGGCATTCTGCTTGCCCTCATCTTGGGCATGTTGGGTACACCGGCTCGCGCTTCTTTTGCACCTTCATATGGTCCTGATGAGGCCGCAATTTCGGCTTACCTGAGTACCTGGATGCCGTCCTGTAATGCTTTTTCCGGTGGTGCTGGTGCTCCCTGCGCTGTGGAGTTGCGTTGCGAGGGGCCTTGCTCTAGTCCGCGTGGTTATTCCGTCCTCGCTAATCAGACCTTGCTTGTCATTGTTTTCACTGGTGCCGGGCCGTATTACAACTCGGTCTATCGAAACCCGGCTATCCCTTACGCCACCGTCTGTCCTTCCAACTCCACGCTAGGCGGTGGCGTGTGTACTTGCAATGCGCCCACCTATGTGCAGTCAGGCAACGCTTGCATTTCCTTGCAGGTTCAGCAAAACACTGAATGCAAGGCTCTTGCTGATGGCCTTAATTTGCTCGGTGCGCCGATGGTGCATTTTGGTTCAGTGGGTCTCACAGCGTGCTTCGGCGGCTACGTCATCAAGGGAAGCGGCGGCGCGGGTGGCGGCGGTCAATCCGAGCTGTACGGGCCTTTCGCGTGCAGTGGTCAAAACGCCTCCGCCTGTTCTGTAGTTCCCAAGCCATCCGACATCACGGCCACTTGCGCCCCCGGTTCTTATCCGGGCACGGTCAACGGCGCCCAGGTCTGCATTCCGCCGTCATCGACGGTAGACGCGCCCAAGACCACCACAGCCACACCGCCCACGCCTGGCGCATCGGCGCCCACCATCCCCGGCGCTCCCACCGGCACGACCGAGCAGACCACCCAGACCACCTGCAGCAACGGCAGCTGCACAACCACCACCAGCAACAAGGACGCCAGCGGGGCCAGCACCGGCACGACGACGAAGACCGAGTCCCAGGCCAGCTATTGCGCGATGAACCCCAAGGCACCCGGCTGCGACAAGGTGGCCGATGCCTCCACCTTCTCGGGCGATTGTGCCGCCGGCTTCACGTTCAAGGGGGACGCGATCCAGGGCGCGATTGCCAAAGAGGTGCACCGGCAGAACTGCCTGATGAATGCGCCCAACGAAGAATCAGCGCTCTACGACACGGAGAAGGTCAAAACCGGCAACCGGACCTTGAACCTGCCGGGCAATGACACCCTGAGCATTTCATCCGCCAATTTCGACCAGAGCAACGCGCTCAGCGCGGGTCCGGCCTGCATTGGCAACAAGTCGGTGACCGTCATGGGAGCGACCGTCAGCCTGCCTTTCTCGACCATCTGCCCCTGGCTGGAAAACCTCGGTCTGGTGCTCATGGCCATTTCTGCGCTGTTGTCGGCGCGCATCGTGACGAGGGGTTGATATGCCTTTATTTCTCGCTTCCCTGGGCGGCATGCTGCTGCGCCTGTCTGGCTCGATCGCCGGGCAGGTCCTGCTGTCCCTCGGGATCGCTGTCATCACCTATACCGGCGTGGATGTCACGCTGACCTGGTTGAAGGGCCAGGCCGTGGCCTCGTTCGCCGGGCTGCCGGCTGAAATGATTGCGCTGATGGCGTATATGAAGATCGGCAACTGCATCAGCATGATCTTCTCGGCCATCGTGGTGCGTCAGACACTCAACGGCGTCACCAGCGGCACGTTCAAGAAGTGGGTGACCCGGTAATACTGCACCTGGTCACAGGCGCGAACGGCGCCGGCAAAACCCTCAACACCCTCAAGTGGGTCCGCGAACGCCAGCTCAAGGAAAACCGCGCCGTCTATTACAACGGCCGCTTCGAGATGGTCGCCGACTTCGGCTGGCTCAAGTTCGACTTCAAGGACTGGCAGGATCTGCCCGATGGGGCGATCATCATCGTGGACGAATGCCACAACGACCTGCCGGTGCGCGGCAGCTCGGCACCGGTGCCCGAACCGGTCCGCATGCTGGCCGAACATCGCCGCCGCGGCTTTGACTTCTATCTCATCACCCAGCACCCGCAGAACCTCGATCTGTTCGTCCGGCGCCTGATCGGCTCGCCTGGCTGGCACCGGCATTTGAAACGCACCTTCGGGGCGGATCTGGTCAGCTGCCTGGAGTGGTCGGCCGTCAATGGCAACTGTGAGAAGGCCGGCGCCGGCAAGGATGCCAAGGTGTCCATGATCGCGTTCCCGAAGGAGGTTTATGCCTGGTACAAGTCGGCCAGCCTGCACACCGGCAAGAAGGCCGTTCCCAAACAGGTTTACGTGCTGGTGGCGCTGGCCATCCTGATCCCGGTCATGATCTGGTTCGCGTACCAGTCCCTGATGCGCCCGGCCAAGGCCATCACCGACAAAACTCCGGCCGCGGCAGCCGTCCAGCCGGGCTACACGCCCCGCCAGGAAGAAAAGCGCTCCATGACCAGGGCAGAGTACGTACAAAGCTTCCAGCCGCGCTTTGAGGGCCTGCCGCAGACCGCGCCCAGGTATGACGAGATCAACAAGGCGCAGCAGGCGCCCAAGCCGGCCGCCTGCCTGGACGGCCGCAAGCCAGGCGCGAAGGCCAGGACCTGCCAATGCTGGACCCAGCAGGCCACGCCGCTGCAGGTCCCGGCCGACCTGTGCCGGCAGATCGCGGCTGGCGGCTTCTTCGACGACTCGCTTCGGCCACAGGAGAGGCCCGATCAGGGGCGGGTGGCGGAAGCTCCCCGCGCGTCCGCTGCAGACGTGCAGGGGGCTTCCCCGGTTTCAATCTTCAATGCAGGCTTGGTGCTGCCACCGCCTGATACACGCAGCACGGTTTCCCGGGATGCGGAGACGCTGGCGTTTATGGCCAAGCGCAGGCAGATGCAGTAGGTTGAACCATCACCCTTGAGCGCAGTTGGTTGACGGCTTTTTTAGTTGGCGCTAATATCTCCGCCAGTGGGTGGTTGGGTCTATGACTCAACCACGGGCATTGGTACACCCTGCTGTGTACCAGCGTGAATACGTATGCCTGCCGAAGCTCGTTAGAGCCAGGCCTCATTCGATGGGATATCCGTACGAATGACAGAGACATCTCAATTTTTATTGAGATGGCATTTTGTTATTCATTCCATCGGAGGCTACATGCCCAAATCTCACGTCAACGCGCGCAGCAATGCGTGTACTCATCAATCTGGTCGCTGCTACTACTGTCAAGTCTTGATGGCTGTAGGTGACATTTCTCGGTTCGCAAGGCAGTACGGTTTGTCTGAACGCCAGGCCAGGCGTCATTTATGTACTGCGGAGCACTTGCAGCCAAGGTGGGAAGGAGGCACCAATTGCAGAGCGAATATCGTCGCCGCATGCTGGCACTGCAACAAGCTGCGGCATGCACGCTCGAAAGCACTTGCTCCGCCAGCTTTCAAGTCACTTGTGCAAAAGCGCATTGCACAGGGGCGATGGCACTCAGCATATGTATTTATGCGTGGCTTGGCTTAAAATTCAAATCTTCAAGTCGTGAAATTCGCCTGACATTTTTCCATGCAAGGTCTTTACTGCCTGCTGGTAGGCCCCGGGCTGTGTAGAGGCAAAAACGGCCGTGTGGGTCTTGGTAGCAAAAGGAAGCGTATGGGGGTGTTCAATTGGTTCAGAAAAGTCGTCTTCACTGCAGAGAAGGAAGCGAGCCTTATTGAAGCGTTGGAAAATGTGCCCAGCACATCGACTGCACTCGATCAAACACTCCGCGGCGATATTCTCAGACGTCGCGGAAATGCCTTTCTTGCAGAAGACAAATTGGACGAGGCATCAACCAGTTACCGTGAAGCCATTGCAGTCAATCCGCAGGACGCTGATGCCTACCTCAATCTTGGGTTCGCTCTCGGTGAACAACAGCACTATCAAGAGGCAGAACACGCGCTCCAACGGAGTTTGGACATTAATCCAGCACTGATCGACGCTTTTTATGTGCTCGGTGTCATCGCCAAGAGGCAGGGCAAGACAGAGATCGCCATAGAAAATTTCGTTCGAGTGCTCGACCTCAAGCGGGACTTCGAGATCGTTTATAGCGATTTGTGCCAGATGCTATTGGAAAGCGGGCAAGTCGGGCGTGCCAAAGAAATTGTCCTCAAAGGGATCGCCGCACACCCAGAGATAATGGATTTTCACGCGCATCTTGGGAGTTTGTATGCGTACGAAAACGATTTGGAGCAGGCCATCAATTGCTTTCAGAAGGCGTTGAAGCTCAGCCCGGATCATGCGCAGGTTCATAGCCGCCTGGGAAATCTGTTCCGGAGAGTCAATAGATTTGAGGATGCATTGGCGAGTTATGACAAGCTGATAGGTCTGAATCCGACCTCTGCAGAGGTTTTCAACGACCGCGGCATTGCGCTTGGAGGGCTCGGTCGGCATGAAGATGCGTTAGCTTCCTTTCAGCAGGTATTGGTATTAGAGCCGCTGCACGCAAATGCTTTGGGAAACCTTGGCGCAATGTTGGGCTGCTTGCATCGGCACGATGATGCTGCACGTGCCTTTGCGCGATTGATCGAAATTGAGCCGGAGTATCCCCATGCCATTGGGAACTTGTTGGGCTCGAAAATGTATTCGTGTGATTGGTCGCAGTATGAATCGGACCTGAAGCGTTTGAATAGTGCCGTCATGATTGGAAAAAGAGCGGTTGGGCCATTCACGTTTCTGGCGGCGACATGGTCAGCGGCCGCGCTGTTGCAGTGCGCACAGACACATGCTGCCGCGGTATGTCCACCCACGGAGAAGCCCTTGTGGAGTGGTCAGCGGTACGCGCATGACAAGATTCGGGTGGCATATCTTTCTGCGGATTTTCATGACCATGCAACCGCCTATTTGATGGCTGAACTGTTTGAACTTCATGATCACGAACGGTTCGAGATCATCGCGCTATCGTTTGGTCCTGATTCCAAAGGATCCATGCGTCAGCGCTTGCTTCGTTCGTTCGATCGGTTTGTTGACGTTCGAACAAAGAGCGATCGGGAAGCGGCCAGTTTGCTTAGGGACATGGAAATCGACATCGCGATTGATTTGAAAGGATTTACCACGGATGGCCGACCAGGAATTTTGGCCCAAAGGCCTGCTCCTATTCAGATCAACTATTTGGGCTTTCCCGGAAGTATGGGAGCGGAATATGTCGATTACATCCTTGCGGACCGTTACGTTATTCCTGTTGAACACCAGCGGTTTTATTCGGAGAAAGTAGTGTGGCTGCCGGATAGTTATCAGGCCAACGATACGCAGCGACAGATTGGAAAAACAACGCCTACCCGAGCGGAATGCGGTTTGCCAGCGTCTGGTTTTGTCTTTTGCTGCTTCAACAACAATTACAAAATTACGCCCGACATATTCGAAGTCTGGATGCGCCTGCTGACCGAGGTCAGCGGTAGCGTATTGTGGTTGCTGGAAGACAATGCAGCAGTCTCTCGGAATCTGCGTTCTGAGGCATTGCGCCGCGGTGTCGCAGGAGAACGATTGGTCTTTGCGCCTCGGTTGGACTTGGACGAGCACCTGGCGCGGCACAAACTGGCAGACTTGTTTTTGGACACGCGCCCATACAACGCGCACACTACTGCCAGTGATGCGTTATGGGCCGGTTTGCCCGTTCTAACCTGCATGGGTACGACGTTTCCCAGCCGGGTGGCCGCCAGTTTGTTGAATGCGGTGGGACTGCCTGAACTGATCACTGAAAACTTGGCGGACTATGAGGCACTAGCCCTGAAGTTGGCAACGTGTCCCGACTTGCTGTCCGATATTCGTGCCAAGCTATCGCGAAATCGGTCTGAATATCCCTTGTTCGACACAAACCGCTTTTGTTCCCATATTGAATCCGCGTATACATTGATGTGGGAAAGACATCAGCGCGGAGAGCCACCGGTCAGTTTTGCGGTTCCCTCCGTGTCTTAGGGCTACGCTGAATAAGTGCCCAGTTGGCCTACGCTTGCATGTGGAAATGTATAGCTCGTAGAGAACGTCAATGAAACAGCAAGCCCTTGCCATGGCAGCAGACCAGATCTTTGAGAACTACCGTAAGCCCACGTGGCGCGACGAATTTCTCAAGACCGTGGAAGCCTGCAAGTTGCCCCTTACGCGATATCGGAATTGCTGCCGCAATCCCATCACCCATGCACCAACTGGTGCACCTCCCCCGCCAGGTCCGCCAGCGTCGGCTTGATGTTCGAGCTCCCCAAGATGAACGCCGCACTCTGCCAGTCATCCGCACTGTAGTTCTGCCCGATGTGTTTGTGCAGGCCGCGCAGCTTCTGCACATCGGTCGCCTTGCAAAACACCTTGCCCGCACTCCAGTCCGCCTTGTGAATATTCGCCACCTCCAGCTGCTGCACCTTCGTCAAACCCGCGATCAGCTCGGCCACAGGCGCATGGTCCGCCTCCTCCAGGGCTTCGGCCAGCACCCGGATCGCCTGTTCCGCTGACCAGGCCGGCGCTTCGGGCCTACCCGCTTCCCCGTCCAGCTGCAGCTGGCCCTGGGCGGCCGCCTTCTTCGCTGCCTTCTTGTCCTCTTTCTCGGCCTCAAGTTCTTCCTTGACCGCCACCAGTAGCGCCCGCGCCTCCGTCCGGCCAGCCTTGCCCTCGCTGATGCGTCCCGCCAGGTCCAGCCCGCGCGGGTGCCATTTGCCCGCCTTCTCGACCTGGTGCAGGCACAGCACCGTCTCCAGATCCTCGCAACCCTCCCGCTCCATCCACCATTTCGTGTAATAGCCCAGCTTCTCAATCGATGCCGCCAGGTGTTTGGACACCCAGGGCTTGGACTTCCGGACGATCTGGCTGATCCCGGTCATGATCTGGTTCGCGTACCAGTCCCTGATGCGCCCGGCCAAAGCCATCACCGACAAAACCCCGGCCGCTGCAGCCGTCCAGCCTGTTGATTTCCACTGAATCTTGACCCCGGTTTTTCATCTAATTTTGACCCCACC
>NZ_JBDTTH010000078.1:0-20285 GCF_039930745.1 Polaromonas sp. | reverse complement strand
ACTCCCTCGGGTTGCTGGGCCGCAAGGTGGGCATGATGCGTCTGTTCACTGATGATGGGGATACCGTTCCTGTCACAGTGGTAGATGTGTCTAACAACCGCGTGACCCAGGTTAAAACCGAAGCAAATGACGGCTACGATGCCCTGCAAGTGGCATTTGGTGCGCGCAAAGCGTCGCGCATCACCAAGCCGGCCGCTGGCCACCTTGCGAAAGCAGGCGTTGAAGCCGGTGAAATCCTGAAAGAATTCCGCGTGACGGCTGACGTCGCAGGCAAATATGCCGCTGGTGCTGTTGTGCCCGCCGCTGAAGTGTTTGCGGTTGGCCAAAAGGTGGATGTGCAGGGCACTTCCATTGGTAAAGGCTTTGCCGGCACCATCAAGCGTCACAAGATGAGCTCGCAGCGCGCGTCGCACGGTAACAGCCGTTCGCACAACGTGCCCGGCTCCATCGGCATGGCGCAGGATCCTGGTCGTGTGTTTCCCGGTAAACGCATGACGGGCCACCTCGGTGACGTCACCAAGACCACGCAAAACCTCGACATCGTGCGCATTGACGAAGCCCGTCAGCTGCTGATGATTCGCGGCGCTGTGCCTGGTTCCAAAGGCGGTTTTGTCACGGTTCGCGCCGCGATCAAAGCCAAACCAGTAGCAGCTGCCAAAGGAGCGAACTGATGCAGGTCGAACTCCTGAATGACCAGGGTCTGGCTTCGTCCAAAGTGGACGTGCCTGATACCGTATTTGGTCGCGAATACAACGAAAGCCTGATTCACCAGGTGGTCGTGGCCTTCCAGGCCAATGCCCGCCAGGGAACCCGTGCCCAGAAAGACCGTGAGCAGGTCAAGCACTCGACCAAGAAACCTTTCAAACAGAAAGGCACTGGCCGCGCTCGCGCCGGTATGACTTCTTCCCCGCTGTGGCGCGGAGGCGGTCGTATTTTCCCGAACATGCCTGACGAAAACTTCACGCAGAAAATCAACAAGAAGATGTACCGTGCCGGCATGGCCTCCATCTTCTCCCAGCTGGCCCGTGAAGGCCGCCTGGCTGTGGTTGATTCCCTGACCGTGGACTCGCCCAAGACGAAAGTCCTGGCCGACAAGTTCAAGGCAATGAACCTCAAATCGGTGCTGGTCATCGCTGACGAGGTTGATGAAAACCTGTACCTGGCTTCACGCAATCTGGTGAACATCCTTGTGGTCGAACCCCGCTACGCGGATCCGCTGTCGCTGGTTCACTACAAAAAGGTTCTGGTCACCAAGGCCGCCATGGACAAACTCAAGGAGATGTTTGCATGAGCGCCGTGAACACCAAACCAAAATTTGACGAAGGCCGCCTGATGCAGGTGCTGGTCGCCCCCATCGTGTCTGAAAAGGCCACCATGGTTGCGGATAAATCCAACGCCGTGCTGTTCAAGGTCCTGCAAGACGCTACCAAACCTGAAATCAAGGCCGCTGTGGAATTGATGTTCAAGGTGGACGTCAAGGCCGTTTCTGTACTCAACCAAAAAGGCAAAACCAAGCGTTTTGGCAAATCCACTGGTCGCCGCGACAACATTCGCAAGGCCTATGTGACGCTGAAGCCTGGCCAAGAGCTGAACATCGGTGGGGAGGCTGCGTAATCATGGCTGTCATCAAAATGAAACCCACCTCCCCCGGCATGCGCGGGATGGTGAAGATCTCCCGGGATCACCTGCACAAGGGTGATCCTTACGCGCCGCTGCTGGAGCCACAATTCCAGAAGGCTGGCCGTAACAACAACGGGCACATCACGACGCGCCACAAAGGCGGCGGTCACAAGCACCACTATCGCGTCGTTGACTTCAAGCGCAACAAGGACGCCATTCCGGCCAAGGTCGAACGTATCGAGTACGATCCCAACCGCACGGCCCACATTGCGCTGATCTGCTACGCCGATGGCGAGCGTGCTTACATCATTGCCCCGCGTGGCCTTGAAGTTGGCGCCACGCTGGTTAGCGGTGCCGAGGCCCCGATCCGCGTTGGCAACACCCTGCCAATCCGCAACATTCCGGTGGGCTCGACGATTCACTGCATCGAGATGCAAATCGGCAAGGGCGCGCAGATTGCACGTTCGGCCGGCACATCGGCGACGCTGCTGGCTCGTGAAGGCACTTACGCCCAGGTGCGCATGCGCTCCGGCGAGGTCCGCAAGATTCACATTGAATGCCGCGCCACGATTGGCGAGGTCGCCAACGAAGAACACAGCCTGCGCCGTCTCGGCAAGGCCGGCGTGAAGCGCTGGATGGGTATTCGCCCAACCGTTCGCGGTGTGGTGATGAACCCGGTCGACCACCCACACGGCGGTGGTGAAGGCAAGACCGGCGAAGGCCGCCATCCTGTCGATCCATGGGGTAACCTGACCAAAGGCTACCGCACCCGCAACAACAAGCGCACGCAAGTGATGATTGTTTCGCGTCGCAAGAAGTAAGGCCAGGAAATGACACGTTCACTCAAAAAAGGTCCCTTTGTCGACCAGCACCTGGTAGCCAAGGCTGATAAAGCCGTTACCAACAAAGACAAAAAGCCGATCAAGACCTGGTCGCGCCGCTCCATGATCCTGCCCGAGTTCATCGGCCTGACCATCGCCGTGCACAACGGCAAGCAGCACGTCCCCGTCTACATCACCGATCAAATGGTTGGCCACAAGCTGGGCGAGTTCGCACTCACCCGGACTTTCAAAGGTCATCCGGCTGACAAAAAAGTTGTGAGAAAGTAAGGAAAGACCATGGAAACACGTGCAACCCTCCGGGGCGTTCGTCTGTCGGTCGACAAAGGCCGTCTGGTCGCTGACCTGATCCGCGGCAAGAAAGTGGATCAAGCGCTCAACATCCTGAATTTCACGCAGAAAAAAGCTGCTGGAATCATCAAGAAGGTTGTGGAGTCCGCCATCGCCAACGCTGAACACAACGATGGCGCCGACATCGACGAGTTGAAGGTGAAAACCATCTACGTCGAGCAAGGCACCACGCTCAAGCGTTTCTCGGCGCGCGCCAAAGGCCGCGGCAACCGTATCAGCAAGCCCACGTGCCATGTGTACGTTGTGGTTGGCAATTAAGAAGGCAGACAGGATATGGGACAAAAAATCAACCCAACCGGGTTCCGCCTCGCCATCAGCCGTAACTGGTCCAGTCGCTGGTACGCGAGCAACAAGGACTTCGCCGGCATGCTGGCAGAAGACATCAGGGTTCGCGAGTACCTGAAAGCCAAGCTGAAGAACGCCGCGGTGTCGCGCGTTCTCATCGAGCGCCCTGCCAAAAATGCCCGCATCACGATTTACTCGGCGCGTCCGGGCGTCGTGATCGGCAAAAAAGGCGAGGACATCGAGAACCTCAAGAAAGAACTGAGCCGCCAGCTGGGCGTGCCGGTCGCCGTGAACATCGAAGAAGTTCGCAAGCCTGAAATTGATGCCAAGCTGATCGCTGACAGCATCACCCAGCAGCTTGAAAAACGCATCATGTTCCGCCGTGCAATGAAGCGCGCCATGCAAAACGCCATGCGTCTGGGTGCCCTGGGCATCAAGATCATGTCGTCCGGCCGCTTGAACGGCATTGAAATCGCTCGTTGCGAGTGGTACCGCGAAGGTCGCGTGCCCCTCCACACCCTGCGCGCCGACATCGACTACGGCACCTCTGAAGCCAAGACCACCTACGGTGTGATCGGCGTCAAGGTCTGGGTCTACAAGGGCGATACCCTGGGCCGCGGCGACTCGCCGGGCGCCCGCCTGGATGCCGCTCCGTCGGACGAAGAACGCAAGCCGCGCGGCCCGCGCCGTGATGCACGTCCGGGTGACCGCCCAGACCGTGGCGGTGCAGCACCCCGTGGAGCCGCACGCCCAGCGCGTGGCCCCGTCGGTGGCGTGAACACGGCCCCTGCAGATGGCAGCGACAAACCGGCTGAAGCTACCCCTGGTAGCGAGGCCCCGAAAACCACCGTTAAGCGCGTCCGCAAAGCCGCGCCAGCTGCAGCAGCTGACGGTGCCAAGACCGAGTAATCGGTCTAACTACGGAGAATACAAATGCTGCAACCCGCTCGCAGAAAATATCGCAAAGAGCAAAAAGGCCGCAACACCGGCATCGCCACACGAGGTAACTCTGTGGCGTTCGGTGATTTCGGTCTGAAGTGTACCGACCGCGGTCGTCTCACTGCTCGTCAAATCGAAGCCGCACGTCGTGCGATTTCCCGTCACGTCAAACGTGGCGGCCGTATCTGGATCCGTGTCTTCCCGGACAAGCCGATTTCCCAAAAGCCTGCTGAAGTGCGTATGGGTAACGGTAAAGGTAACCCAGAGTACTACGTGGCTGAAATCCAGCCCGGCAAGATTGTGTTTGAAATCGTCGGCGTGTCCGAGGAACTGGCACGCGAAGCGTTCCGCCTGGCATCGGCCAAGCTGCCGCTGCGCACCACGTTCGTCAGCCGCATGATTGGCCAGTAAGGGGAAATGACCATGACCAAATCTACTGAACTGCGCCAAAAAGACGTTGCCGGCCTGAAAACCGAAGTCAAAGAGCTGCAAAAAGCCCACTTTGGCCTGCGCATGCAAAAAGCCACGCAACAACTCACCAACACCGCCACGCTGCGTTCCGCGCGCCGTGACATCGCTCGTGCCAAAACCATCCTGGCCGAGACCATCGTCAAGCAAGGAGCGAAATAATGACGGAAGCTAAAAAATCCCTCAAACGCACCCTGGTTGGCCGTGTGGTCAGTGACAAGCGCGCGAAGACGGTGACCGTGCTGGTTGAGCGTCGTGTCAAGCACGAGCTTTACGGCAAGATTGTGTCCCTGTCGAGCAAGTACCACGCCCACGACGAAAAAGGCGAGTACAAGACCGGCGACCTGATCGAGATCACCGAAAGCCGCCCGATCTCCAAGACCAAGAACTGGGTTGTGACCAAGTTGCTGGAAAAGGCTGCGATCGTCTAAGTCTTGCAGGTCCAGGCCTCAAGTCAAAAAAACGGCTCACGATGTGGGCCGTTTTTGTTTTCGGCTCCAGCCGTCTCGTGCCAGTCACCGCGATGTCTTTCAGGCCTTTGCCCGACCGGCGCACGATTTTGCCGGAATCGATGAAAATGGCAGCTGACGTTTTCATTCCCACCCCTCTCAAGGAGACACCATGATCAAAGTAGGCGACACCCTTCCCGCAGCCACGCTGATGGAATTTTCGGAAGTTGAAGGCAACGGCTGCAGCATCGGTCCCAACCCTGTTGATGTCACCAAGGCTTCGACCGGCAAAACCATTGCGCTGTTCGGATTGCCAGGCGCTTATACGCCGACCTGTTCCGCCAAACATGTGCCGGGTTATGTCGAGAAGGCCGAGGAACTCAAGGCCGCCGGTGTTGACGAGATCTGGTGCGTCAGCGTCAACGACGCCTTTGTTATGGGCGCCTGGGCGCGCGACCAGAAGACCGGTGCCAAGGTCCGCATGCTGGCCGACGGCAGCGCCGACTTTGCCAAGGCCACCGGTCTGACGCTGGACCTGACTGCACGCGGCATGGGCTTGCGCAGCAACCGCTACTCGATGCTGGTCAAGGACGGCAAGGTTGCCGCCCTGAATGTGGAAGGTCCGGGCAAGTTTGAAGTGAGCGACGCCGCCACCTTGCTGGCACAAGCCAAGGGCTGAAGCCGAACGCGCGCTGGCCTCAAAAAAAGCCGCTGGTCGAACGACTCGCGGCTTTTTTGTATTTTCTGGCGAACCTGAAAAACCCGTCGCGCGCTATGAAAAATGAAGCTGTCAGCGCCCGTGTTATAAGGGCTGCGGCCTGATTTCACAATAAATCCACCTTCAGATAGTGAGCGCCCGCTATCGGGTTGTGGTAATAGGGCGGAATGTCCTTGAAGCCCAGGTCTTCGTACAGCGCCCGGGCAGCCTCCATGTCGTTGAGGGTGTCGAGCAGCAGGCTGTGATAGCCCGCCACGCGCGCGGCGTTGAGCACCTCCTCGGCCAACTGCCGCCCCAAGCCCAGGCGTCGAAAACCGTTACGCACATACAGGCGCTTCATTTCGCAGGCATTCGGGTAGTCAACGGCGTCCAGCGAACGCATGGCGCAGCAGCCGGCAATCTCGCCGTCAACCAGGGCCAGGATCAGGCAGCCCTGCGGCGTCGCATACTCACCCGGCATGTTGATGAGTTCTTCGTGGAAGTTCTGGAAGCACAAGTCAACGCCCAGCTGTTCAGCGTATTCTCGGAAAATCGCGCGCGTGGCGTCCAGCTGTGCCGGTGTGGCCGGCGTGATGAACTCGATCGTGGGAGGAGAAGCAGTCATGGGCGCGGTAGACGTCAAGCCCAGTGTATCGGCTTTTCCGCGGGGCTGGCCGGCCGGTCAGAAGGCCGCCGCCCCCAGGCTGCTGACCCAGTAGACGGTGGCCGCGCAGGCGCCCAGCACCACCAATGCTGCCAGGCGGGAGACCGTATCGTCGCGCGAAGCGGGCGCGGCTGTCACCAGCTCCTTGTCGCCATGCAGCATGGCGCCCACCAGATTGTGTTTGCGCCGCAGGTAGAACACGATGGCCAGGATGTGCAGCACCACCAGAGCCAGCAGGATCCATTTGCCGATGTTCTTGTGATAGTTGGTCGCCAGCCCGACGGTGGCGTTGGAGACAAACCGTGTCAGCGGACCCGAGAAGGCGATTTCGTCGTCGCTGAGCAAGCCGGTGCCGACCTGGGCCAACAGGAACCCCAGCATGGCAAACACCGAGCCGGCGCCGATTGGGCTGTGGCCGACACCGTGCTCGGGCTTGCTCCTGCCTTTGAGATAGTTGATGACGCTTTGCGGTGAATAGATGAACGCACCAAAACGGGACCAGCGTCCCCCCACCAGACCCCAGACAATGCGGAACAGCAGCAGCGTCAGCACCGTATAGCCAAAGCGAAAGTGCCAGACCATGGCATTGCCGCCTACCGTGCCGGTGATCGCCAGCCCAATCACAGCGGCAACCAGTGCCCAGTGAAAAAGCCGTGTGGGCAGGTCCCAGACGCGAACCTTGTGAATGGATGAACTCATCATTTCTCCCTCTTGTTATGCCGTTTTGTTGCGGTCATGCGGCCATGGTATGTTTCGTGCGATTGCATCAACGCCCGGCGACCCTTTCACTTGGTGCTTACCCTAGTACATAAGTTCCAGCGGAACTTTGCTTCAAGGGGCAGGCTCCCTGAAGGGCAGTCTATCGGGAAGCGCTGCCAATCGTCAGTACAACCACCAAGTAAAACACCATGAGGAAAAAAATGAAAATTTTCGCCTGTATTGCCACAGCAGCAGCCCTGCTCGCCCTGTCCGCTCCGGCTTCTGCGCAATTTGCCAAGCCCGAAGACGCCATCAAATACCGGCAGAGCGCGTTGTTTGTGATGGGCCAACATTTCGGCCGTCTCGGGGCCATGGCCAATGGCCGCATTCCCTTCGATGCCAAGGTGGCAGCGGACAATGCCGATGTCGTTGCCGACATGGCCAAGCTGCCGTGGGCCGGTTTCATGCCGGGCACCGACAAAGGCAACACCAAAGCCAAGCCTGAAATCTGGACCGAGCAGGCCAAGTTCAAGGAAAATAACGAGAAGCTGATGGCCGAATCCGCCAAGCTGGCCGCTGCAGCCAAGACCGGAAACCTCGATAGCCTGAAGACCGCTTTTGCCGCAACAGCCGGCACTTGCAAGGCTTGCCACGACGCATACAGGAATCAGTAACCCCCCTGTTGAAGCTCACTGCGTGTAGCTTCCTCCCCCCCCCCGAGGGGACAGGCGCCTTGCGCCCGGCAAAGCCGGATCGCGGCCCCTGCTTGATTCAAGACGCTAGCTCGAAACGCCTTCGGTAAGCGTAAAAAAAGGCCGGCTCCTTGTGGAGTCGGCCTTTTTTATAAGCGTTTGGGAAGAGGCTGCCGGGATCAGGTTTCGGCCAGCAGCTTTTCAATCAACTGGTGCAGTGCTGCAAAATCAGGCTCGCCTACATACTGTTTGACAATTTCACCGCGCTTGTTCACCAGGTAGGTGGTCGGCGTGAGCTGCACATCGCCCCAGGCCTTGGCCACGGCACCGGTGTTGTCGATGGCGACATTGAACGGCAGCTTGCGCGTCTCGGCGTAGTTCACGACATAACTCGGCGGGTCGTAGCTCATGGCCACCGCCATGGTGTCGTAGCCCTGGCTCTTGTACTTGTCGTAGGTGGAAATGATTTTCGGCATCTCTGCCACACAGGTGACGCAGCTCGTCGCCCAGAAGTTGACCAGCGTGACCTTGCCCTTCATGTCGGCGGTACTCTGCTTGCTGCCGTTAAGCAGTACAAAGGTGGATTCGGGCGCGACCTGGGCGCCACCGCAGCCGGACAGGGCGGCGAGCGAGCCCAGGGCCAATGCCGAGGCCAGAACCATCCGGCATACTGCGCTTGAAACTGGACTCATATTTGTAAAGGCTCTCATCATGAAACGTCGCAATTTTAACCAGGCCGGTCTCAGCGCGCTGGGCATGTTGATTGTGGCCACCTACCAGCAGGCGCAGGCCCTGTCGCTTGGCGACCTGACCAATGCCGAAGCGTCCAGTGGCCTGAAAACCGCCCTTGAAAAAGGCGCTTTGGCGGCCGTGGCCCTGCTGGGCAAGACAGATGGATTCCTCGGCAACCAGAAAGTTCGCATTCCTTTGCCCGGTTATCTCGAAGATGCATCGAAATTGTTGAGAAACTTCGGGCAGAGCAAACGCATCGACGAACTGGTCACCTCCATCAACCGTGCCGCCGAAGCTGCCGTGCCCATGGGCAAGGACCTGCTGGTCAGCGCCGTGCGGTCCATGAATGTGAACGATGCCAAGAACATCCTGCAGGGCGGTGAAACCTCGGTCACCAACTTTTTTGCAGAAAAAACCCGCACGCCTCTGGGCGTGAAATTCCTGCCCGTGGTGACGACGGCCACCGCCAAGGTGGGCCTGGCCAAAAAATACAACGAGTTCGCCGGCAAGGCCGCCGGTTTTGGACTGGTCAAGAAAGAAGACGCCAATATCCAGCAGTACGTCACCGGCAAGACGCTGGATGGGCTTTATCTCATCATCGGCGACGAAGAAAAGAAGATTCGCCAGGACCCGGTGGGTACCGGTAGCGCGATTCTCAAAAAGGTTTTTGGCAGTATGAAGTAAGCACCCCCGTCCAGGCTCACTGCGTGTAGCCTGTTCCCCCCTCGAGGGGGCGGCGCCTGCGGGCTGGCGGAGCAGTCCCGCGGCCCCTGCTAGTGAAATTGGTCCACCGATGTTGGTCTGGCCCGAGGATGCGGTGTTACAAGCTGCTGCCTGGGGCCGCAACGCGGGACGCATCAATTTTTCCCAGCAACCACTGCAAGCCAGCAAGGTGCTGCTGGTCGTGGCTGCACAGGTAGTGCACCAGGCTGCGCAGCGTGAGCTCACCGTAGCCCTCGAACACCGACCGCCGGTCCAGATCGACCGGCGTCAGGGCTGAAATGATCCGCAAGGTTTTGGTGCGTGCTGCTGCAAAGGCAGGCAACACCTCCGCCGCGCTGGCGCTTTGATAGTTGCGTTGCTTGGCCAGCAAATAACCATCGAGCGACGCCAGCACTGGTTCGTTTTCATGCAGCATGCGTTCCAGGCGAACGTGGTAACCGTCAATCTCGATGTCGCGAACATGGCACAGCTGCCCGATCGCCGTGAAGGTTTCGCTCGGAATGCCGTCCCACGAATCTGGCGCCCAGTGCCGGTAAGCGTGCGGAACGGCTTCGTAGAAATGCGCCAGCTGGCGTGGAAACTCCGCGAGTGCCTGAAGGGTAGCCGGGTTCATGGGGGGCCTTTCTCCATAACGGAAGGCCACACCACCGCTTGCGCGACGATGACGTTCTCACCGTTGAACGTGGCGGCCGGAGAGCCGTAAAGCCGGTAACCCTGCGCAAGGGTTTCGCTGACCCGGCGGCAAAAACTCGCGTCGTCAGGGCCGGTGAGGAGCCGGTAAATCGGGAGGCCGTCGGGCGGCGTGTTGGCGGACGATGTCATGGCTGCAACAGACAAAATGGGCGGAGGGGGATATTACCCTCTTCGCCTGTGATCTGTAGGCCCCCCAAAAAAAAGCGGCGCGCGGACCGCAAGGCCCACGCGCCGCCCTGGCTGAACAATTTACTTGGCTGGCGCCGGCGCTGCAGCTTTTGCCTGCTGCGTCTTGCGGTAAACCTCCATCACCGTGGCGAAGTCGCGTTCGAAGCTGATCGGCAGGAAGGTGTCGTTGCCCGGCAGCTGCTTCTTCAGGGTCGGCGAGAAGTTGTAGCTGTAAGAACACTTCTTCACGCGTGCCTGCAGCTCGGGCGAGACATCCTTGCTCATGGTCCAGGTTTCGGTCATGAAGGGCGGGCTTTCCCAGATCGTGCGGATGCTCGAGCCCTTGACGTCGCCCTTGACGATCATGCGCTGGTACAGATCGCTCGCCACGGCAGCGGCAGGGTAAAAACCGTGCATCACGCCGGTGACAGAGCGCTCATGCCCATTGGAGAACACCACCTCGTAGTCCTTGTCGGGCGTCAGGCCCAGCGCCGGAAACAGCGCGCGCGGCGCCAGGTTGCCAGAGTTGGAAGTGGGCGTGGTGTGCGCGATCTTTTTGCCGATCAGGTCTTTCGGTTCCCTGTACGGGCTGTCGATGCGGGTGACCAGGATCAGCTTGTAGGAGTTGCGCAGGCCGGTGGCCTTGTTGCCAGGAACGCCAAACGGTGCGGGCTGGCCGGCGGTCACCAGTTGGGCAGCCAGACCGGGGTTGACCTGGGCGAGCTGGGCCTTGCCGGTGGAGACGGCCTCGATCAGCTCCTTTTCACCGAGGATGTCGACGTTGGTTGTCTTGTCTAGCGATTCGCCCTGGGCATTTTGCAGATCGATGTTTCCGCAGCGCGACAGGTGGCTGAAGTAGTCGCCCCAGAGCGCCATGGTTTCGCTTTTGCCGTAGGTTTTGGGCATGGCCACCACCAGCTTTTCCCGTGGCCCGCTATAGGCAGGTGCTGCCGCTGCCGCCTTGGCCGCAGCTTTGGTTCGTGGGGTGCCGCTGCCATCGGTTTGGGCTGCCACCGGGGCGAGGATAAAAGCTGCGCCTGAGAGCGCTGCCCCGCAGTACATGCGAATTTTCATGAAGATTCCTTGAAGTGTTGAGTAACGCAGGGTCGGTACCCTGCACCGGAGCGGAAACTTTCGCCCACCAGATCAGTGTGCATGAAAAGCCCCGGCTGCCTACCTTTTGTTACATTCAATTCCTTTGCGCTTTGTCATGAAAGTAACAGTGACCTGGCCAAGCCGTGAAGTAATCACGCTGGAAGCCGCAAATGGCGCGGTTCGGCAGGCAGGCAGCGTTCAAAAAGCGGGTGGAACATCTCGCAGGAACACGGGCAGGTTCATGGTCGGCGGCCGTGCGGAGCGGCTTGTCTTCCAGGTGCGCTTTCCAGATGAGGTCCACCACGTAGGCATGGTTAAGCGTGTTCGCCATGTTGCCGAAGCCGGTGGCTCGCTGCGCGGTGGCCTGGCCTTCGGGAAGGCTGGCCATGGCCTCGACGAGACGCGTATTGGCCCAGGCGGCGTAACGCGTCAGCATGCGGATGTTTCCGGGGGCAGACATGGCTTGTTCCGGCAGTTGCAGGCAAGGGACAGAAATGAGGGCTGGACCTGTTTATAGCCTGCCTTGTGTCGGCCAAGGTTCGGGTTCTGTTGCGCTACATTTTTATAGCTGCTTGTGCCCATGTACCAAGGGCTGGAGCCTGTTTTTGCATAAAAAATTCCAACACGGGCGTACGTGAGCACGGAATCACAGCAGCCACCGGCTTCGGATCAGGAACGCGGGCCGGGCTTGGCCGCCGTGGCCAGCAAGGCCCGGATGGCCCGGATGGCCGCTTCGGTCTGCGCGTATTGCCCCTCGCCGAAATGCTGGTACTGGATGCGCCCGTTGGCATCCACCAGGTAGGTGGCGGGCCAGTACTTGTTGTTGTAGGCCTTCCATGTGCGGTAGCTGTTGTCCTGCGCCACCGGGTGCTTCACACCACAACGCTGCATGGCCGTCTGCACATTCGAAGTCGAGCGCTCAAAAGGAAACTCCGGCGTGTGCACACCCACCACCAGCCCCTGGTCGCGGTAGGTGGCCGCCCAGCGGTTGATGTGCGGCAGCGTACGCAGGCAATTGATGCAGGCGTAGGTCCAGAAGTCGATCAGCACCACCTTGCCGCGCAAGCCGGCCATCGTCAGCGGCTGCGAATTCAGCCATTGGTCGATGCCTGAAAACTCGGGCGCTGCGCCGCGGTCAAAAAAACTCGGTGCTGCGGTGGCCGCCGCCTGGCCCACCGACAGGGCAAGCAGCGTTGCCAGAAACGTGCGGCGTTCAATCCCGTGCGCAGCAGGAGATGAATCAGCGGAAGAAATGAGAGGGTTCATGTCAAAGTCCTGTTTGAATCGAAGGGTAGAAATCAGAAAGCTACACGGCCACCGCGCTGTCGTACTGGCCGCCATAGGCAATGCCCAGCATCGGCAGCGCGGCGCCCAGCGAATAGCAGCCCAGCAGCAGCGCCGCCAGGCCGCCCAGCTTGCCGTTGCCCACCGTGTTCATTCGGTTGAGCAGGCCGTTCATGTGCATGTTGAGCCACTCAAAGCCCAGCGCAATAAAAAGAGGCCGGCTGCGGTCGCGCTGGCCAATCGAGGTACCCAGTACCACCGGCAGCATAGGTAGCACACAGAGCGCTGCAATGGTCAGCAGTCCGGCCAGAAAGGCCAGCAGGGGATTGATCATGGCCGGCCTATTTCTGCACGCTCGCCGCAGGGGTGGCTACGGGGCTGCTGGCCGCATCGCTGCTACGCCGCCAGACCTGCGTCTTGCAAAAGAGCGGCAGGCCCACGTAGCCGCGAATCACCAATTGGTCCGGCGCGGGGTGGGTCATCAACGCGCTGTAGGTCTTGCTGTTTTCGCGGTTGTAGATCTGGCCCTTCCATTCCCCTTCACCCGAGGGTTTGAAGTCCGAAAGCAGCGTCATGCCCAGCGCAGGGCGTGCGTCGGCCGGCACCATCTCGGCGCCGGGCCCGCTCATCGCATTGGGCGGCCGGCTGGCGCTGGCCAACCGCGAAGGTGGCGGGCTGGAAGTGTATTTGCACCTGCCGGCCGCGTCTTTGTAAGTAAAAAGTGCCTCTAGCCCAATGGGAGCGGGCGCAAGTAGCTATCAAAAAAAGAGCGAATCAACGGCTCATCGGTTGCTCTGGGGGTAGCCAGAGGCGCGGATGGCGCCTGAAGTTGTCATTGCGGGCTTGACCGGCTTGACCCGCAATCCATGCTGCAAATCACTGAATCACTGCTCGTAGAACACCTACATGGATCCCGGCTCAAGGCCGGAATGACAGGGGACGGAGGTGACTCAGGGCAGGTCCAGCACCGAGCGGACAAACGCAGACTTGGCGCTGGTGTAGGCTTCGCGGTCATTCGCGTGCTGCACCACCAGCCTGGCCTTCAGCTCTGCATAACGCGCCGCCAGCAGGGGGCTGGCGCGCAGTGCATCGCGAAAACGCAAACGTGCGGCCCACTCCTCGCCGCGGTAAACCACCACATGAAGATGGTGTGTTCGGCGGCCGTCTGCCCAGCGCATGAACCACTGGCGGTCGGTTAATTTTGCGTTGAATTCGGCCGAGGTACCGTAGCCCGCTTCAAGCAGCGGATCTGTCAGTGCGCGCGCCACCGCCATGGAATCCACACCTGCCAGCAGATCAATCACCGGTTTGGCGAGCAGGCCGGGCACTGCCGTGCTGCCGATGTGTTCAATGTCAACGATGTTCACCGGAAACAGCGCCAGCAGGCGGTCGCGCTCAGCCACAAACATCGCCGGCCAAGCGTCGTCATAGGTTTGCAGGGTCACCTCTTCGTTAATGGCTTCGTTCAGGGATTCAGAGTCGTTCATGCGCCAGCCCCTGTCTTGTTGCGGTGGTAGGTCAGCGCCATGGCAATGCAAAATTCCAGCGCCTGCATCGGCACCTCTTCGCTGGTGTCAAACACGATGCTCCGGTTGCCTTCGTAGCTGAACTCCGTCGGAAACAGCGTCCTGAAGGTGTCGACCAGCCGGGTATTGCAATTGAAGTACAGCGCGTACTGCGTGCTGCTGGCCTTCCTGGGCGCCATGCGGATGGTGCTTCCGCTCTTCGACTGCGTTGTCAGGTAGGCGGGCTCTCCCCATTTCAGGGTTTCCTGCAGTTGGCCCACGCCGGGCGTGCCGGCCGCTACCTCAAACACCGTGGCGCGCAGGGCCAGCAGGCGCTTCTTGATGGCCGCGGGGCAGGCGTTGAACACGGCTTCCACCGCCGGGTCTGCAAAGGGCGGCGCGGAGGCGTTCATGTTTTCCCGCCGGCCAGTGTTTTGCGCGCTGTCGCCAGCCGCTCGTCAAGGTAAGCGCCGTAAAAGTCGAGCGAGGCCAGGCCGACCAGCCGTTCAGCCAGCTCCTGCCCTGCCGGGCCAAGAAACAGCACCGTTGGTGTAAAGCCGGCCTTCCATGCCGCAATCTGCGCGGCCGCCGTGGTGGTTTTGCCGTCAAAGCCCACCAGTGGCGTGCTGCGGTCGGTGATGTTGAGTTGCCAGGCGTGCAGCCTATCGTCGCGCCGGGCGGGCAGCAGGTAGTTGCGGCGCACCACTTCGCAATACGGGCAACCCGGCAGGCTGACCAGCAGCACAAGGGCCTCCCCCACCGCCGAAGCAGCGCCTGCGGCGGCAGGCAGCGAGGCGGGAACCGGCAGCGCGGTATCTTTTGCCAGCGCAGGCAAGGCCAGGCCGCCGGCCAGGGCGGCAGTGAACTCGCGTCTGCGCAGCAGGCTCATACAGCGCAATCGATCAAAATTTTTACCAACGCGGCAGGCTCGCTGATCATCGGGTCGTGTCCGGTTTTGATCTCCACCACTTTGGAGTTGGGCAACCAGGCGCCGTCCCAGAACTTGGCGTCTTTCACGCGCAGGCGGCTGGGCTCTATGGTGCCCAAGGCGGGCTGCGTGCAGTTGACAAAGGTGCGCGGTATGGCGGCCACCCGCTTCATGTCAAAGTCCAGCGGCGCCTGGTAAGTGTTGCCGGGGTGCGGCGTCTGCCGGCGCTTGACCCATTCGTGGTCTTCACCCTTCAGGCCAAACACCTCCGGGTCTGGCGGCGGAAAGCTGAAGCGGGTAGACGCCTGCGCCGCGGAAAGGCGCTGTTGCTGCGTGGCGGCCGACTGCGTGCTGCTCCAGCTTTCGCCGGGCTTGGGCACCACCGCGTCCACATACACCAGATGCTTCAGATGTTTGCCCAGCCGGTCGGCCACGGCCGTGCCAATCATGCCGGCGTAGGAATGCACGGCCAGAATCACGTCGTGCAGCTCTTCCACCTCGATGGCGCTGATCACGTCGTCTATGTGCGTGTCCAGCGTGATGGCAGGCGCCAGCAGGTGGGCGCGCTCGCCCAGGCCCGTCAGCGTGACGGCGTGTACGCGGTGCCCCTGTTGCTGCAAGAGCGAAGTGACGCGCTGCCAGCACCAGCCGCCGTGCCAGGCGCCATGAACAAGAACAAAATTGGCCATCAGATCACCTCCTTGCGTTTCAGGTCAGACAGTTGCGCGTCAGAGTAGTTCAACACGCTGCGCAAAACTTCATCCGTGTGCTGCCCCAGCAGCGGCGGCGGCAAACCGCCGTGGCCCGGCGTGCGCACTGGCGTGCCACTGAGTTTGATCGGGCTGGAAACCAGCCGCAAGTCATTTTTTACAGGGTGCTGCCACTGGCTGACCATGCCGCGCTGCGCCACCTGCGGGTCGTCAAACACCTCAGCCAGGTTGTTGATAGCGCCGCATGGCACCTTGGCGGCCTCCAGCGCGGCCAGCCAGTCGGCTTTGGTGCGCGTTTTCATCACGGTTTCCAGAATCGGCACCAGCTGCGCGCGGTTGCGCACACGGTCGCGGTTTTTGGCAAACAGCGGGTTCACGCCCAGCTCGGGAATGTTGGCCGCCTTGCAGAACTTCACATACTGGCTGTCGTTGCCTACCGCAAGGATCAAGTGATCCTTCGTGCCGTCCGCAGCCGGCGTCACCTCAAACACCTGATA
Source organism: Polaromonas sp. (assembly GCF_039930745.1). Taxonomy (GTDB): domain Bacteria; phylum Pseudomonadota; class Gammaproteobacteria; order Burkholderiales; family Burkholderiaceae_C; genus Polaromonas. The sequence goes on along the minus strand of NZ_JBDTTH010000078.1, from coordinate 4,247 downwards.
CGGCACGATGTTCTGGTGCGCATTGCCCGCGCGGCCCGGCACCTTGCCGCTGACCAGGTAGTTGGCGCCCAGGTTGGCCAGCATCGCCACCTGCGTGTCCAGCAGCGCCATGTCCACCTGCTGGCCTTCGCCAGTTTTCTCGGCATGGCGCAATGCAGCAAGAATTGCCACCGTGGCATACATGCCGGTCATCAGGTCCGACACCGCCACACCCACCTTCTGCGGCCCGCCGCCCAAGTCGTCACGCTCGCCCGTCACACTCATCAGCCCGCCCATGCCCTGGATGGCGTAGTCATAACCCGCGCGCTCGGCATACGGCCCGGTCTGGCCGAAGCCGGTGACAGAACAGTAAACGAGTTTGGGGTTGAGCTTTTTCAGCGAGTCGTAGTCCAACCCATACCGCGCCATGTCGCCAACCTTGAAGTTCTCGACAAACACATCGCAGTGCGCCACCAGTTCGCGGATTAGCGCCTGGCCTTCCGGCTTGGCAATGTCGCAGGTCAGCGAGCGCTTGTTGCGGTTGGTGCCCAGGTAATAAGCCGCCTCGGCCGTGTCCGCGCCCGCACTGTCCTGCAAAAACGGCGGCCCCCAGGTGCGCGTGTCGTCACCCGTGCCTGGCCGTTCGATCTTGATCACGTCGGCGCCCAGATCGGCCAGCGTCTGGGTGCACCAGGGGCCTGCGAGCACGCGGGAAAGGTCGAGGATGCGGATGCCGTCTAGGGAGTTCATGGGGCATTTTGCTTTCTGGCTTTAGCTCAAGGTCGCTGAAGAGGCCTGCGCGAAAAAGGTCGCGGAATTTATCGCCGATGTCGCCGGTCGGGTTTCGCGGAAGCTGCTTCAGCTGCCTGATCAATAGCGCCTGGGCTTTCGGCCAGCGCATGACTTAGCTTGAAGGCCGGGGCAACATATTGAATTGCATCAGCATCCACATTCACCGCAGACATTCGTTTTGCCCACTCGCTTGCAATCAGGGTCGCAGCGCTAGCCAGCCAAGCCACCGCGCTTTTCATATCCAGTTCGAAGTGGCTCGCTGATCGCAGCAGACGCTCCGGCGTGCATTCACGGCTTCCATACTCGTCGCATGCAAGGCTCAATAGCCCGGCCGTCTTTGGCTGCGGCGTGATATCGAACGCAGGAGACAAGCGCCAGACGCCTTTGGACAAAATAAATGCGTGATTGCGCGGGTGATCGTCGGTGTTTCCGACCAAAGCGTTGAACGTCATCCTGCGCCACAGCTCGTGAAGGTCTTCTATGTGCCCGGCCTTCAGTTGCCAGCGCCTGAGCATATCTGCCATCACCAGGTAAGAGCGCCGCGGGTTGTCGTGGCCGCCTGATCCATCCAGGCCAAGGATGGTGTGTGCGCTGGCGTAGTGCATTCGTGTGGGTTTGAATGGACTGCCCCCCCGATCAAATCGCTCGATCAGGTAAACCTTTCGCTTTTCGTCGCCCAGAAGCTGGATTCGGGGAACCGAAAGGCCGGCTTCTCGCGCGAGATCCATCACCACGAATTCTTTTGCCGGCAGATGAGGAACATCGCCCCGGTCTTGCATCTTTGCAAGCCATAAACGCTCGCCATCGTGAACGGTGATTTTTGGCCTTTCGCCTCCCGCGCTGGTTGATTCGTCTTCAAGCAGCCGTCGGATTGCCCGACTCGCGGGCGCCGTGTCCTCCAGCTCCGCAATCACATCCATCAAATCTTTGATCGCGGGGGGACGCCATGCATCCATTTTTCGCCCTATATCGGCACAGACTTCTATGGCTCCGGCGCCATCAGCCAAGCCTGCCTGCAATAGCTCCAGGACGTTCAGCTCCCGTTTGGCCACCGCGTTCAGGCGGTCAGCACCGTAGCCCGCAGGGGCAGCATCCAGAATGACGCCAGGGATGCCACTGTTTGATTGAACTGAAGTACCTTTGATGCGCTTGGTAAACGGCAGTGCAACAGGATCCAGCGGGACGGCGCAGGGCGTTTCCATGTACGCAGGCGCGTACCTCACGACACCGCGGTCCTGTTCAAGCTCGAAATCCCCTGTGAGCACAGGCTCCGTGGCGTCAGGCAACCAGGTCCAGATGGGTGTCGAGCTCATGATCAGCCCCGTGCCCTCTGAGGTAGTTTGCGGATGGCCTGCTCGGTGAACCGAGGGTCTTTGTGCGGGTCGAAGACCTCATCCAGCTGCGCCAAAAGCCCCAATGTTTCCATGACCTTGGCCAAAGAGCCCACACTCACGCCCGGTTTTCCCGCTTCAAGGTCTACCACCGTGCTCAGGCCGAGGTCCGCAGCGCGTGCGAGATCCGTCTGTGTCATTTCGCGGACGCGCCTTGCCTGTGAGATGCGCGAGCCCAAGGCGTTGAGAGCAATCTTCGGTAAAACAGGGAATGGTTTCATCAGTTTTGGATGTGCAAATAATATTCTTATAAGAACATTTATATTAATACAAATGTTCCTAAAAGAATACTAATAAAGCCTGGCATCCGGCCCTGACCTGCGACCTTCCCGGTCGGCCACGCTCCTCAGCCCTCCATGCCCTGGATCGCGTAGTCATACCCCGCGCGTTCGGCATACGGCCCGGTCTGGCCAAAGCCGGTGACTGAGCAGTAAACGAGTTTGGGATTGAGCTTTTTGAGTGAGGCGTAATCCAGCCCATACCGCGCCATGTCGCCCACCTTGAAGTTCTCGACAAACACATCGCAGTGTTTGACAAGGTCGCGAATCAGCGCCAGGCCTTCGGGCTTTGCAATGTCACAGGTCAGCGAGCGCTTGTTGCGGTTGGTGCCCAGGTAATACGCCGCCTCGGCCGTGTCGGCCCCGGTGCTGTCCTGCAAAAACGTCGGCCCCCAGGTGCGCGTGTGTCATCCCCCGTGCCCGGCCGCTCGATCTTGATCACGTCGGCGCCCAGGTCGGCCAGGGTCTGGGTACACCAGGGGCCCGCGAGCACGCGGGAGAGGTCGAGGATGCGGACGCCGTCTAGGGAGTTCATGGGGCATTTTGCCTCTTGCTTTTGACGGCGGCTGGATGAAGAGCTGGGAAGAGTTGAACCCGCGCGCCAAACGGAGAGGAGTCGGGTAAGCGAGCGGCCCGGTGTCGGGGAAAGACGGGACACTCCTTCAATTGGAGGATGGGAAGAACTCGCTGGCAGCCTAGAATTCGCTGGCAAAGTACTGCCGGATTTGGTGCCTTGATTTATACCTGTATAAATTCGTCCCATTTCCTCGCAAAACCAGTACAGACGGTCGTTTAAGAGGATTGCATGCCAAAGTTAAACCGCAGTCGTCAAGTTGTCTCGCAGGCTATGCGGCATATCTTGAGTTGAATCATGTTCCGATGGCGCTGCCTCTTCACTTCGTTGACCGTAGTCTTCGCATTCTTGACTTCCCCTGCGGCCATGGCTCAACCTGATCTTCCGTCAGTCACAGTGCAGTCCGAAGTCGAAGGCTGGTACGACATCGTGTTTCCTATTCTTGCTCGCGCCCCGGCCATGGACGGTGATAAGAAGTGGGGCACCATCATCAAGATCGGTGGCGTGTTGGATGGTCGAACTGTTGAGTGGGGCCTCGCCATTCCGGATGAATGGGAAGAGGCAAAAATGACTCCGCCACCGCCCATAAAGTCCTGGGCCAGTGTGGTTTTGTTTGGCCGCGTTGGGACGACGTCGGACAACCTCGTACGTTCACTGGCTAGGGTGTATCAGTTCCCAACAGCTGGTTTGGTCGCTCGGGATGAGGTCGAGCTGGACGCCATCTCGATATTTGCGGACCCCCGTCCCATCGGCTCAAAGCCAATTCACCTGAAGATGTTCGTGCATGGGAAAAAGGCCGAAGACTATGCAGAGTTCTTCCTGAACGTCGACTTGAGCGCCGGCACGGTGAAGTTGAACGAAAAGGATCCGGAGTACCGAGCCGCAATGTTGCGCGCATTCACTGGAGACGGGCAATGATTCTTAACTGGGCGTTTGACACGGATCCACAACTGCAGGAGGCGGTTTTGCCGGAAATTTTGCGGTCCGACCAGTTTCAACGTTGTTAGGTCGCTCGTGTCTATTGGTTGGTCATCACTCACCTGCACGCCATCTGACGAGGCGGTAAAACAGCTCGCAGAGTCCTGGAGTTGGATACTGCGAGAACCATTCGTGCCCGTCATTTTTTCTGTTTTGGGTGACGTGTTTCTTGAGCCTGAGTCTGGCGGCGTGTGGTGGCTGAATGTTGATTTCCACTGAATCTTGACCCCGGTTTTTCATCTAATTTTGACCCCA
>NZ_JBDTTH010000077.1:0-20609 GCF_039930745.1 Polaromonas sp. | reverse complement strand
TGGCCTTGACGGTCTGGATGCCGGTGATGGTTTCGACCAGCATGGACTGGTTTTCAGCGCCACGGGCAAACTTGACATCCAGCCGCTGGCGCAGGATGGGAACAACGGCCAGGCTCAGGCCGAAATACAGCGGCAGGCTGACCAGCACGATCAGCGTAAGCGGCACGCTGTAGAACAGCATGACGGCAATGAAGATGACCGAGAACAGCACATCCAGCACCACGGTGAGCGCATTGCCGGTCAGGAAGCTGCGGATGTTTTCAAGCTCGCGCACACGGGCAACAGAATCGCCCACACGCCGGGCCTGGAAGTAAGCCAATGGCAGCTGCACCAGGTGGCGGAACAGCCGCGCGCCCAGTTCCACGTCAATGCGGCTGGTGGTGTGGCTGAACACATAGGCGCGCAAGCCATTGAGAACGCTTTCAAACACCACGACCACCACCAGGCCGATGACCAGCACGTCCAAGGTGGTCAGGCCGCGGTGCACCAGCACCTTGTCCATCACGACCTGAAAGAACAGCGGGCTGACCAGCGCGAACAGTTGCAGCATGAAAGAGATCAGCAGCACCTCACCCAGCAGCTTGCGATATTTGACGAGGGCGGGCACAAACCAGGAGAAGTCGAACTTTTGCAGCTCGCCTGCCAGGGCAGCATGGCTGGTGACAAGAATCAGCTCACCCGTCCATTGCGTGGCAAACACTTCCACTGATTCGATGGTAGGCCGGCTGCCGCCGGAGGAAGGGTCTTGCAGCAAGATGCGCTTGCCGTCGCATTGGGCGAGGATGACGACCCGTCCGGGCGTGTCGGCTTTCTCCTCCACGCCCACGCCTTCGCCAGCAGGGCCTGGGCGCATGAGCGCGAGTGCGGGCAAAGGCGTCAGGTGCAGACGGTCCGGCGTGGTTTTACTGAGCTTGGCTTTGAGGCCCAGGTGTTTGGCGGCACGCAGCAGATCGTCTGTACCCACGGCGGCGCTGGCCTGTAAACCCAGCTGATGCGCCAGCGTGGCGGGATCGGCCCCAACCTGGTGGAAGCGGGCAATCATGCACAGGGCAGCCAGCGAGCCGAACTCGGGCGCTGGCGCCACGGCCAAAGGAAGTTTTTCGGTTTGATCCGCCGCAGGCGTTGTTGTCGAGTCCAATGCGGCGTTTGCGCTCATGCGGTGATAGCTCCGCATGCAGCAGCCGACCATGAGCCACCGCCGAAGCCGCACCCGGCCTCAACAAAGCGCATGTGTCTCCCGAAATATATTTTTTTGCGATCTTGCATGCCGCTTTTCCCTGCAAGGGGAAACTCCACCCTGAATTAGTGAACGGAATTTAACGGAAAAAAACGTCCGGCAGCACACAATTTCTGCGGCTTACAAAAAATAGTTCATCAATAGCATGCGAGCCGTGATGAGACTAATGCAAAGGTAGTCATCTACACAAAAAAAAACCGCCTAAGCGGGTTATCGCTTCAGGACTTGGCTCGCAGCCTTTGCCGACCACGCGCGACAGGTTTGATGCAGGTAACCAGCTCTTCGTCCTGCAGGGGATCCTACGGGGTCTCCTGCCTGACCGTGGCCCTTCCGCTGCGAATCGCTTCGATGAGAATGGCAGTGTTCCTGTCTGCCGGAACGCGTACCTTGTAATTTTCAAGATATTCCAGCGCCCTGGGTTGGTTGCCCAGACTCAGGTGCACCAAGCCGAGCGAATAGGCTGCATCGACAACACCTGCCGCTTGCGCTTTTTCCAGGTAGGGAAGGCTTTCAGTAGGTTTGGCCACACCGGCGAGGAAGGCGCTGTACGCGTAGTTGCTGCGTGGGTGATCGGGCGCGATGGCAAGGAGGCGCCGAAAGAGTTCATTGGCCTTTTCCGCGGCGCCAGTGATTTTGAGATTGTGTCCATAACTGTTGACCATGGCGGCACGCAACAGAATCTCCGGGTGCGCGCCAGCGTCTTGCGTCAGCTCGGCCAGCGCCCCGGGTAGCGCGCTGCCTACTTGGCATTGGCAACCACTCCTATCTCTGTTAAGTACTCTTTAAGCGCTCCACGCCAAAAAGTAGGTTTGTGATAAATGTGATGTCCATCGCCTTCGATCGGCGGGCTAAGCAGCAGGCGCGCTTTGCCGCCAACAGCCTGAAACGCTTCATGCGAGGCACGGATGGTGTTGGCGGTGTAGCGGGTGTCGTTTTCAGCAAAGACCCAAAAAGTCGGAACCTGGGTGGTTTTACCGAACTCGGCAAAACCGTTGACCATCATCTGGTTGAGATAGCCTGCGCCTGAACCTTCTTTTATATCGTTGCGCCCCCCCGAGAAGTCGACCGCGCCGATCAAGCCTGCCGGGTTCTGGCTGGCGATGTACATGGCGCTGTAGCCACCCGCGGACTGGCCAGACATAATCACCCGGTTGGCGTCTAGCTCCGAGCGGCTCTTGAGCCAGGCCAGCGCAGGCAGGATGTCTTCCGCCTGCATGCGCGCTTTGTAAGTGGCATCTCCGTCTTGCTTGGAAAACCCCTTTGCGAACGACCCCTCTGACATGCCAACCCCGCGCCGCGCCGGTATGAGCACCGCCACGCCCAATTGCAAAAATTCTCGCGCTACCAACATGTCACGCACACGGCTTTTGTAGCGAACGGCGTCCATATCCACCGACGCATCGCCGTGGTTCCACACCGCCACCGGATAGGGACCTGCGCCAAAGCGGCCAGCTTCGGGCAATAACAAGGTGGCTTCAAGCAGGTTGCTGCCGAACGTGCTGGGGGCCGAATAGGTGATGACTTCCTCGCGCCAGGCCACTTGCGGATTGGCATAACCGATAACGGGAGGGATTTCCTTGCCATCCAGCCAATCGGCTATGGCTTTGGAAAAAGCAGCCTCCTGCCCGTGGAAAACATGCTGGCTGGTTCGTCCGCAGTCGGCCTTGCTGTCTTGCCGCTCGTAACCGACTTTGACAAAGGTAAAACGGCTGCGTTTGGCCACCGCCTCGGCTTCAAGAAACGGGGCGTTATCGCATTGAGCGCTGGGAGCATGCAGCATCAACACGGGCTGTCGCACATCGCTCCAATCCTTGGCTCTGAAGTTGCCCAGAGCGCCGCCGGCCAACACGATCTTGCTGATTCCGTCCAATCCGCCCGCTATGTCCAACACCGGAGCCACGGCGGAAAACCCAGCCAGATGTACTTCAACTCCGGGAAACTGCTGCCGGGCCTCCTTCACTGCTGCTGCCAGGTCTTGCCGCACTTCGCGCGGCGGGCGGGCAGTGATACCTCGCCGCTCGGCATCGCTGGGAACGTCAACGTAGATCACCGAAATGCCTTGAGCCCGCAACTGCGGCGAACCCCGAACCCAGGGCCCACCCAGGCTGAAGTCGGTACTGCCATTAGCAACCTTGAGCATTGGCGTACCACCAGGCTGCAGATAGACCAACACGTGCCGGACAGGTATTGCGGCAGAGGCCGTTTCAACGGGCACAGCAATGGCAATTTTGACCGGCTGGCCATCCGCCAGAACACGGGGGGACAAAGTTTGCACTGTCCAGCTTTGACCCCAGGCCATTGAGGCGCTGCACAGCAGCAAGCCGGTCAAGAAAAAACGCAGACTGGGCCGCTGCTTCATATGGCAGGGCTTCATTTCAATGGTCATGGCTTTTACTCTTGAACATTGAGGGTTGTACCTGGAGCGGCTTTGGGCTCTGCGGCTGCAGGTCGGATACCGCCAGCAGGTCGTCGAAGGAAAAATACAGGTCCACGCCAAACATCAGCAGCATCACGCCAATTTCGACAAGCTGGCTGGCGATGGCGGCAGCGGCCACAAGCCAGGGGTGAATGGGCCAATCAGCACACAGGCAAAGAGGTAGCCGACCAGCGAAGGCAGTTTCAGGCATGCGGCCAGAAAGCCAAAGATGAGTGCCAGGCCAAGGCCTGCTGCAATGGTGGTGATGAGAGAGACGCTGTGCGGCATGCGGGAGGGGTTCCTTCAGAGAAACGGTGGAGGGACCCTGCGCGAGCACTTGCCGATGACAGGCGCCTGCCGCAGAACGTGATGAATGAATGAACGGATTTCCGGCCCGGATTCATTATAAAAACAGAAAACAAAACCGCCGGAGCAGGTTCTGTTGATCACGAAAAGGCTCAAATTTCAGCGCGCCGCTCTTGCCCGTGGGGAAAGTTAAAGCAGCCAGGTGATCGCGATGCCTGATATGACATTGTCAACGACAGTCAGTCCCATCGTCATGTTCGACTTTCTGTAGCTGCGATTTTCTGGACCCGCATGGGGTGACCGCATGTAACGCTCCCATCCGCTGTCGACAAGTGTTTTGTGTATGTATGGACTCCAAAGAAGCGAACCATCTGAAAAAACGTTGATGCCCGACGTTGGGCTCCACACTTCACCTGGAGCAGCATGCCAGATTTCCAGACTTGGGTTCGTCCGACCGGAATTGAATCGAGCATTAAAGTACCAATGCCTTCCATAATCGACAAAGAATGTCTGATCAGGAGCATCCCCCGCCACACGAACAAACCGCGTGCCAACGACCCGCTCCATGCGCTCGCGCGTGGGGCTATCAGTTTTCTCGTTCATCAGTTCAAGAAGGTTTTTCCAGAACTTCTGCGAAGTAAAAGGCGCAGGAGTCGCAAAGCGCAACATGGCTTCTGTTGAGCCCGCGAATGATGACGAGCCTGCGCTGAGCAAACACGACGCGAGACCCAATGAAAAGGTACGGCGGTTTGAATCTATTCGAGAATGCGCCGTTTTCTTCATGTTGTTACCTTGAAACTTCCCGTCTTTGCCACATACCCTTTTTGAAGAGCAGATCTGTCACCTTCACAATTATTGTGCGAACTATTCCTAATTTCTGACTTCTTCCATCGCTTTTACCCTGCATCATCTGCATCTGCTAATTTTTCGCCATATTAGGCGATGTTCGCCGCTTGTCAAAGCCTGAATTCAGGCGGCTACGAACAAGGGTTTATCACGCGATTTCAGGGTAGAACCAAAGAACAAAAAAAACCCGCCGAAGCGGGTTTTGATGGAGGAGCGAAGAGCCGAAGGTTCAACCCATGTGCAAACCACCATTAAGCGAAAAGTCGGCACCCGTGGCATAACCACCTTCGTCTGATGCAATCCAAGAAATGATGGAGGCGATTTCTTCCGGGGTTCCCAGGCGCTTGGCGGGCACACCAGCGACGATTTTCTCGAGCACGTCGGGGCGGATGGCTTTGACCATGTCGGTGCCGATGTAGCCAGGGCTGACAGTGTTGACCGTCACGCCCTTGCTGGCCACCTCTTGCGCCAGCGCCATGGTGAAGCCGTGCAGGCCGGCCTTGGCGGTGGAGTAGTTGACCTGGCCGAACTGGCCCTTCTGGCCGTTGACGGAAGAGATGTTGACGATGCGCCCGTAGCCGCCTTCAATCATGCCTTCGATCACCTGCTTGGTGACGTTGAACATGCTGTCGAGGTTGGTGGAAATCACCGCGTCCCAATCAGCCTTGCTCATTTTGCGGAACTGGCCGTCGCGCGTGATGCCGGCGTTGTTGACCAGCACGCTCACCGGGCCGTGCTCGGCTTTGACTTTGTCAAACGCGGCAACGGTGGAGTCCCAGTCGCCGACATTGCCAACGGAAGTGTAGAAGGTATAGCCGAGTGCTTTTTGCTCGTCTATCCATTTGGTGAAGTCACGTGTGGGGCCGCAGCCTGCCACCACGGTGAAGCCGTCTTTGTGCAGGCGCTGGCAGATGGCGGTACCAATGCCGCCCATACCACCTGTTACGTACGCAATTCGTTTTGCCATGTCTTGCTCCTTGATTTATTGGTTCTGAAAGCAGTTAAAAAGAAGCTTTTTGATGGCCTTGCAGTGACGGCAACCTGCTATCAAATAAATAGCTGGTTGCGCGCATTTGGCAAGGGCCACAAGCTCTTTTTACCTGATATTTATCGTTCCAGTGTGAGGGCAACCCCCATGCCGCCGCCGATACACAGGCTGGCGATACCTTTTTTGGCATCGCGGCGCACCATCTCGTGGATCAGTGTGACCAGGATGCGGCAACCGGATGCACCAATCGGGTGACCGATGGCAATCGCTCCGCCGTTGACGTTGACCTTGCTGGTGTCCCAGCCCATCTCTTTGTTGACGGCGCAGGCCTGTGCGGCAAAGGCTTCGTTGATTTCCAGCAGGTCCAGGTCTTGCGCCTTCCAGCCGGCGCGCTGCAGTGCCTTGGTGGAAGCCGGTACCGGGCCCATGCCCATGTAGGCGGGGTCGAGACCGCTGGTGGCGTAGCTGGCAATGCGGGCCAGGGGTTTGAGGCCCAGGGCGGCGGCCTTCTTGGCGGTCATGACCATCACGGCGGCGGCGCCGTCGTTGATGCCGGAGGCATTGCCGGCGGTGACGCCGCCAGCTTTGTCAAACGCGGGGCGCAAGCCGGCCAGGCCTTCAGCGCTGGTTTTGCGGTTGATGAACTCGTCGGCGGAAAACACCAGCGGGTCGCCCTTCTTCTGCGCAATGGAGAAGGGAATGATCTCGTCCTTGAACTTGCCGGCGTCTTGCGCGGCCATGGCTTTGGTTTGGCTGGCCAGGGCGAGTGCATCCTGCATTTCCCGCGTGACGCCGTATTTCTTGGCAACGTTTTCAGCCGTGATGCCCATGTGGTACTGGTTGTAGACGTCCCAGAGGCCGTCGACGATCATGGAGTCGATCATTTTCCAGTCGCCCATGCGCTGGCCGTCGCGCGAGCCATTGAGCACGTGCGGTGCTGCGCTCATGTTTTCCTGGCCGCCGGCAATCACGATTTCGCTGTCGCCGGTGGCGACCGACTGCGCGGCAAGCATGACGGCCTTCAGGCCCGAGCCGCAGACAGCGTTGATGGTCAGGCCGGGAATCGCGTGCGGGAAGCCCGCTTTCACCACGCTCTGGCGCGCCGGGTTCTGGCCCACGCCGGCTGCCAGCACCTGGCCCATGATGACTTCGCCAATCAGGTCTGGCGAGAGGCCGGAACGCTCGGCGACGGCCTTGATAACGGCTGCACCCAGCTCTGTGGCCGGTGTCTTGGCGAGAGCTCCGCCGAACTTGCCCACGGCAGTGCGGGCAGCTGAAACGATGACGATGTCTTCCATAAGTTTCTCTCCAGTAAAACCTCAGCTGTCTGTCATTGCGGGCTTGACCCGCAATCCATGTCGGTGCGCTGCTTCATCCGCGGCATGGATCCCGGGTCAAGCCCGGGATGACAACGTTTTCCATTCAGGCCTTGGCCTTGACGTAGCGGCCGGGTGCCGGCTCGATGACCTTGTACTTGCGGCTGCCATAGGTTTTGGGCGCAGCAATTTGCTTGCCCGCATGGCTTTGGAGCCAGTCCGACCAGTCTGTCCACCAGCTGCCGGGGTGCTCGGTGGCGCCCTTGAGCCACTCGGCCTGGCTGGCGGGGAACTTGCCCTGCGGCAGTTTGGTGTTGGTCCAGTAGCTGCGCTTTTTCTTGGCAGGCGGATTGATGACGCCGGCGATGTGGCCCGACGCGCCCATGACAAAACGCTTCTTGCCGGGCAACACCTGGGTGGAAGCGTAGGCCCCGCCGACGGGAACAATGTGGTCTTCGCGCGAGCCGTAGATGTAGACCGGCAGGTCCAGCTTGCGCAGGTCAATCTTTTCGCCGCACACCGTCAGCTTGCCGGGCTTGCACAGGTTGTTTTCAAAATAGGTGTTGCGCAGGTACCAGGCGTAAAACGGGCCCGGCAGATTGGTGGAGTCGCTGTTCCAGTAAAGCAGGTCAAACGGCGGCGGCGTTTCACCCTTGAGGTAGTTGCCGACGACGTAGTTCCAGACCAGGTCGTTCGGGCGCAGGAAGCTGAAGGTGGACGCGAGGTCTTGCCCCTTGAGCAGGCCGCCCTGGCCCATCTGTGTCTCACGGAACTTGACGGACTGTTCGTCGATGAAGATGTCCAGGATGCCGGTGTCGCTGAAATCGAGGAAGGAGGTCAGAAAAGTGGCGCTGGCCACCGGCTTTTCGCCGCGCGCGGCCAACACCGCCAGCGCCGTGCCCAGCATGGTGCCGCCCACGCAAAAGCCCAAGGCATTGATGGTTTTCGCGCCGGTGATTTCCTGCGTGACTTCGATGGCCTTGAGGACTGCATGCTCAATGTAGTCATCCCAGGTCTTGCCGGCCATGGACTCGTCGGGGTTGCGCCAGCTGACCACGAAGGTGCGGTGGCCCTGGGCCACGGCGTAGCGGATCAGCGAGTTCTCGGGCTGCAGATCAAGAATGTAGAACTTGTTGATACAGGGCGGCACCAGCAGGAAAGGCCGCTCGTGCACTTTGGCGGTCAGCGGCTTGTATTCGAGCAGCTGGAAAAACTCATTTTCAAAAACCACGGCGCCTTCGGTGGTGGCAACGTTTTTGCCGACTTCGAAAACCCTTTCGTCCGTCATGGACACATGGCCCTGCTTCATGTCATGCAGCAGGTTGGTCAGGCCCTGAGCAATGCTTTCGCCCTGGGTTTCGATGGCTTTTTTCTGCGCTTCGGCATTCAGCGCCAGGAAGTTGCTGGGCGCCGTGGCGGCCATGGCCTGCTCAACCGCAAAACGCAGGCGGGCTTTGGTTTTCTCGTCGCCCTCCACCGCGTCGGCCAGGCCCATCAGGGTGCGGGCGTTGAGCAGGTAAGCCGAAGCGGCAAACTGGGCCACCGGGTTGCTGCTCCAGGCTTCGTTGGCAAAGCGACGGTCAGACGGCACACCAGCAACAGAAGCGCCAGCTTGCAGGCCGCTGTTCCATAGCGCGGTGATGTCTTTCAGGTAAGACTGCTGGATTTCAATGAGTTTGGCGGGGTCCAGTTGCAGGGGCGGCGGGGCCGTCAGCGCCGGCATGGCCAGCGGCGGGAAACCGGGCGCGGCACCCAGGCCGGCACCTGCCATGACGCCCATGACCTGCTGGAGGCCCTGTGCAAAGGTCTCTTGCATCTGTTGGGCTGCTTGCGCCAGGTTTGCGTCAGAATTCATGCTTGTCTTCCCGGGTATCCGCAGTCTCTTGTTGTTCGGTCTGGATGGAGCTTTTATACCCGCAGCAGGTCTTGCCTAGTATCGTGGAAAACCTTTCCCAACCCGTGACGCAGCGCAAAGTTTTATGTATTTGATTGTCATCGCCTGGATGTACGTGGTGCTCATGATGAGTGTGGCCGAAGCCACCCATCCGACGGGTACCTTGCTGGGGGCGCTGATCACCTTTGTACTCTACGGCGTGGGGCCTGTGGCATTGGTGGTTTACCTGATGGGTGCGCCGGCCAGGCGCAAGGCCATCAAGGCACGTGAAGCGGCCGAGGCTGCGGCGCTTGCACCCGACGCATTCGAAGCGGAATCACTCGCGCCAGATGCAGGCCGCCATGCGGCCGGTGGTGTGGAAGCCGTTGCCGGCGATACCGGCGTCGCGCCGGTGCGAAAAGAACCTTGAGGCATTGCCCACCGTGCACCAGGGCGTACTGCTGTCGTTGCCGTAAATCTGCGTGATGCCCATCGCTTGAAGACGCAGGCGGGCCAGACCGGCCAGGTCGGCCAGATACTTGTCCGAAGCCAGGGGTTTGAAGCAGTCTTCCGCTCGCTGATCGCCATCGACGAAGGCCGCCCTCACCTCTACCCCCACTTCAAACGCAGCAGGCCCGATGCACGGGCCCAGCCACGCTATGGTATTTATAGCTGGTTGCGCCCGCCCCATAAGGGCTAGATCCTTAAAACACTCATAAGTTGCTTCGAGAATGCCTTTGCCTTGCATTCCGGCCAGCCCGCGCCAGCCGGCGTGGGCAGCGGCGATCACAGCGCCATCCGTGGTGCTGAACAGCACTGGCAGGCAGTCGGCCACCATGATGGTGCAGGCCACGCCGCGCTGGCTGGTCGTGGCGGCGTCTGCCGGCTGGCCATGCGCGGTGTCGGGGCCAATATCCAGCACGGCGGTGCCATGTACCTGCTGCAGGAAAACCGGGGTGGCTCCCATGGACTGGCCCAGCAAAGCGCGGTTGGCCGCCACTCGCTCCGGCGCATCACCCACGTGGTCGCCCAGATTCATGCTGTCGTACGGCACCGCCGACGTGCCGCCAGCACGCGTGGTGAACAGCGCACGCACACCGGGCGGCGCGGGCCAGTCGGGAGTCAGCCAGTCCGGGTGCAAGTCGTGCTCAAGCTTCGTTGTCGGGGCAGGACGAAGGCTGGGCTTTCTGGAATGCAGGCAGCGCCATGCAGGCGTCGAAGGCAGCCATGGTACGGGGCAAGCCGTCAAAGTTCACGTCAAAACGCTTCGCATTGAAGATCTGCGGCACCAGACAGCAGTCGGCCAGCGTAGGTGTGTTGCCATAGCAATAGGTCGATGGCGGGAGCTGGTTCAACTGGCGCTCCAAAGCCTCCAGCCCTTCACGGCACCAATGGCGGTACCAAGTGTTTTTGGCCTCTTCATCCACTTTGAGTTCCCGCACCAGGTACTTGAGCACACGCAGGTTGTTGATGGGGTGGATCTCGCAGGCAATGGACTGCGCCAGCGCGCGCACCTTGGCGCGGCCCAACGCGTCGGCCGGCAGCAGCGCCGGTGCCGGGTGCTTTTCATCGAGATATTCAATGATGGCCATGGATTGCGACAGCTTTTCGCCATCGACTTCCAGCATGGGCACCAGGGTGTCGGCCGATAACTCGGCATAAGGTGGCTTCTTGTGCTCGCCCTTGGCGATATGAACGGCGACGTACTCATAACTCAGGCCTTTGAGCTCCAGCGCGATACGCACCCGGAAAGAGGCCGAAGAGCGGAAATAATTGTGGAGTTTCATCAGATAAAGCATAAACCATCACCCGGCCATCGCGCATTTTCTGTCGCTTCCAACTGCCCTGCCTGATTGAGCGAACGCATGTAGCAGGCTTCGCAATCGCCTGCGCGACTGACACGCGGGCGGGGCGCCACTAACATCGCCTTTTGACTGCCAGCCACTTCCCGGAGCCCTCATGACCGCCATCACAGCATTGACCAACCACCAGGTTCGCCTGGCCAGCCGCCCCGTCGGCCTGCCCACACGTGACAACTGGAGCTTCACCACCGAGCCAGTGGCCGAACCCGGCCCAGGCGGCGTGCTGGTCAAGACCCTGAGCCTTTCGCTAGACCCAGCCATGCGCGGCTGGATGAATGAAGGCAAAAGTTATATCCCGCCGGTTGAAATCGGTGCCGTCATGCGTGCCGGCGGTGTCGGCACGGTGATCGCTTCCAACAACCCCGCCTTTGTGGTGGGCGACTATGTCAACGCAGGGCTGGACGTGCAGGAGTACTGCCTGATTCCCGAAGCCCAGATCAAACGCAGCGGCATGTTCAAGATTGACCCGCGCATGGGCCTGACCTCCTGGCTCAATGTGCTGGGCATGCCTGGCATGACCGGCTACTTCGGCCTGATAGATGTCGGCCAGCCCAAGGCCGGTGAAACCGTGGTGGTTTCCGGCGCGGCTGGTGCGGTCGGCCAGACGGTTGGCCAGATCGCCAAACTCAAGGGCTGCCGCGTGGTGGGCATTGCCGGCGGCAAGGCCAAGTGCGACTGGGTTGTGAAGGAACTCGGGTTTGACGCCTGCATCGACTACAAGTCCGGCGACGTGAAGGCCGGGCTGAAAGAACACTGCCCCAAGGGCGTGGACATTTACTTCGACAACGTGGGCGGCGACATTCTCGACGCCGTGCTGACACGCATCACGCGCGGCGCTCGCATCATCATCTGCGGCGCGATTAGCCAGTACAACAACACCACGCCGGTCAAGGGCCCGGCCAACTACCTCTCGCTGCTGGTCAACCGCGCGCGCATGGAAGGCATTGTGGTGTTCGACTATGCCGACCGCTACCCGCAAGCGATTGCCGAGATGGCAGCCTACCTGAAGGAAGGCAAGATGAAGAGCAAGGAAGATGTAGTGGACGGCATCGAGAACTTCCCCGAAACCCTGCTCAAGCTTTTCAATGGCGAGAACTTCGGCAAGCTGGTGCTGCAGGTCGCCAAAGACTAGGTATTCAGGCCAAGGCCCATCGCGCAACGGCCACCGTGGCAGCCCCCGCCACCGCGGCCGCCAGGTCATTGCGCACCAGCTTCATCACCAGCCCCACCGCCAGCAAGGCCAGCAGCTCGGGCAGCTTGCCGGAGGTGGCGGCCGGCGTCACGATGCCGACCATCACCGACAGGGGAATGGCCTTGAGCGCAGATTCAACCCGCGGTGTGATGCGCACATAACCCATGAGCAAAAAGCCGCTGATGCGGCAGGCGAACGAGGCAAGCGCCATGCCGGCCAGCGCCAGCAGAAAAGTGCTTTCAACGGCCATGGCGCCATGCCCCCACCAGGCCGCCTGCAAGCCCTGCCCCCACGATGTACCATGCGCCCGGCAGCAGCCGGTGCAGCAGCAGCGCCACCAGGCCCGCGGCAACAGCGGGCCACCAATCTGACTTGCCGCGCCACAGCACCATGCCGATGGCCGCGGCAAAAGCCACCAGCATGAAGTCCAGCCCGAATGCAGCGGGGTTAGGAACATTGCCGGCCAGCAGATGGCCCACCAGCGTGCCGCCCAGCCACGGCACAAACATCGCCACGCCGGAGCCGAGCACATATCCCGCGTCGCGGTAGCCGGTTTCGTACTCGCGCATGGCCATGGCCCAGCTGCCGTCGCCCAGGAAAAACAGCGACCCCCAGCTCTGGTGGCGCGGCAAGCCGGCCAGCCAGGGCTGTATGGCCGCGCCATACAGCACATAACGTGCGTTCATGACCAGGATGGTGACGATGACTGGCGTGACCACGGCCGTCGCCGTCCAGCCCTGCAGCGCCGCCAGTTGTGCGCTGCCTGAATAGACGGCAGCGCTCATCAGCATGGCCTGCAGCCACGACATGCCACGCTCGCTGGCCAGTACGCCGAACACCATCGCATAAAGAATCACCCCGGGCGCGAGCACTTGGGCGGCAAAAAAGCCGCGGCGTACGCCGGCGGCCGTAAAACTCACTACGTTGGTGGTCAACGCCCCACCACCAGGCGAATCGCGGGCAATACACGTTCGGTTTCTGCCCGGCGCTCCAGCGCCATGCGCATGTTCATCTGGGCTACCTCGGTATGTTCGATGGCCAGCGCCTGCGCACGTGCACCCTCGCCCGCTTTGAGCGCGGCGAACAACATGTGGTGCTGGCGGTGGGCGTAAAGCATCCAGTCGCGGTCAAGCGTGACGGTGCCCTGCATGGGCAGCATGGCAGAAGCGGGCGCAAACGGCAATTTGTCATTGAGCGTCACAGCGCGCTGCAAGGCGCGGTTGCCACAGGCCTCCAGCACCAGCGCATGAAAACGGTCGTTCATGACTGCGTAGGCCGCGTAGCTTTCGTAAGTCAGTGGATTGGCCGCAAGAACGCCGTCGCCTTCATCAAGGCAGGCCTGCAGGTCTGCCTGCAACTGACGTGACACGCCATGCTCAGCCACCAGGCGCGCCGCCATGCCTTCCAGATGACCGCGCACGGCAATCGCATCGGCCACCTCGCGCGGCGTGAACTGGCGCACCAGGAATTTGCCGGTGTCGTTGGCTTCGACCAACCCCTCCTGTTCCAGCGTGACCAGCGCTGAACGCACAGGGGTGCGGGAAGCACCCAAGCGCTCGGCCAGTTGCTGCTCGGCCAGGCGCTGGCCGGGCTCAAATTCACCGCGCAGGATCAGGTCCCGCAATTGAATTAACACCGTCTCTTGCAAGCTCATGGCTAGAAATGTACACTGAATTTAATTTTCGGTATACCGTTTTAGGCAGAACCAAGCATGAACGCAGAACAGAACGACCTGATCACCCGGATTGGCCCCGGCACACCCTGTGGCGCCTTGCTGCGCAGTTACTGGCAACCTGCAGCGCTGGTTGATGAATTCAACGCCGCGCTCGACCCACGCATGGAAAAACGCCCGGTCAAGGCCGTGCGTCTTCTGGGCCAGGATTTCGTTCTCTTCAGAGACGACGCAGGCAACTACGGCTTGCTGGACCGCGACTGCCCGCACCGGGGCGCCGACCTGTCTTTTGGCCGCGCCGAGGGCGACGGCCTGCGTTGCCCTTTCCACGGCTGGAAGTTCGATGTGCGGGGCCAGTGCCTGGAGACGCCGGCCGAGCCTGCGGGCAGCAAGCTGTGTGAGCGCGTGAAGCAGCGCAGCTACCCGGTGCTTGAGAAAAGCGGCGTGCTTTTCGTCTGGCTGGGCCCGGAAGGTTCGACCCCGCCGCCCTTCCCCGCTTTTGACTGCTTCAGCGCACCAGCCACCCACAGCTTCGCCTTCAAGGGGCTGTGGCATGCCAACTGGCTGCAGGCTTTCGAGGTCGGCATCGATCCGGCTCACCCGTCCTTTTTGCATCGCTTCCTGCAGGACGAGGCGTTGGAAGACATCGGCCAGAACGCAGCCGGCAAGCAATTCCGCAGCGCCAGTGCCGGTGCCATCGACGGCGAGCAGTGGTCAATGACGCGCATCATGCGCGAGTTTGCGCAGCCCGAGATCAGCTTCGAGAACAAGCCCTGGGGCATGCAGCTCACGGCGCTGCGGCCCATGAATGACAAGCTCACGCATGTGCGTGTGACCAACGCCATTTTTCCGGCCACGTTTGTGATTCCACTGTCGGAAACCATGACCATCACGCAGATGCATCTGCCGGTGGACGACACCCACACTTATTGGTATTCGTTTTTCACAAGTTTTGCCGGCCCGCTGGACAAGGAGAGCATGCGCGCGCAACGCCAGCAGTTCATCTCGCTGCCCGACTACATTCCGAACGCCGGGCGCCACAACAACTGGGGCTTCAATGCCAAGGAGCAGCGCACGCAGACCTACCTGGGCATGGGCGAGGAAGACATCAACGTGCACGACCAGTGGGCGGTGGAAAGCATGGGCGCGATCCAGGACCGCACGCGTGAGCACCTGGGTACCAGCGACAAGGTCATCATGGCCAACCGCCGCATGCTGATCAAGGCCATTGCGACCGTGCAGGAAGGCGGTGTGGCGCCGGGCATTGCTGACCCCGCGCAAGCTGACCTGATGCGTGGCCCGGACACAATGGACGGTATTGCGCCGGCGGGAGAATGGCCGGCCTGGTGGCAGGCACAGGCTCGGGCCAAGCAGGAGAACGCACCCTGGAAAACGAAGGACACGAAGCAGGTTGCGAGCGCATGAGCAGCTTCGCCGAACAATGCGGCATTCATGACGCTGCGCGCCGAAGCGCCCTGAAGCACACCGCACAACGGATAGACGCCAGCGGCATCGAGCTGGTGCGTTTTGCCTGGTGCGATCTGCATGGCGCCTTGCGCGGCAAGACCCTGGTCGCCTCTGCGGCGGCTCAGGCGATGCAGGACGGCGTGGGCATGGTGAGCACCTTGCTGCTCAAGGACACATCGGACCGCACGGCCTTCAAAGTGTTCGAGGCGGGTGGTGCGGCCGGGTTGCCGGGTTTTGAATTTGCGAGCAATCTGCTGTTGCTGGCAGACCCGGCCAGCTTCAAGGAACTGCCCTGGGCACCAGGCATCGGCTGGGTCCAGGCCCAGCCATGGATGCAGGACGGCTCGCCGGTCGAGCTGGACACGCGGCGCATCTTGCAACGTGCGCTGGCGCAACTTGCCGAAGCCGGTTACGGCATGAAGTGCGGGCTGGAAATCGAATTTCACATCTACCGCATTACCGACGACGGAGCCAGAGACCAGCTTGATCCGGAGCAGGCCGCCTGGCCCGGCTTGCCGCCTCAGGTCGCCATGATCCACCCCGGCTACAACCTGCTGGCCGAGAACTGCTTTGACATGGCTGAAGAGCCGCTGCGCATCGTGCAGCGCACGGCACAAGTGCTGGGCCTGCCCTTGCAGTCGCTGGAAATCGAACTTGGCCCCAGCCAGGTGGAAGCCGTTTTCGACGCGACCGATGCGCTGACGGCCGCCGACAACATGGTGCTGTTTCGCAGCGCAGTCAAGCAGGCGCTGCGCCGCGCCGGCTACCACGCCACCTTCATGTGCCGTCCGCCCTTTCCGAACATCATGTCCAGCGGCTGGCACCTGCACCAGTCGCTGGTGGACCTGCAGACCGGCGCCAACCTGTTCCAGCGCGAAGCGCCAGCAGCAGGCACGCAGGCCACCGACGCGCAATACACGCTCTCACCGCTCGGGGAACACTATTTGGCGGGTCTGCTTGAGCACGCGCGCGGAATGACGGTGTTTTGCACGCCAACCATCAACGGCTTTGGCCGCTTTAGGCCGAATGCGCTGGCTCCCCAGTCTGTGTTGTGGGGCCGGGACAACCGCGGCGCCATGCTGCGCGTGGTGGGCCAGTGCCAGGACAAGGCCACGCGGATTGAAAACCGCATCGGCGAGCCGGCGGCCAATCCCTATCTGTACCTGGCCTCCCAGATTTACGCCGGGCTGGACGGCATCCGGCGCAGCCTCAAGGCACCCGTGGCCACAGATGCTCCTTACGGCGAGGCCGGCATGCGCATTCCGACGAGCCTGGGGGAAGCGTTGGCGGCGCTGCAAGCCGACCCGGTGCTGGTGCAGGCGTTCGGCGAAACCTTCATCAACTACTTCACACGCATCAAGCAGGCGGAGATCATGCGCCACGAACAGGCCGAAGACAAGGATGACTGGCAGCGGCGCGAATATTTCAGCCGCATTTGAAGCAAACAAGTTCTCATGATTACTATTAATTTCATAGCTGGTAGCGCACAGCCCATAAGGGCTAAAAGCAAAATTGGCCAAAGCCTGATGGAGGCGGCCGTGGCTGCCGGCATTGAAGGCATCGCCGCCGACTGCGGCGGCCTGCTCACCTGCGCCACCTGCCATGTGATGGTGTGCGAGCCGTTTTCCAGCCAGTTACCAGCAGCCGACGGCGAAGAGTTGGCCATGCTGGCCTTTACCGCCGTATCAGCGCTGCCCGCCAGCCGGCTCAGTTGCCAGATCCGCCTGACTGCCGCGCTGGACGGTTTGACGGTAGAGTTGCCTGCCAGCCAATACTGACGGCCTTATTCCATCAAGCACAGGACAACCATGATTCTCGAACTCGCCGACATCCGCATTGCTCCCGGCCAGCAAGCCGCCTTTGACGAAGCCATCCAGCGCGGGCTGGGCACCGTCATCCAGAACGCCAAAGGCTTCCAGGGCTTCAAGGTCAACAAGGGGATAGAAAACCCGGAGCGCTACATCCTGCAGATTTTCTGGGACACGCTGGAAGACCACACCGTGGGTTTCCGCGAATCACCGGCGTTTGCCCAGTGGCGCGCCATTGTCGGGCCGTTTTTTGCCAGCCCGCCGGTGGTGGAACACTTCACCTTGCTGGCCAAATCGGCATAAAACCAGAAGCGGGCCGGCCAGGCTCAGGCCATGTCCTCGTGGCCGGCAATCAGCTTGCCGAGCAGTGCGCCAAGCTGCTTGCGCTCGCTGGCCTTCAGCGGCCCAAGCAGGCGCGACTGGACCTTGCTGACGGCCCGCTTCATTTCCAGGGCTACTTTCTCGCCTTCGGGCGTGACCCACAGCAGCTTGCGCCGCTTGTCCGCCGGGTCCGCCTGACGCCGCACCCAGCCTTTGGATTCCAGCCGGCCAATCACCGAGCCGGAGGTCGCCGCATCAAATGCCACCCTGCCCGACAGCGTGACCTGGTCTTCGCCGGGGTCGTCCATCAAGGCGTTCAAGATGGCGAACTGCACCGGCGTCACGTCGAATTCGGCCGTCTCCTCCATGAAGAGCGCAATCGACAACTGGTGGGCGCGCCGGATCTGGTGCCCGGGGGCCTCGCTGAAATTAAAGCTTTTTGGCATGGCCGGAGTTTAAGGGAGCGCTGAACAGGTCCTTGCGGAGGTGCGGCAGCCGGATCGGGCGGGCTGCAGGGGGTTTGTTCAGCGCTCCCCCAAGTTCAGGGTATTCACCATGACCCATAGCGGCCAATGATAAGTACACTTATCATCTGGCAGAAACCTTTTTCTGCAGACCCTGAACAATCGTGACATCTCCCCACCCCATCCTCATCGCCGGCGGCGGCATAGGCGGCCTGGCCACTGCCCTGGTGCTGGCGCGGGACGGCCACGCCGTGACGGTGCTGGAGCAGGCCGCGAACTTCGGTGAAATCGGTGCCGGCATCCAGCTTGGTCCGAACATTTTCCGCATGTTCGCCTGGCTGGGCCTGACCGATGTGGTCAGCAAAGTGTCGTTTTTCCCGCCTGGCATGGGCATGAACGATGTGCGCACCGGCGAAAAAGTTGTGCGCGTGCCGCTGGGCGACATGGCCCGCGCCACCTACGGCTTCCCCTATGGCGTGATTTATCGCGCCGACCTGCATCAGGTGTTTCTCGAGGCTTGCCAGGCCTTGCCCAACATCACGCTGCGCATCCAGGCCAGGCTCGAGTCGTTCGAGCAGACGGCAAACGAGGTGCGCGTTCACCTGGCCAGCGGCGAAACGCTGCCGGGTTCGGCGCTGATTGGCGCTGACGGACTGTGGAGCAAGGTGCGCGAAACAGTGGTCGGCGACGGCAAGCCGCGGGTGTCCGGCCACATTGCCTACCGCGCCGTCCTGAAGCGCGAAGAGGTGCCCGCCCATTTGTGGAGCGACGACGTGCTGCTCTGGGGCGGCGAAAAAACCCATCTGGTGCATTACCCACTGCGCCGCGGCGAGCTGTTCAACCTGGTGGCGGTATTTCACAGCAGCAAGTACGACGAAGGCTGGAACACGTTTGGCGATACGGCAGAGCTGACGGAGCGTTTCAGCAACGCCTGTCCGCAGGTACGCGAACTGCTGGCCAAAATACAAACCTGGAAGATGTGGGTGCTGTGCGACCGTGAGCCGGTGAGCACCTGGACCGACCGGCGCGTCACGCTGCTCGGCGATGCAGCCCACCCGATGCTGCAGTACCTGGCCCAGGGCGCAGGGCAGGCCATTGAAGACGCGGTGGTGCTGCGCGAAGCCTTGCGCTTTACGCGCGGTGATGTGCCGCTGGCTTTCCAGGAATACCAGCGGGCCAGATATCTGCGCACCGGCAGGGTGCAACTGACTGCGCGTTTTTATGGCGATATCTATCACGCTGCCGGCGTTCAGCGCGAGCTGCGCAACCAGCTGTTTCAAAGCGGCAACGAAAGCGCGGGTTTTGCTGGCCTTCAATGGATGTACGACGGAATCGAGCCCACAAAGCTGTTCAAATAAGCCCTTTCAATTTTGGAGAATCGCATGAAAGTTTTCAAACGCGCTACGCTTCTGATAGCTGTACTCGCCCTACCCATGCTGGCTACAGCCCAAAAGGCACCGAAACCATCGGCTGCAAAAGAAGCCGCACCGGTGGTCACGAACTGGCCCACCCGGCCCGTCAAACTGCTTGTGGGTTTCCCCGGCGGCTCCACGCCCGACATGGCTGCCCGCACGCTGGCCGAGCCCCTGTCCCGCGCGCTGGGCCAGCCGGTCATTGTTGAAAACCGTCCCGGTGCCTCGGGCAACATTGCCGCTGACCTGGTTTCCAAAGCCACCGACGACCACACGCTGGGCGTTGTGATCAACGGCAACCTGACCTCGGCCAAGATGCTGTATTCCAAGCTGCCCTATGACCCGGCCAAGGACTTCGCACACATCTCGCTGCTGACCACCGCGCCCCTGGTGCTGGTGACCCCGGTGAACCAGCCATCGGGCAACGCCTTCTTCCTGGCAGCCCGCAACGGCGGCGACAAGTGGAACTACGGTTCGGTGGGCAACGGCTCGGTCGGCCATCTGGGCATGGAACTGCTCAAGTCCAGCGCCGGCAACCTCGCTGCGGTGCATATTCCCTACCAGGGCAACCCGCAGGTCGTCACCGCACTGCTCGGTGGCCAGATCCAGATGGCGCTGGTGCCACCCGGCATCGCGCTGCCGCAAATCCGCGCCGGCAAGCTCAAGGCCATCGGCCTGACCGCCGGGCGCAGTGCGCTGGCAAGTGAAATCCCGTCGCTGGCCGAAGCGGAAGTGCGCAACTTCAACCTGGAAGTGTGGACCGCCTTGGTCGGCCCGGCCAGATTGTCCAAGGCAGCGCAGACCCGCCTCGCCCAGGAAGTGCCCCGCATCATCCGCGACAACGACACCCGCCAGAAACTGTTCAACCAGGGCTGGCAGGCGGTTGGCACGTCGCCGGAAGGCCTGACCAGCCGCATTCGCAATGAAACCGCCATCATGGGCGGCATCATCGCGATGCGTGGGATAAAAATTGAATGAGCCCCAACGGTCGCTCACTTGGTGCAGCTCCTGTCCCCGAGGGGGCGGCTGCGCCTGCGGGCCGGCAAAGCCGGTTCCGCGGCCCCGGCTTGAAAAGAAAAGCGCTCCTGCGATGGTTCACTTCGCGTAACTGCTGACGTCCCATGGCGACCTTCCCCAACTTCAACCCCATCACCGAGCCGTCCCGCGCATTGCCTGTATACGGCGAGTTCGATGTCGTCGTGATCGGCGGCGGGCCGGCCGGACTGGCGGCCAGTGTCAGTGCCGCCCGGCGTGGCGCGCGCACCCTGCTGGTGGAGCGCTACGGGTTTCTGGGCGGCATGGGCACGGCCGGCGGGGTCACCAACTTTGCCGGGCTGTATGGCCGCAAAAATGGTGAAATGCAGCAGGTTGTTCGCGGCGTGCTGGATGAACTGCTGGAACGCATTGATGCGCTCGGGGGGCTCAACCA
>NZ_JBDTTH010000076.1:0-20662 GCF_039930745.1 Polaromonas sp. | reverse complement strand
TTCGCCTCGCGCATGACCTTTTTGACTCGCAACGCATCTTGCATAAATAGTGTGAACAGGCCCTGGTGGCTTGAACCCGTATTGTGCAGGGTTTTGTTATAAAAATGATAGCTGCTTTCGCCCGTTGGATAAGGGCTAAGGCGGATTTAATGCTAAGCAGTGCGCTGGCCGGCCCATGCTGGCGGCTACGCCGACATAGCTGCCATTGGTTGAGGTACTGGATAAAACCGGCCGTTCGGGACCAGAATAAGCGCATGTCCAAAGCTGTTCTCACGTACATGCGCCAGCCGTCCGCAACCCGGCTGGTGCTGCCGCCCGGTGCCTGCGATGCCCATGTGCATGTGTTCGGCCCGGCTGCGATTTTTCCCTTTTCCCCCGACAGTGCCATTACGCCGGCCGATGCGCCCAAGGAAACGCTGTTTGCGCTGCATCGGCAGCTGGGCATCACGCGCTGCGTGATCGTGCAGTCGCTGGTGCATGGTTTTGACAACACCGTGGTCGAGGACGCAATACGCGCGGGCGGTGGCCGTTACCTTGGCGTGGCACTGGTGCCGCATGATGTGAGCGATGCCGAACTGCAGCGCCTGCGGGCCGCCGGCTTTCGCGGTGTGCGCTTCAACTTCATGCCACCCCTGGGCCAGGGCGCCAGCGTGCAGCAGGTGGTGGCGCTGACGCAGCGCCTGGCGCCGTTGGGCCTGCACCTGCAAGTGCATTTCGACGGCAGCCTGATCCACGAGCTGGCGCCGGTGCTCAGGCAATCGGCCGTGCCGGTGGTGATTGACCACATGGCGCGGCTGGACGCCACGCTGGGCGAAAACCATGCCGATTTCCGTGCGCTGTGCGCGCTGCTGGAAGATCCGCGTTTTCATGTGAAGCTCAGCGGGGTGGACCGTGTGTCCCCGGCTGCCCCGTACGCCGAAGGCGTGGCACTGGCGCGCCGCCTGCTGCAGGAGTTTCCGGAGCGCTGCTTCTGGGGCACCGACTGGCCGCACCCCAACCACCACCATGTGCCCGACGACGGCCAACTGGTGGACCTGCTGGCGATGATCGCGCCGACCTTGCCGGCGCTCGAAGCGTTGCTGGTGCACAACCCGCAGCATTTTTACAGCTTCGAGGCATGAGCGGCGCCTTGCATTAGCTATTAAAAAGGTAGCCGCTTGTGCCTGCAGGTAAAGGGCTGTAGGCCTTTTTCGTATAAAAAGCGGGCTTCAGCCCTGGAAAGGCCGGAGCTCCTCCTTGATCCATTCGATGAACACCCGGGTGCGTTTGGGTAACAAACGTGCGTGCGGGTAGACCACGTGGATGGGGCGGGGCGGTGGTTCGAAATCTTCCAGCACGCAACGCAGATGCCGGCTTTCCAGGAAGGGCGCCACCTGGTACGAGAAAAACATGCCCAAGCCGGCACCGGCTGCGCAGGCCTCCACCGCCGGCGCAATCTGGTTGAACGCCAGGTTGCCGCTGACGGCCAGGCGCAGTTGCCGGCCCTTGTCGTTGAAGGGGCCCCAAGTAGTGGCGTGATCGGTGACGCGCACGCAGTTCAGCTTGAGCAGGTCCCTGGGGTGCCGGGGCACGCCGTGCCGGCGCAGCCAGGCCGGGCTGGCCACCACCATGCGCCGTATCTGGCCCACGGGCTGCGCCACCAGACTGGAATCGTCCAGCGCGCCTATGCGTATGCCCACGTCGATGCCTTCTTCCAGCAGGTTCACCACGCGGTCCAGCAGCACCATGCTGCAGCGCATCTTGTCGTACTTCTGCACAAAACGCGTCACCGCGGGCGCCACATGCATCTGGCCGAACAGCATGGGTGCGGTGATGGTCAGGTGGCCGGCCGGCTCGCCGGCGTCGGCGGTCAGCGCCGCCTCGGCGTCTTCCAGCGTGGCCAGCAATTGGCGGCAACTTTCCAGGTGGCGCCGGCCCTCCTCGGTCAGTGAAATGCGGCGCGTGCTGCGGTTGAACAGGCGCACGCCCAGTTGCGCTTCGAAAGCGGCGAGCGTGCGCACCATGGCTGGCAATGACGAGTCCATGACGCGTGCCGCCGCCGTCAGGCTGCCCTCGTCGGCAATATGAATAAAGGCCTGCATGGCGCGGAGTTTGTCCATGGCCCGCATGTTAATTCATCCGATTATCGGAGCAGTCAAATCCATTTTTCTCCATTTATTCATTCAAACGGATCAAACAGAATAACGCTCATTCCTTCACTTCCTGTCCACTTCCTGAAAGATTTCCATGCATGCAGCCACACTCTCCACCCCATCCGCTCCGGCCCAACCCATCCGCCTGTACCGCTACGCGCTGTCCGGCCATTGCCACCGGGTCGAGCTGTTTTTGTCCCTGCTCGGCCTGCCGATGGAAGCGGTCGAGGTAGACCTGGCCACCGGCGCGCACAAGACGCCCGCCTTCCTGAGCATG
The DNA here is from genome assembly GCF_039930745.1 of Polaromonas sp. GTDB lineage: Bacteria > Pseudomonadota > Gammaproteobacteria > Burkholderiales > Burkholderiaceae_C > Polaromonas. The sequence continues at coordinate 18,253 of NZ_JBDTTH010000076.1, read as the reverse complement.
AATGCCTTCGGCCAGGTGCCGGTGATCCAGGACGGCGAGTGCATGCTGGCCGATGCCAATGCCATCCTGGTGTATCTGGCCGGGCGTTACGCAGAGCGGCCCGGGCAATGGTTGCCGCAAGAGCCGTTGGCCGCTGCGGCCGTGCAGCGCTGGTTGTCGGTGGCTGCGGGCCAGCTTGCTTTCGGCCCGGCGGCAGCGCGTGTGACCCAGCTGTTCAAGCGGCCGGACAACCTTGAGGCGATAACGCGCGCCCATGCCCTGTTCGAGGTGATGGAGCAGCAGCTGGGCCAGTCCCTCTTTCTGGCGGGCGGCACGCCCACCCTGGCCGACATTGCCAACTACAGCTATGTGGCGCACGCGCCCGAAGGCAATGTGTCGCTCAAAGCTTATCCGGCACTGCGCGCCTGGCTGGCCCGCATCGAGGCGCTGCCGCGTTTTGTGCCCATGGTCAGAACCCCGATCGGGCTGGCGGCATGACCCCGCCCGCATTTCACGAAGGCGAACGCGCCGTGCAGGCGCGCCTGGGCGTGCAGGAGCGGCTGGCACAGATAGGCCCGCAGGTGATTCGCGACTTCATGCCCGACCAGCATCGCGCCTTTTTTGAACAGCTGCCTTTTCTGATTGCCGGCACGGTGGATGCCGATGGCCAGCCCTGGGCCTCGGTGCTGGCGCAGCCGCCCGGCTTCATTCGCTCCCCTGATGCGCAGCACCTCGTGGTGCGGGCGCAGCCGCTGGAAGGCGATCCCCTGAAGCGCACGCTGGCCGATGGTGCGCCCATCGGTTTGCTGGGCATTGAGCCGCAGACTCGGCGGCGCAACCGCATGAACGGCGTGCTGCGCGAGGTGAGTGCAGCGGGGTTCACGGTGGAGCTCAGCCAGAGTTTTGGCAACTGTCCCAAATACATCCAGGCGCGCGAGGCGGTGTATGTGGAAAGTCCGCCAACCGCTCGCCCCGCCGTGCATGCGGCCACACACCTCGATGCAGCCGCGCGCCGCATGGTGGCCGCAGCCGACACCCTGTTTATTGCCACGGCCTATGCCGGAGACGATGCACAGGCCGGCCGGGCGGGTGGGGTGGACGTGTCGCACCGTGGTGGCAAGCCTGGTTTTGTGCGGGTGGACAAAGATGGCACGCTCACCATGCCGGATTTTCTGGGCAATTTTTTCTTCAATACCCTCGGCAATATTGCGCTCAACCCGCGCGCCGGTTTGCTGTTCATCGACTTTGCCAGCGGTGACCTGCTGTACCTGGCCGTGCATGCCGAAATTATTTGGGAAGGTGCCGAGCTGGAAGCTTTTTCCGGCGCTCAGCGTCTGCTGCGTTTCAGGGTGCTGTCCATGAAAAGGGTAGAGGCATCGCTGCCTCTGCGCTGGGGGCTTGCGGTGTTGTCGCCGGTGCTGCAAGCTACCGGTCAGTGGGGGCAATCCGCAGGGGCCTGAGGGGCGGGCGCCGATAATGGGGGATGACCTCTTCCTCTTCTTCCTCAGCCCCTTCCGATTTCAGCAGCCTCTCCCTGCCGGCCCACGTGCTGGCCAACCTCCAGCAGTTGGGCTACCTGTCCATGACGCCTATCCAGGCGGCCAGCCTGCCGGTGGCGCTGCTCGGCAAAGACCTGATTGCCCAGGCGAAAACCGGCAGCGGCAAAACCGCAGCCTTTGCACTGGCCCTGCTGGCCAACCTCAACGCGCGGCGTTTTGCCGTGCAGGCCATGGTGCTGTGCCCGACGCGTGAGCTGGCTGACCAGGTGGCCACGGAAATCCGTCGCCTGGCGCGGGCCGAGGAAAACATCAAGGTGGTGGTGCTGTGCGGCGGTGTGCCGCTGCGCAACCAGACCGCCAGCCTGGAAAACGGTGCGCACATTGTTGTCGGCACGCCGGGCCGCATCATGGACCACCTGGCGCGCGGCAACCTGAACCTGGAAGCCATGAACACCCTGGTGCTCGACGAAGCCGACCGCATGCTGGACATGGGCTTTTTTGACGACATCGCGACCGTTGCCAAACAGTGCCCGAAAGAGCGGCAGACCCTGCTGTTTTCGGCCACTTACCCCGAAGGCATTGCCAAGATCAGCCAGCAGTTCATGAAAGCGCCGCAAACCATCACGGTGCAGGCGCAGCATGAAAAAACCAAGATCCAGCAGCGCTGGTACCAGGTGCCCGACAGCGACCATGACGAAGCCCGCCTGGGCGCCGTGGCGCAGGTGCTGCGCCACTTCCGTCCGGCCAGCACGCTGGCGTTTTGCAATACCAAGTCGCAGTGCCGTGCGTTGGTCGCTTATTTGAAAGAGCAGGGCTTCAGTGCGTTGGCACTCTTTGGCGAACTCGAACAGCGTGAGCGCGACCAGGTGCTGGTGCAATTTTCCAACCGCAGCTGTTCGGTGCTGGTGGCCACCGACGTGGCCGCGCGCGGGCTGGATATTGCGCAACTGGCGATGGTCATCAATGTGGACGTGACGCCGGACGCCGAGGTGCACATTCACCGCATCGGCCGCACCGGCCGCGCCGACGAAGAAGGCTGGGCCATCAGCCTGGCCAGCATGGACGAGATGGGTTATGTCGGGAAAATTGAGGTGCTGCAGAAAGCCGAGTCCGAATGGCACAAGCTCAGTGAGCTGACGCCGGCCAGCAACGAGCCGCTGCTGCCGCCCATGATCACGCTGCAGATCGTCGGCGGCCGCAAGGAGAAGATCCGCGCCGGTGATGTGCTGGGCGCGTTGACCGGCGAAGCCGGCAATGTGCCGCCTTTCACGCGTGAGCAGGTCGGCAAGATCAACGTCAATGAATTCTCAACCTATGTCGCAGTGGACCGCGCCATTGCCAGCCAGGCGCAGCAAAAGCTGGCCAACGGCGGCGTCAAGGGCAAAAGCGTCAAGGTGCGTTTCATGGACGAAGCCTGACGGCCTTTCCTTGTGGGAAAGGGGCAAGCTGCCCCGATCTTTCCGAAAGTCATCTCAAGGCAAGCGCAGCCTGGTTGGATGCAAGGATATTGCCCTTCTCCAGCGAACGGCCTGCTTGCACAGCGTCGATCCATTGGTCCGTGGCGGCAACGGCCGCAAACGTGGTGTGAAACACCACGCTGAATACGCGGTGGATCTCTTCCGCCGTTGCGCTGCCGGCCGTGTTGGCGTAGGGCAAGGAACCTGTGGCGTCCTGCAAAAACTCCACCTGCAGGCCGCGGTGCATGGCTTCAAAAATCGTTGAGGCATCGCAGTTGTGCGTCATGTAGCCGATCACGGTCAAGGTATCGATCTGCTTTTCTTTCAGCCAGTCCGCGAAGCCGGTGCCGGTGAAGACGCTGGGCCAGGCCTTTTCGATGTAGTGGTCGCGCGGGCGGCTTGCGACGACCTCGTTGAGCTCCCAGGTAGGGGAGCCCTTGGCGAACAGGGGCGCACTTGCCACCGCGCTGTGTTGGACCACCACCACCGGAATACCCGCCGTGCGGGCGGCGTCCATGGCCCGGCCGATGTTGGGCAGGGATTGCTGCACGGGTGGGTGCGTGATCAGCAGATTGCCGGTGAAGTACTCGTTTTGTACGTCGATCACCACAAGGGCGCGGCGGGGGAGAGTGGTGGTCATGGTTGTTTCCTTAAGGCGAGTGGTTGATGAGATGAATTGTTCGCCTCCGGCCGTTTTCGCGAAAGTGGCCCAATAGCCATAAATCGATAGAATCGGGCCATGCGTGACGTTTCATCCAGAACATCCAGAACCCGCCCGGCGCAGACGGTAGCGGTCGTCGCTTTCGACGGCATCAGCCCGTTTCACCTTTCGGTGCCCTGCCTGGTTTTTGGCCAGGAAATGGGCGGCGCGGACATGCCGCTCTTCAAGCTGCTGGTGTGTGCATCAGAGGAGGGGCCCTTGCGCACGCCGGCCGGCTTTTGCGTCGATGGCGTGCACAAGCTCTCAGCCATGGCGCGGGCCGACATCGTCATCGTGCCCTCCTGGCACAGCCCGAACGAGAAGAATTACCGGGCGCCACCCGAAGCCTTGCTCAAGGCGCTGCGTGCGGCGCACAAACGCGGTGCGCGCATCGTGGGCTTGTGTGTGGGGGCTTTTGTGCTGGCCGAAGCCGGCCTGCTCGACGGCCGGCCTGCCACCACGCACTGGGCGCTGGTACCCACTTTTGCGCAGCGTTATCCGCAGGTCGAACTGCGGCCCGATGTGCTCTACGTGGACGACGGCGATGTGCTCACTTCGGCGGGCACGGCCGCGGGCATTGACTGCTGCCTGCACTTGCTGCGCACCGATCATGGCGCCGAAGTGGCCAATCACATGGCGCGGCGCATGGTGGTGGCGCCGCATCGCCAAGGCGGGCAGGCGCAGTATGTGGAGCAGCCGCTGCCTGCTTCCGGCGCGGACCACCGGCTGGCCGATGTATTAGCCTGGGTGCAAAAACACCTGAACCGGCCGCACAGCCTGGATGAACTCGCGCGCCGCGCCTTGCTTTCGCGGCGCACGTTCACGCGGCACTTTCGGCAGGTCACCGGTACCACGGTGGGCCAATGGCTGCTGAACCAGCGGCTGGCGCTTGCACAGCGGCAACTGGAATCCACCAGCCGCAGCATCGAGCAAATAGCGGTAGATGCCGGCTTTGGCACCGCCGTGTCGCTGCGCCAGCACTTTGCCGCCTCGCTGAACACCTCGCCCTCCACTTACCGGCGTGAATTTCGCGGTTGATGGCGAATATTTAAGCAAAAAAGAGCCCTGGCCCTTGCTGGTTGGGTGCAAGCGGCTATCAAAACAGTAGCGATCAAGATGCTGGCCAGACCCCGCGCAGGCAGGCCTGGGCGTTCCGCTCGCTGTCTGTAGGCAAAGGCCTCTTCCAGAGGTGAGGTCCGAGCGTCGCGCGAGATGCGCCACTGGCGCCAGTGCCTTGGCCGCTTGGCCCGAGTTGCCTGTAGGGTCGTTTTTGGCGCGCACAATCGACCATGCGCCACGACGCGCTGCGCTAGCTGTCATGCGGCAGCCCTATCCGTTTCCGCCGCCCTGCCGCGGCATAAGCAGCAGGTTTCAGCCGGCCGCGTCCCCCACTTCAGGAAGACAACATATGGTCAGGCTAGGATTTTCGATTGAACTGAATTACCAGGTGGCTGACGCTGGCTGCGATTTCATTTTCAACATCCATGCGGCGCAGACGCGCCAGCAAAACGTGATCGGTGAAACCCTGGGCATCAGCCAGGTGTTGCAGCCCGAGCTGTATGCCGACCCAGTCAGCCACAACCGCTACCTGAAGTTCAGGGCCACCCCCGGGCCGCTGACTGTCAGCTACGGGGCCACGGTGGACATCCAGCATCACCAGGAAAAGCCCGAGAACCTGGGCGAGGTTGGCGTGCTGCAACTGCCCGGGCAGGTGCTGGCATACCTTTACCCCAGCCGTTATTGCCAGTCGGACCGGTTGCACCGGCTCGCCGTCAAGGAGTTTGGCCACTTGCGCCAGGGCTACAGCCGGGTGCAGGCGATCCGCGACTGGGTCAACCAGCGCGTGACTTTCACCTCCAACAGCTCGACCGGCTACACCACGGCGGTGGACACGCTGATCGACGAAGCCGGCGTGTGCCGCGACTTTGCGCACCTGATGATTGCACTGTGCCGTGCGGTCAATATTCCGGCGCGTTTTGTCAGCGGTATCGACTACGGTGCCGACCCGGCCCTCGGCCCCACCGATTTCCATGCCTATGTCGAGGTGTATGTGGGCCACCGCTGGTACATGTTTGATCCGTCGGGCACGGCGATCCCCATGGGCTTTGTGCGTTTTGCCACGGGCCGCGACGCGGCGGACGCTGCGTTTGCGACGATGTTCGGCGGCGTGAGTTCCTCTGCGCCGCTGATTCGCATCGAAGCGCTGCCGGACACACAGGGCCAGCTGGTGCTGCCGCAGCACGTGCTCGAAGGCTTGTCGACCGCCGGCGCGGAAGACTGAATATTCTCGCGTCGCGCCCGCAGCTCAGCGCGCGTGGGTCACACCGCCGTCAACCACCAGGGTCGAGCCGACCACATAGTCGCCGGCGCGCGAGGCCAGGTAGATGGCCGCGCCCGCCATGTCGGCATCTGTGCCCACGCGCCCCGCCGGAATGCGTGCCGCCACCGCCTCGCCGTGGTCCCGGGCGTCCTTGTTCATGTCCGAGGCAAACGCACCCGGCGCGATGGCGCTGACCACGATGTTGTCCTTGACCAGCTGCATGGCCATGCGCCGCGTCAGCTGGATCAGGCCGGCCTTGCTGGCGGCGTAGGAATAGGTTTCCATAGGGTTGACAGAAATCCCGTCAATCGAGGCAATGTTGATGACCTTGGCCGGCCGCTGCTTGCCTGATTTGCGCAGGGCGCCGATCAGGGCCTGCGTCAAAAAGAACGGGGTCTTCAGGTTCAGGTCCACCACCTTGTCCCAGCCGTTTTCCGGAAACTCGTCAAACGGGGCGCCCCAGGCGGCCCCGGCGTTGTTCACGAGGATGTCCAGCTGCGGCTCGCGTGCGCTGTAGGCTGCGGCTAGGGCGCGTGCGCCTTGGACTGTGGAAACATCGGCTGGCAGCGAAACGCAATGCCCGAGGCTGGAGAGTTCTTGGGCGGTCTGGTCGCAGGCGGCGGCCTTGCGCGCTGAGATGTAGACGCGCGCGCCCTGTGCCAGAAAGCCGGCTGCAATCATGCGGCCAATGCCGCGCGAACCGCCGGTGATCAGTGCCGTGCGGCCCTGGAGGGAAAAAAGATCGTTCATGGAGCGGCTCCGGTCAGGTTGGCGGAAGAATTTGCCATGCAGCTTAGCGCGCATGGTCCGGCCACGGCGTCACCTGGGTGTCAGGATTTGATGCCAAATTGGCCTTCAGCCCTTATGGGCCGAGCGCAAGCAGCTATCAAAATAGAAGCAATCCAGAAGGCTGCCTGACTCCATGCGTTGGATCACGGATCGGGTTTGCCGGCCTGCACAGCCCGCATGGCCGTGCCAGGGAAGGGGTTTCTCCTACACGGGAAAAGCGCTGTGGCGTTAAGGTAGACGAACCGCAGTTGCAAAGGAGAAACCATGCGCGTGGATATTTATCGCCGAGCCGAATCCAACGATCAATTTTCTTACCTCGCGGTGCCCGCGGGACGGGTGATTCCCGAGGAAGCCACCAACACCGATTGGGAAACCGAAGTCCGGGCCGTGGAAATGGGAGAGCAAGCCGAGCAGGTCAGCCATTACGCCATTCCCCAGCCCGAAGAGCAGATTGCCGAAAAAGGCTATGCCATCACCCGCGTCAACGGCGCTGCCAACGGGTCCCGCCGCAAAAAAACCTGACCTTATGAGAGCCAGACTCAAGCCTCGCGGCTTGCCGCGGCCCTGAGTTTGTCTTTTTTGCTGGGGCGCTTGCCCTTGATGCCGCCAGTGGAAGGTGGGCTCGCGTCTTCCCCGGTGGTCACCGCCTGTTGCGGCTCGAATCCTGCCACCTGCTCCAGTGCAAGCTTCAGCTGTTGGCGTTTTTCGATCAGGCGCCAGTGTGCCCGGGTGTCTGCACTGACAAAACTCAGGGCCAGCCCGCTTTCACCGGCGCGGCCGGTGCGGCCAATGCGGTGGATGTAGTCCACCGCGGAGCGCGGCAGGTCGTAGTTCACCACCACGGGCAGCTGCGCAATGTCGATGCCGCGTGCCGCGACGTCGGTGGCCACCACCACCTTGAGCCGGGATGCCTTGAAGTCGGCCAGCACCTGGGTGCGTTTGCCCTGGCTCAGTTCGCCGTGGAAAGGCTCGGCATAAATGCGGACCTTGCGCAATTTGTCGGCCACGATTTCGGCCGCATGTTTGGTGGCCACAAACACCAGCACCCGGCGCCAGCCGTTTTGCGCGATCAGGTGCCGCAACAACTGGGTACGCCGGCTCGCGTCCACCGCGATGGCGCGCTGCACGATGTCGGGGGCCTGCTCCGGCTCCGACACCACTTCAATCCGGACGGGCTCGCGAAGCAGTGTTTGCGCCAGGGCCTGCACGGCCGGCGGAAAGGTGGCCGAGAAAAACAGGTTCTGGCGCTGCGCCGGAAGCAGCGCAAGAATGCGGCCGAGTTCCTCGGCAAACCCCAGATCAAACAGCCGGTCGGCTTCATCGAGCACCAGCGCACTGACGCCGGACAGCCTGACTGCGTTGTTGTCCGCCAGGTCCAGCAGACGCCCGGGCGTGGCGACCACGATGTCGGCCCCGCCGCGCAGGTTCATCATCTGCGGATTGATGGAAACGCCGCCGAACACAACAGCAACCTTGGGGGCATGCGGCAGGTGTTGCGAGAGGACGCGGATTTCTTCGCCCACCTGGGCAGCAAGCTCGCGTGTCGGCACCAGGACCAGGCCGCGAACCTTGCGCGGTTTTTCGTGCGGACCCTGCTGCAGTTGCTGCAGCAGCGGCAACACAAAAGCTGCGGTTTTGCCGGAGCCGGTTTGCGCCGAACCCAGCACATCGCGGCCCTGCAGGACGGCCGGAATGGTTGCCGCCTGAATGGGCGTGGGCACCAGGTAGCCGCGAAGGCCGACAGCGCGCAGCAGGGCAGGGGACAGGCCCAGGGAAGAAAATGGCATGAGGGTGGGCTTTGTGAAGAGGCGGCGGCAAAGGCCCAGTTTAAGCGGTCGCGCCACGAAGGGCTGTCGCCGGGCCGCATAATCGACAGCTTGCGAATCACGTCCGTCCGGGCTGATACAGACCCCCCGAAAGGCAACCGTGAAAAAAACATTCAAACTGGCCGTCGAAGGCAAAAACCGTGACCGGGTGCTCGACGCCGTCAAACACGACATCCGCAAATACGTCAAACGCCAGCGCCGCGTGCCCCTGCCGGAAGGCGTTGATTTCTGGGATTTTGACTGCCGCTTCGGCCTGAGCGAAGCGCAGGCAGAGCCCATTCACTTCGCAACCATCATTGCGCTGGTGGACGCGGCTGCCAAAGAGGGCGCCGATGCCTTCTATCTCGAGATGCTGGCCAAAACCGGCCACCGCAGCGCCAGGCCCAGGCCGGTGGATGAAGCCGACGGCGACGCAGACGCGCCGGCACCCGGCAGCTCTTAAGCCACCGGCGAGCCCAGCGCTTCAAAAACCAGCAACGCCGCCCAGGCGTCGTTGGCTGCATAGACCAGCTGGCTCTCCGTCAGGTGGCGGTTGGCCCAGTTGGAGGTGGTGGCTTTTTTGGATTTCAGGAAACGCCGGTTGAACAGCACGGCCACGGCGCCGCGAACACCGATCTCCTTGGCATAACCCCGTTTCCTGAAAACCACGTTCAGGTCCAGAACATTGCGCGGCTCCACTCCCAGCGTGCGGCGGATCTGCTGGTGATCGCCAGCCAGGCCAAAACCGACCTTGGTGGTGTGTTCCGATTCCAGCAAGGCGGCCACCACCTCGCGGCAGCGCGTTTCAAACAGCTGAAAAACATACGCTTTGTAGGGTGTGGCCAACTGCACCACGTGCGGGCCTTCGGAAACCTGGTCGCGGAAAAAGGTCGGCTTGGACTCGGTGTCAAAACCCAGTACGGTGCAGGCAGCCAGCACCTTGAAGGCGTCGTTGGCCTGCTGCGCCGTGGCGACCAGCACGATGTTGTGCAGCGCCAGCCGGTCCAGCGGCTCCAGCAACGCGAGTTCGTCGCGCGTCGGTGAGGCAAATTCCGGCATGGTCAGCGAAGTTTCAGGCCGGTTCCACCACGCTGGGGATGGTGGTGGCGGGCGGTGTGTTGCGGCTGCGCCCGCAGCGCACGATGCCGTCGATCATGACCATGCCCACACCGGGAATATCGCCGAGCTGCACGCTGTCGAGCAGGTTCAGGCCGGACGAATGCTGCGCCTTGTCCATGAACACGAAGTCCGCATCGCGGCCTACTTCGACCAGCCCGCAATTGAGCTTGCGGATGCGCGCGGTGTTGCCGGTGGCAAAGCAGAAGGCCAGCTCGGCCGGAATGTTGCCGAGACTGGACAGCAGCGAGATGAGCCGCAGCATGCCCAGCGGCTGCACGCCGGAGCCGGCCGGGCCGTCTGTGCCCAGAATCACGCGGTGCGGGCATTTGAGCTGCAGCGCGGCCTGTGCCGCGGCAATCGCCACCTTCTCATTGCCGTTGTGCACGATTTCAATGGCGCGCGAGGACTTTTCACAAAGTTCGCAGACATGTTGTTCCGACAGCGCCGTGTGGCCGCCGTTGATGTGGCCGATGACGTCGGCATCGGCCTCCAGCACCACGTCCTTGTCGATCAGGCCGGAGCCGGGAATGGAAGGGCCACCGGTGTGGATGGTGCTCTGGATGCCGTACTTGCGCGCCCACGCCACCATTTCCTGGGCCTCATAACCGGCCTTGACCGAACCCAGGCCGACTTCGCCGAGCAGGGTGACGCCGGCCTCGGCCAGGTCCTTGAAATCCTGCTCGACCATGCCTTTTTCAATGATGGGCGCGCCGGCCAGCACCTTGACCCCACCGGGACGGAAATTGTCAAACGCGCGCTGCGCGGTGATGGCCAGGGCTTTCAGCCCGACGATGTCCTTGGGACGCCCGGGAAGGTGCACTTCGCCAGCCGAGATCATGCTGGTAACGCCGCCGTGCATGGTGGAATCTATCCAGCCGATCTGGTTTTGGCGCGGTGTCCAGTCGCCGAAGACCGGGTGCACATGGCTGTCGATCAGGCCCGGGCAAACGCAGGTCTGGTGCGCATCAATCTCGGTGTGCGCGCCTTCTGTATCGCAGTCTTTGGCCTTGCCGACAGTCACGATCAGGCCATCGTTCACGACAATCGTGTCCGCGTCGAGGATGGGTTTGTCGATATCCCCGGACAGCAGCAGGCCAATGTTCCTGATCACGACTTTCCCGGATTTTCCGGTCGATACAGCTTCTGCCATGTTGTTTGCCCTCTCAAAGGTCGTGGATGGAAATGTCCGCCGGCGGCGCGGACAGGTCAGGGATTTTTCATCACGGTGCGCAGCACGGTGGTGGTGATGAAGGCCTGCCACTCGGTCATGGCTTCAGGCGTTTGCAAATCTTCACCAAGAAAGGCCGACAGCGTGTGGCGGTTGGAAATATAGAAGTAGCCTGTTGCTGCAATCAAGAGGTAGACATTGCGTGCGGACACATCGGCACGAAACACATTTTTCTTGACGCCGCTTTCGAGCAGCTGGCGAATGATGGCGATGGCGGGCGATGAGTATTCGCGCGCGCGCATCGATTTGGAAATATGTTTGCCGCGGTGCAGGTTTTCGGTGTTGAGCAGCGTGATGAACTCCGGGTTCTTGCTGTAATAGGTCACGACAAAACGGATGACCTCCTTGAGCGATTCCACCGGCTGCTCCAGATCGAGATCGAGCTCCAGCTCGGCATCGTTCATCCGGCGGTACATGTCTTCCAGTACTTCGATGAACAGGCCTTCCTTGCTCCCGAAGTAGTAATAGATCATCCGGTCGAATGACTTGGCCGACTGCGAAATCTTCTCCACGCTGCCGCCTTCATAGCCATAACGCGCAAAGACTTTGGTGGCAGCACGCAGGATGTTGTCGCGTGTGGTCTGCGCTGCCTGCTCCCGCACGCCCGTCCGTTTGGCCGGCGCACGCTTGGCGGCAGACGGTCGGGGCTTGGTGCTTTTGACAGTCATGGATTCTCGTGAAATGTGGGGGCTCTTTCCCAACCAGCCGGGGCCGCGGATCTGGCTTTGCCAGTCCGCAGGCGCAGCGTCCCCTCGGGGGGCAGTGCAGTACGCGCAGCGACAAACGTGGGGGCCATCATTTCACTGTTCAGCGAAAGCGCGCTCAATCACAAAGTCGCCGGGCTTGGAGGTATTGCCTTCCGCAAAGCCGCGTTTTTCCAGCATGTGTTTCAAGTCTTTCAGCATGCCCGGGCTGCCGCAGATCATGACCCGGTCAGTTGCCGGGTCCAGCGCGGGCAGCTTCAGGTCCTCGAACATCTTGCCGGTTTCCATCAGGTCGGTCACGCGGCCCATGTTGCGGTAGCTCTCGCGGGTGACGGTTGGGTAATAAAGCAGCTGCTTGGAGACGAGGTCGCCGAGAAATTCATGCTGCGGCAGGTGGTCCACCACCAGGTCATGGTAGGCCAGCTCCTCAGTTTGGCGCACGCCGTGCACCAGGACGATCTGCTCGAACTGTTCGTAGGTCGCAGGGTCGCGGATGATGCTCATGAACGGCGCCAGTCCGGTTCCGGTGGACAGCAGATACAGGCGCTTGCCGGGAAGCAGGTAGTCGATCACCAGCGTGCCGGTCGGTTTGCGGCCGACGATGATGGTGTCGCCGACCTCGATGTGCTGAAGCCGCGATGTCAGGGGGCCGTCGGCCACCTTGATGCTGAGGAATTCGAGGTGCTCTTCGTGGTTGGGGCTCACGATGCTGTAGGCTCGCAGCAGCGGTTTGTCGTTGACCCGCAGGCCAATCATCGTGAAATGCCCATTGCTGAAGCGCAGGGATTTGTCGCGGGTGGTGGTGAAAGTAAACAGGCGGTCGGTCCAGTGGTGGACGGACAGGACACGTTCTTCGTTAAAGGCGCTCATGGTGTGAAGGAAGGGCTGTAGGTACAGGGGTTGATTGTCAGTGATCCGGATGGATGCTCGCCAGCTTACCGGTTTTGTCTTTCCACAAGTCCGCGGTGGCCAGGGGTGCCATCCGCTTTGTGATGGTCGGCCAGTTTCTCGCCAGGCGCGCGTTCAGTTCCAGGAAGGGTTCGAGATCCACCGGCGTGTCGGTGTCTGCATAAATGGCATTGACCGGGCACTCCGGAATACACACGGCGCAATCGATACACTCGTCCGGATCGATCACCAGGAAGTCTGGCCCTTCCTTGAAGCAATCCACCGGGCAGACGTCCACGCAGTCCGTGTATTTGCATTTGATGCAGGCATCGGTGACGACATGTGTCATGAGGTCCTTGAGGGATGTCTGCCGGGAGCTTGCAGGGGAGGGCGCCGGCCATTCATGGCTGCAATGTGCCACACAAATGTAGTGAACGCAACATTTAAATGTAGTGTGAATAACATTTTTGTTGAAAACGGAATTTGGCGTGTAAACGCTATTGCATGGCCCATCCGGATGCGCTACATTGATCCGAAATGTAGTGGGTGCAACATGAAAATTAAGCAAGTGCTACATGCCGGATAAGGGCAGCACAAGGGCCAACACGATGACCGAGCATACAAAAACGGATGGACTGCCAGGCATGGATTCCCCGGGGCTGCCCCAAGTCCTGGAAAAAGCCAGGCCGCGCAGCGAGCGGATGAACAGCGAAAAGATCGAGTGCAATGCCTGTCCGGTGCTGTGCCAGATTTCCGAGGGCCGCAGCGGTGCTTGCGACAGGTACGCCAACCAGGGCGGCACGCTGATCCGGGTCGATCCCGTGCTGTTGCTGCGCCGCACCCTGGCCGAAGGCGAGCCGGTGCTTGTGCCATTTTCCGGCCGTGTGGCTGCGGCGGAGCCTGCCGTGCCGGCAGATGCACCGGCAACTGCGCACTGGAACGGTGACCTTCTGCTGGCCGACGAAGTGTTTGTTACCGGTGTGGGCTCCTCGACAACTTACCCCGATTACAAGCCGGCCCCCTTCATTGTTTCTTCCAAAGCCGCAGGTGTGGACCTGGTGACGGTGGTGACGGAGGGCATCTTCAGTTATTGCAGCCTCAAGGTGAAGATTGATACGGATCGTTTCCTGGGGGCCGAGCAGGCCAATGTGCGCTGCAAGGGTGAAGTTGTCGGGCATGTGACCACGGCGGAATACGGCTCCCAGATGCTCTCGCTCGGGGGCGTGCATCACCTGACCGGTGGCAGCAAGAAGGAAGGCCGTGTCACGGTCGAGATGATGAAGGCGCTGGGCAACAAGGAGCCGGCCGAACTCACGATTGACGGTGGCTCCCAGATCGTGATCCAGGCGGGCCGGGCGCCCATCGTCAACGGGGTGGAAGAAAAACGCATGCGGGTCGGCTGCGGTTCGGCCACCATCGGCATTTTTGCGAAGCAGTTTTTTGGCAAGCTTGACGAGGTGGTGGTGGTTGACGACCACATCACCGGTGTGCTGACCGAGCACCAGGCGGGGCGCTGTCTGGACATGCGTGCCTCAGGCATCCGGATGCGGGGGCGTAAATCAACGCCGGGGCGCTACTTCCAGGTGGCCAACCCGGGAACGGGCTGGGGCGGAACGGACATCGCCGACCCCCTGTCCATCATCGAGGGATGGGAGCCCGAGACGGCATGGCCCGGCCAGCGCCTGCTCATGACCTCGACCACCGGGGAGCACGCCAGCTGGTATGTCCTGAATGACGAGCTGTGTCCCGTCGAGCAGGACATGCCCGAAGAAGTGCGCCGCATTGTCGAGCGCATCGGCGAGAACTGCGAGCCTTCGCTGACAACCGTGCTGTTTCTCGGCGGTGCCGGCGGCAGCCTGCGCGCCGGGGTCACCGAAAATCCCGTGCTGCTGACCCGCGCCATCAAAAGCGCCCTCGTCAATGTCACCTGTGGCGGCGCGCCTGCCTACATCTGGCCTGGTGGCGGCATCACCGTGATGGCCGATGTCATGCGCATGCCTGACAACAGCTTCGGCACCGTGCCCACACCGGCCATCGTCGCGCCGATTGAATTCAGCATGAAGCTCGAGGACTACCGCGCGCTCGGAGGCCACATGGACCATGTGCGCAGCCTCGAAGATGCACTGCGCCGGGGTGCATGGCACAACGAAGGTGCGCCCACTGCCCGTGTGTGGGCACCCCTGCCGGCAGCCAATCCCTGGCCGCTGGCGCGGCCTCCCCTGCTTGGCTGAGGCAAAACGGATGAATGCCCAACGCACCTTGCTGCCCGACGGTCGCTGGCATTTCCAGCATGGCCCGATGGATATTGTCATTGGCGCGAGCGGCAACGCCGAGGCGCTGGAGCTGGCGCACACCGACGCCTGGCTGCGTTTTCGCAGCATCCTGGATGAACTGGTGCAGGAGCTGCCTCTCTTGCGACTCCCTGTGCGCGGCGAATGCCCCGTCCGGGGCCCGGTTGCCAGGCGCATGTGGCATGCCTGTCAGCCTTACAAGAGCAGTTTCATCACTCCGATGGCGGCCGTTGCCGGCGCAGTGGCACAGGAGCTGGTGGGCTGTTACACCGCAGAGGGCATCACGCGCGCATGGATCAACAACGGCGGTGACATTGCCTTGCACCTGACACCTTCCCAGTCCGTCCGCATAGGCCTTTACGCAGATCTTGCGCGCCTGAACGTGGAAGAGATTGTGGAAGGCGTCCGGACCGATGGGCAGTTTGAAGTGTCGAGTGTGCAGCCTGTACGCGGTGTTGCCACCAGCGGCTGGCGTGGCCGCAGCTTTTCACTCGGCATCGCCGACAGCGTTACCGTTCTGGCGCGCACCGCGTCTGAAGCCGATGCCGCGGCGACCGTGATTGCCAACGCCGTTGATGTGCGGGATGCGCGCATCCGGCGTAAACCGGCGTGCGAGCTGAAAGACGACACCGATCTGGGAACCATTCCGGTCACGGTCGATGTGCCACCGCTGGAGCCGGCGCTGGTGCAGCAGGCGCTGCGCGCAGGCCTCAGGCGTGCAGAGGCCTTGCGTGCCGCGGGACTGATCTGGTCTGCCGCGCTGGTTTGCCAGAATCAGCTGATGACCACTGATGCGGCAACTGCTGGCGCACGCGAAAACCGGCACGCCGACAATCCGGCCATGCAAGTTGGTTCAGTATTTGCTTAATGAATGGATGGACACCAACCCATGATTGAAATAAGACGCATCTTCACGCATGTGGAGCAGATCCGGCATGAGTTTGGTCCGGTCGCCAAGGTGCCTTTGTTGCGTGGCGCCATTGCAGCCGTGCTGACCAACCCCTTTGCAGGCCGTTATGAGCCCGACATCCTGCCGATGATGGATGAACTGCAGCCTGTCGGTATCGACATGGCCGAACGCCTGCGCGCTGCGATGGATGTGCCAGCAGACCGTATCGAGGGTTACGGCAAGGGTGCGATCATCGGTGCGGCGGGTGAACTGGAGCACGGCGCGCTCTGGCATGTGCCGGGAGGCTACGCCATGCGTGAACTGCTGGGCTGGAAGGGGGATCGGCAGGCCTATGCCAAGGGGCAGGCTGAAGAAAAAACCGGGCAGCCCGGCAATGCGTTGTCCATCGTCCCTTCCACAAAAAAAGTAGGTGGGCCGGGCGCTGCGCTGGATGTGCCGATGACCCACGTCAATGCCAGTTATGTGCGCAGCCATTTCGATGCCATCGAGGTACGCGTTCCCGGTGCGCCGCTGGCAGATGAAATTATTTTTATTCTTGCGATGAGCACCGGTCCGCGTGTTCATGCGCGTGTCGGTGGGCTGGCGGCGCAGGCCATCAGCAAGTGGGACGGTTTGCGCTGAGTCACCGCTGGCACCCTGACAATACACAAGGCATTAGGAAAAATCATGACAGCCACAATCAGGAAAATCATTGTTCAGGTGGATGAGGTCCGCATGGAAATGGGAAAAGCGGTGAACCCGCCCACACGCCGGGCCCTGGCCATGGCGGTGATCGCCAACCCCTTCGCCGGCAGGTATGTCGAGAACCTGGACGAGCTGGTGGCCATCGGTGAAGAGCTCGGTGGCCTGCTGGGCAACAAATGCGTCGAGGCTCTGGGCATTTCGCCTGGCCAGGCGCAGAGTTATGGCAAGGCCGCCATTGTGGGCGAAGCCGGCGAGCTGGAACACGCCGCAGCCATCCTGCATCCCAAACTGGGGGCTCCGCTGCGCGCGGCGGTTGAAAAAGGCGCCGCCCTTGTGCCTTCCAGCAAAAAACGGGGCGGCCTCGGAACGGCCATCGACGTTCCGCTCGGGCACAAGGACGCCGCTTTTGTGCGCAGCCATTTTGATGCCATGGAGGCGCGTGTCGCTGATGCGCCGCGCGCCAACGAAATTGTGGTTGCTGTCGTCGTCACAGACAGCGGCCGACCTCTACCGCGCGTGGGCGGCTTGCAGATCCACGATATCAAAGGTGAAGACGGGCTTCGCTGACCGGCCGTTTCACTACCCCTTCCGATCCACGACAAGCAGGAGTTTTTATGAAGATGCAATACAAGATGCTGGGTGCCATGACTCTTCTGGGTCTGGCCTCGCTGGGGGCCGCCCACGCGCAAGGGGTCATCAAGATAGGTGAGATCAACAGCTACAAGGCCCAGCCCGCCTTTCTCGAGCCCTACAAAAAGGGCATGGAGCTGGCGGTCGAGGAGATCAACGCCAGCGGTGGCATCAATGGCAAGAAGGTCGAGCTGATTGTCCGTGACGACAACGCCAACCCGGGCGACGCAGTGCGCGCTGCCGAGGAGTTGGTATCGCGCGAAAAGGTGGATGTGCTGACGGGTTCCTTTCTCTCGCACATTGGCCTTGCACTGACGGATTTTGCGAAGCAAAAGAAGTTTTTCTTTCTCGCAGCCGAGCCTTTGACCGACAAGATCGTCTGGCAGAACGGCAACCACTATACCTTCCGTTTGCGTGCCTCCACCTACATGCAGGTGGCGATGCTGGTGCCGGACGCCGCCGCGATGAAGAAAAAGCGCTGGGCCATCGTGTACCCCAACTACGAATACGGCCAGTCCGCGGCAGCCAGCTTCAAGAAGCTGCTCAAGGAAGCCCAGCCCGATGTTGAATTTGTTGCCGAGCAGGCGCCACCGCTGGGCAAGGTGGACGCTGGCAGCGTGGTGCAGGCCCTGGCTGACGCCAAACCCGATGCCATCTTCAATGTGCTGTTCGGCGCTGATCTGTCGAAGTTCGTGCGCGAGGGCAACACGCGCGGCCTGTTCCAGAGCCGCGAAGTGGTGAGCTTGCTGACGGGTGAGCCTGAATACCTCGATCCGCTGAAGGACGAAACACCCAACGGCTGGGTAGTCACCGGTTACCCTTGGTACGGCATCCAGACGCCTGAGCACAAGGCCTTCTTTCTGGCTTACCACGGCAAGTACAAGGACTATCCGCGCCTCGGCTCCGTCGTCGGCTACAGCGCCATCATGTCGCTGGCCGAAGGCATGAAAAAAGCCAAGTCCACCGACACTGAAAAGATGATTGCAGCCTTTCGTGGCCTGAAAGTCACCACGCCGTTTGGTCCTGTCGTCTACCGTCCCGAAGATCACCAGTCCACCATGGGTGCTTATGTCGGACGCACGAAGAACGATGGTGGCAAAGGCGTGATGGTGGATTACCGCTATATGGACGGTACGAAGTTCCAGCCGTCGGCCGCAGAGGTCAAGAAGTTGCGCGCCGCCGAATAATTCCATTCCTAAATCATCCGTGCACTTTGTCGGCTTCGCTAGCCGTACGTCTGTACTGTCGTC
>NZ_JBDTTH010000075.1:0-20736 GCF_039930745.1 Polaromonas sp. | reverse complement strand
GACGGGCCTGCACTACCAGAGGTACACGGCCAAAGCAGCGGACTGCAACGCCTGCCGCCTCAGCGGCAAATGTCTCAGAGGCCCGATCGCGCCCAACGATGGGCGGGGTCGACAGATCAGCCGCTTTGTACGCAACATCCGACACCCAGTGACCCCCGGTGACCGAATGCGCCACGCTATCGATTCCCCCAGGGGCAGGCAGCTGTATAGCCAGCGCATTGGCACAGTGGAGCCGGTGTTTGGCAACATCCGGCACAACAAGCGGTTGACCCGCCTGAACCACCGGGGACGCGTCAAGGTCAACACGCAGTGGAACCTGTACTGCATGGTGCACAACATCGAGAAGCTGGCCAAGACGAGCCTGGGGCAGCAGAGGGGCAGATAAGGCACATCAAGGGCAAGAGGCTGTCCATTGAGGCTAAAAATGGGAGAAATTGCGGCACACTTCGGGCATGAGAGCTCAGATCTTGAACACCAACCCGAGAAACGTGCAAAGCCAAATTGGGGTGCGCGGAAAACGGGTTTATTTACAGCCTCGTTAAGTCTCATAGCATGTGTAGCCTGCTCAGTCTGTTCTACGTGGCCTTGATCGTTACCCTTGCGGGTGGTGGTCTTGCGGCCGCCCTCTGCGAAGGGCGGTTCGCTAGACGCTTGTCGGAAAAACATCCCGAGACATGGCGCGAGATTACGGCGCGGAAGATTTTCTTCAACGGCGGCGACCAAGATGGCGCGGCTACGATCCGCTATCTGTGGTCTCGGCGGTACAGGTCTCTGGGAGATGTCACGCTGAACTCCATCGCCAATCGCGGCTTTGTCGCCGTGACCATCGTCCTACTGGCTTTGGTGGGGTGGCTGCTGATTCAGGCCGCCGCCCCACAGGTCTCCTTGCTGGCTTGTTTTCGTCGCTGATCATGAGACTTAACATGTCAATCGACACGGACCCACAACTGCAGGCTGCGGCTCCGCCGCTCATGTTGGTGGTCCGGTCATCTTTACGTTGAGGCTGTAAATAAACCTCTGGCACGGCGCTTGCGATACCTCTGATCAAGGAGATCGCGACCATGGCCCGCTACAAACCCCAAGACCGCAACAGCTTGCTGCTGCCCGTGGTGTTATTTGAGCAAATCCTTCCCGGCATCGATCTTGTTGCGCTTGACGTAGGCCCGTACGTACTGGGCGGGAAAAAGCCGCACCAATGCCCAGACCCTTGAGCCAGGGGGCCCAGTGGTGGGCCGAGCTGCAGGTTTCATGATGACCAGGCCCATCTGCCGGTTGGCAAACCAGCGCTCGAACTAGGTACCTCAGGCGCTGGGTTTCAACGACGTGCCAGGATGCGGCCACAGCGAGCTGAAGCACAGACCTTGCAAGATCGGCGGCAACGGTAGTAGCATTCACGTCGGCTTCCTTTCGTTTGATGAATACATGATCTACACGTCAATGAAGACCGGTATGCGAATGTCGCGCAGAAGTTTGGCCTCGCAAACACACACTCACCATGGCACCCTCTATCCCACCCACCTTGTACGACTGGCTCGGCGGCATTGATGCGCTCAAACGCTTGACCACCCGCTTTTACGAGCGGGTGCCAGAAGACGATACCTTGAAGCCTGTCTTTGAGCATATGGGAGCGGATCACCCCGCTCACGTAGCTGCTTTCCTTGCGGAAGTGCTGGGCGGTCCCCAAGATTATTCGGCAAAGCATGGCGGTCACCCTGAGATGATTCGTCATCATTTGAATCGTCATCTCACGAATGAACAACGCAAGGCATGGTTGCGGCTCCTGCTCGACACCGCAGATGAGCTCAAGCTGCCTGACGACCCGGAGTTCAGGTCAGCGCTTGTAGCTTATCTTGAGTGGGGCACCCGTTTGGCTGTCATCAATTCACAGCCCGGCGCAGCGGTGGACGTGAACGCACCCATGCCGAAGTGGGGCTGGGGCGAAGTGAAAGGTCCGTATTTGCCTGATTAGCACTGCGCCACGCGCGAGGCCTGACCCTTCGTAGGTGGACTTCCCCACAAGCGCAAGAAAACTGACCGATTCCACTCAAAGCGCGGCCTGGTCTGATGCCGCTTTATCCGCATGGCTCACTTCAGGGTAGCCACTGGCTACCCGCCCGAATTTATGAACAAAAAGTGGCTGCAACCCTTATTCCACGGGCGCAAGCAGCTATAAATTATGTAG
The DNA here is from genome assembly GCF_039930745.1 of Polaromonas sp. Lineage (GTDB taxonomy): Bacteria > Pseudomonadota > Gammaproteobacteria > Burkholderiales > Burkholderiaceae_C > Polaromonas. The sequence continues at coordinate 18,554 of NZ_JBDTTH010000075.1, read as the reverse complement.
CATATGGATGTTCAGGGTGGGGCTTGCACCAGCAGTTGCGCTTGTTCCGGTAGCTCGTCCAGCCTGACGACTTCGCCCGGTACCAGCACGCGGTCTGGCTTGAAGTCTTCGCCCGCCGCCACCTCGGCACGCCGCCAGCGGATAGCCACTACGCGTCCTTCGAGCCGCAGCGTGATGTCAAATGCCGGCCAGTGCGCGGGCACGCGCGGCGTCAGCGACAGCTCGCCTCGCCGCACTGAGAGGCCCAGCAGGGTTTCGAGTGCGGCGCGGTGCAGCCAGGCGGCCGAGCCGGTGTACCAGCTCCAGCCGCCACGGCCGGCGTAAGGAGGCGCGCTGTAGACGTCGCCGGCCAGCACATAAGGTTCGATCTCATAGGCCGGGCCGCGCGTGGGGTGCGTGCTGCGGTGCGCCGGGCTGATGGCTTCGAAGCTTTGCCAGGCACCTTCGGTGTCGCCGCTGATTGCCTGCGCCATCATGGCCCAGACGGCTGCGTGCGAATACTGGCCGCCGTTCTCGCGCACACCAGGCGGGTAGGCCTGAATATAGCCCGGGTTGTTGGCCGAGTGCTGCAGCGGCGGGTCCAGCAGGCGCAACAGACCGGCGTCTTCGTCGATCAGTTGCTGCTTCAGGGCCTGCATGGCGGGGGCTGTGAAAGCCGGGGTGGAGGCACCTGACAGTACAGCCCAGGCCTGGGCTATCAGGTCGATGCGGCATTCCGCATTGGCGCTGGAACCCAGCGGATCGCCGTTGTCGAAAAAGGCGCGGCGGAACCAGGCGCCGTCCCAGCCGGCGTCGTGCAGCGCGGCTATCCAGCCCTGGCGTGCGGCCAGCCATTGGTCCGCGCGGCCGGTGTCGCCCCGGGCCTGGGCCAGGGGCGCAAAGTTGTGTACCACCGCGCACAGGAACCAGCCCAGCCAGACCGATTCGCCCTTGCCTTCGTGGCCGACGCGGTTCATGCCATCGTTCCAGTCGCCGGTGCCCATCAGCGGCAGGCCGTGCGCGCCCACCGCCAGGCTGCGGTCAATGGCGCGTGCGCAATGTTCGTACACGCTGGCCTTCAGCGTGCTGGTTTGCGGCGGGTAGTAGGCGTCTTCGGCGCCTTCCGGAATCGCCGGGCCATCGAGGAAGGCCACCGATTCATCGAGCAGGGTGGCGTCGCCGGTGACGTCAACATAGTGCGCACAGGCATAGGGCAGCCAGAGCAGGTCATCGGAAAAATGCGTGCGCACGCCTTCTCCGCCCGGGGCGTGCCACCAGTGCTGCACGTCGCCCTCGGGGAATTGGCGTGAGGCGTTCAGCACAATTTGTGCGCGCAGGCGCGCCGGGTCCAGCAGGCCCAAAGCCATCGCGTCCTGCAGCTGGTCGCGAAAACCGGAGGCGCCGCCGGCTTGGTAGAAGCCGGCCTTGGACCAGAGCCGGCAGACGACAGTCTGGTACATCAGCCAGTGATTCACCAGCGCATCGAACAGCGGGTCGAGTGTGCTGACCCGCACCTTGCCCAGCAGCCCGGACCACCAGCCTTGTACCTCCGCAAGCACCTGGGCCGTATCGCGTTGTGCCCACTGCCGCGCCAACCGCTCGGCGCCAGCGCCGTCGGCCGCATGACCGAGGATGAAGCTGAAGGCCACGCCTTCCCCGTCATTCAGTTCGAACTCGCTCGAAATAGCTGCACAAGGGTCCAGCGCTGCGCCGCTGCGCCTTCCCAATGTGGCTGGCAGTACCAACTGGCCCAGCGGGTCGAAGAATTCGCTGCGGTCGCAAGTCCATTGCGTGCCACCTGCTGCGCCGGCCAGTGCCAGAAATGCCGTGCTGCCGCCATAGCCGTCGCGGCTTTCGCGCTGCTGGGCAAACAGGGCCACCCGCTCGGCGCCGTTCCAGCTGTGTAGGGTGCGCCTGCGGCCCCTGGCTTCACCCATCTGCCACTCCACCATGGCGACGGCGCGAAGACGGCGCCGCCTTGTGCCTTCCAGCCGGAGACGAACCTGAACCACCTTGACAGCGTCTTTCAGGTCGGCGAAGAAAGTGGTCTCCAACTGCAAGGCGGCCTGTCTGCCTTCAAACACCGTGTAGCCCTGCCCATGGCGCACGCGCCAGGCGCTGTCGGGGGCGGCCAGCAGCGAAGGGGTCAAGGGGAACACCTCGCCGCTGTCCAGGTCTTGCAGCAGCCAGTGTTCAAAAGCGGGGTCGCGCACGGGGTCGTTGGACCAGGTTGTGACCTGGTGCAGGCGGCTGTTGCCCGCCCAGGTGTAGCCGCTGCCGATTTCTGACACCTGAAAGCCGAACTCCGGGTTGCCGATCACGTTGATCCACGGCTTGGGCAGCCGCTGCCCAGCCTTGAGCCCAAAGCGGAATTCGCCGCTTTCTGCATCAAAGACACCAGGTTCGGGGCGTTCAGAGCGCTCAGGAAGATGGGAGGCGTAACCGGTCAATGCGGTGCGCGTGAGATGGGTGGGTTTGTGCGGCGACCAGTCTTCGCGCATGGCAGCCACCTGCACTTCCAGTGGCCTGCCGTCGGCGCTGAACACCACACGTGCCAGGCCAGTGAGGGCGGCTTTTTCACTGGCGACCATTTCCTGCTCGCGCAGCAGGAAAAAACCGGGCGCCGAGCTGGCCGCTTCGTCACGCCTGAAGCTGTGCTGCACGGCGTGCAGCAGCCGGTCGCGTAGCGCAAGGATATCGCGCTGCAGCGGCATCAGGTAGGAGTTGGCTTCGCTGTTGAGCACCACCACGTCAACACCCAGGCCGCCGAACGCCCACCACGGCTGGGCGCGCAATAGTGCATGCACCAGTGGCACGCCGCTGTGCGAGTGAATGCGCAGCAGGACGATGGGCTTGTCGCCGGAAATGCCAAAGCGCCAGAGCTGGCGCTGGTCCAGCGGCGTGCGCTCGGCCGGTCGTGCCACGTTGTACATCAGCGCCGTGCTCAGGTCCTGCAGGGCCAGGTTTTCTTCGGGCGTCAGGGCCAGGTCGCGCAGCCGCACCTGGGCCAGTGTTGCGGCCATGCGGGTGGCACGCTCCACGTGCATGGGCTGCATGTATTTGTCGATGCGCGCCGCGAGTTCGTCCGTGTTTTCGGCTGCCGTGGTGGCAAAGCTCAACCGCGCGATGGCGCCAGGCGCCAGGCGCAGCTTTACGCGCAGGCTGGCGACAGGGTCCAGCCCGGTGATCGGGTTGCCCGCAGCATCAGCCGGTTGGCTGCCAAGCAGGGGATGCTGCACCGGCTGATGGCGCCCTGCAAACACCCGGCGGTCGGCAATGCCTTCCACCGACACCAGGTCTGCGTCGGCTTCTGCCAGAAAATGCGCAACCGCCATTTGCGGTTCGCCATGCAGGCGTGGCAGGCGGGTGAGCATGAGGGCGCGCCACTCCGGCTCCCAGCGAGTTTGCACAAAGAGGTTGGAAAACGCCGGGTGCGCTTCGTCGGCCCGCGGGTCGGCCAGCACCGCCTCAAAGCAGGACACCAGCTCCAGTACCTGTTCGCTGCGGCCCGTGTTGTGCAGCACCACGGTGCGCAGCTCGGTGTCGTCCTCGGGGCTGACCAGCACAGTGATGATGGAGCTCAGGTTGTCGCCTTGCGCGTCGAACTGCACACGGTCGGCCATGAAGCGCGCCTGGTAGCGCCAGCCCGCTCCTGCAGCGGGACGTGAGGTGAGTGAGTTCACCCGTTGCACGCCATCCGCATCAATGCGGGCAAGGTAGAAGAAACTGCCGTAACCGTCGCGCAGCATGTCGTCGCGCCAGCGCGTCACATTGCGGCCGCGCCAGCGGCTCAGGCCGGCGCCATTGGCGCGCAGGGCTACGTTGTAATGCCCGTTCGAGAGCAACTGAGTGGGTTTCCAGCCGGCACCGAGCGGATTCACTTCACGCGACTGGAACACCGGCTCTGGAATATAACCACCGGGTTCGGGTGGCAACCGCGGGTCGGCGCTCTGCACGATCTGGCGCGGCGTGCTTTCATGCAGCAGCGCTTCATGGGCCCGCACCATCGGGTCAGCGCAGAACCAGCGCCGTGGTGCGTGGTGGCAGAGCACGTTGCACAGCGCAGCCAGCGCCATGCCCTGGTGATGGGCCATATACGCCTCCACGATGCTGAAGGCCTTCGCGTCGGCTGCCTCCGGCTGGCGCGAGATGGTGAAGTCCAGCGCTTCAAAAAAGCCCAGTTCTCCGCGGGCACCCATCTGTTCAAGCCGTTGCAGGTTGTGCGTGGCGGCGGATGGGTCGAACATTGTGGCCAGCTGGGTGGCATACGGCGCCACCACCCGGTCGGTCGGCGGCGTGCGCCGCAGCGCCAGGCGAGGCACGCCGAAGGGCGAGTACTGAAAGGCCAGCGAATGGTCCTGCGCGAAATAGGCTGATTCGGACACGCCCCAGGGCAGTTGCTGCGCGGCGCCGTACGCCTGCTGTTCGGCCACGGCCGCGTGTGCCACCGCGTGAAGCAGGCCGCGCCGGGGCTCGTGCATCAACAGCGAGGGCATCAGGTACTCGAACATCGAGCCCGACCAGGACTTCAGCCCGGGCGCCACGCCGACCGACAGAAAAGGCCGGCCCAGCGCGGCCCAGTGCCGGCGCGGAACATCGCCTTTGGCAACGGCCAGGAAGCTGGTCAACCGGGACTCGGACGCCAGCAGGTCGTAGTAACTTGCATCCAGCGCGTGCTCCTGCACGCGCAGGCCAATATGGAACAGGTGGCGCTTGCTGTCGTAGAGGCCGCGAAAGTCCATGGCGGCATACATGGCCTGGCAACGGCCGGCCAGCCGCAGCAGGGCCGCCTGCGCCGGCTCGCCTTCGGCGCCGTCCTGCGCAAGAGCGGTGCAGGCCTGGGCCACGGCCAGCAGCAGCCCGGCCAGGTTGCCGCTGTCGACGACCGAGACATACGGTGGCTGCAGGACTTCCAGCGTGCGCGTGTCGTACCAGTTGAGCAGATGGCCATCATGTTTGGCCAGCCGGTCCATGCTACCGAGCGAAGCCTCCAGCCGTCCAATGACTTCGGATGTGCCTATCCAGCGGAATTCGCGCGCGCAGCAGACGGCCAGCAGGTACAAGCCGATATTGGTTGGCGAGGTGCGGTGCGCCGGCGTGGGTTCGGGCACCAGCTGCAGGTTGTCGGGCGGCAGGTGGTTGTCTTCGGCACCGACGGATTGCTCAAAAAAGCGCCAGGTATCGCGCGCCAGGATGTGCAGGTATTGGCGGTCGCTGTCCTGCAGCCGGTGTACCGGGCCGGCGGGACGGGGCCGGCTGGCCCACCAGGCAGCCAGTGGCGACACAGCCCAGAAAAGGAAGAGCGCAGGGCCCGCCATCGGATACGGACTCCACAGCGCGGCCACCGCCAGCGCCGCGCAAAACAGTGAAACGGCAGCGTGCTGGCGCACAAAGGCCGTGAGCTCGCCCTGTGCGGCCGCCTGGGCCTGAGCGGCGGTGGTCCACTCGAGCAGCCCGCGGCGGCTGACGGCCAGGCGCCAGAGCGAACGCAGCACGGCATCGAGCAGCAAGGCGGCCTGCGCCGGAAGCTGGCTGAACTGCCAGGCACCGCCGCACAGGGCGCGCAGCAATTCCCTTTGGCCCACATGGAAGAAATGGCGCCAGGCAATGCCCCTGCGGGTTGGCACCAGGCCGGCCAGCGCGCCGAGCACGGGCCCGGACAGCAAGGCGGCGAAAGCCACAATCAGGACGGTGGCCAGTGGCAGCACCCCGCTGAACACGGCGCAGACCAGCAGGCCGAAGGTGGCGGGCATAACCAGCGAGCGGCGCAGGTTGTCGGCCATCTTCCACAGCCCCAGCCCATCGATGCCGAAGTGCCCGGCGTGCAGCATGAGGGGCAGGAGCTGCCAGTCGCCGCGTGTCCAGCGGTGCGTGCGCGCAGCGGCCACGCCGGCGTGGTGCGGCTGGTCTTCCACCAGCGCCACGTCGCTGACAAAGCCGCAGCGTGCGATGCTGCCTTCCAGCAGGTCGTGGCTGAGGACCGTGTCCTTGGGCAGGCGCGCGTCGAGCACGGCATGCACGGCCTCAACATGCAGCAGGCCCTTTCCGGCGAAGCTGCCGCTGCCGAACAGGTCCTGGTACACCTCGGAAGCGCCGCTGCTGTAAGGGTCGATGCCGCATTGGCCGGCAAACATCCAGTGGAAGGGCGTCCGTTCGGCTGGCCCGGGCAGGGGCGTGACCACGCGCGGCTGCAGGATGCCGTAGCCGGCCACCACGCGGCGGGAAGCGGCGTCGAGCTGGGGTGCGTTCAGCGGGTGCGCCGCCACGGCCACCAAGTCGCACAGCGCGCCGGGCGGTAGGCCGGTATCGCTGTCCAGCGTGACCACGTAGCGTATGCCGGGGGCCAGTTGCAGGCCGGGCGCCAGCGGCACAAAGCCGTCCATGCGGCCGGTGACCAGCGTGCGCAGCAGTTGTTCAAGCTTGCCGCGTTTGCGCTCCCAGCCCAGCCATTGCTGCTGGGTTTCGCACCAGGCGCGGGGGCGGTGGATCAGCAGGAAATGCGGCGCAGCCCCGGCTGGTACGGGGTAGCGGACATTCAGTGCAGCCATGTGCGCGAGGGCTTCCTCGAGCAGCGCCGCGTCGCCGGCCAGGCTTTCGGCGGGCGCGTCGACCCAATCGGTGAGCAGGGCAAATTGCGCCTCGCTTTCCCGGTTGGCCAGCCAGTGCAGCTCCAGCCGGTTGGCGAGTTCGCGGATGGAGCTTGTAGAGGTCAGCAGCGTGGGCAGCACGACCAGCACGCGGTGTTCCGGTGGAATCCCGCCGGCAAAGTCCAGGCGCGGCAGGAAGCGGATCTTCAGCGACTCCGCGATCAGGCGGTTGACCAGGGCCGAAGCGGCTTCGGAGGCGGGCCAGGCCAGCAGGAACAGCGCGAGGGCGGCCAGCCCGCCCTGCAGCTCCATGCGCTGCGCGGCCGCCAGCACCATGAGCATGGTGCCCACGGCGATAGGCGCGATGTAAAGCGGCAGCCGCCAGTTCCGCACGCCCGCGCGGGATTTCCCGCTGCGCGCCGGCATGCCCAGGGCGGCCTCCAGCGCGGCCCGGCCTGCTCCGAGCAGGTAAAAACTGACAGTGCGTTGTGCCGCGCTGGCGGGCGCAGCTTGCGGCACAGCCCTCGCCTGGGCCACCACGGCCTCGGCCACTTTACGCTCGGAGTAGTGGCTGAGCCGCGCCAGGCGTTCCATGGACTGGGTGATCTGCTGGCGCGTGAGTTCGCTTTCCATCGAAAAGCTGGGCAACTGCCGAAGCACGCGCAGCGACCGGCTCACCGGCTCGACCAGCTCCACCCAATCTACCTGGCCGATCAGGCGCAGCGTGGTGATGATGTTGCCGACGGTGAGGTTGGCCGCCACCTGGGCTGTCTGGCTTTCGAGCATCAGCGCCGGACCGTCCGGGCAGTGCCGCTCCGTCCACAGCACCAGCGAGGGCAGGGTGTCCAGCCGCTCGGTGGGCATGCGCTGCCAGAGCTGCGTGAGGTAGTTGCGCGCCAGGCCGCGCTGCTTCATCAGGGCATAAATGGCGTCGAGGTCGGCATCGCCCAGCTTGTCCACGCAGTCCCAGACCGCGTGCGCCACTTCCCGCGCCACCTTGCTTTGCGCGATGCTGTCGGCCATGCGGCGCAGGTTGTCCAGCAGCACCACACGCAAGGTGGTGGGCAGCGCCCAGAGTTCGCTCAGGCGCAGTTCGTCCACTTCCTGGTAGGCATTGAGAAAAGCGCTGAACAGCTCCGGGTTGAGCACGCTGTCGGTGTGGGCCACGTAGGCCCAGGCGATGCCATACACGCGCGGCAGCCCCTCCAGCGGCGCGGCCGCCAGCTTGGGCAGGCTGGCGTAGTAGCGGCGCGGCACACCTTCGCGGATCTGCTGCAACTGGGCTTCGACCAGGTGAAAGTTGTCCAGCAGCCATTCGGCGGCGGGCGTGACGTAGTGGCCGCTGCGGGACGTCAGCGCGACATAGTCATAGGCCTGGCGCAGTGCAACGAGGTTGTCCTCCACGCGCGGGAAAAAGGAAGCACCGCGTCGCGACCGGTCGTCGTCCTGCACGGTCTGCGCCTGCGCCAGGCTGCGGCCGTGCTCCTCGAAACGGTGAATGCCGAAAAGTTCGGCGCGTATGGGGGGTTCTGCTTCCGTCCGCCGGGACAGGAGGATGTGTCGGGCGTGGGAGGTTAGCGCCTGCAGCCGGTCCAGGACCGCGGCATCCACCCTTTCAGACCAGGACCAGCAGGCCCAGGCCGCAGCAAGCGAAAAGGGCGCCGGTGGTCACAATGCGCCGTGAGCTCATGGCCTGCAGGGAATCGAGCGCGGCCCGCAGCGCGAAAAAGCGGCCGCGTGAGCGCTCGCAGTCATTCATGTGGGAGGCGAGGGCCAAAAAATCACTGCTGACGAGTTCCTGGCTGGCGGAAATGCGGCGGACAGCCTCGGCGGTTGACGTGGACATGGTTCTGGCTCCAGGGGTGGTTCACCGGCATCGCCATCGGCGGTGCATTCGGCGTTAAGACCATCCTAGGGTTCTCCCGCGCCCGCTGCCATCAGATTCCACTGGTAGATATGTAGGAGAAAGCCCATAGCGCGCTTCCCCGGGGCGGCGGAGCCGCTTGGCGTGGCCTCAGCCGGTATTGCGCAGGCCGGCGGCGATGCCGTTGATCGAGATGTGGATACCGCGCTGGACCCGATCGTCCGCCTTGCCTTCCCGGTAGCGGCGCACCAGTTCTACCTGCAGATGGTGCAGCGGGTCAATGTAAGGAAAGCGGTGCCGGATGGAGCGCTGCAGCGCCGGGTTGTTGGCCAGGCGCTGCCTCTCGCCGGTGATCAGCGTCAGTGCTTCCGCCGTGCGGTGCCACTCGACCTCGATGGCGCTGAAAATCTTCTTGCGCAGCCTGGCGTCGCCGACCAGTTCGGCGTAACGAGAGGCCAGTGCCAGATCGCTTTTGGCGAGCACCATGTCCATGTTGCTGAGCAGGGTACGGAAAAACGGCCACTGCTTGTTCATCTTTTGCAGCAGGGCCAGGGCGTCCTTGCGGCTGGCCGGCGTGCCACCGTGGTTGAGGAATTGTTCGATAGCGGCGCCAAAGCCGTACCAGCCCGGCAGGGTCAGGCGGCACTGGCCCCAGCTGAAACCCCAGGGAATCGCGCGCAGGTCTTCGATTTTCTGCGAGGCCTTGCGCGACGCGGGACGTGATCCGATGTTGAGTTCAGCGATCTCACGGATCGGTGTGGCGCTGAAAAAATATTCGGTGAAGCCCGGGGTGTCGTACACCAGGGCGCGGTAGGCCGCCATGCTGGCCTGCGAGAGCTGGTCGGCGGCCTGCAGAAAGGCCTTGGTGGCTGGCTTGGTGGGCTGCAGCAAAGTGGCTTCCAGCGTGGCGGCGACCAGGGTTTCCAGGTTGCGCCGGCCGATTTCCGGGTTGGCGTATTTGGAGCCGATGACCTCGCCCTGCTCGGTCAGCCGGATCTGCCCGCGCACTGTGCCCGGGGGCTGCGCCAGGATGGCCTGGTAGCTTGGGCCGCCGCCGCGCCCCACCGTGCCGCCGCGGCCGTGGAACATTCTCAATTGAATATTGTGCGAGTTGGCGAGCTGGTCGAACAACTCGACCAGCGCGATCTCGGCGCGGTAGAGCTCCCAGTTGCTGGTGAAGATGCCGCCGTCCTTGTTGCTGTCCGAGTAGCCCAGCATGATGTCCTGCTCAGCGCCGCTGCGCTGCACAAGTTTGGCCACACCGGGCAGTGCGTAAAACTCCCGCATGATGGGCGCGGCATTGCGCAGGTCTTCAATGGTTTCGAACAGCGGCACGACGATCAGGTCATGCGTGGCCTGGCTGTCCAGGGTGCCGTGCATCAGCCCGACTTCTTTTTGCAGCAGCAGCACTTCCAGCAGGTCGCTTACTGCTTCGGTGTGGCTGATGATGTAGTGGCGTATGGCTTCCTTGCCGAAGCGTGCACGTGCGGTGCGCGCGGCTTCAAAAATCGCCAGCTCGCCCGTGGCGTGCGCCGAGTAGTCGGTGCCGATCACGCGCAGCGGCCGGGCGTCGTTGAGTAGCCTGAGCAGCAGTTCGCGCTTGGCCATCTCGTCGAGTGCAGCGTACTTCGCTTCAACCCGCGCCACGGCGAGCAGCTCGGCGACAACCTCCTCGTGTTTGTCCGAACTCTGGCGCAGGTCCACCGTGGCCAGGTGAAAGCCGAACACTTCCACCGCGCGTATCAGCGGGTGCAGGCGCTGGGCGACCAGCGCAGCACCGTGGTTGCTCTGCAGCGAGGTTTCGATGGTGCGCAGGTCGGCCAGGAAATCTTCCGAGGCCAGGTAGGCGTTTTGCGGCGCGACCGCGTGGCGCGCGGCATCGCCGCCGGTCAGGTCCTTGAGTGTGGCGGCCAGCCGCGCATACACGCCGGTCAGTGCGCGGCGGTAGGGCTCGTCGAGCCGGTGTTCGTTGGTGTCGGGCGAGCTCTCGGCCAGGTCCCGCATCTCGGGCGTGAAATCCACCAGCATGGCCGACAGCGAGAGCTCGCCGCCCAGGTAGTGCACCTCGGTCAGGTAGTGGCGCAGCGCCACTTCAGCCTGGCGGCGCAGGGCGTAGTTCAGCGTGTCGGCGCTGACGTTGGGGTTGCCATCGCGGTCACCGCCAATCCACTGGCCCATGCGCAAAAAGCTGTGCACCGGGTGGCTGCCCAGCGCCTGCTCCAGCTCGGCGTAGAGCTTGGGAATTTCGCGCAGGAAGGTGGACTCGTAATAACTGAGTGCGTTTTCAATCTCGTCGGCCACCGTGAGCTTGGTAAAACGCAGCAGCCTCGTCTGCCAGAGCTGCATCACGCGCGCGCGCAACTGGGCCTCGTTGGCGGCCAGTTCGCGCGGAGTCAGCGCGTCTTTGGTTGCATTCACGGCCGAGGCGCGCGCCTTGGTTTCGTCGCGTGCGGTCAGCAACTGGGCAATGTCGCGTTCGGCGTCGAGAATACTTTTGCGCTGTACCTCGGTCGGGTGCGCCGTGAGCACCGGCGAGACAAAGCTGTGCGCCAACGTGTTTGCTATTGTTTTGGGCGCTATTCCCGCCCAGCGCAGGCGGGCGAGTGCCACTTCGATGCTGCCTTCCTGGGTGTCGCCGGCGCGCTCATGAACGGCGCGGCGCCGGATGTGGTGCCGGTCTTCGGCCAGGTTGGCCAGGTGGCTGAAGTAGGTGAAGGCGCGGATCACGCTGACGGTCTGGTCGCCCGACAGGCCCTTGAGCAGTTTTTTCAGCGCCTTGTCGGCCTCATGGTCGGCGTCGCGCCGGAAGGCCACCGAGAATTTGCGCACCTGCTCGATCAGCTCGTAGGCGGCCACGCCTTCCTGCTCGCGAATCACGTCGCCGAGGATGCGGCCCAGCAGTCGGATGTCCTCGACCAGCGGGCGCTCATTATCGCGGGCCCGGGCGCGCGGGCGGCTTGCGTCCTCCGCGGGTTTCGCGGAGGATTCTTTGGGGGTTTTTGCGCGCGCCGTCGTCACCATGGCTTACCTTTGTTGGCTCTTGTTTTGCAGTGCAGCATGCTAGCATCCAGAACCTTCCCCAGATACAGACAGGTTACGAGTGAGCGCAGATTTTTCTCCTTCTCCCCGCATCGTCATTGCCACGCGCGAGAGCCGGCTGGCGATGTGGCAGGCCGAACATGTCAAGGCGCTGCTGGAGAGCCGGCTTGGCTGGCAGGTGGAACTGCTGGGCATGACCACGCTGGGCGACCAGATCCTGGACCGCTCGCTGAGCAAGGTCGGCGGCAAGGGCCTGTTTGTCAAGGAACTGGAAGTGGCGCTCAGCGAAGGGCGTGCTGACCTTGCTGTGCATTCGCTCAAAGACGTGCCCATGGACTTGCCGGCCGGCTTTGCGCTGGCCTGCGTGCTGGAGCGCGAAGACCCGCGCGATGCGCTGGTGTCGAATCATTTTTCGTCGCTGGACGAACTGCCGCCCGGTGCCGTGGTGGGTACCTCCAGCCTGCGCAGGCTGGTGCTGCTCAAAGCGCTGCGCCCCGACCTGAAGATAGAGCCGTTGCGCGGCAACCTCGACACACGCCTGCGCAAGCTCGATGAAGGCAAATACCAGGCGATTGTGCTGGCTGCCGCAGGCCTGAAACGCCTCGGCCTGGCTTCGCGCATCCGCTGCGCCTTCGAGCCAGCGCAGATGTTGCCTGCAGCCGGGCAGGGCGCGCTGGGCATCGAGGTGCGCGCCGACCGGCCTGAGCTGCTGGCCGCGCTGGCCACGCTGGCGCACCAGCCGACCTGGCTGGCGGTGACAGCCGAACGCACGGTGTCGCGCGCCATGGGCGGCAGCTGCTCGATGCCGCTGGCTGCTTTTGTCCGTGAAGCGCAAAGCGCTGAGATGCGCCTGGAGGCCGCCTGGGGCGAACCCGGCCCGGACGGGCAGGGTGTGGCCGGCCAACCGCTGGTGCGCGCCGAACATCGCGCACCGGTGCGCAACTTTGCCGATGCCGAAGCCCTGGGCGAACGCGTGGCGGCGTCGCTGCGTGCCGGCGGTGCGGTCTGGGCCAGCAACCCCGCCACATCCTGAGCGCCGCGAGCTTGACTCCTGTGCCTGTCATCGTCACCCGGCCCGCCCGTGATGCGGATCGCTGGGTGCAGGCCCTGCAGGCGCGTGGGCTGCGGGCCGAGGCCTTGCCGCTGATCGAGATTGCAGCCCTGCCGGCGTCGCAGGCCCTGTCGCAGGCATGGCGCGATATCATCGCGTATGCCGCATTGATGTTTGTCAGCGGCAACGCGGTGGAAGGGTTTTTTGCATCAGATCAGGCCTTAGCCCTTATACAGCGGGCGCAAACGGCTACTGATTCCATAGCAGATTCAATAGCAGACGAAGCCCCGCGCTTTCTCGCACCCGGGCCGGGCACGGTGGCTGCGCTGCAGCATGCGGGGGTGCCGGAAGCGCTGATCGATGCCCCGGCCGCGGACGCCGGGCAGTTTGACTCTGAAGCCTTGTGGGCGGTGGCCGGCCAGCGTGACTGGCAGGGCCGGCGTGTGCTGATCGTGCGCGGGCAAAGCGCCGGCGCGGAAGCCGCGGCCAGCGCCGGACGCGACTGGCTGGCGCAGCAGCTGGGAGCCGCCGGTGCAAGTGTTGATGCCGTGGCGGTGTACGAGCGGCGCGCGCCGGTGTTCACGACCCAGCAACTGCAGCGTGTCGGGAAAGCGGCAGGCGATGGGTCCATCTGGCTGTTGAGCAGTTCCGAGGCCCTGGCGAACCTGCCCGCCGGCGGCTGGTCGCAGGCGCGCGCTGTCGCCACCCATCCGCGCATAGCCGAGGCGGCACGTGCCGCCGGCTGGGGTGTTGTTGTGCAGTCACGCCCGGCGCTCGAGGACATTGTGGCCTCGATAGAATCAATGCAACCATGAGCGACAGCGAACCCCAGATCAACCCCATGACCGCGCCGGTGGCCGATTTCTCGGCCCCTTCCGCCGTATCTGGTGCGGGCATACCGCGCCGCTGGATGCTGCTGATTGCGCTGGTGGCCGTGGCCGGTCTGCTGCTGAGCATCCTGCTGTGGCAAAAGCTCAGCAACATCCAGGAAGAGCTGGCACGCCGCAGCACGGACGCGACGGCGCAATCCATCGAAGCGCGTACCCTGGCTCGCCAGGCCCAGGAATCCGCGCGTGAACTGACGGCCCGTCTGGCGATTCTCGAAACCCGGCTCAGCGAAGTGAGCCTGCAGCGCACCCAGCTTGAAGAGCTGATGCAAAGCCTGTCGCGCTCACGCGATGAAAACCTGGTGGTTGATGTCGAGTCTGCCCTGCGGCTAGCCCAGCAGCAGGCCCAGCTGACCGGCAGCGCCGAGCCGCTGCTGGCCGCGCTCAAGTCGGCCGACCAGCGGCTTGCGCGCGCCGCGCAGCCGCGCCTCAATCCGCTGCAGCGGGCCATTGCCCGCGATGTCGAGCGCATCAAGGCCACCACGGTGACCGATGTTCCCGGCTTGCTGTTCAAGCTCGATGAACTGACCCGTGCGGTGGACGAGTTGCCGCTGGCTAACGCCATGCAGGCCGGTGGCGCTGCCCGGCCTGCCGCGCCAGCGGCTGCTCCAGCACCGGCTGGCGCCGCTTCTGCCGCCGCGGCCATGGGTTGGCCTGACAGCCTGGCACTCAGGGCCTGGTGGCAGCGCACGTTACAGGGTGTGCTGGATGAAGCCCGCGGCCTGCTGCGCGTGAGCCGCATCGACCAGCCCGACGCCGCGCTGCTGGCGCCCGAGCAGGCATTTTTCCTGCGTGAAAACCTCAAGCTCAAGCTGCTCAATGCCAGGTTGGGGTTGCTGTCGCGGCAGACGGCCAGCGCCCGTTCCGACCTGGTGAGCGCCGGCGTCATGCTGGGCAAATATTTTGATCCGGCAGCGCGCAGGACGCAGGCGGCCACCTTGCTGCTGCAGCAGCTGCAAAGCCAGATGAAGTCCAGCGAACTGCCACGCCTGGACGAAACCCTGGCGGCGCTGTCCACGGCGGCTGCAGGCCGCTAGGCGACAGGAAATACATGCGCAGCGCTTTCTGGCTCCTGGCTCTCTTTGGCATTGCGGTGGCGGTGGCGCTGGTGGCCGGCAACAACCAGGCCGTGGTCACGCTGTTCTGGCCGCCGCACCGCGTCGATATTTCTTTCAACCTGCTGGTGCTGCTGCTGGCCGGCCTGTTTACTTTGCTGTATGTGGCGCTGCGCGCGGCGTCGGCGGTGTTTTCTCTGCCCGCCGAAGCCAGACGATGGCGCGCCCAGCAAAAGGAAAGGGCCATGTACGCCGCTTTCATGGATGCGCTGTCGCACCTGATGGCCGGCCGTTTCATTCGCGCAATCAAGCTGGCGCAAAACGCCATCATCCAGGAAAAAAGCCTGAGCCAGCTGGCCCGCACTTCCAGTGATGTCGGTGGCTACAGCGCAGCCCGGGCCACCCAGCTGCGCCTGCTTGCCCACTTGTTGACGGCTGAAAGCGCCCAGGCGCTGCAGAACCGAAGCCTGCGCGAAGAACATTTGCGGCAGGCGCTAGAAAGCAGCACGCACCGCATTGCCCAGGAAACCCGCGAAGGTGTGCAATTGCGTGCCGCGCGCTGGGCGCTGGACGACCGCGACCCGGCCGCGGCGCTGGAGCTGCTCAACCAGTTGCCGCAGGGCGCCGCACGGCGCACCCTGGCGTTGCGCACCAAGCTGCGCGCCACCCGCCAGGCCCGGCAGACTTCGCAGGCGCTGGAGACGGCGCGTCTGCTGGCCAAGCACCGCGCGTTTTCGCCGCCAGCAGCGCAAAGCATCGTGCGCGGGCTGGCACTCGAACTGCTCGGCGGCGCGCACGACCCGACGCAACTACAAGCCGCATGGCAGTCGCTGGACGCTAGCGAACGCGCCATGCCCGAACTGGTGATTCACGCCGCCTCGCGCCTGATGGCCCTGCACGGCGATGCCGATCTCGCCCGCAGCTGGTTGCTGCAGGTCTGGGAGCCGGTCATGCAGCCGCGCTCTGAAGTCAGTGACACGCAACGCATCAAATTGATCCAGGTGCTCGAACAAGGCCTGGACTCCATCGACGCCGCCTGGCTGGCGCGCATCGAGACCGCACAGCAGCAGCGACCGCGCGATGCGAACCTGCAATACCTTGCAGGCATGACCTGCCTGAAGCGCCAGCTCTGGGGCAAGGCCCAGCAACTGCTGTCACAAGCCTCGCTGGCCCTGCAGGATGGCACGCTGCACCGCAATGCCTGGCGTGCGCTGGCTATGCTGGCTGAGCAGCGGGGGGATGATGCGGCGGCGGCGCAGGCTTACCGGCGGGCGGCGGAAGTCTGAGTTTTTCCCTGGCCCGCTGCGGGCCTCGGGGAGATGGTCTGCTGGTAAATCTCTTTTTCTTTTGTCATCCCGGACTTGATTCGGGATCCATGCGGGCAATCCTCCAAGGCTGCACCTTCCGCCGTTCGGGCTGAGCTTGTCGAAGGATCGAAGCCTGTGCAAGCTTGTGAGGCTGTGGTTCCTCCTGCAAGCCGGGGGTTGCCCGGCGGCAACTCACTTTTCTTTGTCTCGCCAAAGAAAAGTAAGCAAAAGAAAGGCGACCCTGCTGTCTGCGACCCCCTTCGCTAGCGCTACGGGGGCAACCTGCGGTGCTCGGTCCAGCCGGGGCCGGGCTCGAACTCGCTGCGCTCAGACAATCGCCCGTCCTTATCCGGCTGGACCTCCGCTCCTCGGCGCATACAGAAGGGGAGTGGGAACGAATTCGGGGCCGGAGTCGGGTACGCAATCGGGCTCCGGCGAGGACGCGCTTTGCGCGTCCTCGCCTCCCCGTATCCGCATTCCTTTCCCCCACCCGTCGGGCTGGGCCGAGGAGCGCAGCCGAAAATGGATCTGGGCGAGCGATTGTCTGAGCGAAGCGAGTTCGAGCTCGACCCCATTTTCGGCGAGCACCGCAGGTTGCCCGTAGCGAAGCGTAGGGACCCAGACCATCGGGTCGCCTTTCTTTTCCTTAGGTTTCTTTGGCGAAGCAAAGAAAAGTAAGTCGCCCGCCGGGGCGAGACCCGGCTTGCTGGCAAACCACATGAAGCCGAGGCTTGTGATGGCGTGACCGGGTTGCGCCGTGAGCACCAACGCACACCTCCCATACAGACAAAAAAAGGCAGCCCGAAAGCTGCCTTTGATCTGAAGTGCGAGTCGGCACAAACGGCAGGGACTACTCCGCGCGTTCACCCGTAGCCGACGCAGCAGGCTGCTCAAACGGCAAGGTCATGTCACGCAGGTCGCGTTTGGTTTCGACCAGTACCAGCGGGCCGCTGTCCAGCTGCGGAGCCGGTGGACGTGCGCGTGGAACATGAATCGGCTTCGGCTCGGCGGCCATGGCGGCTTGCACTTCGGCGATCTTGCCGGCGTCGGAGTTGACCCACTGCAGGCCGGAAGAGCTGGCCACCTGGGCCAGGTCTTGCAGCGGCAATTCGTAGGATTGGACCTTGGGCAATACACGCGCTGCGGGCGCAGCAACAGCTGCGGGAGCCGCAGGCACAACAATGGCGGGTGCTGCGGCAACAGGTGCCGGTGCGGCAGCCGCCATGACGGGTGCTGGCGTAGCAGTTGCTACCAATTCAGGAGCTGCCTGCGCATGTCCTTCAAGGGCTACAGCCTGATTTGATTCAAAACTTTCAACGGATGCCGAGGCATTGCCTTCAACCTGACCGTCGACCGGCTGGTCGCCGCGCTGCTCACCACGTTCGCGGCGGTCGCGGCCATAGCGGTCGCGGCTGCGGCGTTCACGCGGCTGGCGGTCCTGGCCTTCTTCCTGTCCGTCAGGCCGTGCCTGGATGTCGGTGGAGGAGGCCGGCACGACCGGGTTGCCGGCTTCGTCGGGACCGGCCACGACAGCGGGATGGGCTGCATCAAAGCTGTCGGCCTGCGCGCCCGCGGCCGGTGCGGTGCTTTCATCACGGCGCTCGTTGCGGCGGCCATTGCCACGCTCGCCGCGGTCACTGCGCTGCTCGCCGCGCTCGCCACGTTCACGGCGGCCCTGGCCTTCAGCGCGCGGCTGGCGCTCGCCGTCCTGCGACTGGCGTTCCTGGCGCTGTGGCGCGTCGCCTTCGTTCATGGCCGCAGCCATGGCGGCCTGGTTGGCCAGCGCGAGATCCTGCTCGATGGGGTCACGGGCCGGACGGTCGCCGCGCTCAGCGCGATCACCACCGCGTTCGCCGCGTCCACGGCGGCTGCGTTCACCACGCTCGCCGCGGCCTTCATTGCCGCCCTGGCCTTCAGGACGCTCCGCGCGTTCCGGGCGGGCTTCGTTATTGCGGCCCTCGCCGCGTGCTTCACCGACAGGGCGCTCCTGACGGACACCTTCGGCGCGGCCATCGGCATTGCGTTCACGGCGTTCACCGCCGCGGCCTTCACTACGTTCGCCACGTTCACCGCGCTGGTCCGGACGGCCTTCGGCACGCCCCTCACCGCCGCGGCCTTCGCTGCGGCCGCCACGGCCACCGCGGCGGCCATCACGGCCTCCGCGTTCACCGCGCTCGCTGCGTTCACCACGTTCGCCGCGTTGTTCGTCACGCCGGCCTTCGCCGCGTTCTTCTTTTTTGGCTTCCCGGGCCGGCGCTGCGGCGGCAGGTGCTGTTTCTGCGCCTACAAAAAATTCCTTAAGTTTTGCAAAGAAACTTTTTTCAGCAGGGGCTGCTGCAACGGGGCGTGCAGGCCGGGCTGCAGCGGCGGGTGCTGCCACCGGGGTTGGCTTGGGTACAGCAATGGGCGCAGGTGCGTCAGGCAACACGCCTTTGATCACGGGTTCCTGCTTGTTGTGTTTTTCCTGGCTGCGGCGCGTGACCGTGGTCGGGTCTTCCATCTCGTCGGCCATTTTGTAGCTGGCTTCGATGTTGTCCAGGCGCGGGTCGTCGTGTTTCAGGCGCTCGAGCTTGTAGTTCGGTGTTTCCAGGGTCTTGTTGGGCACCAGTAGCACGTTGATGCGCTGCTTCATCTCGATCTTGGCGATCTCGGAACGTTTTTCGTTGAGCAGGAAAGACGCCACATCGACCGGGACCTGACACAACACCGAAGCCGTGCTGTCTTTCAGCGACTCTTCCTGGATGATGCGCAGGATTTGCAGCGCCGAGCTTTCGGTGTCGCGGAT
>NZ_JBDTTH010000074.1:0-20789 GCF_039930745.1 Polaromonas sp. | reverse complement strand
GCAGGCCGAAGGGCAGCAGGAACTTCACCAGCCGCATGTCGAAATCCTTGCGAAAAGCGGCCATGCCCAGGATATCGATCAGCAGCAGGATGGGCATCAGGATGGCCGCCGCTTGCGGCACCGTGACCGCCAGCGCCATCATGGGCACCGCCAGCGAGCCGAAGCCCGCGCCGAAGCCGCTTTTGCTGATACCCATCAGGATGACGGCGGGAATCGCAACAGCGTAGAAGAAGGGGTCGGTGATGAGCGGAAAGGTCACGGGCTTATTCCTTTTCTACATCATTCGTGAACGCGAAGCCGACAAAGTGCACGGATGATTTAGAAATGGAATTACAGACACAAAGCGGCCAATTATCGGGCCTGCAAAGACGATGGCGCCACCAACAGACTTATCGGCACCGGATCGACATTTATGGTAACTACTCAGCTCCTTGCGCCGCGCTTGCCCCTCACCCCTGCCCTCTCCCGGAGGGAGAAGGAGTAAAGACGAGCATTTTCTCTCTCTTCCCCTCTCCCTGTGGGAGAGGGTCAGGGTGAGGGCCTCCCCGGTTTGCGTTTGATGACCCAAGGCGGGCTGAGGAACTACCATTTATGCATGAAATCGGGCTCCAGCCCTTACAGAACGGGCGCAAGCAGCTCCTATTTCAGGAGCAACGCCAGGCCAGGAGTCCGCGAATCATTCGTGCGTCTCCAGCCCCAGGTAAGCCTTCCGGATTTCCGGCCGCGCCAGCAGCTCGCTGGCCTGGCCTTCCGCGACGATGCGGCCCTCTTCCATCACATAGGCGCGGCTGGCGATTTCCATAGCCATGGCCACGTTCTGCTCCACCAGCAGCACCGAGGTGCCCTGCGCATTGATCTGCCGGATGGCGCGAAACATATCGAGCACGATGGCGGGAGCCAGGCCCAGAGAAGGCTCGTCGAGCAGCAGCAAGCCTGGCCGGGCCATCAGCGCACGGCCGATGGCCACCATCTGCTGCTGCCCGCCGGAAAGCGCGCCGGCCGGGCTGTCCAGCTTGACCTTGAGTGCCGGAAACAGCGACAGCACCTGTTCGAGCGAAGCCTTGCGGTTAGCTTTGGCCTTGCTGATGAAACTGCCGAGCTCCAGGTTGTCCAACACCGTCATCTGGGTGAACAACCGGCGCCCTTCCGGGACGATGGCAATGCCGGCCTCGCAAAAGCGGTGGCTGGCCAGCTGCGTAATGTCCTGGCCGTTGAAACGCAGGCTGCCTTCGCGCACCCGGTGCATGCCGGCAATCGCGTTGATCAGCGTGGTCTTGCCGGCGCCGTTGGGGCCGACCACGCACACCAGCTCGCCCGGCTGGACCGTGAGCGTCACGCCCCACAGCGCCGGCGCAGCCCCATAGTTGACAAGAATATTGTTGACTTCAAGCATGGGGTGTCCCCAGGTAGGCGCTGACCACGTCGGCGTTTTTCATGACTTCCTGCGCCGGCCCGACGGCGATCAGCTTGCCGTAGTTGAGCACCGCCACACGGTCGGCCAGCGCCATCACCGCGCGCATCACATGCTCGACAAACACAATGGTCGCGCCGCGGTCGCGGATCTTGCGGATCAGCGTTATCGCCTCGTTGATCTCGCCCGGCGTCAGACCGGAAAGCACCTCGTCGAGCAGCACCAGGCGCGGGCGCGAGGCCAGCGCGCGCGTCAGCTCGAGGAACTTGCGCTGGTGCAGGTTCAGGTCGTCGGGCAAGGCATCGGCCTTGTCCTGCAGGCCGGTGAATTCCAGCCACTTCCAGGCCTCTGCTGTGGCCTGCTCGTGGTTGAGCGCCGCGCCGCCAAACATCGCCACCAGCGAGACGTTCTGCAGCACCGTGAGGTGCGCAAACGGGCGGGGGATCTGGTAGGTGCGCGCAATACCGGCCTGCGCAATGCTGTGCGCCTCCAGGCCAGCCAGTTGCCGGCCTTCGAAAAACATCTGCCCCCCGGTCGCCGGAAAATGCCCGCTCACCACATTGATGAAGGTGGACTTGCCCGAACCATTGGGACCGAGCAGGCCGAGAATTTCGCCCTCAAACACCTGCAGCGTCACACCGTCGAGCGCCTGCACGCCGCGAAACGCCTTGGACAGGGCCTGCACGTCCAGCAGCACCTTGCCGGTGGACGCTGGCGCCGCGGCCTCCGCGGCAACTGCCGCCAGCACCGGCGGCACCGATCGCCTGCCCGCCTTGCGCTTGAGGAAGTAACCGAGGATGCCGTTGGGCATGAACAGGATCACCAGCACCAGGATCACGCCCACCGCCGCCTTGCCGGCAATCGGGTTGTTGCCAGCCGTGAAGAAATACATCAGGCAGGTGATGGCCACGGCACCAACGGCCGGACCGGCCCAGTGCCGCGTGCCGCCGAGCACGCTCATCAGCACTACCGTCAGCGGCACGGTGATGTTGAAGGTCTCACCCGCCGTCACATACGACACGAACAGCGCATGGATGCCGCCAGCCAGCCCCGCCAGCGCGCACGAGATGCCGAAGGCTGTGATCTTGTAGCGGAAGGTCGGCACGCCCATGACTTCGGCCACGTCCTCGTCGTCGTGAATCGCAAACAGGCCGATACCCAGGCGCGAGTTCTGCACACGCCAGGCAATCAGCAGCGTGGCCACCACGCCGATCAGGGCCATCAGGTAGATCGACGAGGACGCTGACGGGCCCAGCGCGGGGATCGCCACCGCGTTGAGATAAATGCCGGGCCCGCCGTCGATGCGGGTGTTCAGCACGATGGTGCCGACCACAAAGGTGACCGCCAGCGTCAGCAGCGCAAACAGCTCGCCGCGCACCGACTTGACCCGGAACACCACCGCCCCGAGCGCCATGCCCAGCAAGGCCGCCATCAGTGCGGCGGCGGGCAGGGTCCAGAGAAATGGCCAGTTCAGGTTGACCGACAGACCGGCCGAGGTGTACATGCCGATGCCAAAAAACGCGCCATGGCCGAAGGAGAAATAACCTGAATAACCCGACAGGATGTTCCACGACAGCGCCAGAATCATCCAGTGGCACAGCAGATAGAGAAAGGATTCATAAAAGGCAGGAAGCCCCAGCCAGGAAACGCTGGCCAGCAGCGCTCCTGCGCCAAGGATGCCGATAACTGTTTTGTTCATGTTCTATAGTTTTCCGGGACGAAACAGCAGCATCACGATCAGCAGCGAAAAGCTCACGATAGGCGCCCACGAAGGCGAGGCGACGGCCATCGTCACCGCTTCGCTCACGCCGATGATGATGCCGGCCACCAGCGGCCCGAGCGCGCTGCCCAGCCCGCCCAGCATCACCGCCGCAAAGATCACCCCCACCCACGCAAAAATCTGCGAAGGCGCCAGCGTGAAGGTCAGTGCCAGGCAGATACCGGCCACCGCCGCGAGCGCCGCGCAAATGCCCGCCAGCATCAGCGACATGCCTTTCTGGTTAATGCCAAAAGCCGAGGCGATCGGGCCGTCTTCGGCCATGGCACGCAGGGCTTTGCCAAGGTCGGTGTAGCGCATGGCGGCCCAGATCGCCACACACAGGCTGGCAGCGATCACCAGCGTCAGCAGCTCGGGCACCGGCACATAGAGTGACCCGATGGTGAACTTCATGTCGTTGTAGCGCGTTTCCATGCGGCGGAAGTCAGCGGTCCAGATGCCCTGAATCACGCTTTCGATCACCACGGTGATGCCGAACGTCACGAGCAGCGAGTTGAAGGGCGAGATCGAAAAGCGCGACAGCACCCACTGCATGCCCATGCCGAAGGCAAAGAACAGCGGCGGCAGCAGCAGCAGGCTCAGCAAAGGGTCCACATGCCAGGTGATGGACATCTGGTAGCTCATGTAAGCGGCCAGGAACACCAGACCGAAATGGGACAGGTTGATCTGCCGCAGCAGGCCCCAGGTCAGGCCCAGCCCCAAACCGATCAGCCCATACAGGCCGCCGATGAAGATCCCCGAAAGGATGGACTGGGCCAGCAGGTTGAAACTTGGAAAGCTCATCCTCTGGCGATGCGTTTAGCGAACGATCAGCTTGGCGCCAGGCGCGGCGAACTGCGTCGGGTAGACCACGAGCCACTTGCCGTTTTGCACCTGCTTGAGTTTCATCAGGTCGTCGCCGTAGTTGCTCGGACCGTCAAACCGGAGGTTGCCCTGGATGGTATTGACACGGTTCTTGCGCAGGTAAGCGGCAATGGCCTTGTCGTCCAGACTGTTGGCGCCCTTGACGCCAGCTTCCAGGATCTGCCAGGCCGAATAGGAGGCTGCGGCCTGCACTTCCACCGAGGTGTCGGGCAGGCCGGCCTTGGCGGCGCGTTCGTTGAAGATCTTGACGAAATCGGCTGCAACCGGATTGTTGGTGAACGGCGCGTGTTCTTCAAAAATCGTGAGCGACAGCGCGTTGGCGCCGTCGGCCGACTTGGTCATCGGGCCGGGTGCGGGGTACAGGTGGAAGTGGTTCGGCGGCGTGTAGTCGATTTTTTTCATCGCATCCAGCAGCATGTTGCCTTCCAGGCCGATGTCACCGATCCAGACGAGGTCAGGCTTGGCATCTTTCACACGCGCCGCAATCGGGCCAAAGTCGCGGTTGCCAAAGTCCCATTCGAGGAAAAGAACCTCCTGCAGGCCACGCTTTTTGGCGACCTCACGGCCAGCCAGCGACATGAAGTGGATCGAGGGGAATTTACTGGTGACGATGGCAATGGTCTTTGGCGGCTTGCCGCTGGCTGCCATCGCATCGAACAGCATGTTTGACACCGTGTTGCCGGGGTCCGCGCCTAGCGACCAGGCCGGAAACTGCATGTCGTACTTGGCCAGCGAAGGAATGCCGAAGGTGTGGTGCACCAGTACCTTGTTGTAGCGCTGGGCCACGCCCATCGCCGACAGGATGGCGCCGGTGGCATACGGCCCCATCAAAAGGTCGACCTTGTCCGAGGTGACAAGCTGCTCGTACAGCGTGCGTGCCACGTCTGGCTTGGACTGGTCGTCCTTGACGGTCCACTCGACCTTGCGCCCGAGCAGTCCGCCTCTGGCATTGAGCTGCTCCACATAGATCTCGCCCACGAGCTTGTGGGTCAGCGCCGTGGCCGACAGCGGGCCGGTCAGCGCCAGCGTGCTGCCGATGCGGATCGGGCCGGGCGCCTGCGCGGAGGCCGGCATACCGGCAAGAAGCGCCGCGCTGGCGGCAACCGTGGTTAAAAACGATTTCAATATCTTCATGGTTTTGTCTCCTGTTGATTTATGGGCAAGGGTCGCGGAAAAAACCTGGGGGCAGTCGCTGGTCTCAGTCGATCTGCGCGCCCGAGCGCTTGACCAGCTCGGACCATTTCGAAATTTCAGTGCGGCCGAACGAAGCCAGTTCGTCGGGTTTCATGTTGCGCAGCTCCAGACCTTGCGCGCCCAGCCTGGCCGCGACGTCGCTGCTGGCCATCGCCTTGCTGGCGGCGTCGCGCAGCTTTGCTAGCACAGGTGCGGGCGTGGCCGCGGGCGCGTACAGCATGAACCACGCCACCAGGTCAAACTCGCCCGCGCCCTGCTCGCTGACCGCCGGCACCTCGGGGGCGGCGGCGCTGCGTTTGGTGCTGGAAGCACCCAGCGCGCGCAGCTTGCCGGCCTTGATGTGCGGCAGCACGGCAGCGGGGTGGTAGAACATGAATTGCACCTGGCCGGCCATCACGTCGGACATGGCCAGGCCGCCTTCCTTGTAAGGCACATGCACCATCTCGCCGCCCAGCCTGGCCTTGAGCAGTTCGCCCGCCAGGTGGCCCGAGGTGCCATTACCGGCCGAGGCAAAACTCACCCCGCCGGGTTTGCCCGCCTGCGTGCCGATGTCTTTTACCGACTTCAGCGGGGAGCTCGCAGCCACCACCAGCAGGGTGGGTGTGTAGCCGGCAAAAGCCACCGGCGCAAAGTCTTTCAGCGGGTCGTAAGGCAGCTTCTTGTACAGCGAGGCATTGATCGCGTGGGTGCCCACCGTGCCCATGACGAGGGTGTAGCCGTCGGCCGGCGACTTGGCCACCAGGTCGGAGCCGATGACACCACCAGCGCCGGCTTTGTTTTCAACAATCACCGTCTGCCCCAGCGGTTTGGCCAGGGCTTCCGCGAAGACGCGCGAGATGATGTCCGTGGTGGTGCCGGGACCAAAGGGCACGATCAGCTTGACCGGGCGCGAAGGGTAGTCCTGGGCCAGCACGGCCGCCGGGCCCAAGCTCAGGCCGGCCGCCAGCAGCGACCATGCGGCCAGCAGCTTGCGCCGGCGTGCCATGCGAGAAGAATGCAAGGAATGCAAAGGGGCCGGGTTCATGAAGTGGTTTCCTGGGGAGGTGTTGTTGTGGCAGCGCGCGGCGCCCAGCCGCCGCCAAGTTCCGCGTTGTGTTCACCCAGCAGAGGCGGCGCAGTGACATCGAGGGCACGTTCGCCATCAAAGGAGATCGGCGAACGCACCGTGCGAAAGCGTCCGATCACCGGGTGCTGCGTTTCGACAAACAGCTGGAGATGTTGGGCCTGCGGGTCTTCCGGCACTTCCGCCGTCGTGTACATCGGTGAGTACGGGACGTCGTTGGCCTCCAGCCGCTGGCACCAGTCGGCGCGTTCACGCAGGCAGAAGATGGCCCCCAGCACCTGCATCAGGTCCTCCTGGTGTGCTATGCGCGCCGGCCGGCTGGCAAAACGCTCGTCTTCGAAGATATCGGTCCGCTCCATGGCGGTGGCCAGCCCCTGCCAGAACTTCTCGGGTGATGACATGTGCAGCGCCAGCCACTTGCCGTCCGAACACTGCAACACGTAAGACTGCGACACGCTGGGCCGGCTGAAAGGGCCCATGACTTCGTCCACCGAAAACAGGTGTGTGAAGGCGTCGAGGTTGAAATGCGTCATCGCTTCAAACATGGAGACCTCCACCTTGCGCCCCACGCCGGTGCTGTGCCGCTCATGCAACGCGCCCAGAATGCCGTAGGCCGCGTAATAACCGGTCACTGAATCGGCAATGGCCGGGCCCACCACCCGCGGGTTGGCGGGGTTGACCAGCAGGCGCAGGTAGCCGCTGGCGGCCTGCGCCACCGTGTCGTAGCTCGGGCGATGCGCGGCCGGACCGGTGGGGCCAAAGCCGCTGATGGCGCAATAGATCAGCCGGGGATTGAGGGCGCGCAGACGCTCTTCGCCCGCGCCGATCTGCTCGGCAAAGCCGGGCCGGAAGTTCTGGATGTAAACATCGGCTTCCTTGATCAATGCGTCAAAGCGCGCCAGGTCTTCTGCCTGCTTGGTGTTGAGCGTGACGCTGCGCTTGTTGCGGTTGTAGGTCTGGAAATGCGGGCTGTACAGGCCGCCTTTGAAGGCGCGGAACGGGTCACCCGTGCCCGGCAGTTCGACCTTGACCACATCGGCACCCAGGTCGGCCAGCAGCATGGACGCTGCCGGCCCGGTGATAAAGGTGCCGTGTTCAACCACACGCACGTCCCGCAGAACCTTGGTCATGCCTGATGCTCCGCCGGCATCTCACCGGTGTACTGCTGCTCGCGCGTGGCCTGATAGGACAGCGCAAAGCCGATGGGGTCGGCGAGTTCCTCGTTCAGGTGCGCGATCAGGCTGGCGGTACGTGCCAGCATGGGCACACCCTTGAGCGCATTGACCGGAAAACCCACACCCAGCAACACCGCGGGAATCGCGCCGGACACATTGAGTTTGAGCTCCTTGCCGACAACTTCCGGAATCACGGCTTCGACGGCCCGCGCGATCTCTACATAACGCTGGCCGCCACCGGCCTTCGCCGAAACTTCAAACAGCTTGCCGACACGCGGGTCGAGCGTCTTGTGTTCAGGATGGCCATAACCTGCAATGGGCTGCTTGCGGGCCCGCAGGTCGGCGAGCACCACACGCGCCGCGGCAGCAACGTCGCCCCGGTGATTTTCCGCTTCCTTCTCGATGGCCAGGTACAGGCGGCCGGCGGTTTCCGAAGCGCCGAGAATCACCGATCCCGAACCGAGGATGCCGGCTGCCACCGCGCCCTGCATGGCATCCGGCGCGGCGGCCAGCGTCATGCGCGCGGCCTGCACGCTGGGCACCAGGCCATGCTCGGCAATGGCCACCAGAGTGGCATTGAGCACGGCGCTGGTGGCGGCATCGGCGCGGCGGCCGGTGACCAGCAGGAAGAAGTAGTCGCCGAAGTTGATCTGGCCGATCAATTCGTTGGCGAGGTCGGCGCCGCGAACAACGATGGTGTTTTCGTTCGAGCTGCAGATGGCGGAGCGGGGCACAGTGGCCTTGCCGATTTTCAAGTGATTTCTCCGGTGATGTGTGCTGAGCGCTCAGGCTGCGGGAACAAGCCTGAAGTCGTAATGGGCGCTGTGATAAGGCTTGTCCATGACGCGGCCGTCGGCTGCCTTGCCTGGGGCGTGCGAAGCGAAATCCACGATCAGGCTGTTGCGCACGCCGAACACCGCGTCCGAGTCGATGTAGGGGCTGTTGGCCACAAAAATATGTGTCGTCAGGCGCTCGTGCCCCGGTGCGTGAAGCATCATGTGCATGTGGCCCGGGCGGTTGGGATGCCGGCCCATGCGGCGCAGCATGCCGCCCACCGGTCCGTCATCGGGCACCGGGTAGAAGGTCGGCTTGATGGACCAGAAGCGGTAGTTGCCTTGCGCGTCGGTATAAAAACGGGCACGCAGGGCCATGCCCACGTTCACACCCTTTTGCATGTCGTAAAAACCTTCGCCGTCGCCCGACCACACGTCGAGTGCGCAATGTGCAATCGGTTTGCCCGCCAGATCGGTCACGCGGCCATGGTAGTAACAAGGCTCACCGGAGTTGCCCGCGCCGATGTCGGCACCCAGCTCCAACTCCGGTGCGCCTTCCCAGTAAAACGGGCCCTGCACGGTGGCCTCGGTCGGCACGTCCTCGCCATTGCCCGCCTTGTACGCGGCCGCGCCCCGAGCCTGGTCAATGGCCACCACCAGCATCGAGATGCCCAGCGTGTCGGACAGCAGGATGAACTCCTGGCGTTTTTCGTCGCACATCTTGCCTGTGGCGGTGAGGAACTGGATCGCGGTCATCCACTCCTCCGGTGTGAGCTGCACGTCCTGCACAAACGCGTGCGCATGTTTCACCAGGGAAGTCATCACCTGTTTGAACCTGGGTTCCTGGCAGTCGGCCATGCGATTGACCACGGCCTGTGCCAGATCCTGTGCTTCAAGTTGCGCCATTTTTTGTCTCCTGTTGTGGCTCATGCCTGGTTGGCGAGTGCATGAATCTGAACGCAGTCTAGGACTTCACGTGATTTGCCGGAAGTGATTAATTTGCACGGTTATCATCGATGTCATCAATGGTAAAAAGCTGAGGTCTTCATGGAGCTCCGTCATGTCCGCTACTTCGACGCCGTGGCCGAAACCCTGAACTTCACGCGCGCCGCCGAGCGGCTGCACGTCACCCAGTCCACGCTGTCGCACCAGATCAGGCAGATGGAAGACGAGCTGGGCACCCCGCTCTTTGACCGCAGTGGCAAGAAGGTCCGCATGACCGAGGCCGGTGAAATCCTGCGCAGCTACATGACGCCGGCGCTCGAACAGATCGACCGCGGCATGCAGGCCTTGCGCGGCGACGCCGAAACCCTGACGGGCAGCATCCGCCTGGGTACCACGCCGAGCTTCAACACACGCATGGTGCCGCTCTGCGTCTCTTCCTTTCTGCACCACTACCCGGGCATCCAGGTGACGGTGGAAGAACTGTCTGCCGCCATGATCGCCAGGCGCCTGACGTCCGGCCACCTGGACCTGGCCGTGTCGTACCGGCCCGAGGGCACGGACCTCTGGTTCGAACCGCTTTACAACGAAGAGTTGCGCCTGGTGGTGGCGACATCCCACCCGCTGGCGAAGCGGCGGCGTGTGCGCATGGTGGAGCTGCACCATATGCGCATGGTGTTGCTGCATCCGCAGTTCCAGACGCGTCAGTTGTTGGACGAATGTTTCGAGGCCGCGGGCGCCACGCCGCTGGTGGTCGCCCAGCTCAACTCCGTGGCGCCCATGATCGAGCTGATCCGCCAGACCGGGTTGGCCGGCATCATTGGCGAGACTGCCGTCTCGCCGTCCGCCGACCTGCGGGTGGTGCCGCTGGAAGACCCGACCCCGATACGTACACCCGGCATGCTCTGGCAAAAGGGTGCCACGCGCTCGCCGATGATCAAGCACTTTGCCGACATCATCCGCCGGGCCGCAGGCCCGGCTGGGTGAGTGTTGCGAACTTAGAGAACCGTGCATGCCTGTTCAAAGGAAAGGCGCGGGTTGCGGTCAAACAGCTTGCTGTCGTCGCCGTAACCCAGGTTGATCAGGAAATTGGCCTGCAACCGGCCATCGGGGAAAAACTCCGCATTCACCTTGGCCAGGTCCACGCCACTCATGGGCCCACAGTCCAGGCCCAGGGCACGCGCAGCCATGATGAACCATCCCCCGCCCAGCGTACCGTTGCGCATGGCCGTGCCCTGCACCAGCGCCGGGTTGCTCTCGAAGTTCTCCTTCGCGCCCGGCTTGTGCCAGACCTGCGGCATGTGTTCGTAGAACTTCGTGTCATTGGCGACGATCACGGTCACCTGCGCGTCCCGCGTCTTGTCCAGGTTGCCGGATGACAATGCCGGAAGCAGGCGGGCACGCGATTCCGGCGTGACCAGGAACACAAAACGCGCAGGCTGGGTGTTCATCGATGTCGGGCCCATCTTGGCTAGCTCGTAGACCTCCTGCAGCAGTGCAGTGGGTACCGGCTGGCTAGTGAAGCCGTTGGCCGTCCTCGATTTGAGGAAGATCTGATCAAGGCAGGTATCGGAAATTCGCATGGTGTTGGTTTCTTGAAGAAGTGAAAATTGGAAAATCAGTCGGACGCAATCGCCTGGTTCATGTGGTTGTTCATGGGCTTGTTTCCTTTTGTGGATGCGGGGTGTGCGCAGGGCCCTCCGATGAGTCGTCGTAATCCACCTGATGCCGGGCCACGCGCAGGTCGGCCAGCTCGCGTTTGACGCGCTGGTGCTCCGGGTGCGCGGCATAGGCGTCGAGCGCGGCCTGGCTGTCGAACTCGCTGTAGAGCACGACATCGCAGGCATAGTCAACGCCGCTGGAATCAATGCCAACCTCGAGATGCAGCATCCCCGGAATCCGCCCGCGCAGCGACTCGAAGCTGCGCTTGAGCAAGGTGCTGCTTGCGGCTTTTTCCGCCGGCGTGTCGCCGCGCAGGTTCCACATGACGATGTGTTTGATCATGCGGGAAAGCCGGTTTTCTGCGGCCACAGGTTCACGAAGGCATGGATGCTGGTGCTCGCATACAGGCCCGCACGGGTAAAGGGTTCGTCGGCCAGCCAGGCGTGCGCCGCGTCGCGCGAGTCGAAGTCAATCGCCAGCAGGCTGCCAAGCATGGTCTGGCCGTCGTCTGTGACCAAGGGCCCGGCAAACGCGATGCGGTCTGCCACCGCCGCCAGGTAAGCCTTGTGTTCGGGCCGGACGCGCTGGCGCAGGTCGGCGCTTTCGGGTTTGTCGATCAGGAAAAAAGTGTGGATCACGTCATCGAACCGGGTTAAGGACAAAATCAAAATCGAGGCCGTAAGCGCCATCGGGCTGCTTGACCCAGTCGGCCACCAGCGACTGGCGCACGCCGAACACGGCATCGGAGTCGAGGTAAGGGTCGCCACTGCGAAATACATGCGTGACCAGCTTTTCATAACCCGGCGCCGTGATCATGAAATGCAGGTGCGCCGGCCGCCACGGGTGGCGCCTGGTCGCGCGCAGCATGTCGCCCACCGGCCCGTCCACGGGAATGGGGTAGGCCTCAGCCACGATGGTTTTGAAATGGAAGCGGCCGTCCGCGCCGGAGCTGAGCACGCCACGCGCCCGGTGCTGTTCCAGCTCCGGGTACTGCACGTCGTAGTTGCCCTCGGCGTCGGCCTGCCAGACTTCCACCACAGCGCCGGCCACCGGCTCGCCCTTCAGGCCCTGCACCCTGCCACGCACGATGCAGGGCTCTCCCGCCGCACCGTTGGCCACATCGGCACCGTGTTCATAATGCGGCGCACCTTCAATGTGGAAAGGGCCGAACACCGTGGCCTCGGTGCAGCCCTGCGGTTTGTCGTTGTTCATGGCGACGGTCAGCATCGACAGGCCCAGCGTGTCGCTGAGCAGGATGAATTCCTGGCGTTTGTCGTCGCATTTCTGTCCGGTGGCCGTGAGAAATTCAATGCCCGCCAACCACTCTTCCTCGGTCAGTTTCACTTCACGGGCAAAGGCATGCAGATGCTGCACCAGGCTGGTCATGAGCTCTTTCAGACGTGCATCAGGCGTGCCGGCAAAGCGCGCAATCACCGCCTGGGTGATGGTGTCCTGATTCAGATTGCGCACACAGTCTCCTTGGGGTTAGCTCTCTTTGCGCTAAATGTAGGCCGCGGCGACAATTTGAAAAAGCTCACCGGCGTAAATGACTTTTCCACGCGGTGGAAAAAAGGAAGCCCGTCCCGCGCCACAATGCGGGCAGTCAACAAGTACATCGCGCAAACTGCAGGAGACGAGGCTTGGATCGCTGGACGGAGATTGAACTGTTTGTGCAGGTCGCTGAAACCGGCAGCCTGAGCCGCGCCGCCGAAGCACTGGACCTGTCCAATGCGGCCGCGAGCCGGCACCTGTCGGCGCTGGAAGAGCGCCTGGGCGCCCGACTGGTGGAACGCAACACGCGCCGGCTCTACCTCACCGACACTGGCCAGGAGTTTTTCAGCCGCGCCAAAACCATCCTGTCTGACCTGAAGGATGCCGAGTCGGCGGTCAATGCCACGGCCCTTAACCCGACCGGCGTGCTGCGCATCACGGCCTCGCTGTCGTTCTCATTGCACCATGTGGCGCCGCTGCTGCGCGAGTACACGCAGCGCTACCCCAATGTGACCGTGCATGTCGAAGCCGCCAACCGTTACCTGGACATCATCGACAACAACATTGACGTCGCCATCCGCACCCGCGAGATCGAGCCCGACTCCAACATCACCATCCGCCGCCTGGGCGAGACGCGTCGCATCCTCGCCGCCTCGCCGCGCTACTTTGCGCAGCACGGCTTCCCGAAAACACTCGAAGAGCTGCATAAACACAAGCTGCTGATCTACACCTACGCCAACAACCCCAACGAGCTGCGCTTCACGCGGGACGGCGAGACTACCACCGTGACGGTGAAGGGCTTGCTGGAATCGAACGACGGCCAGATTTTGCGCGCGGCAGCCCTCGACGGCATGGGCATCCTGGTGCAGCCGACCTACATCCTCTACAACGACATCGTCGCCGGGCGTCTGGTGCCGGTGCTTGACGACTGGGACCTGCCGCACCTGACCATCAACCTCGCCTACCCCAGCCGCAAACACCTCTCGGCCAAGGTGCGCACCTTCATCGACTTCATGGCGGAGCATTTCGCGAAGCAGGACTACGAACGCAAGTGGACCGGGCGGTTTGGGGTGTATTGAGATGGCGAACGTTTTACGTACCGACGTGCTCATCGCCGGCGGGGCCGCTACGGCCTGATGCGGGCCAACTGGCCACGGCCGGCGCCACCCACCCTGCCCGCTCCTGCATTGCTCCTGAATTAATAGCTATCAGCCCTTGTCCTGAAAGGGCTAGGGGCCGATTTTCTTGTTATTTCGAAGAAGGGCCAGCATAAGACATCTGCTGCGCCACAAAACCATCAAAGGCATCGAGCAGCGGACGAAAGCGTTCCGCATCGCCTTCCAGCTGGGCCAGCGCGGCGCAGGTGGCTTCCAGCGTGGACAGCTGGTCAGGCTTGTGTGCGCGGCGAATCAGGTAGTTCGACCCCGGCATGTCCTGCAGCGCCAGCCGCGGCAGGTGCTGCAGCCAGGGGTTGAGGTAAAGCATCTTGCGGCTTTTGCGCCAGGTGCCGTCGAGCACCACCAAGCGCAGCCGGGCAGGCTGCAGCAGTTCGGGCGCCAGCGCCGGCGGCGCCGGCAGCAGCGGCGTACTTCCCGGTGGCGTGTCGGGGTACAGCAGCAGGTTGTGCCTGGGGGCGTGGGCTGCGGCACTTTCGCTGCCGAGCGGCACCGCAGGCAGGTCGTCCGCCGCAAACACCTCACCGGTCAGCATGCGGCTGCGCATCAGGCTCAGGTGCAGCAGGCGTGCGCTGCCCTTGGCCTGGGCCAGCTCCAGCGGGTGCTGCAGGATCAACACCTCGACTTCGTGCGCCACCGGCGTGATCCAGCGGCAGATGCAGCTGCTCCGCGGCCGCAGGCAGGTGCCGCAGCGCAGCCTCTCGCTCACCGGCCGATCATCTCGAGGTAGGCCTGACGCGTCTGTGGGTCCACCGATTCGAGCAACTGCTGGTAGGGTGTCCGGTGCCGGGCCATCATGCGGGCCGAAGCGGTGGCTTTGGAACGGCAGTACCAGTGGCAGGTGTGCTGCATCAGGAACAGCTCGGCCGACAGCGTGTAGGCCTTGTCACGCGGCGAGCGGCCCGCCGCGTTTTTTGCCACGCGCTCAATCCCCTGCGCGTGGACGGCCAGGGCGCGCCGCATGTCGAAGGTGTTGTCGGGGAAAAACCGGTCGGACTCAGGCAGGAACACCGGCAGTTTGCTGACCCGGGCATCGGCCACGTCCACAACTGAAAAGTCCGCGGCAAAGCGGCTGAACTGCTCCACCAGCTGTTCCTCCGAGGCCGCCAGCATGTTCCAGATCTGGGCCTGGCGCTCCGGGTCTTTTTCGCCCAGCGCCCGCAGGTAGCCTTCGGTCAGGCTTTCCATCAGCTTTTCCACCTGGTACCTGCCCAGATGGCTGGCCAGCAGCGTGATGCGCCTGGCCTGGGCTTTCGATTTGAGCTGGTAGGCGCCGAAGGCGGCCACCGCCAGAATAAGAAGAAAAATTTCCATCGCGGCAAAGGTCCGTAACTGCAAGACCCGAGTGTAGTGAATACCATCGTTGTACTTGGTGTCAACCTGAGCTGCCCAGCCCCGACCCACCGTGGTCAGTTTCGAACGACTCCTCAGCAATCATGCCCTGAATGGAGTGAAGATAGGCGACAGAGTTTGTAGAATGAAAACCATGCACAAAGACACTGGGTCATCGTCAGAAAACAAGCTGTCATGCGGGGTATACAATTTTTTCCGGGGTACATTCAACCCGGTCGTTCAGACTATCTCGTCGGATAAGCTGGAATCCCAGGATATCCGACGGCCTACATTACGTTCCGATCGACGGCTGGAACAGTGGCGCTAGCAGATGAGCTGGGAATGTATAAAACGGCGATTTTCTGGTAGCTTGCATAGCTGCAACACAGCGCATGGACAAAAGCGAGCTTTTGGTCCGGACGCAGTGTCACAGCTATGTGGGCTGATGGCCAAAAAGAGACGTAGTGGTATGCAACAGTTCAAGCGCCAAGAGGTGTCGCGAGCCGCGCCAGAACGAATCAATCGTACGGACACTCGCTACGCGAGCGCCGCACATTTTCAACGTTATCCGTCATGAATGGCACTGAGTTGTACGACGAACTTGCGGTTTACTTTCCGGCGCTTTGGCCACAAAGTCCGAATTGGACTTGGATCAATGTGCACGACGGACAAAATGCAAATGTGAAAGCCATTTCCGAACTTGTCGATCGTACGTTCGCGCTCGCGGAAGTAGTCGTGCTGGTTCACGCGGAGCCTGGAGTCGCGACTCGGTTGAGTCGTAAAGAAGCTGCGAACTATGTCGCACAGTTCGTGCTGAAACATGAGGTGCAAGTATCCGACTCCACTCTAAGTCGGTTCGTGTCAGTGAGCCTGCAAGGCGTTGCTACCAATGACGCATAACCTGACAATCGACACGGACCCACAACATCAGGAGGCGGCTTCGCCGCGAAGTGTTGTGGTCCGGTCATCTTCACGTTAGACCTCATTCGAGTTCTAATCGCGCCTCAGGACTTACGGAGAGGAGAAAGGCAATGGTTTTTGTTATCGGTCGTTGGTTGAAACTCAGTTTTGCTATAGCGCTTTGTGCGCTTGCCGGCGCATGCGCCTCACCGGCATCGGATCTTATGAAGACTGACTTGAGGTTGGTCGATGAAGATAGTGGCTTAGCTGTTGCGTCTATTGGGTACAGCCTTCAAAGCGACGACAAAGTCATTGCTTTGTACATGCCGGCGTCCTTCGTGCGGCTTACGATCAAAGCAATGATCGATTCGTCAGCGCGGGAGGTGTTCATTTCGTCAGCTGACGGTCGCTATGTTAATGAGGAACAGTTCCGAAATGGGACCGTGCGCCGAACGCAGCGAGACATGCGATTTGTCGTTGCCTGTTGAGCCCAAGGCATGTGGACGGCGAAACTACAAACGGTCATTCGAGGCTGCTTTTCTTGCAGCGGACCCTGATGAAAGACGCGCGCCGAGGGCTCCATTCGTTAGTCGGGGATCAGCATGGTTTCCCATGCTGCTACCTCCCTGGAAATGATCGAGCATTCCCCGGCGCAGGTCCAAACCTTTCACTCATCAACGACAAGTCATCACACGGTGACATCTACAACTCAAGCTGTTGCAAGCTGGCACTGCCTACGCAGGCATCTTGAACCCCTCACCGCGCTGCAGCATGGCCCAACACATGCGCGCATTCTTGGCTGCGATGGCCACGACAGCCTTCCAGTAACCCCGGCGCTCTTGCACACTGATCGCCCAGCGACTCAAGGGGTCGGTCTTGGTCTTCGCCGCCGACAGCACCGCCTTGCCGCCCATGATCAACAGGGTACGCAAGTACGGGTCACCGGCCTTGGTAATGCGGCCCAATCTCTGTTTGCCGCCTGAGCTGTATTGGCCCGGCACCAAGCCCAGCCAGGCACAGAACTGGCGCCCACAGGTGAAGTCGTGGCCTTGGCCGACACTCGCCACAATGGCACTGGCAGTCGTCGGGCCTATGCCCCTGAGCTGCATGAGCTGGCGGGACTGTTCGTCCTCTTTGGCGATATGGGCCAGGTGTTTGTCGTATTGGGCAATACGTTCATCCAGGCGGGTGAGTTCGCTCAAGGCATCGCCCACCACCGTGTTGCACCAGCCCGGCAGGTCTTCCAGGTGCTTGTGGGTTTCCCGGCGCACAGTAGTAGTAGTCGCTTTGAGGGGCAACACAATGCCCAACTCCGACAGCAAGCCACGGATACGGTTAATAAGAGAGGTACGCTGCTCCACATACCCCTGGCGCGCGCGGTGCACGAACAGGCGCGACTGCTGCTCGATGCTCTTGAGTGGAACAAAGCGCATGTTGGGTCGGGCGACGGCTTCACAGATGGCGGCGGCGTCTGCCGCGTCGTTCTTGCCGCGTTTGCCGCTCATGCGGTAGGGAACAACAAACTTGGGTGCCATCATGCGCACCGTGTGCCCAAACTTGGTGAACTCCCTGGCCCAGTGGTGGGCGCCAGAACACGCTTGCATGCCGATGATGCAAGGCGGCAGATGGGCGATGAGTTCGAGTAGTTTGGCGCGAGCCACCTCGGGTCGCACCAGTACGGGCTTGCCGGATTCATCGATGCCGTGGACAGCAAAGACGTTCTTGGCGAGGTCAATTCCAAGGGTTACGATAGCCATGATTTCCCTTTCCAGGTGAGTTGATGAAAAGTTTGACCTCTCCATCGTGGCACTCAGTTGCCCTAAACCGCAACCCCAACGGGACGCGGCTTGCTTGGGACGGGGAAGTCCCTTTCATTCGTTAGGCGCCACAATACACGCCATGTCCACGCTACCATCCCGAATCAAACAGTGCGCTAGGTTGAGCGGCAGCTTCGTGCTTCGCTCCGGCAAAGTCAGCGACACCTACTTCGACAAGTATCAATTTGAGTCCGATCCTCAGCTGCTACGTGCCATCGCCCAAGAACTGGCTGCGCTTGTCCCGCAAAGTACCGAAGTACTCGCCGGCCTCGAAATGGGTGGCATTCCAATCGTCACCATGCTCAGCCAAGTCACTGGCCTGCCCGCCGCTTTCATCCGCAAGGAGCCAAAGGAGTACGGCACTTGCCGCTATGCCGAGGGTGCTTCGCTAGTGGGCAAGCGGTTCGTGCTTGTTGAAGATGTCGTGTCCAGCGGCGGTGCAATCATCGACGCACTGGCAAAGCTCAAAACCGATGGTCTCTTACCAGGCGCGGCCTTGTGCGTCATCGATCGTGAAACTGGCGGCAAGGAGGCACTCGCAGCCGCAGGCTTGCCGCTCAAAGCGCTGTTCACTTTCTCCCAGGTTGAAAGTGGTGCCTAACCCCTTACAGGGACTTCCCAAATAGTCAACGGCATTGCATTTGTTTTTTTTACCACGCGGTATTCCCGACGACGCATAAGCCAACGCGATGATCGAACGAAGGGCAGCCTGCACATCTACAGACGGCCTTGTTGCACTGATTTCTCGGTGCGGACCCAGGTACGAACCGCTCGGCGGGGCCCCATTCCGATCCCGGGGTACCCACCGCGATCAGTGCCACAAAAGGTTAGTCGGGCTTGCCCACCACCGGTCTGACCTGTTGACTGCATCCTCGGTTTCATGTCCTGCATAGAATTCTGCTTTTGACGGAGAGGACTCATGGCGGCTTTGGATGTGGGACCATTTTTTCATGCCACGAAAGCAGACTTGCGGGTGGGCGACCTACTCACAGCAGGATTCAGGTCAAACTACCGTCCCGACGTATTGATGAACCATATCTATTTCACAAGCTTGCCTAAAGGTGCTGGGCTCGCGGCGGAAATAGCAAAAGGCAACGGCAGGCCGCGCGTCTACATTGTTGAGCCCGTCGGCCGCTTTGAGAACGATCCGAACGTCACAGACAAGAAGTTTCCCGGTAACCCCACTCGATCGTATCGAAGTTCAGAACCGCTCAGGGTACTCGGCGAACTCGAAGAATGGGAAGCTTACGACTCGGAATTCATACGGATACTTCGAGACCGAGTCGATGCAGGCATGGGTGAAATCATTAACTGAGAGCAATAATCCCCCATGAGGATCTGGTGCGCGCTGACGCCTAACCCCCCTTCAAGCGGACTGACTCTCTCTTTCGCTAAGATGCCCATTGATCGAATGACTTTTCAGGAGCGTAGAACATGAAGCGCACGTATCACGGCAGTTGCCACTGCAAAACGGTCACATTTGAAGTCGACATCGATTTGGCGAAGGGAACGGGAAAGTGCAATTGCACTTTTTGCTGGAAGCAACGCATGTGGAACGCCGGCCAGTTGGAAAAGGAAGACTTCCGCCTTCTCTCTGGCGAACATCGCCTGGGCGACTACAGCAAGTCAGGGGATTGGGGCGAGGGGCATCATCGATTCTGTTCAAAGTGCGGAATCGCGACTCATAGCCACGGACGCATTGACGCGATCGGGGGAGACTTCTTGTCGGTTCACCTGGCTTGCCTGGACGACTTACCAGTCACAGAGCTTGTTTCTGCGCCACTTCACTATATGGATGGCTTGCATGACAACTGGCAGAATCCGCCGGCGGAAACACGGCACCTTTAGGCTGCGTATTGCGGCCGTCGCCGAAAGGGCAAACCCCAGCCAGATCAGCGGCACTGCGTTAGGTTCATCACTCATACCACTCAAAGGATTCGTATGCTCAAGAAGTTCGTAGTTCTACTCGCATTTTCATCGTCGCTCCTGGCGTTGTCCGGTGTGGCGCTAGCGCAAGAGAAGGCCTGCCTGTTGGAAGGCAGCTTCACGATTGGCACAGCGAAGACTGAGATCAAAGACTGTCTTCAGAACAATGGAGTTCCGCAAACGCAATTCGTGGAAACTTGCGGCAGTTTGGCCCAGGCGACAAAGGCGTTCGGCGGCCCAGCCGCCAAGGTCACTTACATGGCGGCTTGCCCAGCACAGTCGCAGGGTTCATGCGCCGGCTTCTTCGGCCAGCCAATGACCAGCTACTACTACAAGCGCGACGCCAAGAAATTGGCGACATCGAAGTCCAGCTGCCTGGCTCAGGGCGGTAAATGGCAATGAACCAAACCGTTCCATCGAGAGGACTTGTCCCGGCAAGCCGGGGCAAACCTCTCGGGTGAAACGTTGATACGCGTGGCCTAACCCTTTACAGGGGACTTCCCACGTAGTTAAGCATTTGTAGATATAGTTTTCCTTGGCGACGGTTTTCTTGCTTTGTCGCGAAACTGATGATGCGAGACAACGGGACGAACTACGTCAAGCACCAGGGCGCCGACCAGCGCGTGAATCGAGCAAAGCCAATGCATTCACCACCTCGGCATTGCTGGTTAGCAGCGTGCACATTGGCCTGAATTAGGCGAAGATGGGCGACAGAGTTTGTAGAATCGCCTCCATGTACAAGGACACTGGGGCACCGTCGGAAAAGAAGTTGTCGTGCGGGGTACGCAGTTTTTTCCGAGGTAAATTCCACCCAGTCGTTCAGCTTATCGTGCCGGATAAGCTGGAATCCCAGGATATCTGGCGGCTACATCACGTTAAACAGCAACAGATGTCATGCCTGTAAAAGCCTACTATCGCGAGGACTTGGCGTGCCAGCATCTAGAAACCGCGCTAGCTCTTTTTGCGGCAGGAAATGACTACGGTTCGGTAGTCACTCTCGCCGGCGCAGCTGACGAAGTTTTCGGAAAGTTCCTGGCCGCGGAGGGGAAGGAAAACTCACTAGAGGCGT
The DNA here is from genome assembly GCF_039930745.1 of Polaromonas sp. Taxonomy (GTDB): domain Bacteria; phylum Pseudomonadota; class Gammaproteobacteria; order Burkholderiales; family Burkholderiaceae_C; genus Polaromonas. Next base: position 218 of record NZ_JBDTTH010000074.1, on the reverse strand, counting down.
TGAAGCGTGCTGTAGCAGCAATTCATTTGAAGTTGTATGGCGAACCTACTCCGCCGAGGCACATCGCCGACCGAGCGAACATGGCGAAGAACAGCTTGAAGCACTGGGACGTGGGCGATCCGAAGCTTGTGAAATTTGACCTGAAGCAGGAGTCAATTGACATGCTGAATCGCCCCGTATTTTGAGGAGGCTCAAATCTCTGAGAGGATTGAGCCATG
>NZ_JBDTTH010000073.1:0-21062 GCF_039930745.1 Polaromonas sp. | reverse complement strand
GCGCTGCGCTCGGCGGCCGGGTGCTGGGCGATCAAATCGTCGGGGAGTGTGAAATCAAAGTCACTGAGGCTGAACGAGGTCTTCATGAAGGCACAATTGTCCCATGTCGCCCCCTGCAGCTTCTCCCCGAAAGGCACCACCGGCTGAGGCAGGTACGGGAAGCGCCGCAGCGCCCAAATCGCAGCCGCAGAAGGCACTGGAGAAACTCGGCCTGCGCCGTGACATCGACCTGGCGCTGCACCTGCCGCTGCGCTACGAGGACGAAACCCGCATCACCCGGCTGGCCGATGCGCGCGATGGTGACATGGTGCAGATCGAAGCCCAGGTCACGCACAGCGAGGTGACTTTCCGCCCGCGCCGGCAACTGCGTGTGACGGTGGACGACGGCAGTGACACCTGCGTGCTGCGCTTCATCAACTTTTACCCGGCTCACCAGAAAACCTTGAGCGTGGGTGCACGCGTGCGGGTGCGCGGCGAAATCCGGGGTGGTTTTGTCAGCCGTGAAATGGTGCACCCCGGTTTCCGGGCTGCCGGCGGTGAGCTTGCAACTGCGCTGACGCCGGTTTACCCCACCGTGGCCGGGTTGCCGCAGGCCTACCTGCGCAAGGCCGTGCTCGGCGGTTTGGGCCGGGCAGACCTGGCGGAAACCATTCCCGAGGAATTTTTAAGTAAAAACCTGCCGCAGCCCTTGTCCAGTCTGCGTGAGGCGCTATTGTTTTTGCACAACCCGACGCCGAATGTGGCGCTAGCCACGCTGGAAGACCGCAGCCACCCGGCCTGGCAGCGCTTGAAGGCAGAAGAGCTGCTGGCCCAGCAGTTGTCACAGTTGCAGGCGCGGCGGGTGCGTGCGGCCATGCGCGCGCCCGCGCTCGCCGGGCCCGCGATGCGCGGCACGCACTGCACGCTGCACGAGCAGTTGCTGGAGCGCCTGCCATTCCGGCTGACGGTGGCCCAGCAGCGTGTCGGCACCGAGATCGACGCCGACCTGAAAAGAAATGTGCCTATGCACCGCCTGCTGCAAGGCGATGTCGGCTCCGGCAAAACCGTGGTGGCGGCGCTGGCGGCGGCGCGCTGCATGGACGCCGGCTGGCAGTGCGCCTTGATGGCGCCAACGGAAATCCTGGCCGAGCAGCACTTTCGCAAGCTGATTGGCTGGCTCGAGCCGCTGGGCATCGAGACCGCCTGGCTGACCGGCAGCCAGAAGGCGAAAGAGCGCCGCGAGGCTCTGGCCATGATCGAGAGCGGAGCGGCGGGGCTGGTGGTGGGCACCCATGCGGTGATCCAGGACAAGGTGGTTTTCAAAAACCTCGCGCTGGCCATCATCGACGAGCAGCACCGTTTCGGTGTCGCCCAGCGCTTGGCCCTGCGCAGCAAGATGACAGAAGGAGGGGAGGAGCCGCACTTGCTGATGATGACGGCTACACCCATCCCGCGCACGCTGGCCATGAGTTATTACGCCGACCTCGACGTCTCCACCATCGACGAACTGCCGCCCGGTCGCACACCCATCGTCACCAAGGTGGTGGGCGAGGCGCGGCGCGACGAGGTGGTGGAACGCATCCGCAGCCAGCTGGCCCAAGGCCGTCAGGTCTACTGGGTCTGTCCGCTGATCGAAGAGAGTGAATCGGTCGATCTGATCAATGCCACCCAGACCCATGAAGCCCTGAGTGCCGCCTTGCCCGGCACCCAGATTGGCCTGTTGCATTCACGCATGCCGCCGGCCGAAAAGAAAGCGGTGATGGCGCTGTTCACCAGCGGCCAGCTCGGCGTGCTGGTCAGCACCACGGTGATCGAAGTCGGCGTGGACGTGCCCAATGCCTCGCTGATGGTGATTGAACACGCCGAACGTTTTGGCTTGAGCCAACTGCACCAGCTGCGCGGCCGGGTCGGGCGCGGCGCGGCGGCTTCGGCTTGTGTGTTGCTGTATTCGACCGGGGATGCGCCGCGCCTCGGCGAAACAGCGCGAGCCCGGCTCAAGGCCATGGCGGAAACGCAGGACGGATTTGAAATCGCCCGGCGTGATCTGGAGATACGTGGCCCGGGGGAGTTTCTGGGTGCGCGTCAGTCAGGGGCGCCGCTGCTGCGGTTTGCCGACCTTGCCACGGACAGCGAGCTGCTGGCCTGGGCGCGGGCTTTGGCGCCGGTGATGCTGGATCGGTATTCCGACATGGTGCGGCAGCATATCGCCCGCTGGTTGGGAGGAAAATCTGAGTTCCTCAAGGCGTAAGGCGTGGCTTGCGGCAAACGAGGTACGATTCCACGAGCAAAATCAAAAGAGGAGAAGGCGAATGAACTGGACAACAAAATGGGTGGCATTGCTGGCGGCGGTCATGCTGGTCGGATGCGCGGGAACAAAATTTGTGAGACCGGCCGACGCGGACCTGGTGCTTGGAAAAACAACCGACCAGCAGGTGCTGGCCCAACTCGGCAAGCCGTTCCAGGAAGCAAGCGGCCTTTCCAATGGCAAAGCTATCCGAACGCTCGCCTATGCCTACGCTTCGTTTGGGGGAGAGTCCAAGAGCAAAGGTGTCACGCCAGTGCATGGGTTAACGCTGGTCTTCCATGAAGGAAAACTGGTGTCCAAGCTGTATATGTCGAACCTGAAGCAGGACGCAACTGACTTTGACGGGAGCAAGGCCGAGTTGATTCAGTCCGGCAAGACCACGCTGGCGCAGATCAACACCATGTTCGGGCCGGCGCCGGGAGAAGCCATCTACCCGGCGATCAAACAGACCACAGGGCGCGGGCTGCTGTACAGCTACCAAGAAATGCGCGGGTTCACGCCGAGCCAGAAACGGCTGACCGTGGTGCTGGATTCCCAAGGCACGGTGGCTGACGTCGAATACCAGACTCAGGGTACCTGGAAGTAAGTACTAGGTACCTTTCGCCTGAAAGCCGGCTCCGGGCTCGAGCGCGGCGGTCAGGAAACTTGAGGAGTGCTGCAGGTCACGCTGTTGCAGCGGAACGCCAGCGGATCACCGTGACGCTGCAAGGCGAATAGAGGCAGTGGGCTGTCGCGGGCGGATTTTTGGATTTGATTGTCAAATTTGAAACCGCCGGCGTCCCCTGGCCACGACCTCAACGCTGCCCTTTTGCTGTATCCATTTCTTGTCGTTGGCTTCGAAAGCAAGCGCTTCGCTGTCCTGAAGTTCAATGGGTGGCTTTCTGGGCGATGCGTATTTGATAGGTCTTTATGTCCAGCAGATAAAGGTTGAAGGCCAATTCAATGCATGAAGTCGGCGAAAGCGCAGGCTGGGCTGATGAACGGGATCTGACCAAATGCGCCGGGTGCAGCCATCATCGCCACACGAAAAGCAGCACAATAAGCGCATGACGCTGACCGAACTCAAATACATCGTGGCCGTCGCCCGCGAAAAACACTTCGGCAAAGGCGCGGAGGCCTGCCATGTGTCGCAGCCGACCTTGAGCGTAGCGATCAAGAAGCTGGAAGAAGAGCTGCAGGTGAAGCTGTTTGAGCGCAACGCCAACGAGATCACGGTGACTCCGCTGGGCGAAGAGATCGTGCGCCAGGCGCAAAGCGTGCTGGAGCAGGCGGACAGCATCCGCGAGATTGCCAAGCGCGGCAAGGACCCGCTGGCCGGTGCCTTGCGCCTCGGTGTCATCTACACCATTGGCCCTTACCTGCTGCCCGATCTTGTGCGCCAGGCGATTGCGCTCACGCCACAGATGCCGCTGATGCTGCAGGAAAACTTCACCGTCAAGCTGCTGGAAGAACTGCGTACCGGCGAAATCGATTGCGCCATCCTGGCAGAGCCTTTCCCCGACACCAACCTGGCGATTGCGCCGCTGTACGACGAGCCCTTCATGGCGGCGGTGCCCAGCACCCATCCGCTGGCTGCGCGCAGCAACATCACGGCTGAAGAACTGAAAAAAGAAACCATGCTGCTGCTCGGCACCGGGCACTGCTTTCGCGACCACGTGCTGGAGGTGTGCCCCGAGTTCGCCCGGTTTTCGAGCAATGCCGAGGGCATACGCAAGAGTTTTGAAGGCTCGTCGCTGGAGACCATCAAACACATGGTGGCGGCCGGCATGGGCGTAACGCTGGTGCCGCGCCTGAGCGTGCCCAAAGACGCGCTGGCGCCGAAGCCGGCCAAGGCCAGGGCCAAGGGAAAAGAGGCGGCCGAACTGGCGTCTTACATCACTTACCTGCCCTTTGAGGGCCATGTGCCGACGCGGCGTGTGGTGCTGGCCTGGCGCCGCAGCTTCACGCGTTATGAAGCCATCGCGGCTTTGCGCAATGCGATCTATGCCTGCGAGCTGCCAGGCGTGACGCGCCTCTCCTGAGCGGCGGTGCCTTGGCATTTCATGATGCCTATCAAGGCTATACAGTTTGGCTGTTGCCTTGAGCCTGCCGATTGCTTAGAGTGAAGTTCAAAACACATTGAATAAAGGACAGACCATGGCTAAAACACCTCCCAAGGCTTCCGCCGGCCGCAACGGCGTACCGCCCATCAACATCGGCATCGGCGAAAAAGACCGTGCCGCGATTGCCCAAGGCCTGAGCCGCCTGCTGGCAGACACCTATACGCTTTACCTGACCACGCACAACTTTCACTGGAACGTGACGGGGCCGATGTTCAACACCCTGCATGTCATGTTCATGACGCAGTACACCGAGCTGTGGGCTGCAGTGGACCCGGTGGCCGAACGCATCCGCTCACTGGGCCATCCGGCGCCGGGCTCTTACGCCCAGTTCAGCAAGCTGGCTTCGGTGCCCGACGCGCCCACCACACCGCCCAAGGCGCTCGAAATGGTGCGCATCCTGGTGAAGGGACATGAGGCGGTGGCTCGTACGGCCAGAGAGTTGTTTCCGGTGGCCGACAAGGCCGATGACCAGCCGACGGCCGACTTGCTGACCCAGCGCCTGACCGTGCACGAACAGACGGCGTGGATGCTGCGTTCCCTGCTGGAAGAATAACCGGCACATCCATAAATCCATTTTTCGGGTGAATTGCGTCGTTGCGCGGTGCTTGCAATCCTCATGTACCGAAGTACATTCCGGCAGCTAGCGACCGTGCGCCTAGCACTTCACCCCGAAAAGCTGAATTTCTGGATGTGCCGCGCAGCCACTAACATCGCTGCGTGACGAATAAATTACACCTCTACCTTCAACTGATCCGCTGGGACCGGCCGGCCGGCTGGCTGCTGTTGCTGTGGCCCACGCTGTCGGCACTGTGGGTTGCTTCGCACGGCTTCCCTGGCTGGCATTTGCTCAGCGTCTTCACGCTGGGCACCATCCTAATGCGCAGTGCGGGTTGCTGTCTCAACGATGTCGCCGACCGTGAATTTGACCGCCACGTCAAGCGCACGGCGCAACGCCCGGTAACGCGTGGCGCGGTGTCTGTCCGCGAGGCCCTGGGCCTGGGCACCGTACTGGCGCTGCTGGCGTTTGCGCTGGTGCTCACCACGAATACAGCCACCATCTTCTGGTCATTCGCTGCGCTGGGCGTGGCCGTGATTTATCCTTATGCCAAACGGTATGTGGCCATGCCGCAGGCTGTGCTGGGCGTAGCCTTCAGCTTTGGCATTCCGATGGCTTTTGCGGCCGTGCAGTCGCGTGTACCCCCGCTGGCCTGGCTGCTGTTGCTGGGCAACCTGTTCTGGGTGATTGCCTACGACACCGAATACGCGATGGTGGACCGCGACGACGATCTCAAGATCGGCATGAAAACCTCGGCTATCACGCTCGGGCGCTTTGACGTGAGTGCTGTCATGGCGTGTTACTTGGCCTATCTGTTGATTTGGCTCTGGGCCCTTATGGATATTGCGCGACCAGCTATCTATTTAATAGCAACTGGATTGGCCGGAGTGCAGGCGCTGTGGCACGGTTGGTTAATCCACAAGCGTGAGCGCGACAATTGCTTCAAGGCTTTTCGTCTCAATCACTGGGTGGGGTTTGCGCTGTTTTCGGGGATCGCCCTGTCTTACCTCGGAGCTTGAGCTGGTGTCCTGTCCCGCAAATAAGGTGATGAAATGAAACTGTCCAGTCAGTCGTCAGGCAAGGCGCGAGGAGGCGACATAGCCGTCGCTATGGCAACGACGAGCAACGCCGCATGCCGGTTGACAGGGCGATTTCATATCGCCTTTATTGCGGGACAGGACACTAGGTTTAACGACATGAAAAAGCCCGCTCAAAGGCGGGCTTTTTCATGTCAGCTGGCTGGCTGGAGCAGTGCTCCGCCCGGTGACGTACCAGGCTGGGGATCAGGCCGCTTTTTTGGCAGTTTTCGCTTTAGCCTTGGTTTTGCGCTTGGCTTTTGCTTTAGCGGGCGCTGCCTTTTTCGCAGGCGCGGCGGCGGGAGTTGCCGCCGGGGCGACTGCAGGCGCGCTGGTCTGAGCGGTTGCAGGCGTGGAAATCACGGCCAAGGGCAGGGCGAGAATGGTGGCGCTGGCAAGGATGGACAGGAGTTTTTTCATGGAGGGAGTTCCGTAGTTGGAGAAGGAGAGGGTTTTCGCATCTGCCGAAGCGTCTTGAAGTCGCGGCCCCGCCATATGCGCCTTGATTCAACGTTTGTCATTGTTTTGCGGTTGACGGTTGACCAGCCATTCCCTAGACGGCGCCAAATTCATCCCCGAGTTCTGCTGCGCGCCGCCTGGCTGCGTGCATGGCGCGCATGAACTGCTGCTTGATGTTGTCCTGCTCCATGGATGTCAGGGCCGCATAGGTGGTGCCGCCCTTGGAGGTGACCCGGGCGCGCAGAATTTCTGGTGGCTCGTCCGAAGCGCGCGCCAGTTCTGCTGCGCCGACAAAAGTGCCCACCGCCAGCTTGTGCGCCTGCTCGCGGCTGAGCCCCATGTCCACGCCGGCCTGCACCATGGCTTCAATAAAGTAAAACACATAGGCCGGGCCGGAACCCGAGAGGGCGGTCACGGCGTCGAGGTGTTTTTCGTCGTCCAGCCAGATGAAGTCGCCGGTGGTCCTCATCACGCGCTCGACGGCCAGGCGGTCGTCGGCGCTGACCGCAGCCCGGGCGAACAAGGCCGAGATGCCCTTGCCAATCAGCGCCGGCGTATTCGGCATGGAGCGCACCACACGCTGGGTGTCCAGCCAGTGCGCGATGCTGTCCGAGCGAATGCCTGCCGCCACGCTCAGGTGCAGGGCGGTCTTGGTGTGAAAGCGGGTGAGCAGGGCGGCATCCTTGAAGGTTTGCGGCTTGACGGCCCAAACCACCAGCGTGGCGCTGGCCAGCGATTCACCGGGGCTTTCGTTCACCTGCACGCCAAACTGCTTCCTGAGCTTGGCCTGTTGTTCGGCCCAGGGTTCCACCACCTGGATCTGGCTGGCAGCCACGCCGCGTTTGCGCAGGCCGCCAATGATGGCGCTGGCCATGTTGCCGCCGCCTATGAAGGCAATTTGTTCCTTGTCGCCGTTTGAACTGCCTGTTGTTGGGGTGCTCATGTCGTGGTGCTCGCTGGAGGGGGCAGCTTTGAAAATATCTGCCGGACACGAATTGTCGCCCACCCGATGAAGGCAGGCCGCACCTGGCTAGTCTGCCACCGTCTGCCGCACCGCGTGTTCCCACTGGGCCATCAGGCCGGCTGCGCGGTCGGCGCTCAAGGTGGGCAAAAACCTGCGCTCCGCGCGCCACATGTCCGAGAGTTCGCTGGTGCTGGCATAAACACCGCTGGACAGGCCGGCCAGATAGGCGGCGCCGAGCGCCGTGGTTTCGGTCACGGCCGGCCGCACGACGGGAATGCCCAGCAGGTCGGCCTGGAACTGCATCAGAAGGTCGTTGATGCAGGCGCCGCCGTCCACCCGGAGTTCCGCCACCGGCGCTGCGCCGGCCGCCACCGCGTCGCGGCTCATGGCCTGCAGCAGGGCTGCGCTCTGGTAGGCAATGCTTTCCAGCGCAGCCCGCGCAATGTGGGCCACCGTGGTGCCGCGCGTCAGGCCGGTGATGGTGCCGCGTGCATCGGGTTTCCAGTAAGGCGCGCCCAAGCCTGTGAAGGCCGGCACCATCATGACGCCGCCGGAGTCCGGAACGCTTTGCGCCAGCGCCTGCACTTCGCCGCTGCCCTGGATGGCATGCAGGCCATCGCGCAGCCACTGCACGACGGCGCCGCCGACAAACACGCTGCCTTCAAACGCGTATTCGGTCTGCTGCGTGACCTGCGCCGCGCTGGTGGTGAGCAGGCCGTTGTGCGAAGTCTGGAACTTGTTGCCGGTGTGCATCAGCAAAAAGCAACCCGTGCCATAGGTGTTCTTGGCCATGCCCTCCTTGAAGCAGGCCTGGCCGAACAGCGCACTCTGCTGGTCGCCCGCCACGCCGCCTATGGGTATGGCCGCCCCCAGCAGATCGGGCCGCACGTCGCCGTAGTGCGTGCTGGATGGCAGGACCCGGGGCATCAGCTTCTCGGGAATGTCCAGAAGGCCCAGCAGGTCGGCGTCCCAGCCGTTGGTGTGCACGTTGAACAGCATCGTGCGCGAGGCATTGGTCACGTCGGTGGCATGCAGGGCGCCGCCGGTCAGTTGCCACATCAGCCAGCTGTCGATGGTGCCGAAAGCGAGTTCGCCGCGCGCCGCCTGTTGCCGCGCCTGCGGCACGTTGTCGAGCAACCATTTGAGTTTGGTGCCGGAGAAATAGGCATCGACCAGCAGCCCTGTTTTGGTCTGGATCAGCTCTGCCTTGCCGTTTTCGCGCAGCTGGGCGCAGGTGGCTTCGGCACGCCTGTCCTGCCACACGATGGCATGGTGGATGGGCTGGCCTGTCTTGCGGCTCCAGATGACGGTGGTTTCGCGCTGGTTGGTGATGCCCAGCGCACGAATGTCGCCGGCCTTGAGGTTCGCCTTGGCCAGGGCTTCGCGCGCGGTGGCCAGCTGGGTGCGCCAGATCTCCATGGGGTCATGTTCGACCCAACCCGGCTTGGGGTAGATCTGCGGCAGCTCCTGCTGCGCCAGGGCCACGATGTGGCCGTTTTCGTCAAACACGATGCTGCGGGAGCTGGAGGTGCCCTGGTCCAGGGCGAGCAGGTAAGTCATGGGCGTCGAGTCGGGTTGGGGAGCAAAACTCAGAGGTGGGCCACGTCGCAGCTTACGCCGGCTTCTGCCAGCAGTGCCGGAAATGGTTCGGGCGGCGGCTGGTCGGTGAACAGCCTGTCTATTTGCGACAAGGTGGCGAGTTCGACCATGGCGGGCCGGTTGAACTTGCTGCTGTCGGCGGCCAGCCAGACCTCGCGCGCATGCTCGATGATGGTTTGTGCCACCTTGACCTCGCGGTAGTCGAAGTCGCGCAGCGAGCCGTCGCCTTCAATGCCTGAAATGCCGATCAGCGCGATGTCCACCCGGAACTGGCGGATGAAGTCAACGGCTGCCTCGCCCACGATGCCGCGGTCGCGCGCGCGCACGACGCCGCCGGCCACGATGACCTCGCAATCCGGGTTACCGCTCAGGATGGCCGCGACATTGAGGTTGTTGGTGATGACGCGCAAGCCCTTGTGGTGCATCAGCGCCCGGGCAATGGCCTCGGTGGTGGTGCCGATATTGAGGATCAGTGAGCAGTTGTCTGGTACTTCTGCCGCGACGGCCAGCGCAATGCGCGCTTTGCCTTCGGCGTTGAGGGTTTCGCGCTGGCGGTGCGCCAGGTTCTCAATGGTCGAGCTTGGAGCTCGCACGCCACCGTGAAAACGTGTCAACAGGCCGGCTTCAGCCAAGCGCTGCACGTCGCGGCGCACCGTCTGCAAGGTAACTTCCAGCGTGTCGGCGAGTTGTTCAACCGTGACGGAACCGCGGGCGCGAACGACGTCGAGAAGTTTGAGTTGCCGGGGATTGGAGTTCACGCGTGGCTTGAGCAGTAAGTCATTCGACTGTATATCGAAACAAAAAGAAACAAATCAGGGAAAACATGTATTCAAAACGCGCAAAAAGGAAGAAAAATAGAAAAAATACGAACCAAGGTAGACAGACTTGTACGCACCTCATTCTCTGGCTCATGCGCGCCCTCTCGTTCGAAAAGGCGTGTGATGCAGCTCTTGCTCGACAAAATCAGCAAAAAAGTCGGTCCCGAAACCTGGCTGTATGACTTGAGCCTTGCGCCGCGCCCGGGAGAAGTTACCGTGCTGCTGGGCGCCACGCAGGCCGGCAAGACGAGCCTGATGCGGGTGATGGCCGGCCTGGATGTACCCAGCGCGGGCCATGTCCGGGTGGACGGCGTTGAGGTGACCGGCATGGCGGTGCGCGAGCGCAACGTGGCCATGGTTTACCAGCAGTTCATCAACTACCCCTCGCTGAAGGTGGCCGACAACATCGCTTCGCCACTCAAGCTGCGCGGCGAAAAAAACATAGCCGGGCGGGTGCGCGAGATTGCCGAGCGCCTGCACATCGACATGTTCCTGGACCGCTACCCGGCCGAGTTGTCCGGTGGGCAGCAGCAGCGCGTTGCATTGGCACGCGCGCTGGCGAAAGGGGCGCCCCTGATGTTGCTCGACGAGCCGCTGGTCAACCTGGACTACAAGCTGCGCGAAGAGCTGCGTGAGGAGCTGACGCAGCTGTTTGCGGTCGGTGATTCGACGGTGATTTACGCGACCACTGAACCGGGCGAAGCCCTGCTGTTGGGCGGCTACACAGCGGTGCTGGATGGCGGAGAACTGTTGCAGTACGGCCCGACGGCGGAGGTATTTCATGCGCCGAAGTCACTGCGTGTCGCCCGCGCTTTCAGCGACCCGCCCATGAACCTGTTGGCTGCCACGACCAGCGGGCAGGGCGTACAGCTGGCAGGCGGCCCCGAGCTTGCTATTGCGCTGGCCCCGGGTGCGTCGTCTGCGTTGACAGTCGGCGTGCGCGCCAGTGCCTTGCGCGAAACCCGGCGCGATGGCGACATCACGCTGGCCGGCAAGGTCGAGCTGGCAGAGATTTCCGGCTCCGACACTTTTGTGCATGTGAGCACGGGCGTTGGTGAGCTGGTGGCCCAACTCACCGGGGTGCACTATTTCGACCTGGGTGCCCCGCTTGCGCTGTATCTTCATCCCTCACATGCCTATGTGTTTGATGCGAATGGCGCCTTGCTGATCGCACCCCCGCGCAAAGGAGGGCATTGACATGGCCCGCATTGACCTGGACCTTGCCCACTCATACCAGGTGAATCCGCGCGAGGATGCCGACTACGCTCTGCTGCCCTTGCAGATGACGTTTGAGGACGGGGGCGCCTACGCGCTGCTGGGCCCCTCGGGCTGCGGCAAGACCACCATGCTCAATGTGATCTCCGGCCTGTTGGCGCCCTCGCAGGGAACGGTGAAATTTGATGGCCGTGACATGACGCACGCTACGCCGCAGGAACGCAATATTGCGCAGGTGTTCCAGTTTCCAGTCATCTACGACACGATGACGGTGGCCGAGAACCTCGCCTTCCCGCTGCGCAACCGGAAAATGCCGGAAGACCAGATCAAAAAGCGTGTCGGGCAGATTGCCGAGATGCTGGAAATGAGCGGCCAGCTGAACCAGCGTGCGGCGGGCCTGGCGGCCGATGCGAAACAGAAAATTTCGCTGGGCCGCGGTCTCGTGCGGCCCGATGTCTCGGCGGTTCTTTTCGACGAGCCGCTGACGGTCATCGACCCGCACCTGAAGTGGCAGTTGCGCCGCAAGCTCAAGCAGATTCACCACGAGCTCAAGCTCACGCTGATCTATGTCACGCACGACCAGGTGGAAGCGCTGACCTTTGCCCAACAGGTGGTGGTGATGACCCGCGGCCGCGCCGTGCAGATCGGGTCGGCCGATGCATTGTTCGAGCGGCCGCAGCACACGTTTGTGGGTCATTTCATCGGCTCACCCGGCATGAATTTTTTGCCTGCCCGGGCTACCGGCGATGTCCTCGATATCGCGGGCCACACGTTGCCCATGCCCGCCGGACGGGAACTTCCGGCTGGCGACTACAAGCTCGGGATACGTCCCGAATACGTGACCCTGGCGGCGGCCGGCGCCGCCGGCGCCGTGCCGGCGAGTGTTGTGCGCGTGCAGGACATCGGCACGCATTTGATGCTGACGGCGACGGTGGGCGAGGGTGCCGTGAAGGCGCGTTTGCGCTCCGGCGTGACAGCGCCGCAGGCCGGCGACACCGCCTGGTTGCAATTGCTTGGAACCCATACCTGTTTCTATAAAAATGAGGAGCTGATCGCATGAGCGCAGCGCGAAGCCGTTCCAGGCCAGGACGGGTGGGGGCTCCATGAGTACCACCACGAAACCCGTCAACCAGAAAGCATGGCTGCTGGTGCTGCCGGTCATCATCTGTGTGGCCTTCTCGGCCATCCTGCCCCTGATGACGGTGGTCAATTATTCTGTGCAGGACATCATCTCGCCGGAGCGGCGCGTGTTTGTCGGCACCGAATGGTTTGCCGCCGTCATGCGCGACGAGGACCTCCACGCGGCGCTCTGGCGCCAGCTGACATTTTCATTTGCCGTACTGGCCGTGGAAATTCCATTGGGCATCATGCTGGCTCTGTCGATGCCGGCCCAGGGCTGGAAAGCGTCTGCCGTACTGGTGTTGGTGGCGCTGTCGTTGCTGATTCCATGGAACGTGGTCGGGACCATCTGGCAGATCTACGGCCGCGCCGATATCGGCCTGCTTGGCAGGATGTTGCAGGAAATGGGATTCGATTACAGCTACACCGGCAATGCGTTGCATGCATGGATCACCGTGCTGATCATGGATGTCTGGCACTGGACGCCACTGGTTGCGCTGCTTTGCTACGCCGGCCTGCGCTCCATCCCGGACGCTTATTACCAGGCTGCCCGCATTGATGGCGCCAGCAAGTTTGCGGTGTTTCGCTACATCCAACTGCCCAAGATGCGCGGCGTGCTGATGATTGCCGTGCTGCTGCGTTTCATGGACAGCTTCATGATCTATACCGAGCCCTTTGTGCTTACTGGCGGCGGCCCCGGCAACGCGACCACTTTTCTCTCGCAGTACCTGACGCAAAAGGCCGTGGGACAGTTTGACCTCGGACCCGCGGCAGCTTTTTCGCTGATCTATTTCCTGATCATCCTGCTGTTGTGTTTCATTCTCTACAACTGGATGCAGCGGGTGGGTACGGCTACCAAGGAGAACACCGGTGAATAAGCCCCGCTTCCAGGCGAGGACGTTGTTCCTCATTGCCTACATTGTTTTTGCACTGTTGCCCATCTACTGGATGGTCAACATGAGTTTCAAAACCAATTCGGAAATTCTCTCGAGTTTTTCCTTCTTTCCGCAGCAGTTTACCTGGGCCAACTACCGGACCATCTTTACCGACCCGTCCTGGTATTCGGGCTACATCAACTCGCTGATTTATGTGGCGATCAACACCGTCATTTCGATCACTGTGGCCCTGCCGGCGGCGTATGCGTTTTCCCGCTACAGCTTCATCGGCGACAAACATGTGTTTTTCTGGCTGCTGACCAATCGCATGACGCCGCCAGCCGTGTTTCTGCTGCCTTTTTTCCAGCTCTACACGACGGTGGGATTGATGGACACCCACATTGCCGTGGCGCTGGCGCACCTGCTGTTCAACGTGCCGTTGGCGGTGTGGATTCTGGAGGGCTTCATGAGCGGCATTCCACGCGAAATCGACGAAACCGCCTATATCGATGGTTATTCGTTCCCACGCTTCTTTGTCCGGATTTTCCTGCCGCTGATCAAGGCCGGGGTGGGTGTCGCGGCCTTTTTCTGCTTCATGTTCAGTTGGGTCGAACTGTTGCTGGCCCGTACGCTGACCAGCGTCAACGCCAAACCCATTGTGGCCACCATGACTCGCACGGTTTCGGCTTCCGGCATGGACTGGGCGACGCTTGCCGCTGCGGGCGTGCTGACCATCGTGCCAGGCGCCATCGTGATCTGGTTTGTGCGGCACTACATCGCCAAAGGTTTTGCAATGGGCCGGGTATGAGGAGGAATGAACATGTTTGAGTGGATGGCGTGGACCTTGCCAGTGGCCATATTTTTCAGCTGCATTGTGCTGATGCTGATTGGCATGACGGTTTGGGAAATCAAATCTCCGACCGCAATGCGCCGCGGTTTTCTGCCGCTGGAAACCACGCGTGGCGACAGGCTGTTTATCGGCCTGCTCGGCGCTGCCTATATCAATCTGATCTTTGTGGGTCTTAGCGGCAAGCTGGGTGCGGCGCTGGGCCTGCAAGCCGATCCGTCGATCTGGATCAGTTTTTTCATTTCCATGGGATGGCTTGCGCTTGTCATGCGCAAGGGTTAGCGGAGGGTACGGATTCGGCTCATTGCTTCCCCGGAGCCGGGCGAGTCGTGGAAACACTGGGGGAGGTAATCAATTGAGGAGACAAGTCATGAAGATGCGCTACACAGCACTGGCTCTTGCAGCGGCCCTGATGGTCATGCAGAACGCCAGCGCAGGCGATGCCGAGGCGAAAAAATGGATAGACAGCGAGTTCCAGCCATCGACGCTGACCAAAGACCAGCAGATGACCGAGATGAAATGGTTCATCGAGGCGGCGAAAAAACTGCAGGCCAAAGGCGTGAAGGAAATTTCGGTGGTGTCGGAAACCATCACCACTCATGAATATGAGTCCAAAACCCTGGCCAAGGCCTTCGAGGAAATCACGGGCATCAAGGTCAAGCACGACCTGATCCAGGAAGGCGATGTGGTCGAGAAGCTGCAGACCTCCATGCAGTCCGGCAAGTCCATCTATGACGGCTGGATTTCGGATTCGGACCTGATCGGCACCCATTACCGTTATGGCAAGGTCATGAACCTGACTGACTACATGGCCGGCAAGGGCAAGGAATGGACCAACCCTGGACTGGATCTGAAGGACTTCATCGGCACAAGCTTCACCACCGCACCGGACGGCAAGCTGTACCAGCTTCCCGACCAGCAGTTTGCCAACCTGTACTGGTTCCGCGCCGACCTGTTTGCGCGCAAGGACCTGCAGGACAAGTTCAAGGCCAAGTACGGCTACGAACTGGGCGTGCCTTTGAACTGGAGTGCCTACGAAGATATCGCAGCCTTCTTTAGCGAAGACGTCAAGACCATCGACGGCAAGCCGATTTACGGTCACATGGATTACGGCAAGAAAGATCCGTCGTTGGGTTGGCGTTTCACCGACGCCTGGCTGTCGATGGCTGGTACCGCCGACAAGGGCATTCCTAACGGGCTGCCGGTTGACGAATGGGGCATTCGCGTAGGGGCTGACAAGTGCACGCCGGTGGGTGCCTCTGTCTCCCGCGGTGGTGCTACCAACTCGCCCGCTGCCGTGTACGCGCTGACCAAGTATGTGGACTGGATGAAGAAGTACGCACCCAAGGAAGCCACTGGCATGACCTTTGGCGAAGCCGGCCCCGTGCCCGCACAGGGCCAGATCGCGCAGCAGATCTTCTGGTACACGGCTTTCACAGCCGACATGACCAAAAAAGGGCTGCCAGTGGTGAACGCGGACGGCACGCCCAAATGGCGAATGGCCCCAGGCCCGAACGGCCCATACTGGAAGCAGGGCATGCAAAACGGCTACCAGGACGTAGGATCCTGGACCTTCTTCACGGCGCATGACGAAAACCGCACTGCTGCTGCCTGGCTTTATGCGCAATTCGTGACAGCCAAAACCACGTCGTTGAAGAAAACCATCGTCGGCCTGACGCCTATCCGTGAATCGGACATCCGCTCCAAAGCCATGACCGACATGGCGCCCAAACTGGGCGGCTTGGTGGAGTTCTACCGCAGCCCGGCGCGTGTTGCCTGGACGCCGACTGGTACCAATGTGCCTGACTATCCAAAACTTGCCCAGCTCTGGTGGAAAAACGTGGCTCAGGCCGTGACCGGAGAAAAAACGCCGCAGGGCGCAATGGACACGCTGGCCGAGGAGATGGACCAGGTCATGGGTAGGCTGGAGCGGGCTGGCATGGAGAAATGCGCACCCAAGCTCAACCCCAAGGGCGATCCGGCCAAATACCTGAGTGACACCGGTGCACCGTGGAAAAAGCTGGCCAATGAAAAACCTAAGGGCGAAACCATCAACTACGACAAGCTGTTGCAGGCATGGAAGGACGGCAAGGTCCGTTAATCCGTCAGCCCATACGGGCTGACGGCCCGCATGTTGCTTGACCATTGAAGGACCGAAAGCGCGTGCGGACCATGGTGGTCCGCACGCCTTTGCAGACAGGACGCCACAAAGGCGAAGGCGGAACCTGCCCATAGGGGGCTCTGCGGAGATGGACAATGGAGCCCATGACTTTTGAATCCCCGCTGTTGCGGACGCAACGTGCAGACCTGATAGGGCGCCTGAAGGCACCTCATACCTACGACATTGCGATTATCGGCGGCGGGGCAACCGGGCTGGGTGTCGCGCTGGATGCTGCGGCGCGCGGATTTTCCGTTGTTCTCGTTGAGTCACATGACTTTGCCAAGGGAACTTCCTCGCGGGCGACCAAGCTGGTCCATGGCGGGGTCCGCTATCTGGCGCAGGGCAATATTTCCCTGGTTCGCGAAGCCTT
The DNA here is from genome assembly GCF_039930745.1 of Polaromonas sp. Lineage (GTDB taxonomy): Bacteria > Pseudomonadota > Gammaproteobacteria > Burkholderiales > Burkholderiaceae_C > Polaromonas. Next base: position 4,617 of record NZ_JBDTTH010000073.1, on the reverse strand, counting down.
GCAGGAGCGCACACGCCTGCTGGCCAATGCGCCGCATCTGGCGCAGCCCTTGCCTTTCATCATGCCTTCCTACAAGTTCTGGGAGGCCCCTTTTTATGGCGTCGGCCTCAAGATGTACGACGCGCTGGCTGGCAAAGCTGGCTTGGGCGCCACTGAATTTCTCAACCGGGAAGAGACTCTCCGGCTCCAGCCCACGGCCCGCCAGGCTGGGCTCAAGGGCGGCGTCAAATACTGGGATGGTCAGTTCGACGATGCCCGGCTCGCGCTTGGATTGGCGCGCAGCGCAGCGCGGGCCGGCGCCTTGCTGGTCAATTACTGCGCTGCCACCGGCCTTGTTCACGAGGGTGGAAAACTGGTAGGTTTGCATGTCGCCGATCAAGAAAGTGGGCAAACACTTACGTTGAATGCAAAGTGTATTGTGAATGCCGCTGGTGTTTGGGTCGATCAGCTGCGCTTGCTTGACGGTCAGGCCATAGGCCGTGAGGTGAAACCCATGGTTGCACCCAGCCAAGGCGTGCACATCGTGGTTGACCGCTCATTTTTGCCGACGGATCATGCCTTGCTGGTTCCCAAAACCGCCGATGGACGGGTGTTGTTTGCCGTGCCGTGGCTGGGTAAAACGATTCTTGGGACGACCGATACTCCGCGCAACGATCTCGCGCGCGAGCCGCTGGCCTTCCGCGAGGAGGTGGATTTCATTCTTGGTGAGTCAGCACGGTATCTGAGCAAGGCGCCGCAGCCAGCAGATATCAAGAGCATCTGGGTTGGGTTGCGGCCGCTGGTCAAACCACCAGAAGACGATGGCGACAGCACTCAGGCGCTGTCGCGTGAACATACGGTGCTGGTTAGCAAGAGTGGCTTGGTGACTGTGACCGGCGGCAAATGGACGACCTACCGCGCCATGGCCGAAGACGTGCTGGACAACTGTTTTGCCGCCAACTTGCTGGCAACACGCCCCGGCGGCGTGACGGCGAACCTCAGCCTGGTCGGCGCCCAGGCAGCGAGCCACAAGATCAGTGGACCCCCGGGGGTTCATCTTTATGGCAGCGATGCGGCGGACGTTCTGGCTCTGCCGGGGTCTGACCGGGTGCTCGGCGAGGGCCTGACGGAGGCGATGGTGCGGTTCGCAGCGCGACATGAGTATGCCCGGACGGTCGAAGATGTTCTGGCGCGCCGCTCCCGCCTCTTGTTTCTGGACGCGGCGCTTGCCAAGACCTTGGCAGGTGAAGTAGCTGCACTGCTGGAGCAGGAAACCGGAGTGAATCCTCGACTTGCTGAATTTCTGGCCTTGGCCGACCAGTATCTGGTTTTACCGGCCTGAGGCCGCACCGGGGGTCTTGCCAGGTCCGGCGGGCGGCGCTTTCTCGCTCCAGTTTTGATAGCAAAAAATGGCCGCCCGTAAAGGGCTAAGCCCTGTTTTCTCAGAATTTCCAGAGATTTCTTTCGCCGCATGGGTAATTTGCTGCAGCGAGTGTTGACAGGGGATGGGAATTTGTTAATAATCGTGGGCTTCGCTGTAAAAAGCTGAGAATTCTGCCTAACGGAAGTATCGCAAGTGGTTTGCGATGTGGACGACGGGCCCAAGACTGACTGGCAAGTCTTCCTGCAAGGGAAAAGGCGCCGGTGCAAGTTGGGACTAATTTAAATGATTCAAACGCAATCCAAACTCGATGTTGCTGATAACACGGGTGCCAAATCTGTGATGTGCATCAAGGTGCTGGGCGGGTCCAAGCGCCGCTATGCCAGTGTTGGTGATGTCATCAAGGTGAGTATTAAAGAAGCCGCTCCACGTGGCCGCGTCAAAAAAGGCGAGGTTTACAGTGCTGTGGTGGTTCGTACTGCCAAGGGCATCCGCCGCGGTGATGGCTCGCTCGTCAAATTCGATGGCAACGCAGCTGTGTTGCTTAATGCCAAGCTGGAGCCTATCGGCACCCGCATCTTCGGACCAGTGACGCGCGAGTTGCGTACTGAGAAGTTCATGAAGATCGTGTCCCTGGCTCCTGAAGTTCTGTAAGGACGCGCCATGAACAAGATTCGCAAAGGCGACGAGATCATTGTGATCGCAGGTCGTGACAAGGGTAAGCGCGGCAAGATTTCGCTGCGCAAAGACGATAGCTACGTGCTGGTGGACGGGATCAACCTGGTGAAAAAACACACCAAGCCCAACCCCCTCAAGGGCACCACGGGTGGCATCGTTGAGAAAAACATGCCGATTCACCAATCCAATGTGGCCATTTTCAATGCCGCAACGGGCAAGGCGGATCGGGTGGGTATCAAGCTTCTGGCTGACGGCAAAAAAGTGCGTGTCTTCAAGTCCAGCGGCGACGAAATCAAGGCTGCATAAAAATGGCTAAAACCGCACCAACACAAGTTGCTCCTGCTCAGGCTCGCCTGCAGGCCCAGTTCCGCGAAAAGATCGCGCCTGCGTTGATCGAGAAGTTTGGCTACAAGTCACCGATGCAGGTTCCCCGCATCACCAAGATCACGCTCAACATGGGCGTGAGCGAGGCTGTTGCCGACAAGAAGGTCATGGAACACGCGGTGAGCGACATGACCAAAATTGCCGGCCAGAAGCCGGTGGTGACTAAGGCCAAAAAGGCTATCGCCGGGTTCAAGATCCGTGAAGATCTGCCAATTGGTTGCATGGTTACGCTGCGTGGCGTTCAGATGTATGAATTCCTGGATCGTTTTGTCACGGTGGCTTTGCCCCGGGTTCGCGACTTTCGTGGTATTTCCGGTCGGGCTTTTGATGGCCGCGGTAACTACAACATCGGCGTGAAAGAGCAGATCATTTTCCCTGAGATTGAGTACGACAAGGTTGACGCCTTGCGTGGTCTCAATATCAGCATCACCACTACGGCGAAGACCGACGAAGAGTGCAAGGCTCTCCTCGCTGGCTTCCGTTTTCCGTTCAAGAACTGAGGCGGACATGGCAAAACAGGCTTTATTGCAACGTGAACTGAAGCGCGACAAACTCGTCGCCAAGTTCGCCAAGAAACACGCTGAACTCAAGGCGGCGTCCAACGACGCCAAGCGCTCCGATGAAGAGCGCGCTCTGGCCCGTCTGGAGCTGCAGAAGTTGCCTCGCAACGCGAACCCCACACGCCAGCGTAACCGTTGCGCGATCACGGGTCGTCCGCGTGGCACATTCCGTCAATTCGGCTTGGCTCGCGCCAAGATTCGTGAGTTGGCTTTTGCGGGTGATATCCCTGGTATCACCAAGGCAAGCTGGTAAGCATAGGAGAACTACAAATGAGCATGAGTGATCCTATTGCCGACATGCTGACGCGCATTCGCAATGCACAAATGGTTGAAAAAGCCGTTGTGCTGGTGCCGTCTTCAAAAGTCAAAGTCGCTATCGCGCAGGTGTTGAAGGATGAGGGCTATATCGATGGCTTTTCCGTCAAGACCGACGATGGCAAGTCCCAATTGGAAATCGCCCTGAAGTATTACGCAGGACGCCCGGTGATTGAGCGCATTGAGCGCGTCAGTCGCCCAGGCCTTCGCGTCTACAAAGGTCACGGCGCCATCCCCCAGGTCATGAACGGTCTGGGCGTCGCCATTGTCACCACCCCTCAGGGTGTCATGACTGATCGTAAAGCGCGCGCTACCGGTATCGGTGGTGAAGTGCTTTGCTATGTGGCTTAACGGTGGCATTGAGGAGTAACTGAAATGTCTCGTGTAGGAAAAATGCCAGTCGTCGTGCCTCAGGGCGTGGACGTGGCGATGAAAGACGACCAGATCAATGTCAAGGGTACCCTTGGCACGCTGGGGTTGACCCAAAATGCCCTGGTAACCATCAAGAGCGATGCGGGCCGGCTTACTTTTGTGCCGGCCAATGATTCGCGTGAAGCCAATGCCATGAGCGGGACCATGCGTCAACTGGTCAACAACATGGTCACTGGCGTCACCAAAGGCTTCGAGAAAAAACTGAGTCTGATCGGCGTGGGTTACAAAGCCCAGGCGCAAGGTGCCAAACTGAACCTGACGGTTGGTTATTCGCATCCGGTGGTGATGGATATGCCGGCCGGCATCCAGGTGGCAACACCTACGCCTACCGAGATAGTGATCAAGGGCGCCGATCGCCAACGCGTTGGCCAAATCGCTGCAGAAGTTCGCGCGGTCCGTCCTCCCGAGCCCTACAAGGGCAAGGGCATCCGGTATTCGGATGAGAAGATCACGATCAAAGAAACCAAGAAGAAATAAGGAGCTGCACCATGTTGACCAAAAAAGAGCAGCGCCTTCGTCGTTCACGCCAGACCCGCATCCGCATCGCCACGCAAGGCGTTGCCCGTCTGACGGTAAACCGCACCAATTTGCATATCTACGCCAGCGTCATCTCCGGCGACGGAACCAAGATTCTGGCATCTGCCTCGACCGCGGAAGTCGAAGTTCGCAAGGACCTTGGTGCGTCCGGTAAGGGTGCAAACGTTGCTGCTGCGCAAGCCATAGGCAAGCGCATTGCCGAAAAGGCAAAAGCAGCAGGTGTGGAAAAAGTGGCGTTTGACCGCGCTGGCTTTGCGTACCACGGCCGCGTTAAAGCGCTGGCTGAGGCGGCTCGCGAAGCTGGCTTGCAGTTCTAAGCAGACTGGAATTAAGTATGGCTAAGTTTCAAGC
>NZ_JBDTTH010000072.1:0-21158 GCF_039930745.1 Polaromonas sp. | reverse complement strand
CCGTTGGTGATCCACATCTTGCTGCCGTTGAGCAGGTAGTAGCCGCCCTTGTCCTCGGCTTTGAGTTTCATGCTGATGACATCACTGCCGGCGCCCGGCTCGCTCATGGCCAGCGCACCCACGTGTTCGCCGCTGATCAGCTTGGGCAGGTACTTCTTGCGCTGCTCTTCGGTGCCGTTGCGCTTGATCTGGTTGACGCACAGGTTGCTGTGCGCGCCATAAGACAGCCCGACGGAGGCGCTGGCGCGGCTGATTTCTTCCATGGCGATCATGTGCGCCAGGTAACCCATGTTGGCGCCGCCATATTCCTCGCTGACGGTGATGCCGAGCACGCCGAGACTGCCCATTTTTTGCCAGAGGTCCATGGGGAACTGGTCGTTGGCGTCGATTTCAGTGGCGCGCGGCGCGATTTCGGCTTGGGCGAATTCACGCACGGCGTCACGCAGCGCGTCAATGTCTTCACCGAGCTGGAAGTTGAGTCCGGGCAGGTTGTTCATGAAAGTCTCCTTGGTGGGTTCAATTTTTCACGTCGTCACGGCCGGTGACGGTCATCAGCGTGGCGCCCATGGTGGCAATGAGTTTTTCGCGGCCGTCGTCGATGGCATAAGCCCGCCCTTCGGTCACAGTGATGGTGCGGCCGGGCTTGATGACCTGGCCCACCATGCGGAAACGCTGGCCTTTGGCGGGCGCCAGCAGGTTGATCTTGTATTCGATGGTCAGCACGCCGGCGCCCTCCGGCATCAGCGTGAAGCCGGCGTAGCCGCAGGCCGAGTCGAGCGCGGTGGCCACCATGCCGGCGTGCAGAAAGCCGTGCTGCTGGCTCAGGCCGGCGGCCCAGGGCAGCTCGATGACGACGCGGCCGGGCTCAATACTCCCCAGCGACGCGCCCAGGGTGCCCATGGCGCCCTGGCGTGCAAAACTGTCCTTCACACGGTCCGCGTAGCCGGGGTCGCGGGGCTCGAACTGGGGGGATTCCATGACCGGCTCCTGATTGACGTTTACGTAAACGTCAATTATGGCTTATTTTGCAGTTTTGGCCGTCTTGGCCAGCAGGGCGCGGGCTTCCTTCTCGTGCACTTTCACCTCGTCGAGGTTGGCCTGCAGGTCGGCCATCTGCTCCTCGAGCTGCTTGCGGTGCTGGGCCAGCACCGCAAGGAATTTCTTGAGCTGCGGACCGGTGTCGCGCGGGCTGTCGTAGGTGTCGATGATTTCCTTGGCTTCCGTCAGGCTCAGGCCCAGACGTTTGGCGCGCAGCGTGAGCTTGAGCCGGGTTCGGTCACGCGCGCTGTACACGCGGTTGCGCCCGCCCGGGCCTTCACGCTGCGGCTGCAGCAGGCCCATGTCCTCGTAAAAACGGATGGCGCGTGTGGTCAGGTCGAACTCTTTGGCCAGATCGCTGATGGAGTGCGTGGTCGTGGTTGCCATGTGGTGAAACCCTGGTGACAGGGCCCTCGTGTAGCCGCTCGGTAATTCAGGTGTAATGCAGGAACCAGCTTACGTTAACGTAAACGTCAATCCAACCGGTGATCTTACAAGATGAATGCACAGGAATCCCAATTGCACTACCCCTTTGGCGATGACCTGCCACCGTCGGGCGGCGCCCTGGAGGTGGCGCCCGGCGTCAAGTGGCTGCGCATGCGCTTGCCTTTCGCGCTGGACCACATCAACCTTTGGCTGCTGCGCGACGAGCTGCCGGGTCCGCAAGGCCCGCTGCAGGGCTGGACAGTCGTGGACTGCTGCATCAGCAAGGACGAATCGAAGGCGCAATGGGAACAGATTTTTGCCGGTGAGCTGGAAGGCCTGCCCATCCTGCGGGTGATCGTGACCCACATGCACCCGGACCATATCGGACTGGCGCACTGGCTGTGCGAACGCTGGAACGCGCCGCTATGGATCAGCTCCACCGACTACCACACGGCGCGCCTCAGCACCCAGAACAGCACCGGCTTCGGCGGTGAGAGTGCGGCCGCTTTCTTTGCCTCGCACGGGCTGACCGATCCAGAGTCGCTGGAAAAAATCAGGGCGCGCGCCAACTACTACCCTGGTCTGGTGCCGGCAGTTCCCGGCCGCTTTCACCGCCTGATGGACGGCCAGGCCATTGCCATTGGCGGGCGCAGCTGGACCTGCATCAGCGGCTACGGCCATGCGCCGGAGCATATGGCGCTGCACTGCGCCGAGATACACACACTGATCAGCGGCGACATGATCCTGCCGCGCATCTCGACGAATGTGAGCGTTTACGACACGGAGCCGGAGTCCAACCCGCTGACGCTGTTCCTGCAGTCGATCGACAAATTTATGCCGTTGCACAAGGACACGCTGACCCTGCCCTCGCACGGCAAACCCTTCCAGGGCCTGCACACGCGGATTGCACAGCTGCATGACCACCACCGCGACCGGCTGGCGGAAGTGATGGAGGCTTGCAGTGCCAGCCCCTGCAGCGGCGCAGACATCCTGCCGGTGATGTTCAAGCGCCCGCTGGACCTGCACCAGACCACCTTCGCCCTGGGTGAAGCTGTGGCGCATCTGCATACGCTGTGGTTTGAGGGCAAACTGCAACGCCAGCTGGGCGCGGACGGTATTTACCGCTTCCACACGGCCTGAGCCGGCGGCGCGTCAGGCCGGGGGGCTGTCCGGCACGGGGAGGCCGGCGCCTTGCGGCAGGGACATGAAAAAGCTCGCCCCGCCTTGCTCCGCAGAGGAAGCCCAGGCCTGCCCGCCATGAAGTTGCGCCACGCGCCTGACAATCGCCAAGCCGAGTCCGCTGCCAGGAAAGTCGGCAGAGGAATGCAGGCGCTGAAAGGCGGTAAACAGCTTGCCCACATAAGCGGCGTCAAAACCAACGCCGTTATCGGAGACCTGCAGCACGAGGTCACCGGTGATGGGGTCTGCCTTCAAACCCACCTGGATCCAGCTCTGCTCCTTGCGGGAGGTGAACTTCCAGGCGTTGTCGAGCAGGCAGGCCAGCGCGGTGACCAGCAACTTCTTGTCGCAGAACAGGGGCAAGGAAGGCTCCATCTCGAGCACCAGTTGCCGGCCCGGCTCGCGCCTGCGCAAATCGTCAATCAGGCGCTGGCACACCGGGGCCAGATCTACCCATTCCGGCGCCATCAGCATGTGCGGCAGATAAGCGAGGGTGCGCACGTCATCCATCAGCCGGGCGAGCTGGTGGGTGCTTGCCTGGATGCGGGCCAGATAGTGCCGGCCCTGCGCGTCGAAGGTGGCGGCGTAACGGTCCGCAAGAGTGCTGGCGAAACCATGGATGACATGCAAAGGGGCTTTCAGATCGTGCAGCATTGCGCTTGTGAACGCATCGAGTTCGTTGCGGCTGCGCCGCAGTTCATCGGTGCATTGGCCGATACGCAGCTCGAGCTCCTCGTTGATACGCTGCAGGTGCGCATCGGCGAGATGGCGCGCACCCACGTCGGTGACACTGACCATCACGGCCGGCCGCAGCTGCCACTGCACGCTGCCACAGGCCAGCTCCACCAGCATGGGCTGGCCATCGGCCTTCTTCTGCGTGCAAAGCCGCAATTCGCCGTGGAAATCACCCACCGGCAGGGAGGCCAACACAGCAGCACCTTCGCCCTCGGGGAAAAGTCCCGCCGCGAAAAGTGCCGCGAGCTCGTCCTGCGTCATGCCGTAAAGGGCGGCGGCGGCCTTGTTGGCCGCCAGGACATGGCCGGAGCCCACGTCAAACAGCCACATGGCCTGCGGATGGACATCAAACAAGGCCTGGTTGCAGGACTCGCTCTCCCGCAGCTGGCGTACGGCCCGGTGGGCCGCGCTGACGTCCCTCAGGGTCACCAGCAGGCCCTCCGCATGCTGGCGTAGGCAATATTCGACCCACTGGTCTTCAAACGGATGGCGCGCCACAAACCGATGGGTTCCGCTTTCCTGTAGCGCCTCCTCGGCGGCGCTGCGATGGCTTTCTGCAACGTCTTCGGGAACGGCGTCCCAGAAATCGGCACCGCGCATGTCGGCCAGCGCGGCATGCGCCAGCGCATGGGCGCCACTGTTGAACGCCACCACCCGGCCATCGCCATCGAGCAGGATGATGCCTTCGGACGTCAGCTCCAGGCCGGCCTGCAAGGCCCCTGCATTGCGCGCCTCGTTGTCAGCCGCGTCCGCGGATCCCGGTGCCGGCCTTTGCCGCCCTCCAGCCCGCGACTTCAGCCAGGCCTTGAATGCGGTCAACGGAGCCAAGTCCGGGCCTGTTTCAGACGCTGGAGAGCGGCCGCTCTAGCGCCATTTGCGGTTGGCCACCAGGAGTGCCGTGACGTAGCCATGCAGCCAGTCGAAATTGATCGGCTTTTCAAGGTAGTGCGAGTTCGGCGGCAGGCCACCTCTTTCCGCAATGGCTTCCCTGGGCAAGCCGCTGATGACCAGGATCTGCATGGCTAGCAGTTGCTGGTTGCGCTTGAGCGCGCGCAGCATCTCCATGCCATCAACGCCCGGCATGTTCAGGTCGGTGATCAGGAGGTCGGGCCGCATGCTGGCAATGTCCATCAAGGCTTCCAGGGCGGACGGCATGAAGCTGCAATCGACGGCCATGTTCCAATCGTCGAATTGAGCCTTGTAGAGCTCGCAGGTAGCTTCATCGTCTTCCACCACCAGCACGCTCAGGCGATTGCGCGGATCGGCGTCCACCTGCGCCCGCTGCGGACTGTTTTTGAGCAGGTAATTGTTGATGGCACGCAGCGATAGCCGGCGGTGCCCACCCAGCGTTTTCCACGCGTCGATTTCCCCCTTCTCGACCAGGGACTGCACCGTGGCCACTGACAGGCCCAGCAGTTTGGCGGCATAGGTGGTGCCGCAATAGTCGTCACTGGAAAAATCGCTCGCGGTGATGGCTGTTTCGAAGGCTTGGGGTTCACGTGGCATATAAACACTCATTCAAAGTTACATCCCCGCAATTTAACCAATTTCAGGGATTTAATCAATTAGCTTGGCGGCCTATCAATTCGAAGATACTCTTACAAGGAGTCACCAATCTCCGCATTAGCTTGCCGGGGCGGCGCCAGGCAGGGTGAAAAAGAAGGTGGCGCCCTTGCCGGGTTCGGCCTGGGCCCAGACCTGGCCGCCGTGGCGGCTGATCACGCGGCTCACGGTGGCCAGCCCTATGCCGGTGCCCGGGAATTCAGCCACGGCGTGCAACCGCTGGAAAGTATTGAAAAGCTTGTCGGCGTAGGCCATGTCAAAACCCGCCCCATTGTCCTGCACAAAAAACACCGGCAGCCCGGCAGCGTCGGTGGTGCGCCCCACCCGTATATCCGCATGGGCTTGCTGGGAAGAAAACTTCCAGGCATTGCCCAGCAAGTTTTCCATCACCACCCGGACCAACCGCCCGTCGCCCTGAACCTGCAAGCCCTCTTCAATGTGAATGCTGGCCACGCGTTCGGGGTTGCGGCCCCGGCATTCGTCGGCTATTTCATGTGCAATGGCGCTGAGGTCCACCGTTTCATGGCGCAACTGCATGCGCGTGACCTGCGCCAGCGACAGCAGGTCTTCGATCAGCCGCCCCATCTGCGCCACACCCGCCTGGATGCGCGCCAGGTAGTGCTGGACTTTCTCACTCGACTGGCCGGCATCCAGCTGCTTGGCCAGCAGACGGCTGAAGCCGTCGATCGTGTTCAGCGGCGAACGCAGGTCATGCGAGACCGAGTAGGAGAAGGCTTCGAGTTCCTGGTTGGACAGGCGCAGGGCGGATTCAATAGCCTTGATCTCCGTGACATCGGCATCGATGCCGACCCAGAACAGGACTTCACCGCTTTTTTCATCGAGCACCGGGGAGCCGCGGTAAGCCATGGTGTGGTAGGTGCCGTCCGTGGCCAGCACGCGCCGCATGCCCTCGTAGGGCTGCAGGCTCTGGCGCGACGACTCCCAGCTGGCGGACAGGGCGGGCAGATCGTCGGGGTGGATGGCTTCCAGCCACTTGGTCCCCATCCAGTCCGCCGACGTGCCCCCCATCAACTCGTACCACTTGCGGTTCACGTAAGTCATGTGGCCTTCGGCATCGGCATTCCAGACCACCTGTGGGGCCTGCTCGGCCAGCGCCCGGAACAGGGCCTCTTGCCGCGCCAGGGCGGAGGTTCGTTCGGCGACTTTCTCTTCCAGCCCCTGGTTGAGCTGCTGGACCTGCTCGAAAAGCCTGGCGTTCTCGATGGCAATGGACGCCAGTTGCGCAAGCTCGACACTCACATACTGGTCCTGCAGCGTGAAGTCGCCCTCGTATTTGTCACTGAGTTGCAGCAGGCCGATGTTTTCTCCGTTGCGCCCCGTCAGCGGCACCGCCAGCCAGCCCCGCATGGGCGGGTTGGCACCGGGGTCATTGCCAAAACCGGTCCAGCGTGGATGGGCCTCGAGTTCGGGCTGGGTCAGCCGCATCGGGTGGTTGGACTCGACGACCTCCGCATAAAGACCGCAGCCATGCGAGAACCGCACAAAATCCCGGCAGTTGGCATATTTGTCGGAGTGCGAAACCGCGTTGATTGTGCGTGACTGCCCGGCGCCAGCAACGGTCAGGCTCACCACCGCCAGGTGCACGCCCACGACAGCCCGTGCCTGGTCCACCGTTTCCTGCATCGTGGCTTCAACGGTGCGGTGGCGGGTGATGGCCTGCGTGGCATCGGCCGCATGTTCCAGCGTCAACAAGTAGTCCTGCACGTTCTTTTCGGCTTTCATCTGGGCCGTCATGTCCAGCGCGACGACAAAGCGCGCGTCCTGGCCCTCGTACTGGATGGTGCGGGAAATCGTCTCCACATGGAATTCAATGCCGTCCTTGCTGCGGTGCAGGCGCCGATTGACGTCTGCCCGGACGCCTTTGCTAATCTCGGCCCTGATACGGCGGCCTTCCTCCTCGGAACGGATGCCATAGATGGTCATGCCCATGAACTCGTCGTGCGTGTAGCCATAACGCTGGGTGCAGGCCTCGTTGACCGCGACAAACATCTGGGTCCGCGCATCGACAATCCACATCGGCACAGGCGCCGCCTTGAACAAGACGGCATAGCGCCGTTCGCTGTTGACCAGGGCCTGCTCGGCGAGTTTGCGGTGCGTGACGTCTCGTTCCACCGACACCCAATGGGTAAACTGCCCCTTGCCATCCGCAATCGGGACGATGTCGAGCTCTATCCAGAACTCCTTCCCGTCCTTGGTGTAGTTGATCAGTTCGCCGCGCGCGGGCTGCCAGCTCCGCAACGCTGCGCCTATGCGGTCGAGTTCGGCACGCTGCGTGTTCGGGCCTTGCAGCAGCCGTGGGGACCGGCCCAGCACCTCTTCACGGCTGTAGCCGGTGCGGCGCTCAAACGCATCGTTGACAAAAACAATACGCGGCCCCGACGCGTCAAGCGGCTCGGCATCGGTGATCAGCACGATGTCGTTGAGCCGGGAAATGGCCGTTTCGAGCAGGCGCAATTGTTCTTCCGACGCGTGTTTCTCGCTGATGTCCTGAAGCGCCCCCACAACGCGCATGATCTTGCCGTCTTCCCACAAGGCGCGCCCCTGGGTCTTGACCCAGATGCGCCGGCCTTTGGCGGTCACCATGGGCAACTCCAGGTCCCAGGGTATGCCGTGCTCCGCGGCAGCCCGCGCGGCGGCGCTTATCACGGCCTGCGCCTCGGGGACGTAACACGTCAGCGTCGCATCGACACTGACCGGAACGCCCGGGTCCATCTCGTGGATGCGGTAAACCTGCTCGGACCAGATCACCCGCATGTCGGCAAGAACAACTTCCCAGCCACCGATTTTTGCCATTTCGCCAGTGCGCTTCAATAGCTCCATGGTATGGGTGGCGGCCTGCTCCGCGAGTTTTCGCGCCGTGATGTCCTGCACCACACCGGCACGCAAAATGGCCGCGCCCGAGCTATCAGTCTGGGTCTCGCCGTGCTGGTGTATCCAGCGAATTTTGCCGTCGGGCAGCACGACACGGTATTCGGTATCCAGGGGTTTGCCTTCCCTTGTCGCTGTATCGCGCAAACGCAGGTAGTCGGGCCGGTCATCCGGATGGATCATCCCGATCACGGTGTCCGCGTTGGGGTCGAAGTCTTCTTTAGCCAGCCCGTACAGTTCGTACACCTCGTCCGACCACCAGCCCTGGCCGGTCCGCAGGTTCCGCTCCCAGTTACCGATGCGTCCCAGGCGCTGCGCGTTGAGCAACTTGCGCTGGGCCTCGCGCAGCGCCTCGTAACCGCGCGTCTGCTCCAGTTGCAGCCGTTCCATGTCAGTGACATCGGAAAACACCATCAGCGCCCCGACAATGCCACCGGCTTCTTCCATGGGCCGGTAGGTGCAGTTGATCAGCCGTCCTGCAGGCTCCCGGTCATTGCGCATCAGCACGGTCAGCGGCCCTCCGCTTTCGCCCTGCAGGGCCTTGAAAAGGGGCAACTCGTCGAAGGCGTACAGCGTCTGCGTGCCCGGCACAAAAAGCCCTTGCCGCTGCGGCCACTGCGGAGCCAGCACCAGCGACATGTCGTCAATGGCAAAAAACCGCGCCGCGGTTTCGTTGATCAGCAGCAGCCGCCCGGCAGCATCGACCGCCATCAGCCCTTCCTGCATGCTGTTGATCGTCAGCTCCAGCGTGGCGTAGGCCTGGCGGTTTCGCGTCAGTTCATTCTGCAGGACCCGTTCGCGATGCTCGAGGGAATCCGCCATCAGGTTGAAGCCAGCCGCGATGCCCGAAAATTCGCTTTGGGTGTCGTTCGGATCGACCGGTATACGCGCATCCAGGTGCCCTTTTTCCAGCCTCCAGGTCGCGTGCAGCAGTTGCCGAGCCGGGGCCACAATGGCGCGGCCGGCAATCATCCACGCCACCCAGCCACCCAACAGGGCCACCAGCACCAGGGCGGTCAGTTCAAGCCACAGCTGGCGCTGGCCGGGCGCCATGATCAGGTCGCGGTCCATGCTGACCGAAATAAACACCGCCGCTTCCGCGTGCGGGTTGCTCGGCATGAATGCCCACAGGCGGTCGCGGCCTGTGCCGTCGAGGCCTTCGCGGACGCCCGTGCTCATATTTTTGACCGCTTCCAGCAACACCTGGCTGCGAACCTTTTCTCCCACCTTGATGGGAAGCGCGGGCTTCCCTGCGAGCAGGGTGCCCTCGCGGTCCTGGATCCCCAGCGCGGCGCCGGGGGGCAGCTGTATCGTGGCAATGGACTCGGCCATTCTGGCCAGGTCAAAGGACGCGAACACAACCCCCGAGACCTTGCCGTCCGGGTCTGTCACAGGCTGCGCATAGGTCAGGAGAGGTTTGCCGACAAGGCGCCCGACAGCATAGGTACCGGCGACAAAGCGGCGCTGGGCAATGGCATCACGAAAATAGGCACGGTCGCCCAGAAAAGCTTTTTTGTCACTGCCCAGGGCGTGGCAACGGGTGTGGCCGTCCAGCCCCAGAAGACCCACATTGGCGTATTCGGGAAGCTGCCGGATCAGGTCTGAAAAATAGCGGTTGCAGTCGAAGTTGCCGCTACCGTCCTGCAAGCCCGGCAAGGACGCAATCACCGACAACACCTGTCGCGCGGAATCGGCCGTGCGCTCCTGGCCGGCAGCGGCCAGCGAAGCGGCAAATTGCAGGTTGACTTTGCTGCGCTCCAGCTCGGCGTCGGCATTGTGCAGCGCCTTGAAAATCGACATGCCGAACAACGGAACTATGGCTACCACCACCAGCAGGGCAATGCGCGTGCGCAAGCTGAGCGGGAATTTCATGCGGCATTCCACCGTTCAAGCCGGAAACCGTGATCGGCTCCGGTGGAACAGGCAGTCATGGAGCCGCTGGGCGAATAAGGGTATTGGCGTAATCGTTGGCAGGCGGGCGCGCGCTGCGGTTCCAGGCCGGGCCTGGGCGGCGGAACCGGGCGCGGCAGGCGCTTACCCGAATCCTCAAGGGGGTCAAGAAAGGACAGGTCAGTGTTCATGCGGGCCATGTTGCTGAAGTAGACAGACAACTGCCGATTTCAGTAGGACCACCCGACTGTAATTCATACGCTGCGATGAACCGCAAGCGTTTGTCCCCGCGTGCGCGGGTGCCGGCCTGTCACAGCGGCCGGCTTGCGGGCCGTCAGGCCGAGGCGATAGACTCGTTGACCCGCAACCAGTAATCCTGCAGGCGGCTGAGTTTTTCGGTGAAGTCTCCGAAATCGACGGGCTTGCGCACGAAGCCATTGGCGCCGCTCTGGTAGCAGGCAATGATGTCGGACTGCTCGCTTGAGGAAGTCAGCATGACCACCGGAACCAGTGCCGTCAGCGGGTTGCTGCGCAGGCTGCGCAGCACATCCAGACCCGAGAGCTTTGGCAGCTTCATGTCGAGCAGCACAAAAGCGGGCTGCTTCTGCGTGTCGCGGCCAGCATGAACGCCCTGGCCAAACAGGTAATCCAGCGCCTCCGCACCGTCGCGCGCCGTGACAATGGTTGTATCGGCCCCCCCCTGCTCCTGAAGCGTCAATACGGTGAGTTCCAGATGATCAGGATTGTCTTCAACTACAAGAATGGGCTTGTCATTCATAAAAACCTTTGCTTTCAGCGTTTGAAGCTGTCACTTTCATCATATTTGTCATATTACAGAAATTTACATGATTGTCCAGCGACATATGAAAGTTTCCTGACTTTTCTCACGAACACCTGAATTTCAGGCTTTTCCGTGCTACCACCTTGGGACGGCTTCCTCTTTCAACTGGTTGCGCAGTTCGGCGTAGTCCGGAACCACCGTGCGCACAGTGTCCCAAAAGCGCGGGCTGTGGTCCATCACACGAAGATGGCTCAATTCGTGCACCACCACGTAGTCAATCACCGACTGTTTGAAGTGAATAAGGCGCCAGTTCAGCCGGATGGCGCCATCGGCGCTGGCGCTGCCCCAGCGGGTGCCGGCACTGCTGAGGCTGAGCTTGCGCCACTGCACGCCCAGGTGCGGCGCAAAATGGTTGAGGCGTTCGGTAAAGATGCGTTTGGCCTGACGCATTAGCCAGGCCTGCACGGAGTCGCGTATCTGTTCGGGCGTTGCGTCATGCGCCAGAGCGATGTGCAGGGTCAGCTTGGCCACCCCTGGCAAGCTGTTGTTAGGCGCGTCAGCGCCGGTGTGCAGCACGGCCCCGGGCATACCGTTGTTTTTAAGTTCACCACCCACGCCACCAAAAGCGTGCCGCGGGTCGATCACCACAATTACTGGCTCGCCGAGAAAAGGCAGGGTCGTGCCGTCTTTCCATTCGATACGCGCCGACTCCAGCCGGTCGTGCCGGGCACGGGTTTCCTGCAGCTTTCTGACGATCCAGCCGGATTTTTCCTGGACCGCCTTGTCTATTTCATACAGAGGCACCCACTTGGGGGCGCTGACGACCAGCCCCTCAGCACCGACCGAAAACCCAATGGTGCGGCGCTTGCCGCGCCGGAACTGGTAACCCACCACCGTGCCCTCCAGCAGGGCCTCGCGTGAGGCGGCGGGGTGACGGTAAGTGGCCGGCGCCAGCAATTGCTCCAGGGTCTGGGCAGGGGGGTGGTTTTGCTCAGACGCTATGCTTTCAATAGCCTCTGACGCAGGCTCAGCAAGGGCTGGAAGCTTATTTGGCTTGAAATTCTGGGTTTTTTCTGTCGAATCTGCCGTGGAACGGGCTGGCTCCAGGTCAAAGAGGTCCAGCGTGAACTGAAGAAGCCGTTGCATGCTAACCAGTGTAGCTTTTTAACACGCCAGCCATCAAGCGGCAGCGGTTTCAGGATAGGCCTCGGGGTCCAGCCGCCGCATCTCGGTTTCTATCCAGGCCTCAACCTCGCGCATCAGTTCCTCAGGCTTACGGCCCGCGCTGCTGATGGGTTTGCCGATGGAAATGTCCACGATGCCCGGTTTCTTGATGAAAGCCTTGCGCGGCCAGCACTTGGCCGAGGTGACGGCCACCGGAATCACCGGCGCGCCAGTTTCGATGGCCAGTCGCGTGCCGCCGCTCTTGTAGACACCTTTTTGTCCGCGCTCGATGCGCGTACCTTCGGGAAACATGATGACCCAGACGCCCTGGCTCATCAGGCGGCGGCCCTGCTCCACCACCTTGTTGAAAGCCTGCGCGCGCTGGCTGCGGTCAATGTGGATCATGTCCATACGCGCCATGGCCCAGCCGAAGAAGGGAACATAAAGCAACTCACGCTTGAACACAAAGGCCAGCGGATGCGGCATCAGGGTCACCATGGAAAAAGTCTCCCAGGTGCTTTGATGCTTGACCAGCAACACGGCGGCACTGGTCTCGCCCGAAGGCAGGTTTTCCATGCCGGTCACTCGGTTTTTGATGCCAAGGATCACCGTGCCGCCAGTAACAGCCAGGCGCAGCCAGCCCGCACACATCCAATAAATTTGCGTGCTGCTGCCGAACAGCGAAAAAACCAGCACAGCCAGCGCCCACGGGATCACGGTGAGGATCATCCACAACAGGTGCAGAACGGATCGGATCAGCAGCATAGAGAGTCTTTTTTGTCGTTTTTCATGATGTTTTATGGCCCTGGCCCTTTAAACACGGGTGCGAGAAGCTACATTTTTTATAGCATCACGCCGCTGCACCGCGACTCAGCAGGTGTTCTACAAAAGCCGGCAGGTCAGCATGCAGCCGCGTGCCGGCCGGCAGACCTTCGGGCTGGCCGCCATTCTGGTATTGCGCAGATTTGCCGGTCAACACCAAGTGCGGCTCGCAGCCTGCGGCAGCACCCGCCAGCAAGTCACGCACCGAATCACCGGCGGTCGGCACCCCTTTAAGCGGCACACCAAAACGTGCGCCTATCTGCTCGAACAAACCGGGCAAAGGCTTGCGGCAGGTGCAACTTTCCTCCGGGCTGTGCGGGCAATAAAACACCGCATCCACACGCCCGCCCACAGCGGCCAGCATCTTGTGCATTTTTGCGTGCATGGCGTTGAGCGAACCAACGTCAAACAGGCCGCGCCCCAGGCCCGACTGGTTGGACGCAATCACCACATGCCAACCCGCGTGGTTGAGCCGGGCAATGGCTTCGAGCGCACCCGGCAGCGGCACCCACTCTTCGGGCGTCTTGACGAAGTCTTCACTGTCGCTGTTGATGGTGCCGTCGCGGTCGAGGATGACGAGTTTCATGGTGCAGGCTCGTTTATGAGGCGAGTTTGGAGAGGTCGGCCACGCGGTTCATGGCGTCATGCAGGCTTTTGAGCAGGCCCTGGCGGTTCAGGCGCAAGTCCATCTCATCGGCGTTGACCATCACGCCGTCGAAGAAGGCATCGACGGGCGCGCGCAATGCCGCGAGCGATTGCAGAGAAGCGGTGTAGTCGCCGGATTCGAACTGGGCGTTGGCTTTGGGCACAACGTCGCGCATTGCGGCGTACAGAGCGACTTCCGCAGGTTCCTTGAGCAATACCTCGCTGACATGGGCATCAACCGCGTCGGCTTTCTTCAGGATGTTGCTAATGCGCTTGTTGGCGGCGGCCAGGGCTGGTGCTTCGGGCAGCGCAGCAAAGGCGCGGACGGCGGCAAGGCGCTTGGGAAGGGTGGACCACAGGCCGAGCTTTTGTGCATAAATCGCCGCGTCGACCTCTGCCACCGAATAGCCACCTTCACGCAGATAGCCCTTCAGGCGCTCGATCAGGAACTCGTCCAGCTCAACAGCCTTGTCCTGCAGCAAGCCCGCAGGAAAGGCACCGAAAGCCAGACGCGTGAGTTCGTGAAACTGCAGCGGCGATTCGCGCTCGATCAGCATGCGCACAACGCCGAGCGCATGGCGACGCAATGCAAACGGATCCTTGTCACCGGTCGGCAAGTTGCCGATGCCGAACATGCCAACCAGAGTTTCAAGTTTGTCAGCCAACGCGACGATGACGCCGACGGTATTGCGCGGCAGCTCGTCGCCGGCAAAGCGCGGCTTGTAATGATCTTCGATCGCATCGGCCACGTCCTGGCTTAGGCCATCGTTGAGCGCGTAGTAGCGGCCCATGATGCCCTGCAACTCGGGAAATTCGCCCACCATGTCGGTCACCAGATCAGTCTTGGCGAGTTCAGCGGCGCGCTGCACGGCTGCAACCAAGGTCACGTCTACGCGATTGGCAATGGCTTCCGCAATGGCGCGCACCCGCTTGACGCGTTCACCCTGGGACCCGAGTTTGTTGTGATAAACCACCTTGTCCAGCCCCGCCACGCGGGAAGCCAGCGTCTTCTTGCGGTCCTGGTCAAAGAAAAACTTGGCATCGGCCAGACGCGGACGCACCACGCGTTCGTTGCCCTGAATCACGGCACTGGCATCGGCCGGGCTGATGTTGCTGACCACCAGAAATTTGTTGCTCAGCTTGCCGGAAGCTTCTAGCAGCGGGAAGTATTTCTGGTTGGCCTTCATCGTGAGGATCAGGCACTCCTGCGGCACGTCGAGAAACTCTTTTTCGAATTCACAGACCAGCACGTTGGGGCGTTCGACCAGCGCAGTCACCTCATCGAGCAGCGCGTCGTCGTCAATCGCCTTGACGCCGCCACCGACTTTGGCAGCCGCCGCAGCCAGCTGTTTGGCGATCTCGGTCTTGCGCTCGGTAAAGCTGGCGATCACTGCCCCGTCCTTTTTCAGCGTGGCCGCATAACTGTCGGCATCCTTCAACACGACAGGGTCGACGGCAGCCTCGAAGCGATGCCCGTGCGTGCTGTTGCTGGCCTTCAGGCCAAGCGCCTCGATGGCCACGACATCGCTGCCGTGCAATGCCACCAGCCCGTGTGCGGGGCGCACAAATTTCACGTCGCTCCAGCCGTCAGCCAGCTGGTAGGTCATGACCTTGGGAATCGGCAATTTGGCGATGGCTTCGAGCAAGGCCTTCTGCAGGCCTTCGACCAATGTGGCGCCTTTGACATTGCTGTCGTAAAACAGCGCTTCGGCCTTGCCATCGGGTGCGCGCTTGAGGCCGGCCACAGCTGAAGCGTCAGCACCCAGCGCTTGCAGCTTTTTGAGCAACGCCGGCGTGGCCTTGCCTGTGGCATCCAAGCCCACGGCAACTGGCATCAATTTTTGCGAGACAGCCTTGTCGGCGGCTTGCGCTGCGACAGCAGTCACATGCGCAGCCAGGCGCCGGGGTGAAGCAAAGGAAGTGAGCGCGGAATCGGCTGCGGTCAGTCCCTGCGCCTTGAGCTGTTCAAACAGCACGCCCGCAAAAGCGTCACCCAGCTTTTTCAACGCTTTCGGCGGCAGCTCTTCGACAAACAGTTCAACGAGAAGATTTTGGGAGGCGTTCATTTGGTTTTTCTGGAATGTCGGAGGGCAAAAATTGCCAGGGCTGCCGCCATCAGCGGCAGCCATATGGTTTGAACCTCGTTCAGCAACACGTCAGCGCCACGTTGCGTGAAAAATCTGGAAAAGGAGACCGGCGAAACCTCTACGGGACGCCAGGGGCTGAAAAATCGCTGGTCGGAAAACGGCCAGTACAGAGGAATGGCGACGCCGCCGTTGGTGAGGGTATCAAGCAGAGGATGTGAAAACACGCAAAACGCTATCCACGCATACCCTTGCCACGGCGCCAGCTTCCAATGCCGCGCCAGCCACCAGCCGATGAGTCCCGCGACGAGCGCAAAACCCAAGGTATGGGTAAAGCCGCGATGCCCCCAAATACCACCATAGTGAATGCCGAGCTTGAAAGCGATGCCGTCGAAGTCGGGAAGGATGGCCGCCACCATGCCTGCCAGCAACATGGACAGCGGTATCCGCTTGCTGCCCAAGGCCACAGCGGCTGCAACGGGGACGGCGATATGGGAAAAGATGGTTGGCATAAAAACAGCAGAAAGTGAGAGGGAACCTTCAGGCCGCCTTCTTCGTCATCTGTTCCACCCACTCGCGCGGCGCCATCGGGAAGCCCAAACGCTCGCGGCTTTCGTAATAACTTTGTGCTACGGCGCGGGCCAGGTTACGGATGCGGCCGATGTAGGCGGCACGTTCGGTCACGCTGATGGCGCCGCGGGCATCGAGCAGGTTGAAGCTGTGCGCGGCCTTGAGAACCTGCTCATACGCCGGCAATGCGAGCTGCACCTCGATGAGGTGCTTGGCCTGCTTTTCATGTGCCGTGAAGGCAGCGAACAGGAAGTCGGCATCGCTGTGCTCGAAGTTATATGCCGACTGCTCCACCTCGTTTTGGTGAAATACGTCGCCATAAGTGATGTTGTCTGTCCATTTGAGGTCAAACATGCTGTCCACACCTTGCAGGTACATGGCCAGCCGCTCAAGGCCGTAAGTGATCTCGCCGGTGATGGGTTTGCAGTCAATACCGCCAACTTGTTGAAAGTATGTGAACTGCGTGACTTCCATGCCGTTAAGCCAAACCTCCCAGCCCAGGCCCCAGGCGCCCAACGTCGGGTTCTCCCAGTCGTCTTCCACAAAACGGATGTCGTTTTTTTTCAGGTCAAAGCCCAACGCCTGGAGCGAGCCCAGATAAAGCTCCAGGATGTTTGCAGGTGCGGGCTTCAGAACCACCTGGTACTGGTAGTAGTGCTGGCCGCGATTAGGGTTGTCGCCGTAGCGGCCGTCCTTCGGGCGGCGGCTGGGCTGCACATAAGCGGCTTTCCAGGGTTCCGGGCCCAGCGCGCGCAAAAACGTGGCGGTGTGCGAGGTACCAGCGCCGACTTCCATGTCATAGGGCTGCAAAAGTGCGCAGCCCTGGGCGTCCCAGTAGGACTGCAACTTCAAGATGATTTGCTGAAAGGTCAACATAGGTAGGGTGTGCCGCGACGCGTGGCCGCGGGTAAGCGCAGGTAAACGCAGGTAAAGGACCGCACGGGCCTGAACCCGCGAAAACCCTTGATTTTACGGAGCTTTTTCCGGTTTACCCTAGGAGCCTGTCGGGCTTGGGGCGTCGAAAGCGAAAATCGGCCCCAGCGAGGACAGTTTTTGCCGGGTTTGCAGGCCCATAGCCCAGCTATGGGACAAAAAGACGGTGAAAAATGGACCGCTGCGGTCGATTTGCAGCCGACGGCCCCCCAAGTCCGACAGGCTCCTAGTGCACGAGGAAACTGTCATGACAACCCAACAACTGATCCTGAGCCTGGTGCTGGCCACCATGGTGTTTTCGGTCGCGCTGGAGCTGAAGCTGGACGACTTCAGGCGCGTCGCGCAAACACCCAAAGCGGTGATCTGCGGGCTGATTCCGCAATTCATCCTGCTGCCTGTGGGCACCTGGCTGGCCACGCTGGCCCTTGACTTGCCGCCCAACGTCGAAGCCGCCATGATTCTGGTCGCCGCCTGCCCGGGCGGCAGCCTGAGCAATGTCATCACCCACCTGGGCCGCGGCAACACCGCGCTGTCGGTCAGCGTTTCGGCGGTGGCCAGCATCATTGCGCTGGTCGCCACACCGTTCAACTTCAGCTGGATGGTGGCGTCCAACCCGGCCACGGCCGGTTGGCTCAAGACGCTGGACATCGACCCCTCGGGCATCTGGATCAGTTTGTTTGTGCTGCTGGCCCTGCCGATGGCATTGGGGCTGCTGTTTTCGCACAAACTGCCTGCGCTGACGGCGCGCATCCAGAAACCGCTGGGCAACTTTTCGTTGTTTGCCCTGCTGGCCTTCATCGTGATCGGGCTGATCAAGGAGCGCCAGTTGCTGACGCTGGGCCTGCTGCCCATGCTGGCCATCGTGATGGCGCACAACGCCTGCGGCCTGTTCTTCGGCTGGGCCACCAGCAAGGCCATGGGTGTGAGCGAGCGCGACCGGCGCGCCGTGATGATTGAGGGCGGCATGCAGAACTCTGGCCTGGCGCTGGGCATCATTGCGGTGCAGTTCAATTCGGATCTGGGCATGGTCATCATTGCCAGCCTGTGGGGCATCTGGCATATCGTGAGTGGCCTGTCGCTGGTCTGGTTCTGGAGGAGAAAAGATGCTCGACTTGCTCATTAAAGGCGGCACCATCGTCGACGGCAGCGGCGCCGCGCCTTTTGTAGCCGACGTCGGCGTGCAGGGCGGCCGCATTGTGGACCTCGGCACCATCACCGCGGCAGCGCGTGAGACGGTGGACGCCAGCGGCGCCTGGGTCACCCCCGGCTTTGTGGACATTCATACCCATTACGACGGGCAGGCCACCTGGGACGAAACCTTCAGCCCCAGCATTCACCACGGCGTGACCACGCTGGTGATGGGCAATTGTGGCGTCGGCTTTGCGCCGCTGCGGCCGGGCAGCGAAGACCGGTTGATCAAGCTGATGGAGGGCGTGGAAGACATTCCCGGCGTGGCGCTCACCGAGGGCGTCAAGTTTTCATGGGAAAGTTTTGCCGACTACCTGAACGCGCTGGACGCCATGCCGCACAGCCTGGACTTTCTGGCCATGGTGCCGCATGACCCGCTGCGCATGCTGGTAATGGGCGAACGCGCCGAGGCGCGCGAAGCCGCGAGCGCGCAGGACATCGCCGCCATGCACGACCACCTGCGCGCAGCGCTTGAAGCCGGCGCTGCTGGATTCTCCACTGGCCGCTCGGACAACCACCGCACGGCCGAAGGGCACGACACACCGGCGTCGATTGCCGGCGCCGCGGAGCTGACCGGCATTGCGCAGGCCTTTGCCGGCCTGCAACACGGCGTGGTACAGGTCGTCAGCGACTTCGATCTGATGCAGGGCCCGCAAAACTTTGACGCGGAGTTTGATTTGGTGGAACAACTCGCAACAGCCAGCGGCCGCCCACTGTCCATGAGCTGGCTGCAGCGCGACCCGGGCGGCGAGCAGTACCTGGCCATGCAGGCCCGGGTGGAGGCCGCGGTGGCGCGCGGCCTGCCGCTGTACCTGCAGACGGCGGCGCGCGGCATCGGCGTCATCAACGGGCTGGACGCCAGTTTCCACCCCTTCATGGGTTTTCCGGGCTACAAGGAAATCGCCGCGCTTCCAGTCGCGGAGCGTGCGGCAGCAATGCGGGTTGCCGAGAGAAAAGCCCGCATCCTGGGCGAGAAATCGGAACGCCTAGCGGGCGACGGCACGCCGATTCCGCCGCTGGTGGACATGCTGCTGGCGCGTATCGAAATGATTGCGGGCCGCATGTTTCCGCTGGACGCCACGCTGAACTACGAGCCCAACGTGATGCAGAGTTTTCTGGTGCGCGCCAAACAGCGCGGCACCACGGCGCTGGAGGCGCTGTACGACCATTTCAGCGAAGGCGACGGCAGCAAGCTGGTGTACTTCCCGATCTTCAACTACAACCAGGGCTCGCTGGATGCCGTACGCCAAATGCTGGGCCATCCGCGCGCGCTGTTCGGGCTGGGCGACGCCGGCGCGCATGTGGGCACGGTGTGCGACGCCAGTTTTTCCACCTTCATGCTCACGCACTGGGTGCAGCACCGCGCGCAGGACCGCCTGCCGCTGGAGCAGGCCGTGGAGATGATGACCTCGCGCAATGCGCGCTACCTGGGGCTGAGCAACCGCGGGCTGCTGGCGCCCGGACTGCGTGCCGATATCAACGTCATCGACCCTTCGCGATTAAGCGTTGGCGTACCCCAAATGGTGCGGGACCTGCCTGCGGGCGGCAAGCGTTTTCTGCAGAAGGCGCAGGGCTACATTGGCACATGGGTCGCAGGCGAATGCGTAGCCCGCGAAGGCGAAGTGACGGCGGCCCGGCCAGGGCGGCTGGTGCGCGCCGGCAAATAAGGCCCAAAAAAGGGGTTTGGACGAAAAAAAGGCCGGAGGCACAATCAAATGTGCCTTCGGCCCTTTGTTTACCGGCACCAGCAGCTACTATTTCAATAGCATGCCGAGCGCCCGACGTATGTCAGTATTCCCAGAACACGCGCTGCAATTGCTTGCTGTCGAGGTTTTTGGTCAGCGCCACGGCGGCCAGGATGCGCGCCTTCTGCGGGTTCAAATCATGCGCCACCACCCAGTCGTACTTGTCGTCGGGCTGCTCTGCATTGCGCAGCACAAAACCATCAGGCACGCGTGAAGAGCGGATCACCTGCACACCTGCGGCGCGCACTTCCTGCAGGGCCGGAACCACACGGTTGGCCACCGAGCCATTGCCGGTGCCGCCATGGATCAGGGCCTTCACGCCTGACTTGCCCACAGTGTCCACCAGGGTACGCGGCACGTTGCCATAGCTGTACACGATGTCAACCGGCGCCAGCGCCTCGAACTCGTCAATATTGAACTCGGACTGCGCGGTGTGGCGTTTCACCGGCGCGCGGAACCAGTAGTTCTTGCCTTCCACGACCATGCCCAGCGGGCCCCACTGGCTCTTGAAAGCCTCGGTCTTGATGTTGATGGTCTTCGTGACATCGCGACCGCTCTGGATCTCGTCATTCATGGTGACCAGCACGCCCTTGCCTGCGGCGTCCTTGCTTCCAGCCACGCTGACAGCGTTGAACAGGTTGAGCGCGCCGTCGGCCGACAGCGCCGTGCCTGGACGCATGGAGCCAACCACCACGATGGGTTTGTTGGTGCGGATCACGAGGCTCAGAAAATAGGCGGTTTCTTCCAGTGTGTCGGTGCCGTGGGTCACGACGATACCGTCCACGTCGGCCTGCTTGACGAGGGCCGAGACGCGTTTTCCCAGTTTCATCAGGGTTTCGTTGTCGAAACTTTCCGAGGCAATCTGCGCCACCTGCTCGCCACGCACATTGGCCACATTGGCCAGTTCGGGCAAGCCAGCCAGCAGCTTGTCAACCGGCACCTTGGCTGCAGCGTAGGTGGCGCTGTTCAGGGCCGATGCACCCGCACCGGCAATGGTGCCGCCGGTGGCCAGAATCACCACATTGGGTTTGGTTTGCGCGGCAACCGGAGCGGACAGCGTGCCCAGCGCCACGAAAGATGCCAGCCCAAAGCCGGCGGCCAGTTTTTCAAGTTTCAGTTTGATTTGCATGTCATGTCTTCCAGGGATTAATAGTTCTAGCTCGCACGCAAAGAACAGGCCATTTGCCATGTCCTGTTTCATTGCTTCACAGTTTTTCTTGCGGTTTTCAGTGCCCCGGGTAGCTTCTGGAAAGGCGGTTCGCGACGGTTTGTGACCGAGCTGGACTGCGGGAAAGCTTCCGGGTGGCCCATGGTAGGCAGGCCTGAAGCTGGTGGCGATGCATAATGCGGCGCAGGGTGTGACTAAAATTCACACCCCTCGCAAACAAGCTGTTCACACGCCGCATTCCCTCTCAACAGCTCCGCGCTGCACCCCTACAGCGACATGAATCTCAGGCAACTTGAAGTTTTCCAGGCGGTCATGCAAACCGGCAACATGAGTGCGGC
>NZ_JBDTTH010000071.1:0-21217 GCF_039930745.1 Polaromonas sp. | reverse complement strand
TCGCCCTGATCCGGCTGGACCTGCGCTCCTCGGCGCATACAGAAGGGTGGGGGATGAAAGCGGGAACGGATACGGGGAGCCATGACGCGCTGCGCGCGTCACGGCGAGAACGTGGCCGTCAAGTTTGCACGTGGCAGCGGCGCACGTTGCCAAATGAAGTTCCCCTCCATCGCCCAGCGGGGCGAGGGAGGGGTTAGGGGTGGGAGTGGGGAGTTGCTCCTACTGTCCAGAGCGCACCACAGCCGCAGCGTGATGCTCGATGCTCGACAGAAAAAGCAAACCCTAAAACCCCACTTGCAAACCGACCTTGAGGCTACGCCCAGGCAAAGGCGCTTTCGGAAACGCCGTGCTGGTCAGCACCGAGCTTGCGCTGTAGGCCAGCTTGTCGGTGATGTTGTCCAGGCGCGCGTACCAGAGCAGTGTGGCGGCACCGGCCTTGACGCGGTATGACGTTGCTGCGTTCCACAGCGTGTAGGCCGCGGTTTCACCGACGGCCGGCACAGGCACCCGCTTTTGCGCGGCGTTGTGGTCAAAGCCAAGGCTGGCACCCCAGGGGCCGCTGGCCCATAGCAGTGAAGCGCCCACGCGCCATGGCGCAATGCGTGGCAGGGGCTGGCCATTGCTCAGGTTGGTGGCGCGCACCACATCGCCGCGCAGCGCCAGGTCCACGGTTGAGGCGCCTTCTTGCAGCCGGATGTTGCCGCTGGCCTCGATCCCGGTGAACCGCGCGCGCACTTGCCCATACCGGAATTCAGCCAAGGGTTTGAACTCGGCGCCAGAGGCAGTAAAGCCCGGATTGCCAGCGTCTTCCACCGGATTAACCTCGCCATCTTCCGCATTACGTGTGACGCCCGGCGTCTGATTCAGGGCAATGTAGTTTTTGAAACGGCTGGCATAGGTGTTGACCTTGAAGCTGTGGCCACCCGACTTCCACGCCGCGCCCACGTCGAGATTGCCCGACTGCTCCTTCGCCAGGTTGGCGTTGCCCACCTCGTAAGCCGCGGTGGCAATGTGCGGGCCGTCGGCAAACAGCTCATAGTCTTTCGGTGCGCGTTCGGTATAGGCGAGGTTGCTCGTCAGTTGCCAGCCCGGCGCGGCATTCCACAGCGCGCCCAGGGCATAACTACCGGGCGTGAAGTCCCGCGTTACCGGCGCGAAGCGCGCCACCAGCGGATTGCCGAAGGACTCGACCTTGACCGACTCCAGCCGCCCGCCCAGGCTCAGCTTGCCCCAGTTCGTACCGAGTTCCTCATAAGCGAAAACGGCCGACTGCGAGGTTTTGCTGTAAGGCGCAAACGCCTCGCTGCCGTCCGCAGAAAAGCGGTTCGACTCCGTCTGAAAACCCAACACGCCGTCGAGCTTGCCGACTTTCGCATGGCGCGCCTCGAAGCGGAAGTCGCTGCCCTTGTTCTTGAACACCGTGCCGGCGGTCGCACCTTCGAACTCGGTGTGGCCATAGTCCGTCTGGCTGTATTGGCCCTTGATGCTCTGGATGGGGCCGCCCAGGTTACGCACCTCGCCTTCAATGGCATACCGGTCCGACTTCATGCCGATGGTGACTTCGTCCTCGGCCACCGTGCCATAGGTGCTGCGGTAGTTGCTGGCCGACGCACCCAGGTAACCGTTGTCAAAAAACACCGAGCCACCAACGGCACCACCATGGACATCGCTGGCCGAATTGCAGATGCGGCGGGAGGTGGTGGTCACCCCGGCCTTGGTGCAGTTCAGGTCACGCGGTGCGCGCACGTCGCCGGTTTCGCGGTCGAAGGCGTCCACATGCAGGCTGTAGCGGTGGTTACCGCCTTCCAGCAGCACGCCCTTGCCGCGCTCGGAGTTGCCGCTGGCCGCGCTCAGGTCGGCCTTGCCGCTGATGCCGCCCTTCTCGTCAAACTGCGGCTCGCGCGGAATGCGGTTGTCAATCACGTTGACCACACCACCAACGGCGCTGCCGCCATGCAACAAAGCACCGGGGCCGCGCAGCACCTCGATGCGTTCGATGCTGATCGGGTCGGCCGTGACGGAATGGTCGTAGCTCAGGCTGGAAGCATCCAGCGTGCCGCCGCCGTTGCCCAGGATGCGAATGCGGTCGCCGTCCAGCCCGCGAATGATGGGCCGGCTGGCGTTGGGGCCAAAGTAGGTGCTGCTGACGCCGGGCGTGCCGTCCAGGGTTTCGCCCAGTGTGGTTTTGGAGCGTAGTAGCAGGCCGTCACCGGAATATTGTGTGGCCGGGGCAATCAGGTCGGTAGCCCCCAGCGGGTTGCCGGTGACGGTGATTTCTTTCAGGCTGGGTGCGGCAGTCTGCGCATGGGCGGCTGCGCCGGCCATGGCGAGCAGAGACAAGGCAGCCGTGCCAATGGCACTGCGGGGGAGTGGTTTTTTCATGGTGACTCGTTGAATCGAAAACAGCAAACGCCGAGCGGCGGCCGCCAGGCCGCACTCGACAACTTCTGAGGTTCAACGAGTCAGGGGTGGACCGCGCGCTTCAAACAGCGCGGCCCGGCGGGCAAGTACTTCGCCTTCTAAAAACTGGAAAACAAACGAAGACAGCGCCATCGGCAGTGCCAGCGAGGACACGGCCGGAAGCACATCACTGTGGCAAAGCTGGTCGAAGAGCCGGCAATCCAGATCATCGGCATGAACAGAGAAAAGATCAGCGAGCCAGCCGTGGCTACCTGCATGTTCGCTCACGCTTTGGTGCACATAGTCACCGGTTTCGACACTGTGAACTGGCGCCAGCTGCCGATCGCCCCCGGCGCCGTGAACCAGGCCGTGCATCTGGCCCAGCATGGGCGCGAGCAGGAGCACCAGGGCCAGATAGCCCCATGCCGCCCGCCACACCATGCGCCCGACAAGCATGTGTGTTTACTTCACCGTCACCGCATCGCTGATGCGGTAATAAAGGCCGTAGGGGTCGTCATGCAGCACCTGCAGGCGGCCCTCGACCACCACCACCTCCATGCTGTACTCAACAGGGTTTTTGGTCTTGACCTCGACCATGCTTTCCGGCCCGCCAGGCAGGCAGAACGAGCAGGTCAGCGGCACCGACGACAGCAGGAAGTGGCGTTGCTTCTTGCCCGGCTCCAGCGGCATCATGAAACCCTGAATGCGCTGGGTTTTGCCGTTCATGCCGAGCTGGCTGTCGCTGAACACCGGCAGGATGCGGTTCTTCTCATTCTTCGTTTTCACGTCGGTCAGCACCGACCAGGGCACCACGTCGCCGCGCGCGGCCAGCGGCGCAAATGGACTGTTGGCCCCATGCACGCCTGCGCCCTGCCCGGCCGGCAGCTCAAGACCGCCCGGTGCGGCCTTGCCCGTGCCGGCAGCGGGCTTGCTACCAGGTGGCACAGGCGAACTCAATTGCGCATGCGCGCCACCTGCGGCGAGCAGCAGGGTCAAGAGCAGCGGAGGAATCAGCTGGGGGGTGGAAGCAAAAGATCGCATGGGGTCTCCAGTTTCAAACCATTGAAGCATCAATGCGCGTGCTTCATTCCGCAGTATTTACCCACCGCCAGCCCTTTGCAAGAGGCCTGCAGCTCTTTCATGCAGACGTCTTCCTTCCTGCCCGACTCCAGGCACTTGGCCGCCGCCTCGTGCGCCGCCGCCATGGCGCGGTGGCGCTGCACGTCCTCCTTGGTTTCCTTGTCGCTGTGCTGCGCATGCGCTACTGAAAACATAGCCGTCAGCACAAGCGTGGCAAGGGCTGGAAGCACTTTTGACATCAAATTCTTCATATTTCACCTTGATTGAAGCAGTTCAGACACATTGACCCGGTAAGCCTCATACGCGGGCAGCAGCGCCGACAGCAGCGCCACGCCCACGGCCAGCGCCGGGACACTCCACAACTCGACCGGCCACGAGAGCCCGCCGATCAACACCGATTTGTCCAGTTGCAGAAACCAGGCCAGCGCCGCCATCAGTTCCTGGCCTGCCAGCACACCGATCAGCGTAGCCAGCAGCGCCAGCCACAGCGCCTCGCACAGCAGCAGAGCCGCCACCTTGCGCGGCGGTGCACCCAGCATGCGCAGCAAGGCAAGGTCGGCCCGGCGTTCACGCACGGCGCTCCACAGCGCAATGAACACGCTCAGCCCCGCCGTCAGCAGCAACACGCCCGCCAGGGCACGCATCACGTCTGTGCCCACGCCAATCATGTTGAGCAAACGCGTGATCTCCAGCGCCGGTGCTGCGGCCTGCATTTCAGTGCTGCTGTTCACAAAGCGCGGAAAAGTCACCGCCGCAAGCGGCGTGCGGTATTGAATCAGCGCCAGCGTCAACTCGCGCTCGGCTTCCAGCACCTTGAGGTCGTCGGCGTCCAGTGCGGTATCACCTTCGTGCACCTGCCAGACCGATTCGGTGGCGGTCAGCACCAGTCGGTCCAGCACCGAGCCGCCGGCGGTCAGCACGCCGCTCACCACATAAGGCGTCTGGCCATGGCTGTCACCACCGCCACCCAGGCCGTGGTTGCCGGCAAAGCTGTCCCCGACTTTCAGCCCGCTTTGCGCCGCCACTTGCGCGCCCAGCACCGCCTGCATGGGCGCTTTCCAGACGCCGCCCTGCGCGAAACTGGCCTGGTAGTGCGTGAGGTAGTCGGGCGTGGTACCCACGATGCGAAAGCCGCGAAAGCTGTCGCCCAGGCTGATAGGAATCAGCTTGGCCACTTGCGGATGTTTTTCAAGCTCTTTAACCGCAGCCAGCGGAATGTTGCTGGTCGGCGCGTCGATGTGGAACACGCCCGAGAGAATCAGCTGCATCGGGCTGCCTTTGGCACCCACCACCACGTCAATGCCGGCCAGGTCGCGTTCAAAGGCCTGGTCGATCTGGTGGCTGGCCAGCAGCACAAAGCTCAGCGACCCCAGACCCAGGCTGAGCAGCAATACATTGAGCCCGGCCGACAGCGGCCGCGACCACAGGAAGCGCCAGGCAATAGCTACTGTTTTCATAGCAAACTTCGCCCGATGGATAAGGTCTGGAAGCCAATTTGATTGTCAAGATTGGCCGCCACGCGCGCATCATGCGTGGCAATCACCAGTGTGGCGCCCTGATGCAAGGCCGTGGTTTGCAGCAGCTCGACGGCCTGCCGCGCTGCATCGTCGTCCAGGCTGGCCGTGGGTTCGTCCGCCAGGATCACCTTGGGCTGCAGCAGTACGGCCCGGGCCAGCGCCACACGTTGCGCCTGTCCGCCCGAAAGCTGCGCCGGCTTGCGCGCGGACAGCTCCTGCACGCCAAGTGCCGCCAGCGCTTCGCGGATGCGCGCATCGTTCTGCGGCTGCCCGGCCGCCCACTGCGCGATGGCCAGATTGGCGTGCACTGTCAGCGCGGCGCTCAAATGAAGTTTCTGCGGCAAAAAGCCAATCGTCCGCGCGCGCCAGGCATCCCCCGCCACCTTGCTGAGCGCCTTCAACGACTGCCCGGCGACGGTGATGTCGCCCGCACCAGGGCTCAGCAAGCCGGCCGCCAGGGCCAGCCAGGTCGATTTGCCGGAACCCGACACGCCGCGCAGCAGCAACACGCCGCCCTGCGCCACGTCGATATCGTCAAAGCGAAGCGAAGGCCCGCCCGGGTACTGATAGGTCAGTTGCCGCGTGCTGATCATGCCGCCAGCCCTTCCTGGCAACCCAACACTGCGACTGCGCTCATAGCCTGTCCTCGCTGATGGCTTTTGCCATCAGGCGCTTCACGCCCCATCGATGGAATGGCACGATAAAAAACAGATACACCTTTCCGTACCGGTTGTTCACCGTGCAGATGGTCGAGATGACAACGCTATCAACATGCTCCCTCGCCTCCTTCAACACGGAAAGCCGGAAATCCAGATGCTTGTTATTCCTGCCGGCGACGAGTTCAGTTTCGCTCAAGGCAAAAATGGGCCAGGGTCCGATCTTGTCGCCCACGGCGTAGCTGCTTTTGATCACGGGATTCAATATGTCGGACGCCGGTGGCACATCCAGCCCACCAAAGGTCGCAAGCTGGTTCCGGACAATCAGCACCATCTTCATCCATAAAGGCTGGTGCCCGAAGATACTGAAAAAGATGTCGACCACACTGGCATCGGCATGATGGACGGGCGCACGGTAGGCGTCCCGAAAGTAAGCAGATTCGACAACGCGGCGGTCCAGCGTACTGCTTGAAGGGACTTCGCATTCGACAATAGACATGGGAGTCTTAACGAGGTTGCAAAAAAATGTCGAGGTGGTTCAAACTGACCATTTCCGGAGGTACATGACCCCTTCCGACATCTGCGATCGATCGTTGTAGGCCATTCTATGAGATCGATTTTCCATATTTTCGTGGTCTATTTTGAGTAGTTAGGTTCTTTCACAACCTCAACGAGGCTGTAAAAAGAATGGTGGCGAGTGCCTTTACTGGCACCCAACAAGCCCGCCGCCAGGGCCAGCCACGTGGATTTGCCCGAGCCCGAAGGCCCGTGCAACAACAAGGCACGGCAATGTCGTCGAAGTGGAGCACGACGCCGCCGCGTATTGATAGGCCAGTTGCCGCGAACTGATCATGCGGCAGTGCCCCGCTTGTGGTGGCTGCCGTTACTGCCCGTCGCGCAGTCGGCGCACACGCCGCGCACCGCAAAATCCAGACTCATGCCTTGATAACCCAGCGCCTTGAGAGCGTCGATCGCAGATTGGGCCGCCCGTTCCAGATCACCGGCGCTGGATTGCAGCGCACCCTCCAGCGGACTGTCGCGGTGGCAGCTCTGGCATTCAAAGTGCGGCATCGCATGTACGCTGCTTGGCATCGCCTGGTAGCGCCGCACGCGGCTGGCGTCCACCCGGCACAGCAGCAAGCCAACCTGCGTGAGCCGGTCGATCAGGCGGTAGAGCGTGACGCGGTCCAGGCCCGCGCCGTCGCCCGCATCGCCCTCGCCCGCCAGTGCCACCTGCAACTGCGCATGGGTGTAACTGGTGTCCGGGTGCGCCAACAACCAACCCAGCACCCTTCGAGCCGCGTTCGTACGCCGCAGACCGTACGCGGACAGCAGCGCATCAATGGGGCCGGAGGCGGAGTCGTTGTGGGGAAGGACGAATGACATGAGTCTGGGTTCTGCATTTACCGGCAGCCCGTCACTCTAACGCAATTTGGTTGCATTATTATCAGAGTCGGAAATTGATCTTCCGCCACACGGTCGTTTGGAACGCCATGAATCCGGCAGTTTCAGGGCTGGAAAGGCGCGGCAAATGCCATTTCCAGAATCTGCGGCTCCCCGATGGTCCTGGCACCAAGGTCAGCAGCATCATTGCGGGCACGCAATGCCGTTTCGCCGCTGGCATCCAGTGCCTCACGTGAGGCCCAGAGCGAAACGCCCACAAACCGGCCCTGCGCCCGATCAACATAGGCTTGGTAGCCGATGAAGCCCGTGTGCGCCGAAAAAGCGGGCACCACACGGTCGCGGAACAAGGCGACAACTTCCTCCAAACCCTCAGGCGAAACTTCAAAAGTTCCGATACGCGCTTGCATGCTTGTTGTCCTTTTCATCAGAAGTGTCCGGCGCCTGCCGCCTAAGCGGTGGCATGACCTGAAAGCCTTATGCCCAACGGCGCACCCGTGTTTTATAAGCCGCATAGTCCTCGCCGAACAGCGATGACAGCATGCGTTCTTCCGGATTAATCTGGAAACGGTTGATGTACACCACATACAGAAACAGAAAGACCAAGGCCGGCGGGCTGGCCAGAAAAGCCGCCCAGCCCAACAGCGTGAGCAGCAGTCCCAGATACATGGGATTGCGCGTGAACCGAAAAATGCCACTGGTCACCAGCGCCGATGAGTTAGCTGGTTTGAGTGGATTGAGAGTCGTTTTGGCCCGCCGGAAAGAAACGATGCCGGAGATGCTGATGCCTTGCCCGATGACCAGCAAGGCCAGCGCCGCGCCCAGCCGATAGTCCCGCGGTATCGGGATGAACCCAAACAGGATGGACGTCAGCCACATGAGCAGCGCAATCACCAGTGCTACCGCGGGTGGGGGGATCTTGAGTTCGAGTGTGGTCATGGAGGTTGGGGTGCAAGGTCAGTGGTGAAACTCAGCATCTGCAGCCTGCGCGGCCGGTAAAGGCTCGCTATCTGGATTCGCCGCACGAGACGCATCGAAGATCCTTTGCCGGAGGAAAGGTCGCCCGACAGATATGCAGCATGTTAGATGGCACCGCGCGCCGCCAGGAGAACTCGCCTCACAAATACCTTCTTTGCGTCAGTGTAAGCACGACGATCGTCCGGAAAGCGACGCGCCAAATCTCTCTTCAACGCACAATAGGCGAAAACTTCCGGTGGATTTTCACGTAGATAGTCTCGGAATAGTAGATGGTCCGCCCAGAAGGTCGAATCCTGGACCGTCAGCGACAGATGATGCGTGCGAGCAATGCGCGGGCCACGCGCCAGAAAAACGCGCTCTGGCCAAGAATCGTCCGGGCGGTACTCATAGCCGTTCGATTCAAAAAGAGGGATCAGCGCGGTTGCGGCAGGCATATCCAAAACGCATGCCATGAGATCGACTATGGGCTTGGAGTCCATGCGGGAAATGGCAGTGCTTCCAACATGCTCGATGCGTTCCAGCGCGGGGCCGGCCAGAAAGCGCAGGCGTGCAGCTTCGGCTTCGAACAGCTCCGGCCATACCGATTGATATGGGACGAGCCGGACCTTGCCTCGTTCAAGGCCTAACGCCGCATCACCCGTGGGTTGTCCCATGTCGTCTGTGTGCCGTCTAACGACGGTTGCAAAAAAAAACTGCACGCTCACGCAAAACCGCCATTTTCGGGGGTTCCTTTACCCGTGCCGATGCCGTGATCGTCCAATAGAGAGCGATCTGAGAGGTGGATTTTTCATGTGCATGCGGTCAATCCCTGGGTCGAAATTTTTTACAGCCTCACCGTAGAAGTGAGCGGCCTGTGCGGCCTTTTGCGCAGATCCGCTCGACTGCCAGGTTGGGGGTCATAGGCCCACCTTTACGTGACGCAGCAAATCAGTGACACCCATGATGTCAAAGCGCTCTGGGTAGATCACTCGAAACAACGATAGAGCGCAAACGCCAACTTGCGCCGTAGTCTTAAGCGCAGCCCTTAGTGCGACGGAGTCTTGGTCAAGGTAGTTGCTTTTGAACTCAATGTGGTCGGCGCTCTTGTTGATTTGCAGAGTCTGCATAAGGGCCAGCTCATTTGGGTGCGCGCCTGAGTCTATGGTTTCTTCGTAAAGAATTTTCGCCACAGTACCTTCCGTTGCATCCATCGCAGCAGCAAGATTTAGCATTGTTCCGATTTTGAATTCATCTTTAACTTTCCGCTTCGCCGCCGCATCATCTTGGCGGCGCAGCCATGTCTCGCGCGACCCTGGATTCTTGGCTAGATAAAGCCCATAGAGCGCATTTTCCAAACAGGAACGAAGTAGGGCATAGCTCTCAGGGATTTGAGCGCTCCAACAAAGGCGGCACGCGGCCAGAAAATTCGAATGCGCCCGAAGCAAGAAGAAGCCGGCAAACCAGTCTTGCGAATGATTGACGCCGTCGATTGCTTTCCGGTACCCACGATCGATATCGGTGAGACGTGCGACTTCCCCGGTTCGATTTGCGAACGTCGCAAATTCATTGGCACGTGCCGCATCGAAAAACTTCGATATCTCGTTTCCTTCCCAGTTCGGTGGTGGCGGCGGAAGTGGCATTGTCATGAGCCCCGTAATGTAGACCACAAGCACTGCGGTATAACTTGGTGGCTGCGGTATAACCTGGGCAGGTTTATCACCGCCAATTCCTTATCAGTTAAAGAGTTTCTGCACATTGCAGCTTCCGGTCAGGTCGATAAAATAGACAGCAAACACCGCAGATCATAGGCGCGAACGCAGCGCTTTCCATCCTGCAAATGCAGGAGTGTGCGGACTAAGCAACGCCCAACCGCCGAGTCAAGGCGCCGCACAAACAAATCATCATGACCCAACCCACCCAGTCTGAAACGCCCGGCGTTTCCCAGCCCCGCCCCACGCACCTGCATACCCACACCTTCCACGGCCTGGCCCCCGGCCCGAAGCTGCTGGTGCTTGGCGCGGTTCACGGCAACGAGGTCTGCGGTGCCAAGGCCATCACGCAACTTCTGCAAGACATCAACAGCGGGCAACTCAACATCGAACGCGGCACCGTCACCTTTGTGCCCGTCACCAACCCGTTGGCCTACCAGTTAAAGCAACGCACCGGTGACCGCAACCTGAACCGCAACATGGCGCCGAGTGCGATTCCGCAGGAATTTGAAGACCGCATTGCCAATGTGCTGTGCCCGCTGCTGGATGCGCACGAGGTGCTGCTGGACTTGCACTCTTTCCACACCGGCGGCAGGCCGTTCGTGATGATTGGCCCGCAGAACAACAGCGGCATGCTTGAGCCGTTCAACAAAGCTTCCGAAGAAATGCAGCTGGCCCTGTGCACCGGCGCGCCGCGCATTGTGGAAGGCTGGCTAGACACTTATGCGCGTGGTGTACAGCGGCGTGCGGCGGCGCCTGTGCCCGCCGGCTCGGCGCGTGCGCAGACGCTGGTGACCGACCCGAACTACGGCGTGGGCACCACCGAATACATGCGCTCACGCGGCGGCTACGGCGTGACGCTGGAATGCGGCCAGCACGACGACCCGCAAGCAGTGCAGGTGGCACG
Organism: Polaromonas sp.; assembly: GCF_039930745.1. Classification (GTDB taxonomy): domain Bacteria; phylum Pseudomonadota; class Gammaproteobacteria; order Burkholderiales; family Burkholderiaceae_C; genus Polaromonas. The sequence goes on along the minus strand of NZ_JBDTTH010000071.1, from coordinate 10,590 downwards.
GCATGCAATTTTGCAGACGCTGGCTTTGCTGGGCATGGTGTCGCTGCCGCTGGAAACCTCGCTTGCAGAGCGCGAGATCCTGCGGCTGGTAGACGTGACGGACCGTGAGCACGCAGACGACAGCTTCAGCCGCGAGTGGCGCAGCTTCGACGCAGTCAAGGCCGGTGAGGTGATTGGCACACGCTACAGCGGCGCCGAAGCGAAAGCACCTCATGACGGTTTTGTGGTGTTCCCCAACCCTCGCGCCGAGCCCGGGCAGGAGTGGTTTTACATGGCGCAACGGCGGTCATAGGGGCCATGAACCCCGGATCGAATCCGGGGATGACAGGCCAGAAAAAACCAGAGGAGCCCGCTCAAGCCTTCGCGTATTCCGAAAACGTCTTGCGAAATTTCGCGACCTTGGGCCCGGCCACCGCCATGCAATAACCCTGATTCGGGTTCTTCTCAAAGAAGTCCTGGTGGTATTCCTCAGCGGGCGAGTAGTTGGATACCGGCAGCACTTCGGTGACCACCGGCTTGCCGAACAGCTTGTCGCGGTTCAGGGCGTTGACCATGTCTTCGGCCACCCGCTTTTGTTCCGGCGTTGAGTAATAGATACCGCTGCGGTACTGCGTGCCGCTGTCGTTGCCCTGGCGGTTCAGTGTGGTGGGGTCGTGAACAACGAAGAAGATTTCCAGAATCGCCCGCAGGCTGATCTGCGCCGGGTCGTACACCAGCTTGACGACCTCGTTGTGCCCCGTGGCGCCAGTGCACACCTGCTCATAGGTCGGGTTGTTGACGTGGCCGTTGCTGTAGCCCGACTCCACATCGGTGATACCGCGCACCTGCACAAACACGGCTTCGGTGCACCAGAAGCAGCCGCCGCCCAGCGTGATGGTTTCCAGCCCCGCGCCCGTAAACTTGCCTTGTTCCATGAGTCGTCCTTTTTATCCAGCGGTCAAACGCAGATCATCCGGGAAAAATGCCTTGAAGCCAGCCCAGCGCCCAGAAAACCCTTTTGCCGGGCCAGGCCCGGCCAGCCGGGGCTGGTTCTCCTGTTTATGGGTCAAATCGGCCTTTGGCCCTTTATCCACGGGCGCAAGTGGCTCCTTATTTCATAGCAAAACAGGAAACCCATGACAGAGCTGGGCCAACTCAAACCGATTCTCGCTGCGCTGGTGCTGCCGCCCGCGGCACCGCTGCTGCTCACCCTGCTGGGCCTGCTGCTGGCCACCCGCAAAAAGGCGTGGGGCCTGCTGCTGGCCGTGGCCGGCGTGGCCTTGCTCTGGCTGGTGAGCTGCCATGCCGTGGCGGTGTGGCTGGCGCAGAACACCCTGCCCCAGTACGCGCCGGCTTCGGTAGCCAGCCTGAAAAGCGGCGGCGTGCAGGCCATTGTGGTGCTGGGCGGCGGCGTGCACCCGGTGGCGCCTGAGTACGGCGAAGCACAATCGTCGCCGGCAGCGGCCATGCGCCTGCGCTACGGCGCCTGGCTGGCCCGGCAAACCGGCCTGCCGGTCGCGTTTGCCGGCGGCATGGGCTGGGGCGCCACCGACGCGCAAACCCTTTCCGAAGGCGAGGTGGCCCGCCGGATGGCGCAGCAGGACTACAGCCTGCGCCTGCGCTGGATTGACGACCAGTCGCGCGACACCGCGGAAAATGCCAGCCTGCTGCGGCCGCTGTTGCAAAAAGACGGCATCCAGCGGATTGCGCTGGTCACGCACGCCTGGCACATGCCGCGTTCGGTGCTGGCCTTTGAGCGGGCCGGCTTCCAGGTGACCGCTGCGCCCATGAGTTTCATCCTGCCCAGCCGCAACGGGCTGCTGGAGTGGCTGCCCTCGTCCGACGGGCTGGACGCCTCGCGGGTTGTGCTCAAGGAGTGGCTGGCGTTACGCGTCTCCCGCCATTGATCTGCAGCAAGCTTTACTTGACTTAACGTGTACAGACTGGCAATAAAGTGGGCGGCCGCTTGACGGACAGGTAGCCAAGCACTACATTACTAACCAGTCAGTCAGTAACTCATGTCCCTCACGAAATTCATCTCCGCACAAACAGGCTCGCTCTCGGCTAAACGCGAGCGCCGCAAAGAGGCGCGCCCCGGTGAGCTGCTGGACGCCGCGCTGGACCTGTTTGTTGAAAAGGGTTTTGCCGGCACGCGCGCCGAAGAAGTGGCCGCCCGCGCTGGCGTTTCCAAGGGCACGCTGTTCCTGTACTTCCAGAGCAAGGAAGAGCTGTTCAAGGCCGTGGTGCGTGAAAACATCTCGGGCCGCTTCAAGGAATGGAACGACGAGTTCGAACGTTTTGAAGGCACGGCCTCCGAGATGCTGGCCTATTGCATGACGGTGTGGTGGGAGCGCGTGGGCGCCACCCGCGTGTCAGGCATCACCAAACTGATGATGAGCGAAGCCGGCAATTTTCCGGAAATCACCGCCTTCTACCGACAGGAAGTCATCCTGCCCGGCCAGGCACTGTTTCGCCGCATCATGCAGCGCGGCATAGACCGCGGGGAATTCCGGCCCATGGACCTGGACTACGCCATCTATAGCGTGATTGCGCCCATGATCTTCCTGATTCTGGCCAAACACTCCGCCGGTACCTGTGCCGACGCCAGCCTGCCCGACAATGCCGGCAAGTACATCGCCACCCAGGTGGACACCATTCTTCACGGCTTGTGCGTCACGCCCCCCTCCCCCAAGGCCTCAAAATGAAACGCTGGATCAAATGGGTCATTGCCCTCGTCCTTCTGCTTGTGCTGGCCACGGCCGTGCTGGGCGCCCTCTCGGCGCGCAAAAACCAGCAGCAGGCCCTGGCCGCGGCGAGCGCCGCCAAAGCGCAAACCATTGCCGAGCTGGCCGCTACCGACGTGGTGCAGGCTAAAACCATGGACCTCAGCCAGGGCCTGCCGGTGTCGGGCTCGCTCAAGGCCGTGAACTCCGCGTTCCTCAAGACACGCGTGGCTGGCGAACTGCAGGGCCTGACGGTGCGTGAAGGCGACGCCGTCAAGGCCGGCCAGGTGCTGGCCCGCATTGACGCCAGCGAATACCAATCGCGCGTGCGGCAGGCGCAGGAACAGGCCGACTCGGCCAAGGCGCAAATCGACATCGTGCAGCGCCAGTACGACAACAACCAGGCGCTGGTGAACCAGGGCTTTATTTCCAAAACCGCGCTGGACACCTCGCTGGCCAACCTCAACGCCGCCAAAGCCAACCACAAGGCCGCGCTGGCTGCCGCCGAGGTGGCCAAAAAGTCGCTGGACGACACCGTGCTACGCGCGCCACTGTCGGGCCTGGTGGCCCAGCGGCTGGTGCAGCCGGGTGAACGTGTCGGCGTGGACGTGCGGGTGCTGGAAATTGTGGACCTCAGCCGCCTGGAACTGGAAACCAGCCTCAGCGCCGCCGATGCCCTGGCGGTGCGCCCCGGCCAGAGCGCCAGGCTGCAGATCGAAGGCAGCACGCAGACCATCACCGCAACGGTGGCCCGCATCAACCCCAGCGCACAGGGCGGCAGCCGCAGCGTGCTGGCTTACCTGAGCATTGACAACACGCCCGCAGCCAGCGGCTTGCGGCAAGGCCTGTTTGCGCAGGGCACGCTGGGCACAACGCATATTTCCGCACTGGCCGTACCGCTGAGCGCGGTACGCACCGACAAGCCCGCGCCCTATGTGCAGGTGGTGGAAAACAAGCAGGTGGCCCACAAGCCGGTAGAAATGGGCGTGCGCGGAAGCAGCGCCACGGGTGACGGCACCATGGTGGCCGTCAAGGGGCTGGCAGAAAACTCGGTGGTCATTGCCGGCGCGGCGGGCGCGCTGCGCGAAGGCACAGCGGTGAAATTCACGCAGGCTCCGGCTTGGGTTCAAACACCTGCCGCACCAGCCGCCCCTTCCGCCAAGACTGCACCTTAAATTGCCATGTGGTTCACCCAGGTCAGCCTGAAAAATCCGGTCTTTGCGACCATGGTCATGCTGGCCATCGTTGTGCTGGGCATGTTCTCCTACCAGCGCCTGCAGGTAGACCAGTTTCCCAACATTGACTTCCCGGTGGTGGTGGTCACTACCGAATACCCCGGCGCCTCGCCCGAAATTGTCGAGAGCGAAGTCACCAAGAAAATCGAGGAAGGCGTCAACTCGATCGCCGGCATCAACGCCCTGACCTCGCGCAGCTACGAAGGCCAGTCGGTCGTCATCATCGAGTTCCAGTTGCAGATCGACGGGCGCAAGGCGGCCGAAGACGTACGCGAAAAGATCGCCTCGCTGCGACCACTGCTGCGCGATGAAGTCAAGGAACCACGCGTGTTGCGCTTTGACCCGGCCAACCGCGCCATCTGGTCAGTCGCTGTCTTACCGGCCCCAGCCCCCGCCAGCGGTACGACCCCGGCCGTCCCCACAGCTGTCGAGCTGACCAACTGGGCCGACCAGGTGCTGAAAAAGCGCCTGGAAAACGTGCGCGGCGTGGGCTCGGTCAACCTGGTGGGCGGCAGCAAGCGCGAGATCAATATCTACCTGAACCCGCAGGCCATGGAGGCGCTGGGCATCACGGCCGACCAGGTGGCTAGCGCGGTGCGCAACGAAAACCAGGACTTGCCGGTAGGCGCCATCCGTTCGCTCGCCCAGGAGCGCGTCGTGAAAATCGATGCACGCGTAAAGCGGCCGGAAGACTTCGGCAAGATCATCGTGGCGCGCAAGGCCGGCTCCGGCGGCGGCTCGGCGGTCACGGTCGGCCAGGTGGCCACCATCCGCGACGGCTCGCAGGAAATCGACAGCCTGGCGCTGTACAACGGCCAGCGCACACTGCTGCTGACGGTGCAGAAGGCCCAGGGCGAAAACACCATTGCGGTGGTGGACGGACTGAACAAGGCCGTCAAGGAACTGCAAGCCCAGCTTCCGGCCGGCACGCGGCTGGAGCCGATTGGCGACGGCTCACGCCCGATTCGCGTGGCGGTTGAAAACGTACGCCGCACACTGATCGAAGGCGCGCTGCTAACCATCCTGATCGTTTTCCTGTTCCTGAACTCATGGCGCTCCACGGTGATCACCGGCCTGACCCTGCCGATCTCCATCATCGGCACATTTTTGTTCATGAACATGTTCGGCTTCACCATCAACATGATCACCCTGATGGCGCTGAGCCTGTGCGTGGGCCTGCTGATTGACGATGCCATTGTGGTGCGCGAGAACATCGTGCGCCACGTGCAAATGGGCAAGCTGCCCTACCAGGCGGCCATGGACGGCACGCAGGAGATCGGCCTGGCCGTGCTGGCCACCACGTTCTCCATCGTGGCGGTGTTCCTGCCCATCGGTTTCATGGGCGGCATCATCGGCAAGTTCTTCCATGAGTTTGGCATCACCATTGTGGCGGCGGTGCTGATCTCCATGTTTGTCAGCTTCACGCTGGACCCGATGCTCTCGAGCATCTGGCACGACCCGAGCATCCATTCGCACGGCCAGCACGGCAAACCCGTCACCTTCTACGACAAAACCATAGGCCGCGTCACGGGCTGGTTCGAGCGTGCCACCGATTCACTGGCCGAAACCTACCAGCGCATCCTGCGCTGGTCGCTGCTGCACAAGCTGGCCACCCTGGGCCTGGCCCTGGGCATTTTTGTGACCAGCATTTTCATGGTGCCGCTGCTGGGCACCGAGTTCGTCCCCAAGGCCGACTTCTCGGAGACCTCGCTCAATTTCTACACGCCGGTCGGCTCTTCGCTGGAAGCCACCGAGGCCAAGACCCGGCAGGTCGAAGCCATCCTGCGCGAGTTTCCGGAAGTCAACTACACGCTGTCCACCATCAACACTGGCAATGCGCAGGGCAAGATGTACGCAAGCATCTACATCCGCCTGGTGGACCGCAAGGCCAGAACCCGAAACGCGGACGAAATGTCGGGCGTGCTGCGCGAGCGCTTGAAACAGGTGCCCGGCATCACCGTCACTCACGCCGGCCTGCTCGACGCCGTGGGCGGCAACAAGCAGGTGGAGTTTTCGCTGCAGGGCGCCGACCTGAAAGAGCTGGAGAGCCTGACGCGCCTGGTGATGGAAAAAATCAGCGGCATCCCCGGCCTGGTGGACCTGGACTCCAGCCTCAAGGCCGACAAGCCGACCATCGAGGTGGATGTGAAGCGCGACGCGGCGTCCGACCTCGGCCTGACGGTGTCGCAGATCGCGGCCTCGCTGCGCACGCTGGTGGCCGGGCAAACCGTCGGCAACTGGCGCGCACCCGACGACCAGACCTACGACGTGAACGTGCGCCTCGCCCCCGATTCGCGCAATGCACCGCAGGATCTGGAGCGCCTGCCCTTCATCAGCACGGTGATCGGCAGCAATGCCGACGGCTCGGCGCGCACGGTGCGGCTGAGCCAGGTGGCCACGGTGAAGGAAACCACCGGCCCGAACCAGATCAACCGGCGCGACCTGACGCGTGAAGTCGCCATCAACGCCAACGTGTACAACCGCTCGGCCGGCGAAGTGTCCACCGACATCCGCGCTGCGCTGGACAGCATCAGCTTTCCGCCCGGCTACCGCTACCAGTTCGCCGGCTCGACCAAAAACATGGCCGAGTCCTTTGGCTACGCGGTCTCGGCGCTAGTCATGGCGATCTTGTTCATCTACATGATCCTGGCCAGCCAGTTCAAAAGTTTCCTGCAACCGCTGGCCTTGATGACTTCGCTGCCGCTCACGCTGATTGGCGTGGTGCTGGCGCTGCTGCTGTTCCGCTCGACGCTGTCGATGTTTTCCATCATCGGCGTGGTGATGCTGATGGGCCTGGTCACCAAAAACGCGATTTTGCTGGTGGACTTTGCCATCCGCATGAGGGAAGAAGGCATGGAGCGTAGCGAAGCCCTGCTGATGGCGGCCCGCGTGCGGCTGCGCCCCATCCTGATGACCACGCTGGCCATGATCTTCGGCATGGTGCCGCTGGCTTTTGCGCTGACCGAGGGCTCGGAGCAGCGCGCGCCCATGGGCCAAGCCGTCATCGGCGGTGTCATCACTTCTTCGCTGCTGACCCTGGTGGTGGTGCCGGTGACCTATTGCTACCTTGACGACCTCGCACAGTGGCTCAAGCGCCGCTTTACCGGCGGGCACACCCCGCCGGTGCCGGCACTGGCACCGGTGACCCCCCGTTAAAATCAGAGGTTTACCCCGCTACACCCTCCCGAATTATTTACAGGCCCCACCATGAACTACGAACAAGCCCGCTTCAACATGATTGAACAGCAGATCCGCCCCTGGGAAGTGCTGGACAGCCAGGTCCTTTCTCTGCTCGCCGTGGTCAAGCGTGAAGACTTTGTGCCGCCCGCCATGCGGGCCCTGGCTTTTGCCGACATGGAAATTCCGGTTGGCGCCACACCTGGCCAATGCATGCTGGCGCCCAAAGTCGAAGCACGCATGCTGCAGGACCTGGCCGTGCAGAAGCATGAAAAGGTGCTCGAGATCGGTGCCGGCTCCGGCTACATGGCGGCCTTGCTGGCGCACCGCGCCCAGCAGGTCATCAGCATGGAGATCGATGCCGACCTGGCCCAGCTGGCGCGCAACAACCTGAAAAAAGCCGGCGTGTACAACGCCGAAGTGCGCACCGGCGACGGCTCCGCCAAGCTTGGGCAGGCTGTCTCCGGCAGCGACCTGCTCAGCGGGCCATTTGATGTGATTGTGCTCAGCGGTTCAGTGGCCGACGTGCCTCCCGCGCTACTGGCAATGCTCAAGCCCGGCGGCCGCCTCTGCGCCATCGTCGGCTTTGAACCCATGATGCGCGCCACCTTGGTCACCCGCGTGGGTGAGGCTGCCTTCCGCACTACCCAGGCTTGGGACACCGTGGCACCGCGCCTGCTCAATTTCCCCGAGCCTTCGAAATTCAACTTTTAACCTGTCACAAGCAACCCTGATGATTGACCAGCTTTCTCCTGCCGACTTCAACGCCTGGCGCGACAGCCTGCCGGCCGGTGCGCCCACGCCCCTGGTGCTGGACGTGCGCGAACCGTGGGAGATACAGACGGCATCGGTCAAGGAAGACGGCTTCACGCTGGTGCACATTCCGATGCGGGATGTCCCTGCCCGGCTGGAAGAGCTGAAAGAGGAATTGCCGGCCGACCAGCCGGTGGCCTGCCTGTGCCACCACGGCGCACGCAGCATGCAGGTGGCCAACTACCTGGCGCAAAACGGTTTCACGCAGGTGGTGAACCTGCACGGCGGCATCAACGCGTGGTCAGAGCAGCGCGACGCCTCCGTGCCGCGCTACTGATCTTCCCATCTGCACTTTGCCATCTTCTCCATCTTCCTCTTTACCGATTTCATCTTCATCAGGACTCCCATGAAACCGTTCTTGAAAAAACCGGCCTTGTTGCCCTTGTCTCTTGCGTTGAGTGCCGTGCTGGCGGCCTTTGCGCCTGCTGCGCAGGCGCAAAACCTGGTGGAGCTGTACCGCTCGGCACGCGACTACGATGCGGCCTACCAGTCCGCCCGCTCGCTGTACGAAGCGAACCTGGCCAAGGCCGACCAGGCCAAGGCGGGCATCTTGCCATCGGCCGGGCTGTCAATGGGCACCTCGCGCACCAATTTTGAAAACAACAACCCGGTGATGGACCGCAGCTTCCCCACGCAAACTGCGTCAGTGAACGCCTCGCAGCCGCTGTACCGGCCCGGCAACTGGGCCACGTACGAGCAGGGCAAACAGCAGGTCGAGCTGTCCCGCGCCCAACTTGAAGCGGCCCAGCAAGACCTGATCGTGCGCACCAGCCAGGCCTACTTCGACGTGCTGGCCGCGCAGGACACGCTGGCTTTTGTGAGGGCGCAAAAAGCCGCCGTCGGCGAGCAGCTGGCTTCGGCCAAACGCAATTTTGAAGTGGGTACCTCCACCATCACCGACTCGCGCGAAGCGCAGGCCCGGTACGACCTGGTGATTGCCCAGGAGCTTGCCGCCGAGAACGATCTGCGCGTGAAAAAAATCGCGCTGGACCAATTGGTGGGAAGAGCCGATGCCCAGCCCAAAGGCCTGCTGGTGCCTCTTGACCTGCCGCCGCTGGTGCCCGCCGACGTGAACACCTGGGTCCAGCAGTCAGAAGACCTGCACCCGAGCGTGCGCCAGGCCCGCGCCAACCTGGAAGTCGCCAAGCTCGAGATCGACAAGGCCGAAGCCGGCCACAAACCCACGCTGGACCTGACCGCCAGCTACGGCACCCAGCGCAACCCCCAGGGCAGCGCCACCACCGGCCCCGTCAACTTCCGCACCAACAGCACCACGGTCGGCCTGTCGCTGAACCTGCCGCTGTTTGCCGGCTTTGCTACACAAAACCGCATCCGCGAAACCCTGTCGCTCGAAGACAAGGCACGCACCGACCTCGAAGGCGCCAAACGCGGCGTCGCGCTGAGCACCCGCACCGCCTACTTCGGCGTGTTGTCGGGCCAGGGGCAGGTCAAGGCCCTCGAAGCCGCCGAGGCGTCCAGCCAGAGCGCGCTGGATGCCAACAAGCTCGGTTACCAGGTCGGCGTGCGCATCAACATCGACGTGCTGAACGCCCAAAGCCAGCTGTTCCAGACCAAGCGCGACCTCGCGCAGGCACGCTACAACGTGCTGATCGGCGGGCTGAAGCTGCGACAAGCCAATGGCACGCTGACGCCGGAAGATTTGTTGTTGATTAATTCGCTGCTGGTGAATTGAAGTGTAGGCAAGGTGGCACGTGAATACGGTCCGTGAAGCTGGCTAGAAACGGTACTCACGTTTGCGCTTCGACGCTTTTCCTTCAGACTCGTCGTTAGCCCGGCAATTGAGCTTTCAAGGACTTTGTAATTTTCCCTAAGGAAAAGTGTGGCCTTTCAACGCCTCACCAGCCTTTGAAATTACACCATCCCAATCGCCACTTTGAGATTGCCGAAATAGTCTGGCCGACCGGTACCAGGGGCTGTCGCTTCTGTCGAGTAGCCATCGCCAATCGGGGTTGAAAGGCAGCAAGACCCACACAGGTTTGCCCATGGCGCCTGCCAGATGGACCACGCTGGTGTCTACGCTCACTACCACATCAAGCACTTCGCACAGCGCAGCCGTGTCGGTGAAATCCTTGATCGCAGGGCCGAGGTTCAGGATTTCGGGATGCATCTTCAAGGTTTCCTGGTCAGCGTCGCGAACTTCCTTTTGCAGGCTGATGTACTCCAACTCTGGTGGCAAATGCTTCCACAGTTCCGACAGGAGACAACTTCGGCTGCGGTCGTTCTTGTGCGCCGCGCTTCCGCTCCAGACGATGCCCACGCGAGGTTTTGTTTTTTTGCCCAGGCGACTGGACCATTCGGCTATCTTGGCTGCGGAGGCTGAGAGGTAGCCGCTGGCCGCGGGCATGTTATCAAGGCGAGTTTTGAATGCCAGCGGCAAGCTGAGCAATGGGCAGTGGTAGTCGAATGGGGGCAGTGCGTTACCCCGGGCCACCAGCTGTCCCACGCTGTCCAAGGAAGCCAGCACAAGCATAAGCGGTTCCTGAACCTCCAGAATCACGCGTGCACCCAGGTCGCTGACCAGCTTGGCGTAGCGGCAAAATTGAATTGTGTCGCCCAAGCCCTGTTCGCTATGCAACAGGATGGTCTTTGTTGATTTCCACTGAATCTTGACCCCGGTTTTTCATCTAATTTTGACCCCACCC
>NZ_JBDTTH010000070.1:0-21713 GCF_039930745.1 Polaromonas sp. | reverse complement strand
TGGCCGGCCTGACCGACATCACCGACGGCGTGATCGTGCTCGATGGCCGCGAGGTCGCCAGTGCCGGACCGGATCGCGGCTTGGTGTTCCAGGCGCCCAGCCTGGTGCCATGGCTCAGTGCCTACGACAACGTGATGCTGGGCGTGGCCCGCGTGTTCCCGCATGCCAGCCCCGCCGAGCGCCAGGACACCGTGAGCTACTACCTCAACCGCGTGGGCCTGGGTTCCGCCATGCACAAACGCGCGGCCGATCTGTCCAACGGCATGAAGCAGCGCGTGGGCATCGCCCGGGCTTTTGCGCTCAACCCCAAGATGCTGCTGCTGGACGAGCCCTTCGGCATGCTGGATTCGCTGACCCGCTGGGACCTGCAGGAGGTACTGATGGAAGTCTGGGCGCGCAACCAGGTCACGGCCATGATGGTCACCCACGACGTGGACGAGGCCATTCTGTTGGCCGACCGCGTGGTGATGATGACCAACGGCCCGCGCGCGAAGATTGGCAAGGTCATGGACGTGCCGCTGCCCCGCCCGCGCAGCCGCGAAGCCCTGCTCAAGCACCCGCGCTATTACGAGCTGCGTGAGGAACTCATTGGCTTCCTTGAAGACTGCGGCAGCCAGCATTGATCCCGGGAGAAACACCATGAGCGCCGTATTGCCAGCCGCACCCGCCATTGCCACAAGAGCGAGGAACAGGATATCCACGAGAGCGGGTGGTCAATTTTCCTTCGGAAAATACCGCGAAATCATCATCGCGGTCGCCCTCTTCCTGCTGTTTGACCTGGGCGTGCTGGTCCTGAACTTCTACACCTCCTTCCAGATTGCCGAAGATGCATTGGGCGTCAACCTCTCGGGGCGGCAGCGCATGTTGTCGCAGCGCACGGCCAAATCGCTGCTGGCGGTGGATGCGGCACACAGCAAGGGGCTGCCCGCCGACAAGGAGCTGGAAGAGCTCAAAGGCGCGGTCAGGCTGTTTGATGTTTCCCTCAAGGGTTTTCAAAACGGCGCCACGGTACCCGGCGGTGACACCAAGCCCGTGTTCCTGCGGGCAGCCGAAGGTGACAAGGCATTGGGCATTTTGAAAAAAGCGCAGGACATCTGGACGCCCTACCAGGAGAAGCTGGTGCCGGTGCTCGCTGGCAACGCCACCGACCAGCAGTTGCAGGATGCAGTGGACTACGCCAAGGCCAACAACCTGAAGCTGCTCGGCCTGATGAACGAGCTGACCACCGCGCTCGAAGCCGTGGCCTCAGACCGCGCAACCGCACTGCGCATGGTGCAGACTGTCGGCATTGTTCTGGCGCTGCTCAACTTCGCATTCATTCTTTTCAAGTTCCTGCGCCGGCTGAACACCTCTGACGCCGCCATCGAAGCGGCTACCGAAGAAAACCGGGAAATTCTCGCCAGCGTGCGCGAAGGCCTGTTTCTTCTCACGCCCGGGCATCAGCTCGGCTCCCAGTTGTCCCGTTCCACCCATGAGTTGTTTGGCAAGACCCTGGTTCCGGGTCAGAACTTCTTCGCCGTGTTGTCCACGCTGGTGTCGGCCAAGGCCCTCACCGATGCACGCGACTATGTCGAACTGCTGTTTTCCCCACACGTCAAGGAACAGCTGGTCCAGGGCATCAACCCTCTGGCCGAAGTGGAGCTGACCGTCAGGAACCGGCTGGGCCAGGACAGCAATCGCTATCTTTCCTTTCATTTCAACCGTGTTTACGAGGCCGGCTCGGTGCGCCACCTGCTGGTCACCGTGCAGGACATCACGCAGAAGGTGGAGCTACAGGCCCGGCTGACGGGCGAACGCCAGCGTTCGCAAAAAGAGCTGTCGATGATGCTCAAGGCTTTCGAGACCGACCCGGCGATGATGCGCGGTTTTGTCGAACGCGCTGAAGCCTCCCTGCTCGAGGTGAACGACCTGTTGCGCAGCACCTCCTCCGCCGCATCGGAAACCCAGGTACTCAAGGCGGTCGATGCCGCCTACCGCCGCATCCATGCCATCAAGGGCGATGCATCCTCCCTGGGCCTGGAAATTCTCGCCTCACTGGCGCACCAGTTTGAAAACGAGTTGCAAAAACTCAAGGACAGCGGCGCGGCCACAGGCGACGCCTTGCTGGCCCTGCCGCTGCCGCTGGAAGACCTGCTGTCCAAGGTGGCCGCGTTCAAGGTCATGAGCGTGAAACGGGGTAACGATTCCGCGCAGGCCACGGCCGAAGCCGTGCCGCAGGCCCTGCACGCCACACTCACCCAACTGGCCGACCAAGTGGGCACCGCCTGCGGAAAGAATGTCTGCACCAGCGTGCAGATGGACGCTGCACCCGGGCTGCCTGCCGACAAGCTGGACCTGCTGCGCGAGCTTGCGATCCAGCTGGTTCGCAATGCGGTGGTGCATGGCGTGGAGATGCCGTCAGCCAGGGAAGCGGCCGGAAAAGCGTTGCAAGGCCAGGTGGTGGTCAAACTCACCCGCGAAGACGGCGGCCAGTGGGAGCTGAGCGTGCGCGACGACGGTGCAGGCCTCAATGCGGCCAACGTTCGCCGCCGCTTGCTCGAGTTGCATTGGTACACCGCCGAACAATTGCAGAGCTTCAGCGACAAACAAATCGTGGCGCACATCTTCAAACCCGGCTTTTCGACGGTAGCCAGCACCACTGCCCATGCGGGCCGCGGTGTGGGACTGGACCTGGTTCAGGCCAACGTGCAGAAGCTCGGCGCACGCCTGCTGCTGGCCAGCATACCCGGCCAGCACACCGAGTTCCGGATCTGCTTCTCTTGAAACGGAGACCTTTATGCGCCTGATGATTGTTGACGACTCCAACATGATCCGCACCCGCATCTCGCGCGTGGTGCAGAACGGCGGAATCAAGGGTATCGTCCTCGCGGGCCTGGCCAAAAATGGCCGCGAGGCGTTGCGCCTGGCCCGCGCCACCCGGCCAGAAGTGGTGACCATGGACCTGACCATGCCCGAAATGGATGGCATCGAGTGCATCACGGAGCTGCTCAGGTTTGACCCGAAGATCAACATCCTGGTGGTCAGCGCCCTGAGCGACAAGTCCACCGCCATCCAGGCGCTCAAGCTGGGGGCACGCGGCTTTGTTGCCAAGCCTTTTACCGACGAGGAGTTGCAGATGGCGCTGCTCGACGTTTTCGACGCGCGTCAGGAGTAGCCATGGCCACACTCAATGAAACCGACCTGAAGTTGTTTGTCGACTCGATCAGGAACTACCTGAAAGTCACCACAAGGCAGGAACCCGTGATCACCTCTGCCTTTTTGGGCACCGGCGACATCGAGGGCTTCGAGTTCAACGGCATCGTCACCTTTGCCGGTAGCCACAACGGGCACGTCGTGGTGTCCATGCCGGGCAAGCTGGTGCGCGAAATCCTGCTGCTGCAGCATGAAACCGACCTCAGCGACAGCAACCTGCTGGACGCGGTAGGCGAAATTGCAAACACGCTGGCGGGTAACGCGCGCAAAGCCCTGGGGGCGGAGCTGCAAATCTCGGTACCCATCAAGCTGCAGGGTGGACAAGGCATCAAGGCCCGCGTACGCACACATCCCTACGTGATCACCCTGCGCTGGAACCACTATGCGGCCATGGTGTGCGTAGACATGGACCGCAAGCACTGAGAACAAAACCGCCCTGCAACCACCAGCAATTATTTATGCGGTGCACCGAATGAATGCTGGCAGCACCGCGTACCGGTTCGGCGCCTCCGTCACAACACACACACCAACGCAGTCAATCACGAGCGATGCGCCATGCAGGCCGCGCTTGGCCTGATCGTTTCCGCCCAACGCGTAAAGATTCCGAGGCGCCGGCCTCTCCGCCCAGGTCTCGCTATTGAATCAGGAGCAACCTATGCTCAGTGAGAGGGGGATTGGCGCCCAATCATTCCACTAAAAAATAAGCCTCTCACGCCGCTGTCGGCTGGCTTCGTGCGCGCGAGCATCGCGCTTTGCCCATATTTGGTGCACTTTTCAACATGGCCTGTGACAACCCCGGAAGTTTAAAAAATCAAACCCAAAAAGGTCTTTGCAGGCTTGCCAAACTCAGTAACAAAAAGATACACTCGCTTTTTTAAATCATAAGTACTCATATGAATTCCATAATTCTAAGCAGTTATCAACCCATGTATGTTGTTCTGTCCTTCCTGTTCGCCGCGGCAGGATCGTTCGTTGCACTGACCGCGGCCCTCCGGATCAAGCAGGCCGACGGCAGTTTCAGTAAGGCCAATACCCTGACCGCCGGTCTTGCGCTGGGCGGGATTGGCGTGTGGGCCATGCACTTTGTCGGCATGCTCGCGCTCAAACTCGATCTGGCCAGCAGCTATGCCATGGTCGAAACTAGCGTGTCCCTGGTTGCCGCCATCCTGGCAGCATCGCTGGCCCTGGGCTTTGTCGCCCGCGCCCCCGAGCGCCTGGGCAGAATGTTGGTGGCAGGCGCCCTGCTGGGCATGAGCGTGGTGGTGATGCACTACCTGGGCATGCAAGGCTTGAAGATCGGCGGCTACATCCAGTGGGACTACGCTGTCGTCGGCGTGTCCATCGTCATCGCGATGGTTGCTGCGACCGCTGCCCTGTGGCTGGCCTTCCACACGGCTGCGCTGCTTAAGCGTTTCGGCGCGGCGCTGGTGATGGCCGTGGCAGTCTGCGCCATGCATTACACCGGCATGGCCGCTGCGGAATTTGTCTGCACTACCGCCAACCGCAACGCCATTCCGCAAGGATTCGGCTACGTGAGTTCATTCGGCATTTCGGCATTGGTGATCATCGCGACCGCGTCCATGATGATGCTGATTGCGTTAAGCATGCTGTTCGATCCGGCAACCACAGCAAGCGGGCAGAAACGGTATAACCCTTCTCGCGGCTAAAGCCGGGGCACACCGCCTGCCTGCGCGGCAGACGCCCTTTGCCTGCGTGGCAATAGCCCTCACCACCCACCCGGCGCCGGCGGCTGCACTGGGCGGGTGATTCCTCATTGGGGGAAAAAATGCCCGCAACTTGTGCGGCGCACCAAAAAGAACGACCAAACGCTCCCAAATTGCGCCTCTAGGGTGCACTTTCCCCGCCCCAAGGTGGCACGTTTCTCGCACTAATTCTGTGAATCAACCACTTTCACAGAAAGAGTCTGCACCATGGCGGGGTTCCGTAATTTTCTAAAAGCCGGCCACGCGCCCACCCTCGGCGCGGCGTTTTTCTACTTCGCCTTTTCGTGCTGCATCTGGGTGATGAACGGGGCCATGGCGCCATTCATTTCGGAAACCTACAACCTGTCGCCCACCCAGAAGGGCGTGATGCTGTCCGTGCCAATTTTTGCCGGCGCCCTCATGCGCTTTCCTCTGGGTGTGCTGGCGCAGTACATCGGCCGAAAAAACGCCACCCTGGTGGAAATGGGGCTGATCATGGTGGCGCTGCTGTTTGGCTATTTTCTGGTCGACTCGTACAGCAGCCTGCTGGCCATGGGCGTGCTGCTGGGCATAGCCGGCGCCAGTTTTGGCGTGGCGCTCAGCCTGGGTTCCGGCTCTTTCCCGGCACGCTACAAGGGCCTCGCGATGGGCCTGGTGGGCGCCGGCAATGTGGGCACCGCTGTGTCGGTGCTGGTTGCGCCGGCCCTGGCCCAGCGCTTCGGCTGGCAATCGGTTTACGGCATCGCTGCCATCGCCATGCTGCTGCCACTGATCGCCATGATTCTTTTTGCCAAAGAGCCCGATGACGTGGACAGCCACGCCACCCTGCGGGAACACGTGGCCTGCCTGTTCGAGAAAGACGGCTGGGCTTTCAGCCTGATTTACGCCGTCACCTTTGGCGGCTTCATCGGCCTGGCGACCTTTTTGCCCTCCTACTACTACGACCAGTTCGGTGTCAGCAAGGTGCAGGCGGGGCAACTTTCGATGCTGGCCGCCTTCATGGGAGCGGCACTGCGTGTTTTTGGCGGCTGGATTTCCGACCGCTGGGGCGGCGTGAACACCCTGAGCGTGGTGTTGCTGACCATTGCGCTGACCCTGGTGCTCTGCGGACTGGCAGGCGGCTCCCTGGTCGCTACCACTCTGCTGGTGATGCTCTGTTTTGCCGCGCTGGGTGCGGGCAACGGCGCGCTGTTCCAGCTGGTGCCGCTGCGCTGGCCACTGGCCACGGCGGTGGCCGGTTCGATGATCGGCGAGATCGGCGCCTTGGGCGGCGGCCTGGTGCCCAATGCCATGGGTGTGTCGAAACAGTATGCCGGCACTTACATGTGGGGTTTCTTCTTCTTCGCCGCGCTGTCGCTCGGCATGCTGGTGATGCTCAGAGTCATGCAAATCCGCTGGACCCGCACCTGGGCTGAAAAGGGAGGAAGAGCGCGTAGCGCTCACTGAGCGAAGCGAGGAAAAGCGCATTGCGCTTTGTCCGCCCTTTCTGCGAAGCAAAAAAGGCGGCCACGCACGCAGTGCGTGATCGGCGCAGCCGATAAAGCGCGAAAGCGCTTGGCCGACTTTTCAGTGCAGGCTAACTTTGCTTCGGCAAAGTTAAGCGCAGCTAGCCGAAGCTAAAAAGGCGGGAGGGCGCGTAGCGCCTAGGAGCGAAGCGATAAAAGCGTCTTGCGCTTTTACCCACCTTTTCAGTGCAGGCTAACTTTTCGAAGAAAAGTTAAGCAAAGCGAGCCGTAACTAAAAAGGGCGGCCGCGCACTCCGTTTATGATGTTTTATCCCTCCAGCCCTTATCCAGCGGTCGCAAGCAGCTATCAATCCAGTAGCAAGCAGCCAGGGCCTCCAGCCCTGGCCACCATTTTCCCCCACCGCCGTCGGGTCATGACCGGAAGGCGGCCGGCACTGGTAAGCTTCACGCCTGTAGCCGCTTTACGGGATGAAAAAAATGGCTTTGATAGCAGTGATCGATGACGACGAGACGATCCGGGAACTGATCGCGGCGGCGCTGCGCTTCGAAGGCTACGAGGTGGTGGAAGCGGACAACGGCGTCTCCGGGCTGGCGATGGTTCGCGACCACCGGCCCGACCTGGTGGTCAGCGATGTCAACATGCCGAAAATGGACGGCTTTGCCATGATGCAGGCGCTGCGCGCCGACCCGGCCATTCAGGCCACGCCGGTCATCCTTCTGACCTCGCTGCAGGAACGCGAACATGTGCGCAGCGGCATGACCAGCGGAGCCGACGACTACCTCACCAAGCCGATCGACTTCGATGAGCTGCGTGAAGCCACCGCCGCTCAGCTCAACAAGCAGCTGATGCGCCAGTCCGCCCAGGCCCGGGCGGTGGGCTCGGTGATTGCCACGGCCCTGAGCACCCAGAAAAAGCAGCTGATCCGCCTGTACGAACAAAGGCTCCTGGCGGAACTGGGTGAAAAATGGCCGACCGCCGACTCTGTGGTGGAGGACAGGAAATTCGCCAACGCCACGGTGCTGTTTGTCGACGTCGTCAACTTTCCGGCCATGGCGGAAAAGCTGACCAGCACCGAGCTGAGCGACGTGGTGCGCCAGTTCTACAACAACGCCGGCGACACGGTTTACCTCTTCGGCGCCTACCACATGCAGTTTGTCGGCGAAGGCCTGCTCGCCGTGTTTGTTGACAGCACGGACACCGACACCGTCAACAGCGGCTTGCGTGCCACCAAGGCAGCCCTGGGTTTGATCGATTCGGCGCACCGCGTGCAGGGTTTTCTGGTCAGCCATTTCCCGGGCCGCTCGCTTCCGCGTTTTGAAGTGGGCGTGGGGCTGAACAGCGGCGCAGTCACGCTGGCCAAGCTGGAGGACCCGCTACGCGGAAAATCCGAGATCCTGCCAGTGGGTGACGCGGTGAGCGCCTGCCTGCTGCTGCAAAAACAGGCGCAGCAGGCCGGCTGGAAAATTGCTGCCAGCGCCAGCCTGCTGCGTGAGGTGACGGGCGTGGTGAAAACCGGCCGCCGCAAGCGCTTTTCCGCGCCCGGCCGAAGCAGCGCGATCGACGCGACAGAGCTGCTGGGCCTGATGCACTAGTATTGCAACACAGCCATTCGCTACTAAATCAATAGCTACTGGCGCCCGTCTGGCAAGGGCTACAGGCTTAAACACTCAAAAATACGGGGTACGCCCCATTTAACCGCTAACGCGGCAAAAACAGCAGCCAGTACAGCAACAGGCCGTTGAACAGCACCGACAACGCCAGGGCCATCTTCCACAGGGCGGCCGGGTCGCGCTGGATCAGCGGCGTTGCGGGCAGCGCCGGCAGGGCCCGGGAGGCGCCGCGTTCGAGGGCGAGCAGGAACTCTTCCGCCGTTTCGAAGCGCTGGCGCTTGTCACGCGCCATGGCCTTGAGCACCACATGGTCCAGCCAGATCGGCACCTCGGGGTTGTGGCGGCTGGGCGGCGTCGGGTCCCGGTAATAACGCCCGGCCTGGTAAGGCAACACCTCGCCATAAGGCAACTTGCCGGTCAGCAGCTGGTACAGCGTGACGCCCAGGGCAAACAAATCGCTCTGCGCGTCGGGCAGCTCTTCGGGGCCGTCCTTGCCGGCCGCCGTGGCTTTGCCGCTGAAGCCCCACTGCTCGGGGTTGATGTAGCTGGGCGTGCCCGCATGCAGCTTGCGCATGGCCTCGGGCTCGCGGCCTGTCAACGCCACCCCGAGGTCCAGCACGCGCAGCACGCCGTCCTCGCCCTGGTGCAGGTTGGCGGGCTTGATGTCGCGGTGAATCACATGCTGGCGATGCAACAGGCCCAGCGCCGTCGCGGCCTGCGTCGCCAGGGCCAGAACCTGCGGCAGGCTGAAACGGTGTTTGCGGTCCAGCATCTGCTGCAGGGTTTCACCGGCGTGCCAGTCGTAGAGCAGGTAAAACGAGCCCGGCTCGCCGCCGCCGGGCAGCCGGTCGTGGATGTGGACGAGGTGACCGGCAACGCGGGAGGACCGCATGCGTTTGGCCAGCCAGGCCTCATGCGCCAGCATAGCCCGCTCCTGCGGGTCGTGGGCGCGCGCCGGGTGCAGGGTCTTCAGGGCATACAGTTTGCCGGGCGGTGGGAGCGGCGCCGCGGCAGGCGTGGGGACCCCGTCCTCAACAGCCGAGGCCGCGGAACCGGCTTCGCCGGGCCGCAGGCGCAGCGCCCCTCCTTCTTGTGCAAGGGGCAGCGCAGCACACGCAGTGGCAAGCGTGGGGGCTGTATATCTCACCTGGTAGAGAACGTTGATGCCGTTGTCGGCCACCGGCGCGGTCACGGTCAGGCCATCCAGGCTGTCGCCTATCCGGAGGCGGGCCGGCACAGGCAGCGCCAGCGCCCGCCGGTTTTCGTCCTGAAGGGTGACGTCCATCAAACCGAGCACGCGCACCACCAGGGCCGTGGCGTTGTCCTGGGTGCCTGCCGCCATGGCCGCATCGACCATCTGCTGGCTGATGCGCTGCGCGTGGTCGGCCACCTGCCCGGCCGGCACGGCTGCGGCAGCCAGCGCCTGCAGCTTTTTGTCGGCAACCGCGTTGTGCACGCCGTCGGACAGCAGCACAAACACGTCCCCCACCTGTAAATCGCTCTGGGAATAATCCATCACCAAGCGGTCCTCCGCGCCCACGCAGCGCAGCAGCTGGTGCCGGAAATCGGGGTGGTCTACGACATGATCGCTGGTGAGCTGGGTCAGGCGCCCTTCCCGCAGAAGGTAGGCGCGGGTGTCGCCCACATGCGCCAGCGCGTACGACTGGCCGCGCAGCACCAGGGCGGTCAGGGTGGTCAAGCCGAGCGCGGGGTGCCGGCGCCGGTTCAGCCCGGCCAGCCAGGCGTTTTGCGCGCTGATGATACGGTCCAGCGCCACCGTGGTGTCCCAGGTTTCGGGGGTGCCATAGTAGTCGCGTACCAGGCTGGTGACAGTGGTTTGCGCGGCCTCCTTGCCCATGCCGCCGGTGCTCACACCGTCGGCAATGGCGACGATAGAGCCCATGGCCTCTCCCCCGGGCTCCGGCAACATGGCCGCGCAAAAATCCTCGTTGATCTCCTTGCGCCCGGCAAGGCTTGCAAAACCGATGTCTATGTCAAATGCCATGCACCAAAGCAAGCAATTTTTGCGCCCGAAAATGGTGCATTGCAACAATCATTGATCAGCCCACCAGCACCTGCATGCTGCGTCCATAGTGCACTGACAGCTTTTCGAACACATCGAGAAGCTCTTCGCTGGCGGTGGCCAGACGCGGCAGGCGCTCCGGATCCTGCCGCCCCCCCGCAGCGCCGGCAGCGGCCGTACCAGTCAGCATCTGGGCCCAACAGACTGCGGCGGCATCCAGCGCGCCGCGGATTTCCTTGCTGGTCAGGGGAATCTCGTTCAGGTACTGCAATGCCGTCTCGAAGGCCGCGCGCGCCTCGGCCAGGCCCGCCGGGTCCGGCTGCATGGCAGCCTGCGCGCCCAGCATGTCGATCAGGGCATATTTCGCAAAACGCTGGCTCAGCATGCGCTGGCGGCCGGCCAGGTTGAGCACCTGCAGCGGCGGCATGGCGCCTGCACTTTCCAGGCTGCTGGTCAGGCGCTCGGCCTCCTGCAGCAGTTGCTCGGCCAGGGCATCCATCTGCGCCATCTGGCCCGCCTGGGGCGCGCCCTGCAGCAGCGGCTTGAGCTGCGCCCAGGTGCGCTGGACCTGCCCCAGCAGGTCGCCAAAGGTCGGCTGGGACAGGCTTTTGCCCAGCGCCGCCAGGTTGGCATCGATGCGGGCCACCGAATCCTTCAGACGTTCCCTGACTTGGTCCAGTTGCACACCAGCCAGCTGCAGCAGCGCCAGCTTGACGAGCCGCTGCGACAACATGCGCAACTGGCCGGAACGGTTCACATCTTCCGCAAAACGGGCTGAATGGATGATGTGCTGCGAGACCTGGCCCAGGCGCTGGTTGCTGTGCATGGAGGCGGTGCGCAGCATCTGGAAGGCATCGTCGTCGGACACCTCCCTGGCCCGCATCAGGATGCCCTTGGCGCGGTCAACCACCTTGCGCTCCTCCAGCCGGCTGGCGATGTCACGCATCTCGTCGCGTAGGGCCTGTTCGCGGCTGAAGCGCGCCTGCGCCAGGTGGATCAGCGGCCGCAGGCGCTGCCGGCCATAACCATTGACCACATAGGCGTGAACGCCGGCTTCCGTGGCACGCGTGATCCTTCCCGCATCCGCGTCGGTGGTGAAAATAATCAGCGGCCGGGGCGAGGTGTCGCCAATGATCTGCAGGGCCTTGAACAGCTCTTCGCCGGGAAGCGGGTCATCGCAGATCACCACATCGGGCCCCTGGCGCAACACCTCCTGCACCAGTTTGCTGCACCCTTGAACGGTTCCCAGCACCTGGATGCCAGCCGCTTCAAGATCGGCAGCAAGCGGATGGAGGCCGGCAGGGCCGTTCAGAATTACCAGTGCGGAGGTCATAGAAATCAGGTTTTGAGAGGGAAAACTGCCTGCAGGGAACGCAAGTCGCGCGCCACGCATCCGGCCGGAACGATAACACCCGCCCGTCCACATGATGATATGGCACAACTTTTGCGTAGTCATTCGCGGGCGTAACGGAGCGCCCAACCTTAGCGAAAGCACTGCGGGTTCTGCGCATAACGACGTGCGTATTGATGTGCCTCATACCGGCTTCACAGCCGTGTCCCTGTTTGACAGGAGAGAGCATCATGGTTTCAACCTCACATCTTCAAAGCCGGCAAACCGGTGCACCAGCACAGGCCAGCCTGTACCCCGCAAGGCCGGCCCGTGGTATGGCGCTTGCGATGAACCTGTCAAACCCATCTGGAGAGACCGCATGAAAAAATCAAAACTTGTGATGGTCGGCAACGGCATGGCCGGTGTCCGCACCATCGAGGAATTGCTCAAGGTCGCGCCCGAGCTGTACGACATCTCGGTGTTTGGCGCCGAGCCGCATCCCAACTACAACCGCATCCTGCTCAGCCCCGTGCTGGCCGGTGAACAGACGCTCGATGAGATCGTGCTCAACAGCTGGGACTGGTACAAGGAAAACCACATCACCCTGCACGCCGGCAAGAAGGTCGTCGAAGTGGACCGCATCAAGCGCATCGTGCGCGCCGACGACGGCACCGAGGAAGAATACGACCGCCTGCTGATGTGCACCGGCTCCAATCCCTTCATCCTGCCGATCCCCGGCAAGGACCTGCAGGGCGTGATTGCCTACCGCGACATCGCCGACACCAACGCCATGATCGACGCGGCACAGAAGTACAAAAAAGCCGTGGTCATTGGCGGCGGCCTGCTCGGCCTCGAAGCGGCCAACGGCCTGATGCTGCGCGGCATGGATGTCACCGTGGTCCATGTGATGCCCTGGCTGATGGAGCGCCAGCTCGACAGCGTTGCGGGCAAGCTGCTGCAGAAGTCGCTGGAAGACCGCGGCCTGAAGTTCATGATTGGCGCGCAGACGCAGGAGCTGACCGGCAATGCAGAAGGCCGGGTCCAGTCCATCAAGTTCAAGGATGGCATCGAACTGGCCACAGACCTCGTGGTCATGGCGGTCGGCATCCGGCCCAATACGCAGCTGGCCGAAACCATGCGCCTGCATTGCAACAAGGGCATTGTGGTCAATGACACCATGCAAACCGTGACGGATGCGCGCATTTATTCGGTGGGCGAATGCGCGGCGCACCGTGGCATCGCTTACGGCCTGGTGGCTCCGCTGTTCGAGCAGGCCAAGGTGGCCGCCAACCACCTGGCGCAATTCGGCATCGGCCGCTATACCGGCTCGCTGACCTCCACCAAGCTCAAGGTCACCGGCATCGACCTGTTCTCGGCGGGCGAGTTCACCGGTGGTGAAGGCACGGAAGAAATCGTCATGAGCGACCCCTTTGGCGGCGTCTATAAAAAGCTGGTCATCAAGGACGACAAGCTGATTGGAGCCTGCCTGTATGGCGACACCGTGGACGGCAGCTACTATTTCAAGCTGCTGCGCGACGGCCGCAGCGTGGGCGACATCCGCGACAAGCTGATGTTCGGCGAGTCCAACATTGGCGACGCTGGCCACGAAGGCCACAGCAAGGCCGCCGCCATGCCCGACGAGGCCGAGGTCTGCGGCTGCAATGGCGTAAACAAGGGAACCATCTGCAAGGCCATCAAGGAAAAAGGCCTGTTCACGCTGGACGAAGTGCGTAAACACACCAAGGCCAGTGCCTCCTGCGGCTCCTGCACCGGCCTGGTCGAACAGATCCTGATGGCCACCGCCGGCGGCGACTACTCAGCCACGCCCAAGCTCAAGGCCATGTGCGGGTGCACGGACCACGGCCACCAGGCCGTGCGTGACGCCATTCGCAACAACAAGCTGATGACGATCGCCGACACCTTCAAGTTCATGGAATGGAAGACGCCGAACGGCTGCGCGAGCTGCCGCCCTGCCATCAACTACTACCTGATCAGCACTTGGCCCAAGCAGGCAAAAGACGATCCGCAAAGCCGCTACATCAACGAACGCAGCCATGCCAACATCCAGAAGGACGGCACCTACAGCGTGATCCCGCGCATGTGGGGCGGCGAGACCACGGCCAGCGAGCTGCGCCGCATCGCCGACGCGGTGGACAAGTACAAGATTCCAACCGTCAAGGTCACCGGCGGCCAGCGTATAGATTTGCTGGGCGTGAAAAAGGAAGACCTGCAAAACGTCTGGAAAGACATCGGCATGCCTTCGGGCCACGCCTATGCCAAGGCGCTGCGCACGGTGAAAACCTGCGTCGGCAGCGAATGGTGCCGCATGGGCACGCAGGACAGCACGCAGATGGGCAAGGACCTGGAGCGCGCGATGTGGCGCATGTACGCGCCGCACAAGGTCAAGTTCGCGGTCAGCGGCTGCCCGCGCAACTGCGCTGAATCGGGCATCAAGGACGTCGGCATCATTGGCGTCGATTCCGGCTGGGAGATGTACATCGCCGGCAACGGCGGCATCAAGACCGAGGTCGCGCACTTCTTCACCAAGCTGAAAACCGCTGCCGAAGTGCTGGAATACACCGGCGCCTTCTGCGAGCTGTACCGCCAGGAAGGCTGGTACCTGGAACGCACAGTGCATTACGTCAACCGTGTCGGCCTGGACTACGTGAAGAAGAAAATCCTGGACGACCACGAAGGCCGCAAGGCCCTGTGGGAGCAACTGCAATTCGCGCTCGATGGCGAACCCGACCCCTGGTTCGATCTGAAGGAAGCCGCGGTTGATACGCGGCAGTTCACCAAGCTGGAAGCAGCAGGGCAGGAGGCATGAAGATGAATGATTGGACCGTGATTTGCCGCGTTGAAGACATACCCGTGCTCGGCTCGCGCCGGGTGGCACGCCCACGCGGCGTGGATGTCGCCGTTTTCCGCAACGCGGAAGACCAGGTGTTTGCACTGCTGGACCGCTGCCCGCACAAGGGCGGCCCGCTGAGCCAGGGCATTGTGTTCGGTACCAGCGTGGCCTGCCCGCTGCACAACTGGACCATCGGCTTGGCCGACGGCTGTGCTCAAGGCGCCGACGAAGGCTGTACACCCAAGTTTGCGTGCAAGGTGGATGCAGGTCAGGTCATGCTTGATCCGACCGAGCTGGCCACGCTGGCCCTGGACCTGGCGGCACCGCGTGCTGGCCCCTGCGCTTCCACCGGTGCGCTGGGCGACCAGACCTTTGACGTGCAGGCGCCGCACACCGCGTGATGACTCGGGATACCCGATCTACCTGCCCTTACTGTGGCGTCGGCTGCGATCTCGCGGCTGAAGCCGCAGATCGCTTTGCGATAAACATGAGACACCGCAGCCGGTTCCCAAGCAACCATGACTGAGACGCGATCTACCTGCCCTTACTGTGGCGTCGGCTGCGGTGTGATCATCGAGTCGCAGGGCGATGAAATCATGGGCGTGCGCGGCGACCCTGACCATCCGGCGAATTTCGGCCGGCTTTGCACAAAGGGCTCGACCCTGCACCTGACAGCATCACACGCCGTCACGCGGCAGACGCGGCTGCTGCACCCGATGCAACGCACGCAGCGCGGCGCCGCGCCGCAGCGCATCAGCTGGGACAGCGCGCTGAATGTTGCCAGCGAAGGTTTCGCGCGCATCATTCGTGAACACGGGCCGGACGCGGTGGGCTTTTACATCTCCGGCCAATTGCTGACCGAGGACTATTACGTCTTCAACAAACTCGCCAAGGGTCTGATAGGCACCAACAACGTCGACACCAACTCGCGCCTGTGCATGAGCAGCGCGGTGGCCGGCTACAAGCAAACCCTGGGCGCCGACGCGCCGCCCAGTTGCTACGACGACGTGAACCATGCGCAATGCATCTTCATCGTCGGCAGCAACACGGCCTACGCACACCCGATTCTTTTCCGGCGCATCGAAGACGCCAAGGCCGCCAACCCGGCCATGAAAATCATTTTTTGCGACCCGCGCCGCACCGACACCGCGGGCATCGCCGACCTGTACCTGCCTATCCAGCCCGGCACCGATGTCTCACTCTTCAACGGCATGCTGCACATCATGCTGTGGGAAGGCTGGACGCAGCCGGCCTACATCGCCGAACACACCAATGGTTTCGACACCCTGAAGACCACGGTGCGCGACTACACGCCAGACCTGGTGGCAGACACTTGCGGCATCAAAAAAGAAGACCTCTTCACGGCTGCGAAGCTGTTTGCAACGTCCGCCGCAACGCTGAGCCTGTATTGCCAGGGTCTGAACCAGTCCAGCAGCGGCACCGCCAAAAATGCGGCGCTGATCAACCTGCACCTGGCCACCGCCCAGATCGGCAAGCCCGGCGCCGGACCTTTCTCGCTGACCGGCCAGCCCAATGCCATGGGCGGCCGCGAAGTTGGCGGGCTGGCGAACCTGATGAGCGCGCACCGCGACCTCGCCAACCCGCAGCACCGCGCAGAAGTTGCCACCTTGTGGGGCGTGCCCTCGGTACCCGAAAAGCCCGGCAAGACGGCCGTGGAAATGTTCCAGGCCGCGGCCGACGGCGAGATCAAGGCCTTGTGGATTGCCTGCACCAACCCGGCCCAGTCCATGCCCGACCAGGCCACCGTGCGCCGCGCGCTCGAGCGCGCCGAGCTGGTCGTGGTGCAGGAAGCCTTTGCCACGCCCGCCACCTGCGACTATGCCGACCTGCTGTTGCCGGCCACCACTTGGGGTGAAAAAACCGGCACCGTGACCAACAGCGAGCGGCGCATCAGCCGCGTGCGCCCGGCCGTGTCCGCCCCCGGGGAAACGCGGCATGACTGGTCCATTGCCATGGCTTTTGCGCAGCGGCTGGAAAAGTTGTTGAAGACGGGGAACCCTCACCCTAGCCCTCTCCCCGAGGGAGAGGAAACAATATCTTCACTCCCTCTCCCCCTGGGAGAGGGCAGGGGTGAGGGCTCCCCGCCCCTCACCCTCTTCCCCTATTCCCTCCAGGATGCTGCCAAAGGCGTGGAAGCCATTTGGAACGAGCACCGCGAATCGACACGCGGGCGCGATCTCGACATCACCGGCATGAGCTACGCCATGCTGGAAGCAGCACCCCAGCAGTGGCCGTTGCGGGAAGGCGAAACCACCGGCAAGGTGCGCCTCTATGAGGACGGCATTTTCCCGACCGAAGACGGCAAGGCACGTTTCGTCAACACCGTCTACAAACCGGTGGCGGAGCCGCGCGAGTCGCGTTACCCCTTCTCGCTGACCACCGGCCGCCTGCGCGACCAGTGGCACGGCATGAGCCGCACCGGCACCCTGGGCCGGCTGTTCGGCCATGTGGCCGAACCGTCCATCCAGATGAACGCGCAGGACATGGCGCGCCGACTGCTGAAAGACGGCGACCTGGTCTATGTAACGTCCAAGCGCGGCTCTATCGTTGTGCCGCTGCAGGCCTCGCCTGAAGTGGCGGTCAGCCAGGCTTTCATGGCCATGCACTGGGGTGATGACTACCTGAGCGGGCTGTCGAGCAAGGGCGAGCGGCTGGCCGGCGTCAATGCGCTCACTACTTCGGCCTACTGCCCCAGCTCCAAACAGCCCGAACTCAAACATGCCGCGGTCAAAATTCTCAAGGCCGAGTTGCCCTGGTCGCTGCTGGCCATGGCCTGGCTGCCGGAAGGCCAGGCGCTGACGGCTCGCGAGCAACTCAAGCCCATGATGGCAAGCTTTGCCTTCAGCAGTTGCGTACCGTTTTCCAACGAGGTTCCACTGGGAGAAGCTGGTCGCCAGCGCACCGGCGTGCTGTTTCGCGCCGCCGGTTTTGAAGCGCCGTCCGAAGGCCTTCTGGAAAAAATCGAAGGCATTCTTGGCCTGGGCGGAGCCGATGCCCTGCGCTACGTGGACAGGAAAAAAGGCCAGCACCGCACGGCCCTGCTGGTGCGCAAGGGCGAGAACGCTGAGCTAGCCGGTTTTGTGCTCGCCGGGGATGTCAGCGCGCAAGCCTGGATCAAAATCCTGCTGCAGGACGAACTGCCGGCGCAAAGTTACGGGCGCCTGTTGCTGCTGCCCGGTGCCAAGGCACCGGTAGCCCTGCAGCCGCGCGGCAAACCGGTGTGCACCTGCTTCAGCGTGACCGATGCCGAGATCAGCGCCTGCCTGACGGACATCACCACGGCCGCCGGCGGCGCGGGTTACCTGGCCAGCGACGACGAACGCCTGGCGATGCTGCAGGCCAAACTCAAATGCGGCACCAACTGCGGCTCCTGCGTGCCCGAGATCAAGCGCCTGATCCGGACCGCCACCGACGCCCGGCATGCCACAGCCGGTAATACCCCTGTCGGTCGCACCGTGATCCCGATCAGGGTTGTCGCCTGACCGGTGTCTTTAAGCTCATAACCGCAAGTTATCTGCCTTGACGGACAATCACGCATGCCTATTGCTCAATACATCAAGGTCATAGGCCGCGGCAAGGACGGCGCCAAGCCAATCACGCGTGAGCAGGCTGCCGACCTCTTCGGCCAGGTGCTGGATGGCACGGTGACCGACCTGGAGACAGGCGCCTTTTGCCTGGCCATGCGCATCAAGGGCGAAACCCCCGAAGAGATGGCAGGTTTCCTGGACGCTACGTACCAGCGCATGCAACGTTTTCCGGCCAGCGCCAAACCTGTCGTGGTGCTGCCCAGCTACAACGGCGCGCGCAAGCTGCCGGTGCTGACGCCCTTGCTGGCGCTGCTGCTGGCGCGGCACGGCCTGCCGGTGCTGGTGCATGGCACGGCCACCGAATCGAGCCGTATTTTTGCATCAGAAGTGCTCTCAGCCCTTGATGTACATGCGCTGACAGCTATCAGAACAATAGCAAATGGCGAAGTTGTCTTTGCCGCCACCGAGCTGCTTTGCCCGGGCCTCAAGCGCCTGCTGGACGTGCGGCGTGCCGTCGGCCTGCGCAACCCGGCGCACAGCCTGGTCAAGATCATGAACCCCTGCCAGGGCAAGGCGCTGGTGGTCAGCAGCTACACGCACCCCGAATACGCCATCTCCATGGGTCAGACCTTCGAGCTGATAGCCGCGAACGCCCTGCTGCTGCGCGGCACCGAGGGCGAGGTGGTGGCCGACGCGCGCCGCACCCCGCAAATGGAAGCCTTCATTGCCGGCCGGCGGACACTGCTGCAGGAAGCACAGCCGGGTACCCTGGCCAGCGTCCCTGACCTGCCCAAGGACATCGACAGCCCGAGCACGGCGACCTATATCCGCGCCGTTCTCGCAGGTACCCATGCCGTGCCGGCATCGATTGCCCGGCAGGTGGAACATATCTTGCAAACAAGCTCACAACTATGACCAGCCGCAACACACCCCTGAACCCTACCGGCCGATGCACCCTGGTCGGCTCCGGCCCGGGCGACCCGGAGCTGTTGACGCTCAAGGCGCTCAAGGCCATCCAGGCAGCCACCGTGCTGCTGGTGGACGATCTGGTCAGCGACGACATCGTCGCCTATGCAAAACCCGGCGCGCGGATTGTCCATGTCGGCAAACGCGGCGGCTGCAAATCAACACCGCAGGAGTTCATCGAGAAGATGATGATCATGGCCGTGCGCGAAGGCGAAAACGTGGTGCGCCTCAAAGGCGGCGACCCCTTCATTTTCGGCCGCGGCGGTGAGGAAGTCGAACACCTGCGCGCTGCCGGCATCGAGGTCCAGATCATCAACGGCATCACCGCCGGCCTGGCCGCAGTGACCTCGCTCGGCGTGCCGCTGACGCACCGCCAGCATGCGCACGGCGTGGTGTTCGTCACCGGCCATGCCAAGCCCGGTGATGCAGGCACCGACTGGCGCGCGCTGGCCGAGACCGCGTTCAAGGCCAAACTCACCTTGGTGATCTACATGGGTGTCAGCGGCGCCAGCCGTATCCAGAACGAGCTCCTGGCCGGCCTGCCCGCCTCGACACCTGTGGCCGTGATCCAGAACGCCTCGATGCCGACGCAGCGCCACATCACCACCACGCTGGGCCGCCTGGCCGATGCCATTGGCGATTCCGGCCTGGCCAGCCCCTCGGTCATCGTGGTGGGCGATGTGATCAGCGGCGTGGCGGCTGCGGCCGGGCTGCCGGCGCAATTTCGCGCCGCCTGACCAACCGGTCACACCGTCGGCGGCTACACTCCCGAGGTCAAAAACATCCGTGGGAGCGGCGCCATGCTTGAAAAACTCAATGAACTGACGGAAAGCCACGGCGAGCTGCGCCGCGGCCGTGGCCTGGTCAGCGGCGTGATTGCGCTGAGCCTGGGCGTTTTGTGCTTTCTGGGGGTGTTGGCCTTTCACTTCCCCGAGTACCTGACCACGCCCGAGCTGCGCAAAAGCTACAACGTGGACACCATCCGCATGGTCATGTTCGCGGCGCTGGTGATTGCCGGCGGCATCTCGCTGGTCAACATCATCTTCAACCGTTCGCGCTGGCTGTCCGGCGCTGCCTTCCTGCTGGTGGCCGGCACCGCGCTGCTGGGCGGCCACAAGGTACCGGTGAACGACTTTGCCGACAACACGCCCTACATCGGCCTGGACTGGTTCATCCTCGACCTGCTGGGCTCTTCGCTGATTTTCATCTTCATTGAAAAGCTGTTTGCGCTGCGCAAGGACCAGCCGGTGTTTCGCGCCGAATGGCAGACCGACTTCCACCACTTCATCGTCAACCACATGATCGTCGGCTTCGTGCTGCTGGCTACCAACCTGATGGTGCACAAGTTCTTCGGCTGGGCCGGCAACGAGGGCCTGCGCGGCTGGGTGCAAGGCCTGCCCTTCTGGGGCGGCGTGCTGCTGATCGTGCTGATCGCCGACCTGGTGCAGTATTGGACGCACCGCGCCTACCACGAGGTGCCGCTGCTGTGGCGCCTGCACGCGGTGCACCACAGCGCCAAAAGCATGGACTGGCTGGCCGGCTCGCGCCAGCACATCCTGGAGCTGCTGATCACCCGCACGCTGATTCTGGCGCCCATCTTCGTGCTGGGTTTTTCCAAGGAAGTGATCGACGCCTACATCGTCATCGTCGGTTTCCAGGCGGTGTTCAACCACTCGAATGTGAGCGTGCGCCTGGGCCCGCTGCGTTACGTCATCGTGACGCCCAACTTCCACCACTGGCATCACAGCCAGGACCAGGAAGCGCTGGACCGCAACTACTCGGCCCACTTCGCCTTTATCGACTACCTGTTCGGCACCGCAGTCAAAAGCACGCGGCTCTGGCCGGAGCGTTACGGCGTGCTCGGAGATTACGTCCCCAACGGTTTTTTAAAACAATTCAAGTTTCCATTCACCTGGAAAGGCTGAGCTTGCAGAGGCTCGAACTCGCTCTACTTTTGATAGCTTCTTGCGCGCACCAGCATTGGGCTGGAGGCCAATTTGGCTCATAAGTTTGACGTGGTGGTGGTAGGCGCCGGCGCCGCCGGCCTGTTCTGCGCCGGCATTGCCGGCCAGCGCGGCCTCAAGGTACTGCTGCTGGACCACAGCGAAAAAGTGGCCGAGAAAATCCGCATCTCGGGTGGTGGCCGCTGCAATTTCACCAACCGTGATGCGACGCCCGCCAACTTCCTGAGTCAGAATCCGCACTTCTGCCGCTCTGCCCTGTCGCGCTACACGCCGCAGGACTTCATCGCCCTGCTGCAGCGCCACCAGATCCCTTTTCACGAAAAACACAAAGGCCAGCTGTTTTGCGACCGCTCGGCCGAGGACGTGATCAACATGCTGCTCGCCGAGTGCGATGCGGGCGGGGTCACGCGCTGGCAGCCCTGCCGGGTCTCAAGTATCAAATATGCCTCCAGCCCATACGGGGCGGGCGCAAGCAGCTATCAAATCGAGAGTGACCGCGGCCCCGTTGAGACGACGCAAGTCGTGATTGCCACCGGCGGCCTGTCGATTCCCAAGATAGGCGCGACCGACTTCGGCTACCGCATCGCGAAACAGTTCGGCCTGCGCCTGGTTGAGCCACAGCCCGGGCTGGTGCCACTGACCTTCGACGGCGACGCCTGGGCGCCTTATGCCCAGCTGGCAGGGCTGGCACTGCCCGTGCTGCTCGAAACCGGGCCAGCAGACGCAAGCCCCAAGCAGCGCAAAAAAGCCGTGGTATTCGCCGAAGACCTGCTGTTCACCCACCGCGGCCTGAGCGGGCCGGCCGTCCTGCAGATTTCCAGTTTCTGGCGGGAGGGCCAGCCGGTGCGCATCAACCTCGCGCCCGGCGTGGACCTGCCCACCCTGCTGCAACGCGCCAAGGCCAGCTCCAAAAAGCTGATCGCCAACGAACTGGCCACCCTGGTGCCCAGCCGCCTGGCCGACGCCTGGGCCAGCCGCGACCCGGCCTGGCAAAAACCCGTCAGCGAAGCCACCGACAAGGCCCTGACCACCCTGGCCGACCGGCTGGCCGACTGGCAA
>NZ_JBDTTH010000069.1:0-22614 GCF_039930745.1 Polaromonas sp. | reverse complement strand
GCGGCGGTCAACGCCTTGCCAGCGGGCAGTACGCCGACGGACGTCTTTACGGCCACGGTGATGGATACGGCCGGAGCGACGGCGGCGCAGGTTCTGACTGTCACGGTTACAGGTGCTAATGACCGCCCCATCGGTACGGTGAGTGGGGGTACGATCACCTTTACCGAAGGCAACAATGTCGTCTCCACACCAGTCGTGATCGACAGCGGCATCACGGTCAGCGATGTGGATAACGTCAATCTGACGGGTGCAACTGTTTCCATCGGCGGCGGATTTGTATCTGGTCAGGATGTGCTGGGCTTTACGACCATGGGCGGAATCACCGGCAGCTATAACGCGACCACGGGTGTCATGACCCTGAGCGGAACCGCAACAGTGGCGCAGTATCAGGCCGCACTGCGCAGTGTCACGTACACCAATACCAGCGAAACACCTTCGACGGCTACGCGCACGATCAACTATGTGGTCAACGATGGGCAAGCGCTGAACAACCTGAGCACGGTGGCCAGCAAGACCGTCAACGTGGTGGCCGTGAACGACACGCCGCTCCTGGATCTGGATGCTGGAACCGGCGGCACGGGGTACGCGACTGCGTTTATCGAGAACGGAAGCCCGATCCAAGTGACGTCGCCGACGCTCAAAATTACGGATGTCGATAGCGCGACGCTTAGCGGCGCTACCATTACGCTGACGAATGCACAAGCCGGTGACGTACTGGCAATCGGCTCAGTCCCTGCTGGCATATCCGTGGTCGTCGTCGGCAATGTGATCACGCTGAGCGGAATCGCCAGTGTGTCGGCCTATCAGGTTGCCTTGCGAGCCATTACGTATGTGAACACCGGTGACAACCCCGGCAACACTACCCGAAACATCACTTTTGTAGTCAATGACGGTTCCACCAACAGCGCCCCCGCTGTTACCACCGTTGCAGTCACACCGGTAAACGATGCGCCTGTTCTTGATCTGAATGCCGGCGCCAGCGGGTCGGATAATACGATTTACGTTGCCAGAGGTAGTGGTGCGGCTGGGGCGCAGTCGATCGCCAATTCCGATATAAGCATTACGGATCTGGATCACGCCAACCTGACAAGCGCGACAGTGTCCTTGACGGGGACGGCCAACGCCAATCAGTTGCTGATCATCACGGCTGCGGGGCAGACCTTGCTCAACAGTCTCGGGATCACTTGGACTTCGACCTCAAGTACCACCGGGATAACGTTGAACGGTTCCGCTTCGCTGGCCGCTTACCAGCAGGCGATCCAAACCATCCTGTTCAGCAGCACGACTGCTACATCGGTGGTGAGAAATGTCAATGTTACCGTTTATGACGGTAGCGACAACAGCAATACTGCCAGCACCACGGTCAATGTGGTTGCAGCTGGCAACCCCATCGCATTTGCTACAAGTGCCAGCGGGCTTGAGGACATTTCTCCTATTGCGGTCACACTTTCGGCAGTCGATCCGGGTGGGTCAATTGCCACTTTCAGAGTCACGGCACTTGCGGCCAACGGCACGCTTTATACCAATGCCTCCATGACGACAACTGTCACGGTAAACACGTTGATGACAGCAACCGGCGGGGAACTCGTTCTTTATTTCAAGCCCAATGCGAACTGGAGTGGCAACACGAGCTTTTCCTACCAGGCAAGGGACAACGGTAGCAATTACAGTACGACCGTAACTGCAGCCATTGCAGTCGAAGCGGTCGCAGACATGCCGAATCTGACGGTAGTAAATTCTTTCACCGAGGTGTTCAACACCACGTGGGAGTCGGTGGGCACCCTGGTATCCACCGCCGACGATAGCAATAACCCGACGCATGCCAAGGGCACAGCAGCCATTGAGGGATGGTCCTTGCTGACGACGCTGACGGGGGACACTGCGGGGGCATCCGCCGGGCGCCAAATTAACCAGTTTTACTTCAATGCTGACGGCGACGCTCTCAGGACCTCTCCCGGTAATGTGGCCTATACCGCCGCAGGCATGCTTGGAAGCGCTACAGGCGGAGATTCGCAGAAGATTTTCCTGCACCTGGACAATGCCGCCAATGGTGCTTCCGCCCTCAACCCGAACTACCAGACACTGGGTATCACGCGAACCATCAACGTCAGCAGCACCGCCAACGTCTACCAGCTGAGCATGAATTATGCGCCGGATGCGGCGCCTGTGGCCGGCACCGGCTTCCAGGTGGTATTGGACGCGGGGACTGCCAACGAGGTGATTTATACCTACGCGGCTGGAGCTGTCAACTCGGCGTTGGTCTGGGAGGCGATACGTGCCGGTTTCAACTTCACTACAACCGGCAATCATACGATTACCATTCGCACCAATTCCACCGAAACCGGGGAGGGCGTGGGCGGCTATTTCGACGATATCCGTCTGGTGCAGGCGCAGGGCGCGATGCAGGACAATGCGACCAACCTGAACTCGGTGACAGGAACAACCACGCAGATATCTCTGGCCGGAAAGATCACGACAAGCCTGGTTGATGCGGATGGCTCGGAGGTCCTGTCCCTGCGCATCTCCAACATGCCGGGGGGGTCGCGCATCGTTTCGGGTGGCATCACATACCAAGCGGTCAATGGCTCGGTCACCATTCCGACTGCTGCACTGGCCGCCGCCTACCTGGTGTTTCCTGAAGATTATTCCGGCCGAGTCGATCTAGGGGTGACCGCGACGAGTACGGAAGGCTCCAACGGTGCAACGGCGAGCTCGTCGCAAACGCTGACCTTCCATATCTTCACCGGCGGCCTCTCGGCGAGCCCTCCGCCGTCGCTTGCCGTGGTTAGCAACACGACGATTGTCGAAGGTGACTACGCTGTGTTCGACATCCGGTTGGGTGCGCAAACCGGCAATGATGTCACTGTGACTTTGACGACCGGAAATGGGACTGCCACCGCTGCCGACTACGGTCCAGGCCTGGAATACTCCGTCAACGGCGGTGTCACTTGGACGGCCTATTCCGGCAGCCTGGTGATTTCTGCCGGCAAGACCAGCGTGCTGGTGCGGACACCCACCGTGGTGGATGGAAGCATTGAGAGCTCGGAAACTTTCACGTTGACGGCCAATCTGTCCACTGGCCCGATTTCCAACTCCGTAGCGGTGGGTACGGCGACCATTCTTGACCTGGACAGCGCCCCCATCCTGTTGGTTCGTCCTGTCGGGCAATGGACGTTTGACGAGGCTTTTGGTGTGCCGGCGGTCAATGAACTCAGGGGTATCAAGGGCACGCTGTCAGACGCCAACACCGCGAACGGCAGTAATCTTCCGGCCTGGGTTGCCGGGCATGCCGGAACCTCCGGAACGGCATTGCAGTTCGATGGTCAGGGGGCATCCCTGGCCGTTGATCCTGTCGAGCTGACTCCCATCACCGCATCGGCCACCGTTTCCTTCTGGATCAAGACCACGCAGAACGCCACCACCGACGCGGCGCAATTCGGCGGAACCGATATCGGCTGGAACCGCCCCAGCGTGATCGGTTCCGAGCAGGCCAGTGCGGCAAACGACGCGCAATGGGGATGGATTGACAACACGGGACATATCGCTCTCAACGTGGGCAATACTGCGGGCGCCAAGAGCACAACCATCGTTTCCGATGACACGTGGCATTTCGTTGCGATGACCCGCAATTCCGTTACCGGGCAGACCCAGATTTGGGTGGACGGCGTACTTGAGAACACTGTTACCGCTACTGGTTTGCAGGGCACCATCACCAATGTGTTCGGTATCGGCTTTACCAATGGCGTGAATGCCGATTTTTCACGCAACATTACCAATGACAAATACCTCAATGCGACAGTTGATGATTTGCGGATTTATGACACGGTGCTGACCACCGAACAGGTCCGCTCGGTCTGGATGGTTGAGACGAACCACCACGATGTAGCAATTGCCAATGACGGGAGCAGTTTCAAACTCGATGTGACTGCCAGGGCGTTTGAAACGCTCACCGTCAATGGCTTGCTCAACGGCTGGACCATCACTGACGGCGCGGGTCATAGCGCCACAGTAACGACGGGGACAACTCAGTCGATTGATATCTCTACCTGGGACCTCTCGAATCTGCTGACTGTCAGCGGCGTGGGTACCGCCCAGTCGGCACTGATCGGCATCAGTGCAACGAACGGTGTGCATACGGCGGATCAGATGATCAGCCTGGTATCCGCCACCAATGCCTATGAGGGAACTGCCGCGAACAATACGCCGACGCTGACAGCCTCTTCGGACTTTGTTTACGGCGGTGACGGTAATGACGTACTTAACGGTGGCGCGGGTGACGACCGGCTGGTGGGAGGTACTGGTAATGACACCATCAACGGCGGCGACGGGCGCGACTTGATCATCGGTGGACAGGGTTCAGATATCCTGACCGGTGGTTTGGGTGCCGACATTTTCCGCTGGGAACTGAACGATGGTGGGACGGTGGGTGCGCCGGTCACCGACACAATCACGGACTTCAACACAAGTGCCCGCGCGGCTGGCGGGGATGTTCTCGATCTCAGAGACCTCCTGATCGGCGAGACCGCGGGCACGCTGTTGGGACAGGACAATTTGGCGAACTACCTGCATTTCGAGAAATCGGGCGCTGACACCATTGTGCATATCAGCACGACGGGCGGTTTCGCTTCGGACCCTCATACGGTGGGCGCCCCGTCGGGGATTGTCACAGGGGCCGAGGATCAGAGGATTGTGCTGTCTGGCATTGACATGATTGGGGCCTACACGACCGACCAGCAGGTGATCCAGGACTTGCTCACGAAGGGAAAACTCAACACAGACTGATGCCACTGCCGCAGGGCAGCCGCCGCCCGCTCTCTTCGGGGTGGCGGCTTCATTCTGCGAAGGCCGTTAGGTTTGCTCCCTGACAGCAGCTCCTGAGGCACCATCGAACCCCGTGCTTTCCAGGGCAGCGAGCTCGGCCCGGTCAATCACGCCTTCCCCGTAGACCTGCATGCCCATCTTGTGGGCAACGGCTGCCAGACTCTTGAGGAAGATCTGGTTGGCCGTGCTGTATTGCAGGCCTCGAATGAAGCTGGAGTCGATCTTGAGAAAGTCGAGCCCGAGGTCGTGCAGCACATCTGCCTGATTGAAGTGTCGGCCGAAATTGCCAAGCCCGACGCGGCCGCCGGCCTGCCTGACTTCGGCGACAAATTCGCGAAGGTTTTCAATGCGTTTGGCGGCCGTGGTTTCGGGCACTTCCAGCCAGAGGCGGCCGGCCAAGCTCCGGTTTTCGCCCAGCAGGCCCAGCAATCGGGCGCGAAAGCTTTTTTCACCGATGGAAAGTGCCGACAGGCTGATGGACAAGCCGGGGAGGCCGGTGTCCTGACGCAGTTTCTCAAGTGCCAATTCGAGGGCTGACAGGTCCATCCGTGGCATCAGCTGATATTCCTCGGCCACTTGCTGAAAGTGCCTGGCGGGGCGCCATGCGTCCATGCCATCAGGCAGAAGTTCCATGACGCACTCACGGTGGATAAGCCTTCCCTTCATGTCAAGAACCGGAAGAAAAAGCAAGCGAACCCGGCCCTGGTCCAGTGCAAGCCTGAGCAGCTCTGTGGTTTTCTCGTTGCCGTGGGCCGTGAACTCGCTGCCGGTCTCCCGGATGGCATTGTTGCCGGCCGCCTCAGCTGCAATCAAGGCACTCGAGGCCTCGGCCATCAGGCCGGCCATGTCTTGCCCGAACTTCAAAGTGCCGATGCCGATATAGGCCGTCGGCCCCTTGCCGGTCAATGGAACGCATGCCTCCACCAATGACGACAGCACCCTGTTGGCCATATCGCGTGCCCGGACCTGGCCCGGCAGCAGCAATGCAAAGTCGGAGTCACCGATGCGTGCTGCCACGCCGGCGACCTGTGTGGCATGCTGGTTGAGTACTGCTGCGAAGGTTTTCAGGACTTCATCGACGGCGGGTGTGCCCAGGCGCTGTGTGAGCCTGGGAAAATCCGCAACGCGGAGCAGCAGCAGTGTGTCGCCTGCGGCTTCTTCCCCGTCCAGAGAGTCCAGCAGCTGGACCAGGAAAAAAGTCCGGTTTGCCAGCCCGGTCACCGGGTCATAGTTAGCCGTGATGCGCAGGACTTCCAGGCGTTGCGCTTCTTCGGCAAACATTCCTTTGAGACGGGTGACCATGCCGTTCATGGCGAGGGCCAGCTGCCTGAGTTCCGGAACAGCGGGGACGTCACTCAAGACAAAACGCCGCTCGCTGATGTCGTTCGCCTGCTTGATGACACGCTGCAAAGGCTCACGCAGGCGCCGCAGGATCATGACCCCGAGGAGCCCACCTATCACGCCGGAGAGGCCAAGCGCGAGTACCAGCTGTACAACGCTTTTCCACAGCGCCTGATAGGCAAAGCGGCTGTTGCTGACAAGGGTCAGAGTGCCCAGCTGGGTCCAACCGCTGCTGATCTGCGCCTGTCCTGGCGTTGCATCCAAGGGCAGTGTGCTGACAAACCATTCTGGAACTGTGCCCGCTCTGGCCGGTGTCGTACGTTCGACAATGATTTTCCCGAGAGGATCGACGACGCGTATCAACTCGTAATGCCCGCTGTCGAACAAAGCCGATACCGTCAGTTCGACCATGACCGCGTCTGCCTGTTGCTGACTCAGTGCCAAAGCCAACGCCGTTGCGTTGTCAGTATTTTTTGAACTGAGCTGCTCCGACAGATAATTCCGGGCATTCAACGTGGACGCCAGCAAGCCCCCCAGCAACGCCAACAGGGTGCTGAGAATGATTGCAAGCCACATTTGGCGGTACATCGACATGGAAGATTCCCCTCGGAACGGTTCTTTATAGCGGTTTGTAAATGGACTCAATCAAAACCTTCGGCACGCGCGCGTCTGAGCAATTCCTGCCACCGTGACAGGTTGGCAGGGCCACCGGCACCGCGGGCGCCGCTGGCACCTTGCCAGAGACCCTGGCTGTTGAAGCTGAACACCGGGCTCAAATCCGGTCGGCGCGATGCGGGTTGCAGATCATTGATCAGGTTGTCCAGAAGCACCGGTTCAGCTTCCGGAGAAGGGTAAAAGGCCAACACCATGTGCGCCTGGGTGATGCTGCTGTTGGTGCCCCCCAGGCGCGCCTGCACGTAGATCAGGCGCAATTTTTCATCGGGAACGTTGAGGAGCAATAGCGTGAAATATTTGGCAATGGCAAAGTCTTCACAGTCACCGGCGCCCCTGCCCAGGGTTTCCATGGGCGTAGCCCAGTAATCGCTTTGCCCCCACACCTCCTGGTCGTCCCTGAATTTGATGCGGCGGTTGAAAAAGTCATTAACCTGCTTGAGCTTGGCCGGCGCGGGCTGGTCGGCATTTTCCCGCAGGAGTTTTTGCCAGTCGCGGAAAGATTCCTGGGACACCGGGCCAAAGCGCTGGGACAGGACGTTTTGCATCCGGTCAAAATCGACTGCGGCGACCTTCCATGCCCCGGCAAGAAACAGCAGGATGATCAGGGCGGCTTTTGAAAGGTGCTTCAAGTGTTTCGTTTTCGCCGCATCGACGAAATTGGCCCCGGATGTTATTGCGCTAGAGAAAATCCTGCGTTAACATGAAAATATCTATATAAAACAGTAACTACCTGTGATTTCTTAACCTTGTTTCGAAGATTTTGTTCGTACAAGTGGTTGGAAGCCATAGTCCCCTGTCCTCTCCGGGGCGGGAGTCAACTCCAGCAAAGAGTCAAAAAATGCCAAAAAAGCCGCCGAAAAGCTTGTTCCTGCTGACGCCGGTGGTGGTTGTCGGAAGGTCATGTTGTTCCTGCAGTGTAACGGCGAAGCCGTCGGTTGCATGAGCTTGCAAGTGCCCGTCACTGAAGCTTTGAGCGTCGGTGAAAGTTCGCTTGAGGCGGACAAGCCGGGAAAAGCGATCACCGTCCTGATTCGTGCCGGCACGGTGCTTGGCACCTTGCTGTTGGGCTTGCAGGCCCCGGCCTTTGCCCAAGCCACCAAGCCACTGACGCTTAAGGAAGCGGCGCAGAATGCCGTTTTGAACAACCCTGAAGTCCTCGCACGCTGGCATACCTTGAAGGCGGCGGACGGCGAACGCGGCGTGAGCGCAGGCGGACTGTTGCCCAGGGTGGACGTGGCGGCCGGCAATGGTTCCGAGCGGCGAAACACCGCCGCTACCATTGGCAGTACTCGCTTCGACAGAAATTCCGCTTCCCTGACCATTACACAGCTGCTGTACGACGGTTTTGCCACGCGCAACGACATCAAACGGCTTGACCATGCACGGCTTGTGCGTCTTTTCGAATTTTTTGACACTTCGGAGAGTGTGGCGCTCGAAGCGGTCCGCGCCTATTACGATGTTTTGCGCTACCGGGAGCTGGTGCGCCTGGCCGAAGAAAATTTCGTCCAACATCGCTCGGTTTTCAACCAGACGGAGCGCCGGGTCAAGGCCAGGGTAGCGCGTGCGGTGGACCTGGAGCAGATTTCCGCGCGTCTGGCACTGGCCGAGGCCAACCTGTTGACGGAAACCTCCAACCTGCATGACACGACGGCGCGCTTCCAGCGCATCGTGGGCCTGGTGCCTACAGCGGAAATGCCAGTGGCGGCGGTGCTGACTCAGGATATTCCGCCTGACGCGACTGGTGCCATCCGGGAGGCACAGCAGCGCAACGGTGCCTTGCGCGCCTCGATTGAAAACGTCCGCGCGTCCAACGCTGCGCTGGCTTCCCGCAGCGGTGCTTACCAGCCGCGTTTCGATTTGCGCTTGCGCCGCGACCAGGGGAATAACCTGAACAGTATTCCGGGCAATTCCGACACCACCGTGGCCGAGGTGGTCATGAGCTGGAACCTGTTCAATGGCTTCAGCGACCGGGCGCGCGAGCGCCAGTTTGCCGAACAGCTCAATGTGGCCAAGGACCTGCGCGACAAGACCTGCCGCGATATCCGGCAAACGCTGCTGATTGCCTACAACGATGCGCGCAAGCTCAGGGAGCAATTGGGCTACCTCGATCAGAACAAGGTGTCCGTCGAGAGGGCACGTAATGCCTACCGCCAGCAATTTGACATTGGCCAGCGCACCCTGCTGGATTTGCTGGACACGGAAAACGAGTTGTTCCAGGCCAGGCGAGCGGTGGCTAATGCCGAGCAGGACCTGAACATCGCTTACGCCAGGACGCACGCCGGCCTGGGCACCCTGCTCTCTGCGCTGGAGCTGTCCAAAATCGAGACGGACACGGTACCCGGGCTGGATCAGTGGAGCGAAGGCGAGGACGCTTCGCAGCACTGCCCGGCCGAGCCTGTTTCAGTGTATGTCGTGGACAAGGACGCGCTGATCCTGCGGGCGGAAGAGTTGGTGAAGCAGAACGCCTTGATCAATGCGCGAGAGCGAGCCGTGCAGGAGGTGCTGGTGCCAGGACCGGCGCCTTTGCCGTCCGAAGGCGGCATCACGCCGACGCCGGTGCCAGCGCCAGCGCCAGCGCCGGCTGCGCCATCCGGAAGCTCGAGCAGCAGTGAATCCCGGCAGACACTCGAGAGGCAGACAGCCCTGGCCAATGCCCGCGAACGCGAGTCTCTGCAGGCACGGGCAACGGCCTCATCTGCGACCCAAGCGGTGCCTGCACCACGTGTGGCGCCAGCCATGTCTGTACCGGCGCCGAGTGCGTCGTCGCCCGAACCGGTCAATAACGGTGAGATCAACAGGGCGCTGGAGGGCTGGCGTGCTGCGTGGTCCAGGCGCGATGTAGACGCTTATCTGGGGTTTTATGCCCCCGGTTTTGTGCCTTCCACTGACGGTGACAGGAACGCCTGGAAGGAAAAACGCAAGGCTGTTCTGGGT
Organism: Polaromonas sp.; assembly: GCF_039930745.1. Lineage (GTDB taxonomy): Bacteria > Pseudomonadota > Gammaproteobacteria > Burkholderiales > Burkholderiaceae_C > Polaromonas. Next base: position 12,843 of record NZ_JBDTTH010000069.1, on the reverse strand, counting down.
CGCGCTGTCGATATCGCGGTGGAAGTGGCCGATATCTCCGTGGCGATGCCTGATGCCACCCATGCGTCGACCATCTTCAAGCAGACTTACCGCTCGGCAAGTTATCGGGATGTCGTGACCAAAACACTGGAGTGGGTGCGAGCGGGTGACCGCTGGCTGATCCTGCGCGAAAGCTCTGTTACGCCGGTATCGGGTATTCAGTAAGCTTCGGCATCGTTTACGGCTGGCGGGCAGATTTCCATGCGGACGCCGGTGGCCGGCCAGTCAGTCAGGCCGGGCGTTCAGCGCAAGTCGCTGCTGGCGGCGACCCGATCAAGCTCGTCAAACACCTTGTCAAAGTCCACGGGCTTGGTCCAGTAGCCGGCAAATCCTGCCTGTTCTGCAAGTATCTTGTGCTCAGGCAGGGTGTCGGCCGAACACATGAAGGCCGGCGTGGCCTCCAGACCCGGTATGCCGCGCATGCGCTTGAGAAGATCGATGCCATGGGTGTCCGGCAGTCGGCCGTCCAGCACCAGCACGTCGGGCAGCCAGCTGCCCGCCACCTCAAAGCCCTGGGCACCGTTCTGGGCCATGCGCACGTCAACATCGTCGCGCGTCCGCATCACGTCATCGAACAGCATGAGGTTGTACATATTGTCTTCCACATACAGCACGCGCATTTTTCGCTGCGGGCCATTGGCCCTGGGGGTTGCCAGCGGGGCCGACTCGCTGTTTGCCGGGCTGGTACCCTGCGCGGCCGCCGTCTGCTCCCAGTAACCGTCGGTCGAAACCTGGTCCAGCACCCGGCAAAGGCGGGCGGACTGGATCAGGGCGTCCTCCATGCGTTTGCGCTCGGTGACGTCCAGGCACATCTCAACGTAGGCGAGCGGGCGGCCCTGGGCATCGGTTTCAGCATAGAGCAGCGCATGCACATCTACCAGGCCGCCATCGGGGCGGATGATGCGGTAGTCCAGCTCGATTGCGCCGGGCGCCTTGCGCAGCTGGTCGCGGGCCCGGACCAGCAGGTCCAGGTCGTCCGGATAAACCAGGCCCATCGCCGCTTCCAGGGTTATGGGTGCACCGACAGGGTTCACACCAAACATCTGATAAGCGCGGGTGTTCCAGCTCAACTGCTGCGTTTCCAGGTGGAAGATCGACTGGGCTACGCCTGTCGTTTCCATCAACTGCTGCTGCATTCTGCGCTGGGCCTGCGCCAGTCCGAATTCCGGATCCGGCGCAGCTTGCCTGAAACCGGACGTGTTGTCAGCCATGAGATGCAAGCCTGAGGGGGAGGGGTCGGGTAAAGGGCATGGAAATCTCCAAATACGTCGCGCCGGAATGCAAAGTCATCTTAAGCGAGAAAAGACTTGAATAGTCCATTGTGCGTGCCTGACACTCTCCAGAGCCTGAGTCGTGCAGGAGCTTCCGGTCGTTCAGTCAGGCAAGACCGCCGTGACTTCAATTTCGATGCGGGCACGTTCCTCCACAAGAGCGGCGACTTCCACGCAAGTCATGGCCGGGAAGTTCTTGCCCATGACCTCCCGGTAGACCGCACCCAGTTCCTTCAGGCGGGCGATGTATTCGACGCGGTCCACCACATACCAGGTCATGCGTGCCATGTGCTGCGGTCCCGCGCCGCCGGCCTGCAGCACGGCCAGGATGTTCTGCAGGGCCTGGCGGGTCTGGGCGATGAAGTCGTCGCTTTCAAACTGCTGCTGCGCATTCCAGCCGATTTGCCCGCCGACGAAAATCATGGTGCCGCGGGCCATCACGCCATTGGCGTAGCCTTTGGGCGCAGCCCACTCTGCCGGTTGCAATAGTTTCATCATGATTTGCTTTCCGTTATTGTTTCAAGGTAGGGCAGTAGTGCCTCGCGCAGTCCGTCTGGAATGGCCCGCACTTTTCCGTGAGGCACCTCAGAACATACGATCACCGTTTTTGCGACCAATTTAAGGCTTGAGCCCTTATCTGGTGGGTGCGGACAGCTATAAATTTCATAGTGCATGCCGATGCTGGCATTGCCCACACGGGTCAGACCCAGGCTGATGCGGATCTCGTCACCATAACGGCACATGCCGAGAAATTCCGTTTTCAGATCCACGATAGGCACACCCAACCCGGAGGCAATCAGCTCGTGTTCGGGGTAACCAATGTGGGCCAGGAAGTCTTCCTGAGCTTCATGCAGCAGGTAGAAGTATTGCGGATAAAAAACAATGCCGGCCGGGTCGCACTGGTGAAACCGGATCTGTTTTTTTGTTTCGAACCTCATGGCTGGCGTAGCTTGAAGCGCTGCAGTTTGCCTGTTTCCGTGCGCGGCAGGCTGTTCACGAATTCAATCCGGCGCGGATACTTGAACGGCGCCAGCATGGTTTTTACATGGTCCTGCAACAACCGGGTCATGGCTTCGCCGGGCTCCTGGCCGGGCTTGAGCACCACAAAGGCCTTGACGATCATGCCGCGCTCCTCGTCGGGCTCGCCGATCACGCCGCATTCGGCCACCGCGGGGTGTTTGAGCAGTGCGTCCTCCACTTCAGGTCCCCCCACGTTGTAGCCCGAGGTGATGATCATGTCGTCGGCCCGGGCCTGATAGAAAAAGTAGCCGTCGTCGTCCTGCAGGAAGGCGTCGCCCGGATAATTCCAGCCAGCCTTGACATACTTCGCTTGGCGCTCGTCGTCCAGGTAACGGCAGCCGGTGGGCCCGATGACCGCCAGCTTGCCGATGGTGCCGCGCGGCACCTCCTGGCCTTCATCGTCCACCACCTTGGCGATATAACCCGGCACTACTTTGCCGATGGCGCCACGGCGCACCTCGGCCGGCGCGGCGGAGATGAAGATGTGAAACATTTCGGTGGCGCCTATGCCGTCCGTCATCTCGATGCCGGTCGCGTCCTTCCAGAGCTGGCGCGTAGCATCGGGCAGGCCCTCACCGGCGCTGACGCAGGTGCGTAGCGTGGGCACACCGTGTTGTTTGGCAAAGGCTGCCATCTGGCGGTAAAACGTGGGCGCGGTGTAGCAGATGGTGGCGCCCACCGCGTTGATGAGCTTGACCATGGCTTCTGGCGTGTAGGGGATGCCCGGGTAATACACCGAGGCACCCGCCCACATCGGGAAAATCAGCATGCCGCCCAGGCCGAACGTGAAGGCCAGCGGTGGTGACCCCATCACGATGTCGTCGGGAGTGGCCTTGAGCACATGGCGCGGCCAGGCCTCGCAGGCGGCCAGCACGTCGCGGTGCGTGTGCACGGCGGCTTTCGGTGTGCCGGTGGTGCCCGATGTAAAGGCCATCATGGCAATGTCGTTGGCCAAGGTGAGGCAGGGCGCGAACGCCCCGTCCTTGCCGGCCGCGCGCACGGCCAGCGCGCTCGCCTCGTTCAGGTTGAAGGGGACAATTGTTTTCAGCGTCGGGTTCAGCTGCTGGGCAGCTTGCAGCTCTGCCAGCAGGCTGGCATCACACAGCGCAAGCGCTGCCTGCGACTTGGCGATGATTTCACCGAGTTCCTTGGCGCGCAGCAGCGGCATGGTGGCTACCACCACCAGACCGGCCTTGACAACACCCAGCCAGGCCAGCGCCATACCAATGGTGTTGCCGCCGCGCAGCAATACGCGGTTGCCGGGAACCAGCTGCAGGTCCTGCGTCAGCACCTGGGCGATACGCTTGACGCGCTCATGGGCGTCTGCGTAACTCAAGATGATCTTGTCGGAGCGCAGAAAGGGCCGGTTCGACAGGCCGCGTTCTTCAATGCGTCCGAACAACACATCGACCAGGTTGGCCTGCGCGGGAATTTGCAGTTCGGGCAGGTCGTAACGCATGTGCGGCCACTGCTCCCGGAGCGGCAGGCGATCATGCACAAACCGGTCGGTTTGCACGGAAAAGTTGCTGGATGGGGTCATGATTGCAAAACGGCTTTGCCGATGATGAGTTGCTGCACTTCGGTTGCACCTTCGTAGATGCGCAGCGAGCGGATGTCGCGGTACAGGCTTTCCACCTTGGTGCCGACCTTCACGCCCAGCCCGCCGTGCATTTGCAGCGCCATGTCGATGACGCGCTGGGCGTTTTCCGTCGCCGTCATCTTGGCCATGGCCGCCTCGGCGGTGATGCGCTTGCCGGCACCGCTGGCTTCGCTGTCGTCGCGCAGCCAGGCGGCGCGGTAGGTCAGCAGCGCGGCGGCATCGATCAGCGCCGCCATCTCGCCGATCTTGGCTTGCGTCAGCTGGAAGTCGGCCAGGGTCTGGCCGAACATCTTGCGTTCGCGCGAAAAACGTACGGCTTCAGCCAGCGCGCGCCGCGCCATGCCCAGAGCCGCCGCGGCAACCGAGGCGCGGAAGATGTCCAGCGTCTGCATGGCCAGCTTGAAGCCGCCATGGAGCGCGCCCAGTTGCGACTCGCCAGGGAGCTTGCAATGCGCAAACTTCAAGGTGGCCAGCGGGTGCGGCGCCATTACCGCAATGTGTTCGCTGCTGTCCAGGCCCGGGTTGCCGGCATCAACTATGAAGGCGGTGATGCCGCGTGTACCGGCTTCGCGGTCGGTCTTGGCGAAGGTCACGTAAAAGTCCGCGATATCTCCGTTGCTGATCCACGTCTTGCTGCCGTTGAGGGCCCAGCCGCCGTCCACCTCGTCAGCACTGGTGGCCATGGCGCCGGCGTCGGAGCCTGCGTCGGGTTCGCTCAACGCAAAGGCTGCAATCTTGTTGCCGCGTGCGACGGCGGGCAGGTAAGCGGCCTGCTGCGCCGGCGTGCCGGCCAGGGTGATGGCGCCGCTGCCCAGACCCTGCATCGCAAAGGCGAAGTCGGCCAGCGGAGAGTGAAAGGCCAGGGTTTCGCGCAGGATGACCAGCGCGCGCGAATCAAGTTTTTCCATGGCCCCGCCCGCGCTGGCAGGCACACAGTAGCGCAGCCAGCCGCCATCGCCAAGCAGCCGCACCCACTCTTTGCAGGCGCGTCTATCATCGCTTTCGTCAACCTGCTGGGCAGGCGCCCAAGCGGCGAGCTGTTCGCCGAGCGCGCGATGCGCGTCGTCAAAAAAAGGCAGTGCCAGGTGTGCGGTGGAGGCTTTCACGTCAGTCTCCCTTGAACACCGGTTTTTGTTTGGCGGCAAAGGCTTCGTAAGCACGTGTGAAGTCTTTCGTCTGCATGCAGATGGCTTGCGCCTGCGCCTCGGCCTCAATCGCCTGGTCCAGCGTCATGGCCCACTCCTGGTGCAGCATGGTTTTGGTCATGCCGTGGGCAAAGGTCGGGCCGGCGGCCAGGTCGGCGGCCAGTGCCTGCGCCTTGGACAGCAATTCGGTTTGTTCGTGTAGCGCATTGAAAAACCCCCACTGCAGACCTTCTTGCGCCGTCATGGCGCGGCCGGTGAACAGCAGTTCGGACGCGCGCCCCTGGCCAATCAGGCGTGGCAGCAGTGCGCAGGCGCCCATGTCAGCGCCGGCCAGTCCCACGCGTGTGAACAGGAAAGCGGTTTTGGCCTGCGCTGTGCCCAGCCGCATGTCGGCGGCGAGCGCCATCATGGCACCGGCGCCGGCGCAGATGCCGTCGATGGCGGCAATGATGGGCTGGGGGCACAGACGCATGGCCTTGACCAGGTCGCCCGTCATGCGTGTGAATTCCAGCAGTTCCGGTATGGCCATTTTGGTCAGTGGGCCGATGATTTCATGCACGTCGCCGCCGGAGCAGAAGTTGCCGCCGGCGCCGGTCAGCACGATCACCTTGACATCAGTGGCGCTGTTCAGGGCGCGAAACAGGTCGCGCAACTCGGCGTAGGAGTCGAAGGTCAGCGGGTTTTTGCGCTCCGGCCGGTTCAGGCTCAGGGTGGCCACACCGGCGTCAAAGCTGTAGGCGAAGTGGCGTGCCTGGTAGCCTGCAAACGCGTTGAACTGCGCATGCATGGGATTGGCAGGGCCTATGTAGTGTTTCATGCGTTTTCCGTTTCCTGGTTCAGGTCGCTCAGGTCGATTTGGTGCTGCTTGACCTTGCCCAGCAGCTTGTGCAGGGTCTCCAGTTCACGTGGAGACAGGCCGCCGAAGGCCTGGACAATCCAGTCTTCGTGTTGCCGCGCCATTTCGTCGAAGGTTTTGCGGCCACGCGAAGTCAGGCGCACGCGGTAGGCACGGCGATCGCCTTCGACATCCATACGCTCGACCAGGCCCTCTGCCACCAGCTGGTCGGTGATGCCGGTGACATTTCCGCCCGTGACCATCATGCGGCGCGACAGCTCGTTCATCTTCAGGCCATCGGGGTTGCGCTCGAGCTGGGCCATCAAATCGAAGCGCGGCAAGGTGGTGTCGAACTGCTCGCGCAATTGCCCACGCACCTGTTTTTCAATCAGCTGCGTGCAGGTCAGCAGGCGCAGCCACAGGCGCAGTGCCTCGGGGTGCTCGCGGTGGCCTCGTGCTTCCATGTCCATGGCGTTCTCCTGTTCTACTACTTATTTGATAGCTGCTTGCGCCCGTACCATAAGGTCTCAGGCCTGTTTTTGCTTTGAAAGTTCGCGGTACAGCTGGTCCCGGCCGCTGAGGTATTGCCGCGGCCAGTCCACCGCCCGGCTTTGCAATTTGGCCGCTTCATGCAGCGTCCAGGCCGGGTCGGCCAGGTGCGGACGCGCTATGGCGCACAGGTCGGCGCGTCCGGCGGCAATGATGCTGTTCACGTGGTCCACTTCCGAAATCGCACCGACGGCAATCGTCTGGATGCCGACTTCGTTGCGAATGCGGTCGGCAAACGGGGTCTGGTACATGCGGCCATACACCGGCTTCGCGGCGCGGGTGGTCTGGCCCGAGGAAACGTCGATGAAGTCGCAACCCGCGGCCTTGAACAGGCGCGCAATCTCCACCGCGTCGTCGGCGGTGTTGCCGCCTGGCGCCCAGTCGTGAGCCGAGATGCGCACGCTCATGGGCAGGTGTGCCGGCCAGGCCGCCCGCATGGCCTCGAAGACCTCCAGCGGGTAGCGGCAGCGGTTCTCCAGCGAACCGCCGTAGTCATCGGTGCGTTGATTCGTCAGCGGTGTGATGAAACTCGACAGCAGGTAGCCGTGCGCGCAGTGCAGCTCCAGCCAGTCGAAGCCGGCCTGTGCGGCATACCGCGTCGAAGCCACAAACTGCGCCTTGATGCGGTCCATGTCCTGGCGCGTCATCGCCGCCGGCGCGGCATTGGTCGGACCGTACGGCACGGCACTGGCAGCCAGCAGCGGCCAGTTGCCTGCCGGCAACGGCTCGTCGGGCGCTTCCCAGCCCAACTGGGTCGAGCCTTTGGGGCCGCTGTGGCCCAGCTGCATGCCCATGGCCACGCCTTCCCCCGAGCGGTGCGCAAAATCGACAATGCGTTTCCAGGCCAGCATCTGCGCTTCATTCCACAAGCCCGGGCAGCCCGGCGTGATGCGGCCTTCGGGGCAGGGTGCGGTCATCTCGGCAAACACCATAGCCGCGCCACCCAGCGCGCGCGCGCCCAGGTGTACCAGGTGAAAATCCTGAGGCAGCCCATCATTGGCGCTGTAGGTCGCCATGGGAGAAACCACGATGCGGTTTTTCAGTTGCAGCTCACGCACCTTCAGCGGCAGCAGCATGGGTGGCGGCGCCGGCTTGTCAGCACTTTTGGCCAGCCACAGCTCGTAACCCTGCAGCCAGGAGGCGTCGCGCACGCGCAGGTTCTCATGGCTGATGCGCTGCGAACGCGTCAGCAGCGAATAAAAGAACTGTTCGGCATCCAGTCCGCTGTAGCGGTCCACGTTTTCAAACCACTCGGTTGAATTGCGTGCTGCGTTCTGGATCTTCAGCACTTCCACCGAGCGCAGCGCTTCATAGGTTTCCAGCGCCTTGCTTGGTTCGGGCGTTTGTGCAAAACACTGGCTCAACTCGATCGCGTCTTCCAGCGCCAGCTTGGTGCCGCTGCCGATGGAAAAATGCGCGGTATGGGCGGCATCGCCCATCAACACGATGGGCACTTGCTTGCCGCCAATGGTTTCCTGATGCACCCAGCGTTCGCAGACCACACGCGGGAAGCGGATCCAGATCGCCGAACCGCGCACGTGTGTGGCGTTGTTCATAAGCGCGTTGCCGTCCAGGTATTTGGCGAACAGCTTTTCGCAGAAGGCAATGCCTTCTTCCTGGCTCATCTGGTCCAGGCCATGGGCTTTCCAGACCGCCTCGGGCGTTTCGACAATAAAGGTGGACGTGTTGTCGTCGAACTTGTAGGCGTGCGCGGCAAACCAGCCGTGTTCGGTCTGCTCGAAAGCAAAGGTGAAGGCGTCGAAGGTTTTGTGCGTGCCCAGCCAGACGAAGCGGCAGGCGCGCAGGTCGATGTCGGGCTTGAAGGTGTCGGCGTAGCGGTTGCGGATGCGGCTGTTCAGGCCGTCGCTGGCAATCACAATGTCGGCCTGGTACTTCGCGGCCATGGCCTGGTCGTTCTTCACCTCGGTTTCAAACACCAGATCCACCCCCAGGGCGATGCAGCGGTCCTGCAGGATGTTCAGCAGACGTTTGCGACCGATACCGCAGAAGCCGTGGCCGCCCGAACGCACCGAGCGTCCCTTGAAAAAAACCTCCACGTTATCCCAGTGGTTGAAGGCGTCGCCAATCAGCTGGGCGCTCACCGGGTCGGCGGCCCGCAGGTTGTCCAGCGTCTGGTCGGACAGCACCACACCCCAACCGAAAGTGTCAAACGGGCGGTTGCGCTCCACCACCGTGACCTGGCTGGCCGGATCCTGCAGCTTCATCAGCAGCGCGAAGTACAGGCCGGCGGGCCCGCCGCCCAGGCAAAGGATGTGCATTGACAAGACCGTTCAAGTTGATTGATCGAGTTTTAATTGTTTAGGTTTAAACTATTTCCGTCAAGTGCTTTTTTGATGCTTGAGACTTCATGGTTAACGCTGACTTCGATGGGCGCGTACTGCCGCAGGTGCAGCCCTCCCTGGGGCGGCATCCCTCCACGAGCTCATGTCTTTGCAAGCAGGGGCCGCGGGTTCGGCTCCGCCGGCCCCGCAGGCGCAGCGCTCCCTCGGGGGGCAGAGAGCTACACGCAGTGAGCGAACGTGGGGGCTCAGGGGGACTGGAAGCCGCCCGCCCGGTAGGTCAGCACGAGGGTGTCGCGGTGTCCGTCCACCGTGCCGGCTTCCTGGGGCAGGATGGGTGTGGTTTCATGAATCACCCGGGCGTCGTCCAGCAGCAGCGTGGTCAGCGGCTCCTGCATGACAAAGCGCAGGCCATGCGGGCCATTGGCATCGAAGACGCGGGTCTCGCCGCCCTTGACGCCACGGCGCGCCACCAGCATGACCACCACAAAGTCCACGCCGTCGCGGTGCGCGCCTTCCGGCGTCGGCCGGCCCACGCCGCCCATGGTATCGATGCGGAACTGATGGGCTTCGATGTACCAGCGGGGGACGGGCCGCACCTGGCCGAAGAGCTGCCCGAGCCCGGCCAGCAGGCTGACCCAGGCGGGCGCTGTGGCCACTTCCGGCTCGACCGGCTCGAACCAGCGCTCAAAGCCGCCATGCAGGGCGTTGTAATCCGTGGGTTGCCAGTGCGCGCGGTGCGGCGTCTGCACCATCTGGCCGGCAGGCAAGTCCTGGATGAAGCAGCTGTGCCGGCGCCGGCGGTAGTGTCCGCCATCCTTGAGGTGGGCATCGGGTGGCAGTTGCTCCCAGGAGGCGCCCAGCGCTGGCCAGTCACCGGCCCAGCCGGTTGGCAGCGTTGCGGCAAGGTTCGCGGGCGACAGCAAAGCGAGGCCGTCCTGGCTCAGTCCCTGGACGGCGGGTTTTGGAACGCTGGGAATATTGAACATAGCCGCTTATTTTGCTTCACGCGGATGGTCGCGCACGGGAAAGCCGCCTACAGGCTCGGGCCGGGGACGCGACCATAATCAGTTTTATTCACGCAACCACGAGGAGTCGTTCATGCTCTACAAATTCAAGTCCAAAGCTTCCGGCGACCTCATCATGCTGGAAGCCAATGGCCGTCGGGTACTGGAGGTCATAGGCAAGGAGGCCGGACCCAAAGGCATCATCTTGCCCGAGCAGATGCCTGCGGCCATCGCTGCGCTGCAGGCAGCCATCACACTCGAAGAGTCCCACGACGAAGAGGCCCCCGACACGGTGCCCCGCGAGGGCCTGGGTTTGCGCCAGCGTGCCTTGCCGTTCATCGAGATGCTCGAGCGCAACCACAAGGCTGGGCACGAGGTGGTCTGGGGAGTTTAGGGCCCCCACGCTTGTCGCTTCGCGTACTGCGCTGCCCCCCGAGGGGGCGCTGCGCCTGCGGTCTGGCGGAGCCAGATCCGCGGCCCCTGCTTGAAAAGAAACCCGCTCCGGGGCAGTGGCCCGCCGCTCGTTAGTCGACTTTCGCGCCTGACACTTTGACGACCTGCGCCCACTTGATGATTTCAGCATCAATCAGCTTGGCGAATTCCTGTGGGGTGTTGCCGCTCGGGATGGCGCCCTGGGCCAGCATTTTTTCCTTGATGGCCGGTGTGGCCAGGGCCTTGGCCACTTCCTGCTGGATGCGATTGACCACCTCGGGCGGCGTTCCGGCTGGCGCCAGCAGGCCGAACCAGCTGCTGGCTTCAAAACCCTTGAGCTTGCCGGCTTCCTCCACCGTGGGCAATTCAGGCATGGCGGTCGAGCGCTGGGCGCTGGTGACGGCAAAGGCCTTGAGCTTGCCGCCCTTGATTTGCGGCATGGCCGAGGGCAGGTTGTCAAACATCACATCAACCTGACCGCCCACCAGGTCCAGCAGGGCCGGGCCGGAACCGCGGTAGGGAATATGGGTCATGAAAATCCCGGTCTGCGACTTGAACAGTTCGCCGGCCAGATGGATGGAGGTGCCGTTGCCGCTGGAGGCCATGCTGAGCTGGCCCGGGTGCGCCCTGGCATATTTGACGAAATCAGGCACGCTGTTGATGCCCAGCTTGGCGGCCTTGTCGGTGTTCATCACCATCACATTGGGCACGCCGGCCACCAGCGTGATCGGCGCAAAGTCCTTTTGCGGGTCAAAAGGCATCTTGCTGTACAGCGACTTGTTGATACCGTGTGTACCTACCGTGCCCATCAACAGGGTGTAGCCGTCGCCGGGAGACTTGGCCACCAGGTCGGCACCCACATTGCCGCCAGCGCCGGCCCGGTTGTCCACGATGAAAGGCTGACCAAAAGCCCGGGTCAACTCGGGCGCAACGGCACGCGCAAGGATGTCGGTGGTACCGCCGGGCGCGAAGGGCACGACGATGCGGACCGCCTTGGTGGGCCAGGGCGTCTGCGCCACGGCGGCCGGTGTTGCTATGAAACTAATAGCCGCCAGCGCAATGCTGGAGAGGGCTAGACGTCGATTTGTCCTGAAAATGGAAGGCATCAGAATTTCCTGTTGGGATGTGTCAGAGGATGCTTCTACCTTAGGGCGAAGGGGAGGCCGTTTCAATCGGGGCAATCCCGGCCAGACGTTCGCCAGGTAGGGGAGGGCTGCGGGCGCCCAAAAAAAAGCCGCCAGGCTTGCAGCTGGCGGCTTTTTTGCGGAGGCGCCGCAGATCAGTCGGCGAACTGCTTGGCGGCGTCAATCACCGGCTTGAGTTTGGCGATTTCACCGGCCACAAAGGCTTTGTGGGCAGCAGGCTCTACGCGTTTGTCGGTCACCACAATTGCGCCCAGCCCGTCCTGCTTTTTGATGAAGTCGGGATCTTTCAGGGCGATTTTGAGGGCATTGTTCAGTTGGGCCTGAACAGCGGGCGGTGTGCCTTTCGGTGCATACAAGCCGTGCCAAATGGTCAGGTCAAAGCCCTTAAGGCCCATTTCCTGCAGTGACGGGTAGTCCTTGAGCAGTTTGTGCTTGCTCAATGGCTTGGCGGTGGTCACCGCAAAAGCCTTGACGCGGCCGGCTTCAATCTGGCCGGTGGTGTTGGTGGTCTGGTCGCACATCAGGTCAACCTGGCCGCCGACCAGCGCATTCATTGCCGGACCCGTGCCGCCAAACGGAATGGTGGTCATGGCTTCCTTGGAATTGATCGCCGCTTGCCACATCAGGCCGCACAGGTGCGAAGCGGAACCCAGACCCGCATGCGCAATATTGAGCTTGCCGGAGTTGGCTTTGATGTAGTTTTCGAAGTCGCGGTAGGTGTTGGCGGGCAACTGGGGCTTGCCGATCAGAGTCATCGGCACTTCGTTCACCATGCCCAGATACTCGAAGTCTTCCAAGGGCTTGTACTGCAGTTTGCGGTACAAAGCGGGCGTTGCTGCCATGCCGATATGAAACAGCAGCAGCGTGTGGCCGTCTGGATTGGCCTTGGCCACCTTGGTGGCGCCAATCGTGCCACCGGCACCGTTGACGTTTTCAACCACAAAGTTGGCTGTGCCGCCCATGGCTTTGCGCATGGCTTCGGCCAGGTCGCGTGCCACACGGTCGGTCGGTCCGCCGGCTGCGAACGGAACAACGATGGAAATCGGCTTGGATCCGGGGAATGTTTGCGCATTGGCAAACAGGGCCGTTGCGGCGGCGGCGAGAACTAACAGGCGTTTCATAAATGGCTCCTTTGAAATGGACCTCGCCAGTGTAGAACCCGCCGAAGCCGCGTCCATCGCGGGAACTACGTAAGGGCAACTCCTCAGACACCCTTGTTGAGGTAGCGCAATACGCGCGGCGACGGGCGTGAGCGCGCCCTCTTCACCAGCCGGGGCCGCGGGTCCGGCTTTGCCGGCCCGCAGGCGCAGCGCCCCCCTCGGGGGGCAGAGAGCTACACGCAGTGAGCGAACGTGGGGGCTCTTCTCTTCTCAAGCAGGGGCCGCGGGTCCGGCTCTGCCGGCCCGCAGGCGCAGCGCCCCCTCGGGGGGCAGAGAGCTACACGAAGTGAGCGAACGTGGGGGCTCTTCTCTTCTCAAGCAGGGGCCGCGGGTCCGGCTC
>NZ_JBDTTH010000068.1:0-22675 GCF_039930745.1 Polaromonas sp. | reverse complement strand
AGCCGAAGGCGAGTTCGAGCTCGACCCCGGCTGGACCGAGCACCGCAGGTTGCCCCGGAGCGCAGCGCAGGGGACGCAGACAGCAGGGTCGCCTTTTTCTTTGCTTACTTTCTTTTTGGCGACACAAAAAGAAAGTGAGTTGCCGCCGGGCAACCCCCGGCTTGCTGGCAAACCAACGGCCTCGGCAATTGAAGAGCGAACCTCAGCAAGTCAGATTTGAAAGTCGCAGAAGTAGAATTTGCTATGAATTCAATAGCTGGTTGCGCCCGTCACAAAAGGGCTGGAGCAACAAATGACTTATAAAACCCGAACCTGCACCACCGCCGCAGCCGATTCCGCCTGCAGCCGCTGATATTTCTGCCAAAGCGTTTCGCGGTCTTCAATGAACGCAGGATTGAGCGGAATGCAGGCCACGGGACAGACCTGCACACATTGCGGCTCGTCGAAATGCCCGACGCATTCGGTGCAGCGCTGCGGGTCGATCTCGTAGATTTCCTTGCCCAGGTAGATGGCCTGGTTCGGGCACTCCGGCTCACACACGTCGCAATTGATGCATTCATCGGTGATCAGCAGCGCCATGCTCAGATGCCTTTCTGTGCACCCGCGGTGTGCGCCAGCCGCAACGCAGACGCAACGCCGCTGCTCACCATCTGGCTCACGTCGCCGCCCAGCTTGCTGATCTCACGCACCAGCGTGCTGCTGATGCATTGCACAGGCGCGTCGGGCAACAGGAACACGGTCTCTACCTGCGGACGCAGCTTGCGGTTCATGGCCGCCATCTGGGCTTCGTAATCAAAATCGGTGAGGTTGCGCACACCGCGCACGACCGCCACGGCCTGTTGTGCCGCGCAAAAGTCCATGATCAGCCCATCAAACGGCAAGACGCTGACATTGGCCATGCCCTGCGTTTCGTCCTGCACCTGCTGCAGGCGCGTGTCCAGGCTGAACAGGGTCTTTTTATGGTGCGCTACAGCGACGCCGATAACCAGCCGGTCAAACAGCCCCGCCGCGCGGCGCACGATGTCCTGATGCCCTAACGTGAAGGGGTCAAATGTGCCGGAATAAACCGCAATGCGGGTGCTGGTAGCCATGGACCAATTATGCCCGCCTGCCTGTGGGGCCCGCGTGCCCCTGCCGCCTTCAGGGCTACGCCGGCGCGCTCTTGCGCACCAGCAGGTGAAAGTGCGCCGCCCCGGCCCTGCCGCTGCGATGAAGCTGCAAGCCGTACTCGGCCAACACGTCATCAGACCAGGCCTGCGGTGCTTCCAGGTAGATATAACCGGGCTCGGCCACCACCTGTGCGGCCGCCTTGAGCGCCGGCTCGAACAGTGGCGAATCAAAGGGCGGATCCAGAAACACCAGTTGCATGCTGGCCGGCGACGCCCGCCTCAGGGCGGCCAGGCCATCACCGCGCTCGATCTTCACCATGTCCGCGCGCAGTTTTGCCTGCAGCGCCTTGAGCTGGTCCACCAGGCCGGCGTCCTGCTCGCACAGCAGCACCTCGGCGGCGCCGCGCGAGGCGGCCTCCAGCCCCAGTGCGCCGGTACCGGCAAACACGTCCAGGCAACGCCAGCCCGTGAGGTCCTGGCCCAGCCAGTTGAACAGGGTTTCGCGCACGCGGTCAGGCGTGGGCCGCAGGCCAGGCTTGTTGGAAACAGGCAGTTTGCTGCGTTTGTACTGGCCGCCGATGATACGGATTTCGCCCGGGGGCACGGACTTGCGCGCCACAACTTTGCCTGATTTCGGACGTGGGGCAGCGCCTGACGGAGTTTTACCTGCAGGGGCTGGTGTGTATTTCATGGTCGAGTTCCTGGAGTCGCTGTTCCCACCGCGGCGGGAACGGCTCCGAGGATAACAGTCACCATTTTCTCCGGCTGCAGCTTGCGCGCAAAGGCAGCCCTCACATCGACGGCGCCCACTTTGGCGATCCGGTCGGTCCAGGTGTCCAGGTAATTCAGCGGCAAATCATTCCAGGCAATGTTGGACAAGTTGCCCAGGAGTTTGCGGTTGCTGTCGATCAGCAGGGGGAAGCCGCCGATCAGGTAGCCCTTGGCCGCCTTGAGTTCAGCCTCGGTGGGTCCTTCGGCGACAAATTTCGCGAGCACCTGCTGCGCCACCACGGTCGCCTGCGCGGCCTGGTCGGGGCGCGTCTGCAACCCGACGGTGAACGCCCCGGCGTGCCGGCCCGGCGAGAAATAACTCGAAACGCTGTAGCTCAGGCCGCGCTTTTCGCGAACCTCTTCGGTCAGCCGCGACACAAATCCCCCGCCGCCGAGAACGTAGTTGCCCAGCGTCAGGGCGAAAAAATCAGGATCGTTGCGTTTGTACCCCGGCTGGCCCATGAGCACATGCGCCTGCGCCGAATCGAAGGGAATGTTCAGGGCCTGTGCACGCTCCAGCGGCGCCACTTCCGCCACCGCTGGCAGGGGCGGCGCAGCGGCGCAGTCCATTTTCGGCAGGCGCGCGAGCAGGCCCGTCACCAGGGCGTCGGCCTGCACACGGTTCAGCGCGCCCACGATGCTGACGCGGGCATGGCAAGGCGTGATGTAAGCCGCGTGAAAAGCCCGCATGTCGGCGACGCTGATATGGCCCAGGCTGGCTTCGGTGGTCTCATGGCCATAGGGGTGGTCGCCGTACACCGCTGCGGCAAAGGCGCGGCCGGCCAGATACGCTGGCCGGGTATGGGCCTCCTTGAGTTGGGCCACCAGCCGCTGCCGGTCGCGCTGCCAGATGGGGTCCGGAAAAGCCGGTTCGGCCATCTGCCGGGCCGCCAGCCGCATGGCCTGGTCCAGCAGGTCGGGTTCGGTCAGGCTGCGCAATGAAAAACTGAAGCGGTCGGTCGCCGCAGAAGCGCCGAACTGCGCCCCCAGATCAGCCCAGGCTTCGCCGAGCGCATTTTCGTCAAGCGCAGGTTCACTGCCACGCGCAGCGACGCCCTTGGAAAGCAGGGAGGCCGTGGCACCGGCCAGGCCGGCCTGTGCTGCCGCCACGCGCCGGCTGCCGGCGTCGAAATCGAGCTCTACATCAACCATGGCAATGGCCGGGCTTTCGATCAGGTAGACCCTGGCACCGCCGGGCTGTGTCCACTGCTGCACAGGGATCGCCGCCAGCGAGAATATTGGACAAAAAAGGCCTGCAACCCCTATCAACATTGCGCTGACGGCTCTTTTTTTGATAGCAATTGTCACGTGAATTTCCACAAGAAAAAGTATTGGAAAAGAGCACCCGGCAAAACGCGCCGCGCTCAATGCCTGAGCCCCGGCGCGGGCACCCGCCTGGCACGGTTCGGGTCGGGAGGCTGCGGAAGCAAAGTGGCAAGCGTCAGCTGGTCGTCACTGAAATACCGCGCGGCCACCGCCTGCACCTCGGCGCTGCTGATGCTGCGCAGCTGGTTGACCAAGCGCGAATCCGTGTCGAGCGGCAAGCCATTGATCCAGTAGGAACCCAGCTGGCGTGCCTGGCTGAACAAGGCATCGAGTTTGTAGGTTTCGCTGGCAACCCACTGGGTTTTGACACGTTTGAGTTCGGCCTCGCTGACCCCTTCGCGGGCGATCAGCGCAACCTGCTGGCGCAAGGCGTCAGCCACCTGCGCTGCCGTTTTTCCGTCAGCAGGTACGCCGTCAAGCACGAAGACCTGCGGCCCGCGACCGATCAGGCCATTGGCTGCACCGGCACTGTCGGCCAGGCGCTGTTCACCCTGTGTCAGGGCCCGGTCCAGCCGCGCGCCGCTATAGCCGTCCAGTACCGCCGCCAACACCGTCAGCGCCAATGCATCTCGGTTGAAAATCCCGGCCGCGTCCTGGCCGCCTGCCGGTGGCTGCAACCCCGGCACCTTGTAGAGCAGGCTCACATAAGCCTGGCTCGCCGGGGCCTTGAAATCGAGCTGACGCAAACCGCTTTGCGCGGGCTCGATGCGCGGCTTGCGCTCCGGCACCGGCCGCGCTGCCATGCGGCCATAGTATTTTTCGGCGAGGCGCCGCACCTGGTCCACGTCCACATCGCCGGCCACCACCACCACCGCATTGGCAGGCACATACCAGCGCCGGTAAAACGCGCGCGCATCATCGGGCGTCATGGCTTCGAGGTCGTTCATCCAGCCAACAACCGGGCGGCGGTAGGGCGAAGCCATGAAGGTCATGGCATTCGCGGCTTCATACAGCAGAGCACGCGGCGAATCTTCGGTGCGCTGGCGACGCTCTTCCTTGACAACCTCCAGCTCACGTTTGAACTCGTCGTCTACCCACTGGTTGCGCGCAAAACGGTCGGCTTCCAGGCGCATGACGTCCTCAAGTTTGTCCGAGGGTATCTGCTGGTAATAACCGGTCGCATCGCGGGTCGTGAACGCGTTTTCGCGCCCCCCCAGCGCAGCGACGCGCCGTGAAAACTCGCCCGGCTTCATGTCGGGTGTTCCCTTGAACAACATGTGTTCCAGCACATGGGCCACGCCGGTGCCGCCATCCACCTCGTCCATGGAGCCGACCCGCACCCAGAGCATGTGGGCTGCGGTGGGCGCACGCCGGTCCGTCTTGACGATGACTGTCATGCCGTTGGCAAGCTGGAACTGGGTTACCGGCGCGGCACTCTGCGCCAACACGGGAGCTGTCAGAAAAAAGCCGGTAAGGAGGGAGAGAACCGTGCGCTGAAGGTGTGCAGAAGAACCCGAAAAAATGCCCATGAAATCCTGTGTGGTGTGTTTCATAGAATAGTGTGACTCCAAAGCACAATCAATGTTCAGTTTCTTCAAGAAAAAAAAGCCCGTTGCCGCGCCTGAAACCGTTCCGGCCGCCATCGGGCACCCTGCCCCGCCCGACATCGCAACCCCCGCTGTCAGCCGCCCGGAAAGCATGCCGTCTGAAGCCCCGGTACGCCCCGGCGGTGGCTTGATCGGCAGCGCACTGGTCACGCCGATAGCGATTCCCCTGCCTGGCGCCATCCCCGCAGAACGCGAACACTGGGTCAGCAAGCTCCGCTCGGGCCTGCACAAGACCGGGGCCAGCATTTCCGGCGTGTTCACCGGTACCCGCATCGACGACACGCTTTATGAAGACCTGGAGTCGGCCCTGCTGATGGCCGACGCCGGCACCGGTGCCACCACCTATCTGCTAGACGAAGTCAAACGCCGCGTCAGGGACAGCGGCGTGACCCACCCGGTGGCCGTCAAGAACATCCTGACCGATGTTCTTGCCCAGCTGCTCAATCCGCTGGAGCAGGCGCTGGTGATCGGTGAGTACAAACCGACGGTGATCATGGTGGCCGGCGTCAACGGTGCCGGCAAAACCACGTCGATCGGCAAGCTCACACGCCACCTTGCGAACGAAGGCGCGTCGGTGCTGCTGGCCGCGGCCGACACCTTCCGCGCCGCAGCACGCGAACAGCTCGAGGTCTGGGCCGATCGCAACATGGTGGAGATCGTCAGCCAGGAAGGCGGCGATCCGGCCGCGGTGAGCTTCGATGCTGTCAGTGCCGGCAGGGCTCGCGGCAAGGACGTGGTGCTGGTGGACACCGCGGGCCGCCTGCCGACCCAGTTGCACCTGATGGAAGAGCTCAGAAAAATCAAACGCGTCGTCAGCAAGGCCGACCCGACGGCTCCCCATGAAATTTTGCTGGTGATCGACGGCAACACCGGCCAGAACGCGCTGAGCCAGGTCAAGGCTTTCGACGAGACCCTGCAACTGACCGGCCTGATCGTCACCAAACTCGACGGCACGGCCAAGGGCGGCGTGCTGGCTGCCATCGCGCTGTGGGCGCGGGAGCGCGCCAAGGCCTCGCCCGGCTTGCGACCGGTGCCGGTTTATTTCATCGGCGTCGGCGAAAAACTGGAAGACCTCGAAACCTTCAACGCCCGGGAGTTCGCGCAGGCGCTGCTGGCCTGAGCTGCCGCTGCGGCACGGTCAAGCCAGGCCCAGGCGCAACAGCAACACGCCCAGCACCATGAACGCCCCGATAAAAAAAGTCTCACCCAGCAGCATGGCGACCGGCTTCCAGCCCAGCTTGAGCAGGTCTTCGAAACTGGTCTTCACGCCGGCCGCCGCAATTGCCGTCACCAGCATCCAGCGCGAGGCACCGCCGGCAAGCTGAGCCATCGCCGGGGTGATGGTTCCCACGCTGGCCAGCATCACCAGTACTACAAAGGCCAGCAGGAAACCGGGCACCAGCGGTACTTCTGTTTCCGGTGTCCTGACGGCCGGATGGTGGCGGTAAAGCACCGCAATGACCAGCACCACCGGCATCAGCAGCATCACGCGAAACAGCTTGACCAGCGTGGCAGTGTCGCCAGCTTGCGGCCCCAGCATCATGCCCGCGGCCACCACCTGGGCCACGTCATGGATGGAACCGCCCAGCACGATGCCGGCCTGCGCCGGCGCAAGCCCCATGGCGTTCAGAGTGAAAGGGTAGACCACCATGGCCACGGTCGACAGCACGGTGACGCCAACTACGGCCAGCAGGGTAAACCGCTCGTTCTCGCGGGTCTGTGGCAACACCGACGAAACGGCGAGTGCCGCTGAGGCCCCGCAGATCGCCACGGCGCTGCCGGTGAGCAGTCCCTGGTCACGCGAGCAGCCCAGCCAGCGCGCCAGCAACAACCCGCACACAATTGTCAGCAGCACCGCCAGCACCATCAGCACACCGGTCTGCACGCCAAGCTGGGCCACCTGCGCAAACGTGATGCGTGCGCCCAGCAGGGCAACGCCGACACGCAGCACCGTGCGGCCGCAGAAATTGATGCCCTGAATCGCTTGTGGGTGGCTGTTCAGGAAATGGAAGGCCAGGCCGATCAGCAGCGCGTACAAAAGCTGCGGCCCGCCATAGTGCTCGGAGACAAAGGTGGCCGCCAGCGCAATCACCAGGCACACCAGCACACCGGGGAAATAGGAAGCCAGCCTGGCACGCCAGCGCGCCATCACGATGATTTCATCCTGGTTACTTTCAGGTTTTTTTAGACAGCACGCTCACGTAGTCGTGCGCCTGGGTATTGATAAACGAAACCCGGTACTCGACCGGCTTGTCGCCAAAGGTCAGCGCCAGACGATGCACCTCCATGACTGGGGTGTCGGGGGGAACACCCAGCACATGCGCCACGGCCTTGTCGGCGCCCGACGCCCGGGCGCGCTCCTGGGCGCGCAGCACGGTGATGCCGAAGTCGGTCTGGTAGAGCGCATAAACCGTGCTGGGCCGTTCGACAAAACGCTTTTCCGTGAGATTGCGAAACATCGCGGCCGACAGCACCAGCCTGTCATAAGCCACCACGCGCCCGCCCAGCGCCAGCTTGTTTTCCACGCGAAAAACCGGGTCACCGGGCTTGATGCGCAAGGCCCGGGCTTCGGCCGCACTGGCCTTGTCGCGCATGAAGCCGATGCAGGTGATGCCGGGGAACTCCTGCTCCAGCGGCGGCCCCTCGTCTTCGGGGTCCGGACGCGGCTCCACATGAAAAAACTGGAACATGAAACGGGCACGGTTGTGCGGCGCGACAAAAGTGCCCTTGCCCTGGCGCCGGACCAGCACATGCTCGTGTACCAGTTCGTCCACCGCATGGCGCAGGGTTCCCACGCTGACCTTCAGTTCCATGGCCAACGCCGATTCGCCGGGCAGCGCCTTGCCCGGACCGTAGTGTCCGGCTTCAATGATTTTCTGCAGGTCCCTCTTGACCTGGCGGTACAGCGGCAGGGAGTCGCCGCCTTTCGGCAGTTTGCGCAGTTCCGGTCTGGTGGTTGTCTTCACCGCCTGATTGGAACACCACAGGCGGGGGGCGTACAACTCATATACAGGAGTTGATTGACAAGCCATTGGCTGTCCCTAGACTGGAGGTTCGATTCAACTTCGGACCTCTGGAAAAACCAATGATTCATTTTGTATTACATGACGCCAAAGACACCGTGGCGGTCGTGGTGGTGGAAGGCGTGAAGTCGGGCACCGACATGACCGGCTGGATCATGGATGAAGACCGCATGATCAATGTGAAAGCGCAGCAGGACATCCCGATCGGCCACAAGGTGGCGCTCAAGGACATGAGCGTCGGCGACACCGTCTGGAAGTACGGCATCGACATGGGCAAGGTCGTGGCCAACATCAAGGCCGGCCAGCACGCCCACGTACACAACATCAAGACCAAGAGATGGTGAGCCCCCGAAGCGGCCTGCGGCAGCCTCTCCCCAGGGGGCATCGCCAGTGGCCTGGCGGAGCCAGATCCGCGGCGATCGCTGAAAATTAATTCATCAAGGACCCATTCATGTCAGTCATCGATAAAAATACCACCTTCCTCGGCTACCGCCGCGAAAACGGCCGTGTCGGCGTGCGCAACCACGTGATCATCCTTCCGCTAGACGATCTGTCCAACGCCGCTGCCGAAGCCGTTGCCCACAACATCAAGGGCGCGATGGCGATTCCGCACCCCTACGGACGCCTGCAGTTCGGCGCCGACCTCGAGCTGCACTTTCGCACACTGATAGGCGCGGGCTGCAACCCCAATGTTGCAGCTGTTGTGGTCATCGGTATCGAAGACAGCTGGACCAAGAAGGTGGTGGACGGCATCGCCACCACCGGCAAGCCAGTGATGGGTTTCGGCATCGAGGGCCATGGCGACCACGAGACCATCATGCGGGCCTCCCAAGCAGCGCGCGAGTACGTACAATGGGCCAGCGAGAAGCAACGTGAGGCCTGCGCCATTTCTGAACTCTGGGTCTCGACCAAATGCGGCGAATCGGACACCACTTCCGGTTGCGGCGCCAACCCGACGGTCGGTAATGCCTTCGACAAACTGCATCCCCTGGGCAACTACCTGTGTTTTGGTGAGACCACCGAACTCACCGGCGGTGAAAAAATTGTGGCTGATCGCTGCGCCACCGATGCGGTCCGCGAACAGTTCATGTTCATGTTCAACCGCTACCAGGCGGTGATTGACCGCCACAAGACCAGCGACCTGTCTGACTCGCAGCCGACCAAGGGCAATATCGCCGGTGGCCTGACCACCATCGAGGAAAAAGCGCTGGGCAACATCCAGAAAATCGGCAAAAAATGCACGGTGGACGGTGTGATCGACAAGGCCGAGATGCCGACGCATCCGGGCCTCTGGTTCATGGACTCGTCGAGTGCCGCCGCGGAAATGGTGACACTGTGCGCCGCATCGGGTTATGCGCTGCACTTCTTCCCCACCGGCCAGGGCAATGTGATCGGCAATGCGATCGTGCCGGTCATCAAGATCTGCTCCAACCCGCGCACCGTGCGCCTGATGAGCGAACACATCGATGTGGACACCTCCGGGCTGCTGCAGCGTGAGATCACGCTGGACCAGGCCGGGGACCAACTGCTGGAGAACATGCTGCGCACAGCCAACGGGCGTCTCACGGCTGCTGAAGCACTGGGCCACCGCGAGTTCGTGCTGACACGGTTGTTCGAAAGCGCCTGAAGATATGACCCCCACACTTGTCGCTCCGCGTACCGCGCTGCCCCCCGAGGGGGCGCATTTTTCCTTGGGTCGGCCCTGCGGAAAAATCCGGGCCCTCACACTTGTCGCTTCGCGTACTGCGCGGCGTGCCTTGCCATGACGATCCGCGCACGCATCGTCATCAGCGAGTTCATGGACGAACGCGCCGTCGCGCAGTTGGCGGCCGAGCACAACGTGCTGTACGACCCTCTGCTGGTGGACGACGCGCCACGCTTGATCACTCAGGCGGCAAGCGCCGACGTGTTGATCGTGCGCAACCGCACCCAGGTGCGTGACGCCTTGCTGGCCGCGCTCGGAAAATGCAAAGTGGTGGGCCGGCTGGGTGTAGGCCTAGACAACATTGATGTCACTGGTTGTGAAGCAAAAGGCATTACAGTGATTCCGGCCACGGGCGCCAATGCACTCAGCGTCGCTGAATACGTGATTGCCAGCACCATGATGCTGCTGCGTGGTGCCTTCACAGCAACGGAGGCGGTTGCCGGCGGTCAGTGGCCGCGCACGGTACTGGGCAATGGTCGCGAAACCGCAGGCAAGACGCTTGGCGTCATCGGCTTTGGCTTCATCGGGCAAATGACAGCGCGCATGGCGCAAGGCCTGGGCATGAAGGTCATCGCGTTTGATGCCGTGCTCAACGCCGACGCGGCGGTGTTCAGTCAGACAGGAGTCGCATTTTCCGGCCTGGACGCGCTGGTGGGCCAGGCGGACGTGATCACCCTGCATGTTCCGTTGGTGGACTCCACACGGGGTCTTTTCAATGCCGCACGAATTGCCGCCATGAAGAAGGGGGCCGTGCTCATTAATACCTCGCGCGGACATATCGTGGACTTGCCAGCTGTGGCGGCCGCGCTACGTTCAGGCCATCTGGGCGGTGCCGCCATCGATGTTTTCGACACAGAACCCCTGTCCGCCGACGCATCGTTGCAGAATTGCCCTAACCTGCTCCTGAGTCCCCACATCTCCGGCGTCACCTTCGAAGCCAACGAGCGTGTGTCTTTCATGATTGCCGACAAAGTGTTGAGAAGCCTGGCCTGAATGACCCCACTGAGTATTGAAGAAGCCACTGACCTGGCGGCTCGCGCGCTGCGCCTTGCCGGCGCTGGCGAAGCCATGGCAACCAGCACCGCCAAAGCACTGGTCAGCGCCGAAATGCAAGGACTGGCGTCACATGGCCTGAGCCGGGTAGCGCAATACGCGACCCATCTGCGCAATGGCCGTGCCGTTGGCGGTGCACAAGCCAGGGTGGTGCAACACAAGGGCGCAGCAGTATTGGTCGATGCCGCGCAAGGTCTTGCCTTTCCGGCATGCGACCTGGCCATTGCTACCGCCGTTGCCACCGCCACGAAGCTGGGCGTGTGTTTTGCCGGCGTTGCCAACAGCCACCATTGCGGCGTGCTGGTAGACCACCTGCGTGCCGTGGCCAAGGCAGACATGGTGGGTCTGGCCTTTGCCAACTCGCCTGCGGCCATGCCCGCCGCTGGTGGCAAACACCCCATCTTCGGAACCAACCCCGTGGCAGCCATTTTTCCGCGCAAAAATGCCGACCCGTTGATGATCGATCTCTCGCTGAGTGAGGTGGCTCGCGGCAAGCTGATGGTCGCGGCCAGGGACGGCCAGCCCATTCCCCTAGGTTGGGCCCTCGACAGCGAAGGCCGCCCCACCACCGACGCCAAAGCCGGCCTGACAGGCGCAATGCTGCCACTGGGTTCAGTCAGCAGCCCCAAGGGGGCGATGCTGGCGTTGATTGTTGAGTTGATGGTCACAGCCGTCATAGGGGCTCAATTTGGTTTTGAAGCCTCTTCGTTTTTTGAAGACGAAGGCAATGCGCCGCGCATCGGCCAGGCCTTTATCGTGATCGACCCGGGCGCGTTGGCCGGCAAGGACGTGTATTTCGCAAGAATGGAGACACTCGTCAGTGAAATGCTGATTGACGATGGCGTGCGCCTGGCAGGCGCGAGAAGAATGAGCCTCGAAGAAAAGGCAAGAAATTCAGGGCTGACGATTCCGGATGCACTGAAAGACCAGCTGGACAGGCTGGCCGCATAACCCGCCGGGGCTGCATGGGTCGTCCCACGCGGCAATGGCGGATTCGATGAAAGAAGGCAACCATGGAGAATGACATGAAACGTCGAGACATCGTATTGGCTTCCGCTGGCGCTACTTTGGGCGCGCTACCCGCCTGGGCCCAAACCCCCAGCTTTCCAAAGCCGGGAAGCACGATCAAATATGTCGTGCCCTTCGCACCCGCCGGTCTGACAGACATGATGGCTCGCACCGTGGCGCAAAAACTCGCCGAGGCCTGGAAGGTTTCGGTCATCGTGGAAAACAAGGCCGGCGGCAATGCCCAGATCGGCGCCGAGCAGGTGGCCAAATCGACACCCGACGGCAGCAGCCTGCTGGCCATTACCCTCACGCATGCTGCCAATGTTTCACTGTTTCCGAATGCGCCATACAGCCTGACCAAGGACCTGCGGCCCGTCGCGCTGCTGGCGGGCTCGCCCATGCTGGTGGTGGTGCCCACGGGCAGCCCGATCAAGGACTTCAAAGACCTGATGGCGGTCGCGAAAAGCAAGCAACTCAACGCGGGTTCCAGCGGCAACGGCACGCCGGCGCACTTGACCATGGCGCTGTTCAACGATCTGAACAAGACGCACATGACGCATATCCCGTACAAGGGCGGCGCGCCCTCCATGATCGACCTGATTGGTGGCCAGCTGGATGTGATTTTTTCGAACTTCCCGGAATCCATTGCCCACGTCAAGAGCGGCAAGCTGCGCGCCCTGGCGATATGCGGACTGAGCCGCCACCCCATGGTTCCCGACGTGCCGACCGCGATGGAATCCGGCATGCCCGGCCTGTATGTTGAAAACTGGACCGCAGCGATGATTCAGGCCAAAACGCCGGACGCCATCGTGGAGCGCTACTCGCGTGAGATGATCAAGATCATGTTCAGTGCCGATGTGGAAGAGCGCGCCAAGCAACAGGGTTTTCGCGTCTCTCCCAAAGGAGCTGGCGACTTCGCCGGTTTTCTCAAGAGCGAGATCGAACGCTGGAGCCGCATCATCCGGACCGCGAAAATCACCGCCACTTGATCGGGAGCCGGCTCGCGCTTTTGTACTACTTTGGAGGGAGGGGGATGCAGTAATTCCCCTGCTTTCGCAAACAGCAGCCATCCATTAAAGTGTTTTGGGAGGGAGTGTTTCGACTCTCCTCCCGGAGGCACCATGAACCACACCACCACACCCACCGCTTCTGACGGCACGCGCCAGGTTGACCGCCTGCTCGCTCACTACAGCGAAAGCCACAGGAATCCGAAAAACGAACTCATTCATTTCGTCGCCATTCCGCTGATCATGCTCAGCCTGCTTGGCATGATGTTGACCCTGCACCCCTACCTGGCCTATGCCTTTATCGCGGCCAGCATGGTGTACTACCTGAGATTGTCGCTGGTCTTTTTCGGCGCCATGATCCTCTGGTCAGCCATCCTGCTTGCGCTGGTGCATGCCGTAGGCGATGGCCTTGTGTTTCCCCTGTCTGTCGGAATTTTTGTCGGCGCCTGGATCCTGCAGTTTGTGGGCCACAAGCTGGAGGGCAAAAAACCCTCTTTCTTAGAGGACATCCAGTACCTTTGGGTGGGGCCGCTGTTTGTGCTGAGTAAACTTTTCGTCAAGCTCGGCATTCGCTGGTAAATCCGCTCAGCCCCGGTTGAATCTGAGGCCTTCGCCCGCAGATGCATCCTTCTGACTCTTACGGGAATTTGCCACGTGCCCAGCTTTGTTAGCCGCATTCTTCGTTTCATCCTGCGCCTGGTCCTCTGGACTTTCGCCGCAATTTTTGCGGTGAGCCTGCTGCTGGCCAGCCTCGTCCTGCTGGCGCTGGGCCTGCTGCGCTCGCTGTTCACCGGCCAGAAACCCAATCCTGTTGTGTTTGGGCGTTTCCAGCGGTTTTCCTCCCAGCCCGCCTGGCCGGGAACCGGCACGCGTGAGGCCGCACCCACCCGTAGCGGCGAGGTCGTGGACGTGGAAGTACGCGAAATTCGCGACGACCAACCCCGTTCCTGAGCACCCCACGCGCCCTGTCCGGACGGCACCCCGGCGGCAAAAACTGGCGGGGCGCCGAGGATGGATGTAGCGGCCCGGAGCCGCCCATGATGGCAAACATGGGCTTTTTGATGCCCCCGCTCCCCGCTTCCGGCCTACAGGGCCGATGGAACTAAGGCGGGAGAATGGGACACAAAATCAGGGTAACTACCAGTTAGCCGTACCCTATCAAAGCCATTGAACCTATTGCTTAGCACTCCCTCCAACAGAGTGCTAATATTTGACTTCAGAAAAGGAGTTTTGCTCTATGTCCTATGCCCTTTCCCCCAAGGTGAGCCCTGCCACTACCGCATTGGCGACCACCAATCCGTGGTCGCTTTTGCCGCCCCTGGGTAACCTGGACGCCTATATTTCTGCGGTCAACCGCCTGCCCATGCTCACTTTGGAGCAGGAGCAGGAGTTCGCCCGCAAGCTCAAGGACGAGAACGACCTGGAAGCTGCCGGTAAGTTAGTGCTCTCTCACTTGCGTCTGGTAGTGGCTACCTCGCGCAAATACCTGGGTTACGGCCTGCCCCATGCCGACCTGATCCAGGAGGGCAATATTGGCCTGATGAAGGCGGTCAAACGCTTTGATCCAGACCAGGGTGTGCGTCTGGTCAGCTATGCGCTGCACTGGATCAAGGCCGAGATGCACGAGTACATCCTGAAAAACTGGCGCATGGTCAAGGTTGCAACCACCAAAGCGCAGCGCAAGCTGTTTTTCAACCTGCGTTCGATGAAACAAGGCTTCAAGGACGATGCCGATGTGGCGACGCACCGCGACACCCTGACCGAGGACCAGATCAGTTCGATGGCAAAAACGCTGAACGTCAAGCGCGAGGAGGTCATCGAGATGGAGCAGCGCATGTCCGGCGGCGACGTGCTACTGGACCCGAGCCCCAGCGATGATGGTGAAGACGCGTTTGGCCCGATCGCCTACCTGTCGGACGCGACGCAGGAACCGACCCAGCTGATGGAGTCACGCCAGCGCGACTACCTCGCCAGCGACGGCATCACGACCGCGCTGGAAGGCCTGGATGATCGTTCGCGGCGCATCGTTGAGGAACGCTGGCTCAAGGTCAACGACGACGGATCAGGCGGTATGACGCTGCATGATCTGGCCGCCGAGTACAAAGTCAGCGCCGAACGCATTCGCCAGATTGAAGTGGCGGCCATGAAAAAAATGAAAAAGGTCCTCGCGGCCTACGCCTGATGACTTGACGGCAACGCCGCCCAGCGCGGCGCTCGCCCAAAGCCTGCATACGACCATCGTGTGCAGGCTTTTTTTTGCCTGCTGCCACAGGGGCCGCAGGCAGGCGGCTTCATTCCATTTCTAAATCATTCGTGAACGCGAAGGCGAAGCGACGACAGTACAGACGTACGGCTAGCGAAGCCGACAAAGTGCACGGATGATTTAGAAACGGAATCAGTTGTTTTTGATCAGCAGGCGGACGTCGGACGCCAACGCCGCAGGGCCGCTACCGTAACGGCTGTACAGGCGGACGCGGCCTTGCGGGTCGAAGATATAGCTGCCGGCCGAATGGTCCAGCGTGTAACTGCCAGGCGTCTTGCCATCCACTTTCTTATAGAAAATCTTGAAGTCCCGCGCCACCTGCGGCAGCTTGTCGAGTTCGGGGCGAAGGGCGAGGAAGGTCGGGTCGAAGTTGGCCATGTAAGCCTTCAGCACTTCCCGCGTGTCGCGCTCGGGGTCCAGCGTGACAAACAGGCCCTGCAGCCGCTCGCCGTCGGCGCCCAGGAGTTTTTTGACTTCGGCAAGTTCAGCCATCGAGGTCGGGCACACGTCGGGGCACTGGGTGTAACCGAAAAACACCACCACCACCTTGCCCTGAAAATCCTTGATGCTGCGCGCCTGGCCGTTGTGGTCGGCCAGGGCAAAGTCGCGGGCATAGTCGGCGCCGGTGATGTCAATGCTGGCGAACTGCGGTTTTGTATCGGTACAGCCGGATATTAAGCCAAAAAGGCCTGTAGCCCCCGACAGTAAAGCGCCACCAGCTATCAATTTGAGAGTACTTCGTCTGTCGGGGGACGCGGGAAAAGTGTTCATACGAGATAGTGGTCGAGCAGCAAGGCCGCAAACAAAACAGACAAGTGGATGAGCGAGAAGCGGAAAGTCTTGCGCGCCAGTGCGTCGGAATAGTTGCGCCACAGCCGCCAGGCATACCAACTGAAGCCCACGCTCAGGCCAATGGCCACCACCAGGTAAAGCCAGCCGCTCATCTTGAACACAAAGGGCATCAGGCAGGCGGCAAACAGCACCAGCGTGTACAGGAACACCTGCAGGCGCGTGAACGCGTTGCCGTGGGTGACGGGCAGCATGGGCAGGCCGGACTTGCGGTAGTCCTCCACACGGTAGAGCGCCAGCGCCCAGAAGTGCGGCGGCGTCCACAGGAAAATAATCAGGAAAAGAATCAGGGCCTCCGGGCTGACGCTGCCGGTCATGGCGGCCCAGCCCAGCACCGGCGGCATGGCGCCCGAAGCGCCGCCAATCACGATGTTCTGCGGGGTCAGCGGTTTGAGGATCACGGTGTAGACCACCGCATAACCCACAAAGGTGGCAAAGGTCAGCCACATGGTCAGGGGGTTGACCCAGGCATAGAGAATCCAGGAGCCGATAGCGCACAGCACGGTGGAAAAGGCCAGGGTCAGTGGATTGCTGATCTGTCCCTGCGCGGTGGCACGCCACGCGGTACGTTTCATCTTCGCATCAATCTGCTGCTCCACCAGGCAGTTGAAGGCCGCCGCCGCGCCGGCCACCAGCCAGATGCCGGCGCATGCCACAATGGCCAGTTTCACATCGGCCCAGCCGGGCACACCGGGTACCGCCAGCACCATGCCGATCAGCGCGCAGAACACAATCAGCTGCACCACGCGCGGCTTCGTCAGCGCGTAAAACTGCGCAAATTTGGAAGGCACGAAGGGAGTGGCCGCCACGGAGGCGGAAGAGTCGGAGGGATTCATAAGGTGGAAGCCCTCAATTTTGACGCACTTGCCGGTATTGGCGCACGGTAGCTGGAAAAAAGCGCGCCGGTCATCACCACCACCAGGGCAGCTGCACCGCCGGTGTGCGCAACCGCTGCCACCATCGGCCAGCCCAGCACAACATTACTCAGGCCGGTCGCGAACTGCCACAACGCCAGTGCACCCAGCCACCAGCCATAGGAACGCGTACCAGGAACATCGCGCAGCCGCACAGCCAGCAACAGCAGCGCGGCAAACACGACGTAGGCGGTGAGCCGGTGCACATAGTGAATGGCCGTCAGGGCCTGGAAGCTGATGTTGTTGCCATCCAGCCCCGCGCCCAGCGCACGCCAGAAGGTGAAACCTTCCCTGAAGTCCATCGCTGGCCAGAGGCTGCCTTGGCAGGCCGGAAAATCTGTGCAGGCCAGCACTGCATAGTTGGTGCTGACCCAGCCACCGAGTGCGACCTGCAGCCACAGCAGGGCAAAGGTGACCACCAGCAGCAGCCAGGTGCCTGCAGGCAAGGGAACCGGCATGGACGACCCTTGCGCCTGTGCATAACGCACGGCCTGGGCGCGCAGCAAGGCAAGCAGAACCAGCCCGCCCAGCAGATGCAGGGTGACGATCAACGGAAACAGTTTCATCGTGACGGTCAGTGCGCCAAATGCGCCCTGGATACACACCCAGACGAGGGTCCATGCCGGCCACCATGTGGAAATAGGGCCCCCACGCTCCCCACTGTGTGTGGTTCGCTGCTCTCCCCCGAGGGGGCCGCTGCGCCTGCGGCCCGAAGCCGGTTCCGCGGCCCTGGCTTGAAGGAATGCCTGCGTATGACCCCCACGCCCTGCGGCACGGCGCTCCCGCCAGGTGGCCACGGCCAGCGTCAGGATCAACACCCCCACCCCGGTCGCCAGATAGCGGTGAATCATTTCCACCCAGGCCTTGGAATGCGTGACCGGCCCGCTGGGCATGGCCGCCTGTGCGTCGCTGATGGGCTGATGTGCGCCCACGGGACTGGCATGGCCGTAACACCCAGGCCAGTCAGGGCAGCCCAGCCCAGAATCAGTCAGCCGGGTGAAGGCACCAAACAGCACCAGGTCAAAAGTCAGGAACAGGGTGACCAGCGTGAGCACCCGCAGGCGCCGCGCCATGGGCTGGTTTTTATTGCGCAGCCAGACCCAGGCCAGCGGGCCCAGTGCCAGCGCCAAGCCCGTGGCCATCAGGCGCAGCGCCGGGCTCAGGTTGTACAGATCAGGCGCGTCCATGCTCGCCCCTCAACCGCTGCCACGGGCACTCCATCCCCTCGCCAGCCGGGGCCGCGGAACCGGCTTCGCCGGGCCGCAGGCGCAGCGCCCCCTCGGGGGGCAGCGAACCACACGCAGTGGGGAGCGTGGGGGCCAACATCCTCACCGGCCTTCCTTGTCCCAGGAGGCCGAAGCGCGCATCAAACGCTCCAGGTCGCGCTTGGCTTTGGCGGCACCGGCGGCGTCCATGCGGGCAGGGAACCGCATCATCCAGTTGCCGAGTGGATCGACCACATACAAATGGTCTGCCAGCGCCTGGCCAGGGGCGGCCTGCAGCCACTGTTCCAGACCGGCAACGCGCAGCACGGTGGCACCCTGCAACGCAGCGTCGAGCGCACCCGGAATGGCGGCTTCATCGCTGACCAGCCAGACACGGTCGAGCCTTTCTTTTTCGCGGCCCAACGACTCGCGCAACTGGCGCTGGAAATAAAGGTGTTGTTGACAAACGCTGTCGCAGGCGCCGCCGGCCACGCTGACCAGCAGCCACTGGCCCTTGAGCGCCGGCAACTCGACAGCGCGCCCGTCAGATGCCACGGCAGTCAGTGCCGGCAAGGGTCGTTGGGGGTCGATCAGCTCGCCGTAATTGCGCCGGCCTTCAGGACGGACCACGTAATAGGTGAAGTAGGAGGCGACCACCGGCGCCGCGCAGACCAGCAGCACAGCCAGCATCTTCCAGCGGCCCGCCCGGGTGTCCGGAACCCGCGCAGCAGCGGCAGCGTCAAATTGCGGCATGGCGTGCACGGTCAGGCCCAGGGCTTGGTCCTGGCCGGCTGTTGCGGCGTGACCGGCAGGAGGCGACAGGGAAGAATCGGGCTGTGGATATTGCACGTTGGGATCGCCGTTCAGGAGTGGAGACGAGATGGAGGCCGCTTTTTGCGGCGCGGAGAAATCAGCTGGAACCAGGCATACAGCCCCACGACGAGGGCACACAAACCGAACCACTGGAAGGCATAACCGTAATGTTTGTCGACGCCCAGTGTGGGCTCCGGCCAGTCACGCAATAAACCTTCACTTGCCGGGCCGGTCTGCAGCAGCGACGCAGGCAGCAAAGGCTGGCCAATTTCCGCACTGAAGGCAGCGACATCGAGATTCTGCCGGATGCGGCCGCTCTGCACGCCTGCGAACTCGTATAGCTTGGACGGTGGCGGGGCCATGCGGCCAGCCACACTGACCAGGCCGGGTGGCGTTGAAATCGCGGGCAGGCGCGTGCGGTCATTGAAATCCCGCGGGATCCAGCCGCGCTGCACAAGCAGCCACGGGCGAACGCCCTCCAACGCCAGCGGCGTCACCACCCAGAAACCGGGCTTGCCGACCATGGGGCGGTTGTCCAGGTAGACGGTATGCGCCTCCTGCCAGACACCTTGCAACGAGGCCTGCCGATACGTTACATCCGCTATGTTTTTTGTAGCTATAAGCGACGGAGCATCAAGGGCTGGCAGCCTTTTTTTATCATCAATCGCAGCCTGCAGCGCGATCTTGTCGGCGGCCCGGCGCCACTGCCATTGCCCGAGCGAAAACGTCAGGCCGGCCATCAAGAGGGCGGCCAGAGTCACCACCCAAAAGCGGACCTGGAGCAAAGCTGGGCTCATGCGCTGATAATCCTGCTCATGACCTACCTTGTAGCAATCGCATTTTTGGCCATCCTTGCCAGCCTCGGATCTGCACTGTTTTTCATGCTGAAAGGCGGCAGTGGCGGCAAGGCGAAAAGCGGCAACATGGCGCGCGCGCTGGCCTTTCGCGTCGGCTTTTCAATTGTGCTGTTTGTCTGCATCCTGATTGCCTGGAAAATGGGCTATATCCAGCCTACCGGCATCGCGGTCGGCAAATAAAAGAGCAAAAGACAAAGGCCGCTGATGGCGGCCTTTGTTTTCTCGCCGCCTGCAGCAGCGCAACGCGCGTCACACCTGCCGGGCGGCGGGCGCCTCAGAGCCAGTAGACCAGGACGTACAGGCCCAGCCACACGACGTCCACAAAGTGCCAATACCAGGCTGCACCTTCAAACCCGAAGTGTCGCTCCGCCGTGAAATGCCCTTTTTGCAGGCGCAGCGTGATGAAAAGCAGCATCAGCATGCCAACAAACACGTGGAAACCGTGGAAACCCGTCAGCATGAAAAAGGTCGAGCCGTACACGCCGGACGAGAGCTTCAGATTCAGCTCGGAGTAGGCATGGAAGTACTCGTAGCCCTGCACGCCCAGGAAGGTGATCCCCAGCAGCACGGTCAGCCACATGAAGGCGACGGTCTTGCCGCGATGGTTTTCGCGCAAGGCATGGTGGGCAATGGTCAGCGTCACGCCGGAGCTCAACAGCAAGGCGGTGTTGATGGTCGGCAGCCAGAAAGGCCCCATGGTCGTGAACGGCTCGATGATGCCAGCAGGCGACGCAGTGGCACCGGCCGCAATGCTGGGCCAGACGGCCTTGAAGTCGGGCCAGAGCAAGGCATTTTCCAGGCTGCCCAATTCCGGCACCGAATGCACACGCGCCCACCACAGTGCCGTGAAGAAGGCGCCGAAAAACATGACTTCCGAAAAAATGAACCAGCTCATGCTCCAGCGGTAGGACAGGTCAACCTTGTGCCCGTAAAGCCCACCTTCACTCTCCCTTACCGCGGCACTGAACCAGAAGAACAGCACAGCCAGCCACCAGACCATGCCGAAAGCCAGGGAATAAGCACCCCAGCCTGCGCCATTGATCCACTGGCCTCCGCCAAAAAAGACGAAAAACAGGCCGATGGCCGCCATCACCGGATAGGCCGAGGGCGCCGGGACGAAGTAATAAGGGGTTCCTGCATGCGCTGCTGAAGACATTTCCAACTCCTGTTTCGCTAAATTCTAGTATTCAAAAAAATCAATGGCCTGACGCGCTGCGCTTACTTCCCTACCACCCAGGTGGCCAGAAGAATCAGGCAGCCGACAAAAACAAGCACCCCGACCAGCGCTGCAATAACAATGTGCACCGGATTGAGTTGCTCGACGTCTTTTTCGTACTCGCCCCGGCTACGCAAACCGACGAACGACCAGCTCACCGCCTTGATGGTGCGCCAGATCGAGCCCTTGCGCTGCGTCACCGGTGTGTTCATACGCCGGGTTCAGGACGTTGCCTGGCCAGATCAACCGCCGCGACCGGGCCGGCCGTGGGCGCTGCCGGCGTCTTGCCACCGACCTCAAAAAAAGTATAGGACAGTGTGATGGTGCTCACGTCTTTGGACAGCTTGGGATCGATCACAAAGGCCACCGGCCACTGTTTTTTTTCTCCCGGCGCGAGCGTGTACTGGTTGAAGCAAAAGCATTCGAGCTTGTTGAAATGCGCGCCAGCCTGGACCGGTGCGTAGCTCGGTATCGCCTGGGCCGACATGGTGCGGCTCTGCACATTCTGGAACTCGTACATCACCGTCGCCAGTTCACCCGGATGAACCTGCAGCGAACGCACCGCCGGCTTGAACATCCAGGGTCCGCGTGCGTTGGCATCGAACTCGACGGTGATGCTGCGACTGGTGTCGACCTGCGTATTGGCCGACGTCTTCGGTGTCGCACCGGGAATCTGCCGGTCGCCCAGCGCCAGGATGTTGATGCCCGTCACTTCGCAAATGGCTTTGTAAATGGGCACCAACGCATAACCGAAGGCAAACATGCCGAGCACAATCACGCCCAGCTTGCCCACCATCCGGAAATTTTCGCGCTTCAGACCCATGCCTCAGCCTTTGCCGAAAAATACCAGCTTGGCCATGAACCCGAGAAAAAACACGATGGCAATCGAGGCGAGGATCAACCCCAGCCGCAGGTTGTTCTTTTTCTGTTCGGGTGTCATGGCGCGCCGGCTGCTTGCCTGCAAGCTCAGTAACCCACAACCTTGGTCGCGGTAGCGTCCAGGCGGGGAGGTGTTTCAAAAGTGTGGAAGGGAGCGGGAGATGCGACTTCCCACTCGAGGCCTTCGGCGCCTGCACCATCGGGATCGTTCCAGGGGCGCTGCGGCGCTTTTTCGCCTTTGCCGCGCATCGTCGGCAGGACCACAAAGAAGAAGAAATAGACTTGGGCAAAGCCGAAGAAGAAGGCGCCCACGCTGGCAATCGCATTGAAGTCGGCAAACTGCATCGGGTAATCGGCATAACGGCGCGGCATGCCGGCCAGTCCGAGGAAGTGCATCGGGAAGAAGGTCACATTGAAGGAAATCAGCGACCACCAGAAGTGGATCTTGCCGCGGGTTTCGTTGTACATCACGCCGGTCCACTTGGGCGACCAGTAGTAATAACCGGCGAACAGCGCATAAAGCGAGCCGGCCACCAGCACGTAATGGAAGTGGGCCACCACGTAGTAAGTGTCCTGCACCTGGATGTCGATAGGCGCAACCGCCAGGATCAGGCCGGTGAAGCCCCCCATGGTGAACACGAAGATGAAACCCACCGCGAACAGCATGGGGGTTTCGAAGGTCATCGAGCCTTTCCACATCGTTGCGATCCAGTTGAAGATCTTCACGCCCGTGGGCACGGCGATCAGCATGGTCGAGTACATGAAAAACAGCTGGCCTGTCACCGGCATGCCGGTGGTGAACATGTGGTGCGCCCACACGACAAAACTCAGGATGGCGATGGAGCCGGTGGCGTACACCATGGAGGCGTAGCCGAACAGGCGCTTGCGGGCAAAGGCCGGAATGATCTGGCTGATGATGCCGAAGGCCGGCAGAATCATGATGTAGACCTCGGGGTGGCCGAAGAACCAGAAGATGTGCTGGAACATCACCGGGTCGCCGCCGCCGGCGGGGTTGAAGAAGCTGGTGCCGAAGTGGCGGTCGGTCAGCGTCATCGTGATCGCGCCGGCGAGCACCGGCATCACGGCGATCAGCAGGTAGGCGGTGATCAGCCAGGTCCAGCAGAACATCG